>NZ_CP025987.1:3695000-3964876 GCF_005222245.1 Marinomonas sp. FW-1 | reverse complement strand
AGAAGCGGATTTTACATCGGGCAATAAAAGTTATCCACACATAAATGGAAAATAAACCACACGACCTCTTAAAATCAAAAATGTTAATAACATAGTAGGTTATACACATCGGTAGATAAAACTTTTCCCATGTGTATAAAAGTGATGGTTATACACATACTAACATGGATTTATTTTTATCTTGTTCACAGGCAGAAAATTTTTTATCTTTTTGATTTTTATACACAATAAATCATTAAAAAACCTCTCTGTGGATAAAATCCAAAAATATATTTTTCTTTATCCACTACCAAGGTAGAAGTCTGTGTGTAAGTGTTTAATGAATTGTGAAGCTATTTATTTGATAAAATTGCGCCGCGAAGCATTGAATTTACTGAGGAAAGGCTCTAAAATCCGCGCCCTGATTTGACCAATCAAATGTAGAGGCTTGGCGACCGCTAACCCTCAAAACTCAAACACTGCATTCAGTGAGAGAATTAAGATGAAAAGAACTTTCCAACCTAGCGTTCTAAAACGCAAACGTAACCACGGTTTCCGTGCTCGTATGGCTACTAAAAGCGGACGTCAAATCGTCGCTCGTCGTCGTGCTCGCGGCCGCAAGGTTCTAAGCGCATAAGCACGCTGATGACCGAATATTGTTTTCCTCGGCATGTCAGACTTCTGAATGCCGGGGATTATCAATCTGTCTTTAACGACACTTCCTCCAAAGTCTTCGCAGGCGAATTCCTTTTATTGGCACGAAAACGAGATGACGACCAAGCTCGACTGGGTCTAATTGTGTCTAAAAAAACGGATAAACGCGCGGTAGGCAGGAATCGTATCAAACGCTTGGTACGTGATTCCTTTCGTCACCACAAAACACCACTTTCCGGTCTTGATATTGTCTTCTTAGCAAGACAAGGTATCAAAGAGCTAGAAAATGCGGATTTGCACAAACGACTCGACAAAGCGTGGGATCAATTGGCAAAAAAAGCCCAAAAACCCGCTCAAAATAAAAAACGCGACCAATCTAGACAGAAATAGGCTGAAAAAACTGCCAAAGGCTGGTTTAATAGCGCGTGATTTTTATAAGGGTTCTGTGAACCTATTGTCCAACCAAACAAATTAGTTGAATACCATGGATTTCAGACGTTACTTTTTATGGGGTGCGCTTTTTATCAGTGGCTACCTACTGTTTTTACAGTGGAGCCAAGATTATGGTCCTCAGTCCACTCAAAGCGTAGCTCAAAGCACACAGTCTCAATCTGAGACAGACTCTCAAGTGAGCAATGATTTGCCTACGGCAATTCAAAGCACAACCGAAGCCAATGCCGAAATCCCACAAAGTGTGACAAAAATCGCACCTGGGAAATTGATTGAAGTCACAACCGATACCCTTCGTGTTGCGATCAATCCTGTCGGTGGTGATTTAGTTGAAGCCGCTCTTCTTCAATACAAAAAAGAATTAGGCAAGCCTGATCCATTTGTTATTTTAGAAGATGGCAGCGAACGTACTTATGTGACTCAAAGTGGTTTAGTTGGACAAAATGGTCCAGACGCTTCTCCTGAAGGTCGCCCAGTTTACCAATCTGAAAAAACCGCTTATACCTTAGCGGAAGGTGAAGATTCTCTTGATGTCAATCTTTACTACACAGATGCACAAGGCGTGAAATACACAAAAACTTTCCGCTTTCTGAAAGGCAAATACCGTATTCGCCAATTGATCACTGTGGACAACGCTTCATCTAATACATGGCGCGGCACTCAGTTTGCTCAGATCAAACGCGATAATACGCCAGATCCTAGCCAAGCAACTAGCATGGGCTTACAGCCTTATCTAGGCGGTGCTATTTCGGACGAACAAACGAAATACAGTAAAATTTCTTTCTCTGATATGAAAGAAGAACCGATAAAAACCACCACAACCAAAGGTTGGGTAGCGGTACTTCAGCATTATTTCGTGTCAGCTTGGATCCCAGAACAAGGCCAGAAAGTTACCCTGCAAACTCGTACTAATGGTGACTTTAACATCATCGGCTTCACTGGCACGCCAGTAGAAATCGCACCAGGTAAGCAGGGCACATTAAGCTCTACTTTCTACGTGGGTCCGAAACTACAAGATCATCTTGAAGAGACCGCTGAAAACCTAGATTTGACCGTCGATTACGGCTGGTTATGGTGGTTAGCTAAACCACTATTCTGGTTATTGACCTTGATCCAATCTTTCGTGGTCAATTGGGGTATTGCGATCATCTTGGTTGTGGTTTGTGTAAAAGCTGTTTTCTTCAAGCTATCTGCTACAAGCTACCGTTCAATGGCCAAAATGCGTAAATTTGGCCCTGAAATTGCCAAGCTAAAAGAAAAGTACGGTGATGATCGCCAGAAAATGTCGCAAGAGATGATGGCGCTTTACAAGAAAGAGAAAATTAACCCATTAGGTGGTTGTTTGCCTATCTTGGTTCAGATGCCAGTTTTCCTTTCTTTGTACTGGGTATTAATGGAATCGGTTGAATTGCGTCATGCGCCATTCTTCTTATGGATTGACGATCTATCTGTGATGGATCCTTACTTCATATTGCCGATCTTGATGGGTATCAGTATGTTTGTTCAGCAATCACTTAACCCAACGCCTCCAGATCCAATGCAAGCTCGAATCATGAAGATTATGCCAGTGGCATTCTCTATCTTCTTCCTATGGTTCCCAGCGGGTCTAGTTCTTTACTGGGTAACAAACAATACGTTGTCTATCTTGCAACAGTATGTAATTACCAAACGCATCGAAAAAGAAGCCTGATACTAAACGGCTAATGATTCGATTAAAAAGGCTTCCCAATGGGAGGCCTTTTTTACGTTTAGATTGCCATGTTTGCTTCGCTAACGGACAATAGCTTCATCGCTATTTAATTTTTTACCGCACAGAGTTTGACTATGACTGACTTCCAATACGCCACAGACCAAGACACCATCGCCGCACAAGCCACAGCTCCCGGCCGAGGTGGCGTAGGTATCATTCGTTTATCGGGTCCAAAAAGCCTTGCCATCGCCAAGCAAATAGTGGGATTTGAACCTACACCTCGCTATGCCCATTACGTGCCATTTAGAACTACGAATCAAGAACAGCTTGATGAAGGCATCGCTTTATATTTCCCAGGACCAAACTCCTTCACTGGCGAAGACGTGTTTGAATTACAAGGTCACGGTGGCCCCGTGATTATGGATATGCTGCTTAGCCATTGTGTGGCGCTTGGGGCACGTTTAGCTCGTCCAGGCGAGTTCTCAGAACGAGCATTCATGAACGACAAAATGGATTTAACCCAAGCGGAAGCCATTGCCGATTTAATCGACAGCACATCAGAACAAGCCGCCAAATGCGCGTTACGTTCCTTACAGGGTGCTTTTTCAAAACGCGTTGACGAACTGGTCGAAGCCTTGATTCACCTGCGTATTTACGTCGAAGCGGCGATCGATTTTCCAGAAGAAGAGATCGACTTCATCGGTGACGGCAAAGTCGCCACAGAGCTAGCTGGCATCAAAAATAAGCTCATTGAAGTACTTAAAGAAGCCAACCAAGGCGCCTTGATTCGTGAGGGCATGAGCGTCGTTATAGCGGGTCGTCCTAATGCTGGTAAATCCAGTTTATTGAACGCCTTATCAGGTAAAGAATCCGCCATTGTCACCAACATCGAAGGCACCACTCGTGATGTCTTGCGCGAACACATTCACCTAGATGGCATGCCACTGCACATTATCGATACAGCCGGTTTACGCGACAGCCCAGACGAAGTAGAACGTATTGGTATTCAGCGCGCATGGGACGAAATAAGCAAAGCGGATCGCATTCTAATGATGGTCGACAGCCAATCGATTGATTCAAAAGACCCAAGCGAAATCTGGCCAGAATTTATGGAGAAACTCGGCGACACCAAACACTTAACCTTGGTGCGCAACAAAGTCGATTTGACCAAAGAAGGCACGGGCATTGAAATGGTCTCAGGCGTCCCTGTGGTCTCTCTATCGGCAAAAACAGGTGAGGGCGTCAACGATTTAACTGAACATCTAAAAGCCGTCATGGGCTTCGACAGCACGACTGAAGGAGGATTTATCGCCCGTCGCCGTCACATCGAAGCACTTAACAAAGCCAACCGCTTTTTAGACGCAGGTAACGAGCAACTTCACGGTTACGGCGCAGGGGAATTGCTGGCAGAAGATCTAAAAGAAGCTCAACAAGCTCTTAGCGAAATCACCGGCGCTTTCACCAGCGACGACTTGCTAGGCCGTATCTTTGGCTCGTTTTGTATTGGTAAATAAAACATGCTCACACCTGGTCCGAGATAATGGCGGGATCATAAAGCTCTGATGACAACCCCCCCTTGTGCATCTTGGCGAAGGGTTCTGATGTCACGTGCGGGGGGCGCGCCAAACAGCCGAGAATATTCTCGGCTAAACTGTGACAGACTCTCATAACCCACTGATAAAGCAACGGCAGCGACGCCGCCAAGTTCAGTAAAGAGTAGCCTGCGCGCTTCATATAATCTGATCTGTTTTTGATACTGAAGAGGCGACAATCCAACCGTTGCCTTGAAACGTCGATGAAAAGCCGACGGGCTCATATTCACGGTAGCGGCAAGTTCTTCCACCCGAAATGCCGTGGCGTAGTGTTTGCGAATCCATGTAATGGCATTTCTGATTTGGAAAAAACGATCATCGATACCGGCTATTTGTCTTAACACCGCACCTTGTGGGCCACGCAGCATTCGATACAGGATCTCGCGTTCAATAAGAGGCGCGATTAAGTCGATATCATCCGGATGATCGCTAAGACGGATCATCCTATACCATGCATCAGCAAGATCATCACTCACTTGGTCAATGCAAAAACCTCTCGTTTCAGACAAACTCAAGGGGCTATCCATCTCACATAAAATCTCTGTCACTAACGCTCGGTCGAGAGAAAGCCGCAAAGCCAGATAGGGGGAAGTCGGACTCGACTCAACCACTTCGGCAATCACAGGCACCTCGACGGATGTAATAAAGCTTTGTCCCGCACGATAGTCGACGACTTGATCCCCGATGACAATCCTTTTACTCCCTTGCAGGATTAGGCTAATCAGGGGTTGATAGATCTCAGGAAAAAGCTCTGTCGGCTGACTAACTCTAAGAATATCCAAACGAGGAATTTTGGTTTGGGTAAGTACGGATTTAGCCCTTTTTTCTACAAGAGACCTTAGTTTTTCAAGCGGATGATTCATATCACTCTTTCTAGCATAGCTTTCATCAAGCCTCAATAAATTAAGCAGGAATAGGCATTTTATAGACAGAAACTAACACGCCAGCGTTTAGTGGGTTTGTTATAAATATTGGCAATGTAATAGAGATACCTAATGGGCTCTCTGAAGTACATGTTTGTTTATTTTAACCACTCCACGTCTTTCGAATAGGAAATATGCCATGGAAATTAAAAATTCAGTCGTCCTCATTACAGGCGCATCATCAGGTATTGGTGAAGCGACAGCACGTGCGGTCGTTCAAGCAGGTGCTCAAGCCGTATTATTAGCAAGACGGCAAGATCGACTTGATGATCTAGCAAAAACGCTGGGAAACGATGTTCTGGCCTTACCCTGCGACGTAACCAACCCCATCGAGGTTCAAAAAGCCGTCCAGATCGCGCAAGAAAAATATGGCCGAATCGATGTATTGATCAACAACGCGGGACAGGGACTCTATGCCACAATTGAAGATATCGGCATTGAAGACTTTCGGGAACTATTAAATCTAAACACCGTTGCGCCACTGAATATGATGCAAGCGGTCATTCCCTTGATGCGCAAACAACAAGCCGGATGCATCATCAATGTTAGCTCGGGCGCGACCTTAGCAACGTACCCAGGTTCAGCGGCTTATACGAGCTCAAAGTCAGCACTGAACATGATCTCAAAAGTGGCACGGCTTGAACTAGCGGATGCAGGTATCACTGTCTCTTTACTACACCCCTTCATGACAGCGACCGAGTTCTATGGCTCGGTGAAATCCGGCTTAAACACTTCTAAAGAACAAGAAGCAGGCGCTATGTCAATCGCACATCAACCATCATTAGCCGCGCAAATGATCGTCAACCTAATAAAAACGGGCGATGAAGAGGTGGATCTTGTTCCGAAAGAATATGGGGGAAGTTTCGAAGGCTAAAAGCATTTCGTTAATAGAAAAAATAGCGTATTCCACGCTCCAAGCTATTGGACTTAGAGCGTGGAAAAGCTTCTTAACCCACGGTCATTTTAACTTTTGGATAGCGGACTTTTTTGCTTCTTGGGCTGGCGAGGAAGTAGGCCAGCGTCAGTGGCCCAAGGCGGCCGATGAACATCAAGAAGATAATGATACCTTCTCCCATATTACTCAATGATCCGGTTAACCCTCGAGAAAGGCCAACCGTACCCAATGCCGATACGGCTTCAAACACCACGTCAATCATCTGTGCGTGCTTCTCACTCACCAACAATATGAATATCGCCAACCAGGTGACACCAATCGAAATCATGCTCAAGGCCAGCGCTTTGCTGATTACTTCCTTTGGAATCTCGCGCTTAAACACGTTTACTTCTTCATCGCGGCGCAGGTAAGCGTAAGTCGCTAAGACCAGCAGCATAAACGTTACGACCTTGATGCCGCTGGCGGTACTCAAAGAGCCGCCTCCAATGAACATCAGCACCAACATGAGTGACGTCGTCGCGTCTCTTAGTTCTTCAATGGCGAGGGTGTTAAACCCAGCGGTGCGTGGTGTTACCGCTTGAAACCAGGAAGCCAGCCATTTGCCCGTTTCACTCAGTGGACCAAGAGTATTCGGATTGCTGTATTCAATAAAATAAATAGCAAGCAAGGCAACAAGGTTAATAACTATGGTGCCGGTAATCATCATTTTGCTGTAGGGCGAAAGTCTCGCCCAGCGGCGATTTTTCATCAGATCAATCCATACGGAAAACCCCAAACCACCGATGATAAACAAACCACTAATAGTAAAATTCACGATCGGATCGGCCACATAAGGCATCAAGCTCGCTGATGAAAGTGCAAATCCAGCGTTGTTAAAGGCGCTGATGGTGTAGAAAAAGCCATGAAATAAACTGGTTTTCCAACCCAAGGAATCACTCCAATGCAGCGCAAGAATCAGCATACCGATGGTTTCTACGATCAAGGAAAAGACTAATACTGACTTGGCGGTAGAAACAATGGTGGAGGCGTCTGTTTGATTAAAAGCCTCGATGGCGACGGTACGTTGCAAAAAACCAATACGGCCGCCTAACGCGACGAGAGTAACAATAGCGAAGGTCATTAAGCCAAGACCACCACATTGAATCAAAAGTGCAATCACTACTTGACCAAAGGTAGTGAATACCGTGCCCGTATCTTGCACCACAAGACCTGTCACTGTGACAGCAGATGTGGCTGTAAAAACGCTGTGTAACCAAGAAATCGGTTGTGTGGTGGCAATCGGTAATTTAAGTAACAAAGTGCCGATAATAATCAGCAATAAAAACCCACCGCATAAAATCAAAGGTGGCGCCGCCATGATTTTTTTCGCTGCTTTTGGGTGACGTTCTATAGCGACAATCGCAGGATCCCAATTCACCATCTCAAGCCAACCTTGGTGCGATATTTTTAAGTTCACTGCGAGGGCCACACAGCAACAAGATATCTTTTTCTTTTAGTACAAAGGCTTTGTCTATCTGCAAAAACGTCTCTTGTTCGCGTTTCACCATCACAGCATCAACTTTTCCTTTTGCTGGGTCTAAAACATCACCAAGAGGACGTTCGTCTAGCTGTGGTTTGATATGAATCTCCACCACGTACAAACCATGACCAATAGACAAATAATCGTTCACCATCGGGTAATTCAGTGCCTGTGCAACTCGCACACCCATTTCCTCTTCAGGATGAATGATCCGTGCCACACCAAGTTTAGACACAATCGTATGGTGCGCGCGGCTGCTGGCTTTGACCCAGATCTCTTTCACACCGAGCTTTTTCAACGCCAAGATGCACAACAAGCTGGATTCCATGTCTTCACCAATGGCCACCAGCACAGCATCACTGTTGATTAAGTCGAGTTCTTTTAGTGCGTTTTCATCGGTGGAATCACAAATCATCACTTGAGTGAAATCATCAACATACTTTTCAGCAATTTTTGCATCTCGATCAACCCCCGTGACTGTGTGACCTAAATAAATCAGTTCCATACTTGCTGCAACACCAAAACGCCCTAAACCAATCACAGTGAAATGCGCCATATTGACTACCTTTTATTTATGTCTTTTAAGAATTTTTTAACATTTTTAATAGATTGAGACCTTTGCACGAAGTCACGAGCGAAGCCAAGACGAGGCAAAAATAGACGAAAAAGCAGAGTTTATGGGTTATAAATGAGCATTTTGAGTCTATTTTTAACAAAGTATTGGCAAGCGCAGTAGTCGTGCAAAAGTCTCGGATTAACGGTCTGATAACAGTCGATAACCCAGACCAGGTTCTGTTTTGATGATTCGCTGGTCATTAGCGTTATCATTGAGTTTTTTACGCAACTGACTGACTAAAATCCGTAAATAGTGTGAGTCACGGGTATGGGTCATGCCCCAAATTTTAGCTAGTAACTCTTCTTGCATCACCAGTTTGTCTGGCGTAGCCATCAGCATGCGTAAAAAGGCGAACTCCTTCTTGGTTAACGCCAAGGGCGAGCCTTGCAACCATGCCTGATTGGTGCTGATTTCTAACTTAATATTACTTGTTTCTAGAACATCAGCAGGTGAGTGAGTATTCACTAAATCTCTTAGTAAAACTTTCACTCGAGCAATTAATTCGCGAATGCCGAAGGGTTTACTCAGGTAATCATTCGCACCAGATTCAAGCAGGCGAATCTTTTCATCTTCTTCATCCCGAGCAGTCAGAACTAAAATAGGTGTGTTGCTGGTGGAACGCACAAAGTTAACCAAATCCATACCATCACCGTCTGGCAAGCCCAAATCCAAAATCAACAAATGCGGTGAATTTTGTTCAATCAAACGTTTCGCAGCGCCAATGGATTCGGCACCAAGATACTCGAAACCTTCAGCCGCTAATGAAATCCGAATAAAGGTATGAATTTGTGGCTCGTCATCGACCACCAAAATTTTATAAGAAGTCATGATGCCTTGCCTTTATCGTTAATGGGCGGCTCAACGCACGCAGGCAAACAGATACGAATTAGGCAGCCTTGCTCGACAGGAACGGATTGAATAGAACCATGATGAGCCGCAATAATGCCTTTTGATACCGCCAATCCCAAACCTGTGCCGCTGTCATTTCGCTTAAAAGAATCGACCGAGTAAAACAGCTGAAAGATGCTTTCAGACTGGGCTGTACTAATGCCAATCCCTTGATCTCGTACATCAATCACAACTTGAGGATGCTTGCTGTTTGTATCTAATGTCTTTATTGAAATGGTGACAGTTTTGTCTATTGGTGAATATCGCAAGGCATTATCGATAACGTTAAAAATGGCCTGTTGAATAAGCGACGCACTCACCAAAACCAGCGGCAGCTTATCGTCTAACTGTAGAATTAAACGGGATTTTTGCTGACTAAAACGCTCCATAACAAGGTGAATAATGGCAACAGCAGATTGCTCTGACACTTTTGGAAGCACAGCGCCATGGTGCAGTTTTGTCGCTTGCAGTAAGTTCTCAATGTATTGATGAAGACGATGACTTTCGATAGTGGCACTGTCTAGCAGCTCTTGCTTTTCCTGCTCCGAGAGCTTCGCCATGTATTCTTTTAAGGTGCTTAAAGTGCCAATAATGGTCGACAAAGGCGTACGTAGGTCATGAGAAACCGATAACAAAATACTGTTACGCAGCTGCTCTTGTTTTAATTGGTTTTGCTGATTTTGGTATAGCTCAGCTAACTTACTGGTGATCACAGCCACCAACAGAAATACCAGCAAATTCACCATGTCATCGCCATTAAACATCTCGAATGAATAACGCGGTACAGTGAACAGAAAGTTGAAACACAGCGCTTCAAACAGCGCCACGCCATATACCCAACGAGAACGACAGGATAAAGCGACAACCACCACAGCCAGCTGCAAAATCAGTAATACGGCAATATTTGAACCAAGCCAAATATCCAATCCATAGCTGATCAGTAAAGCCGTACAAACCGCCAGCACAGCTAAATAGTGAGAAGGGATAGTGGATGTTGTCATTTTCATGGTGTCGCTTGTCACAGCCTTTTAAGTAAGGAAGAGCACAAGTAAGACTGTATCAAAGGGCGCAGGTATTGGCGCGTAAAAAAACCGTAACGTTTTTATTCTCTATACCAGTCACTATCCAATCAAATGGCCAAATGGCCCTGATTGGATAAGTGCTGCAATACTATCGAGTACTGGCCGGTGAAACAGAAAATATAGTTATGAAGCTTTTACATTTACCAACACACGACCACGTACCTTTCCTTCAAGTAGCTTATTCGCCGTTTCTACGACATCGTCTAAGCGGATTTCTTCGCTCATGCTGTTAAAATCTTCAGGCTGTAAAAGCTCACTCAGGCGCTGCCATGCTTCGATGCGGTCTTCTAATGGGCGCATAACACTGTCGATACCAATCAGCTTGATGCCTCGTAAGATGAAAGGCGCCACAGAAGCAGGGAAATCCATGCCTTGTGCTAAACCGCAACAAGTGACCACACCGCCGTATTTGGTAGTCGCACACGCATTAACTAAGGTATGACTTCCTACGCAATCTATGACACCAGCCCAACGCTCTTTCTGTAAAGGTTTACCAGGTGCAGACAAAGTATTTCGATCAATGATTTCGCTTGCACCAAGGTTCTTCAAATACTCGCTTTCTTCCACTCGGCCAGTAGACGCCACGACGTGATAACCAAGGCGGTTCAGTAGGCGAATTGCAAAGCTGCCAACACCACCATTTGCGCCAGTGACAAGAATATCGCCTGATTCTGGCGTAACGCCTTGTTTTTCAAGAGCAAGTACCGACAACATGGCAGTATAACCTCCTGTACCTATTGCCATAGACTGCTTAGCATCTATACCTTCAGGAAGAGGAATGAGCCATTCGCTTTTTAAACGCGCTTTTTCTGCTAATCCACCCCAGTGTACTTCACCGACACCAAACCCATTCAGCACTACAAAATCGCCGACAGAGAAGCGCTCTGAATCACTTTGTAGAACTTTACCAACGAGATCTATTCCAGGCACCATTGGAAAAGAACGTACAATAGGGGACTTACCTGTAATGGCTAAGCCGTCTTTATAATTTAAAGTACTGTAATGAACTTCCACCAATACATCGCCCGCTGGCAACTGATCTTCACTTAGCTCTGCTACAGAAATGGCGTTTTGTTTGTCTTTTTGCGTTATCAATAAGCCTTTAAACATACATCCTCCAAATTTAGACCGATCGTCTATTTATATAACTAAAAAAACCAAGCGTCTTCGCTTGGCTTATGTCATTAATTGGTTTTCTTTCGAATCGCCTGGATAAAAAACACCATGAACAAGCTTAATGGTTGCGTACTTTTAGCTAATCTCGCCCGATGAACAGCACCTTCCCAGCCAATCCAAAAGGCTTGGGAGACATCGTTTATATTGCATTGAGAGTCAATTTCGCCTTGTTTCTGACTTTCTAATAAACAATTGGCGACTCGCACTTGCCAACTTTGATAGGTTGCTTGTAATTGCTCTTGAAATGCTTCGGACAGTAAGCTTGATTCTTGTTCTAAGTTGCCCACTAAACAACCGCGCTTAAACTCGTGTCTAACAATGCCGTCTTGGGCATCTTGAGCAAATCGCTGTAAACGCTCTAACGGAGCAATAGCGCTATCCAGTAAAAACTTATCTAATTTCGTTTCAAAGTAGCGACGGTATCGGGATAGAACCGCCAAACCAAACGCTTCTTTGCTTTGAAAATAATGATAAAAAGACCCTTTTGGCACTCCTATCGACTTTAAAATAGGTTCAATACCACTGCGAGTAAAACCAGACTCCGTCAATACCTGCATTCCAGCACGTAATAAGGCTTCTCGGGTATCCAAAGTGTCTGCGCTTTGCTTTTTTGGACGCCCACGACGAGGCTTATTTGATGTATCGAGAACATGAAGCAAATTCTTGTACCTAAACGATTAAAACATGATGGATCTAAAATTAGACCGATCGTCTATTAAATTCAAGTAAGTAAATTCAAGTAGGTAAATAAAGCGCTAAGCCAAAGAAGGTCAGAGGACCGCACCTTCTTTTAATTTATCCTTGGTCGGAGGCGCACCAAAGTAACGTTTGTAGTCTCGACTAAACTGATGAATGCTTTTATAACCCACCTCTACCGAAATTTGGCCGACATTCAATTTCCCTTGGTTTAGCAGCATTTGCGCTTTTAACAGTCGCAACCGCTTCAGGTACTGTAAAGGAGACGACCCAGCGATATTTTTAAAGTGATGGTGGAAGCTTGAAACACTCATATTGGCATCTTCAGCCAGTTGTTCCACTCGAATTTCTTGATCCAGCTGCTGATGTAACTGTTTAAGCGCGTTCACTATCAGTGAAAAACGCCCTTGGTTTACAACTAAGGCACGTAATGCCGCGCCTTGAGGACTTTGTAAAGCTTCAAAGATCACTTCTCGAACTCGGCTTTGCCCCATGATTTTTGCGGTATGTGGATCGTGCAAGGCTTTAATAAGACGAGACACGGATTCGGTCATCTCGTCACTCATTGGTACGGACGACATAGGAAAATAAGATACAGATGGTTTTAAGTCATCTTCAGAAGAAACAGAAACCAACTCAGATAATAAAACAGGGTCGATATCAATAGAGACACCCAAAAGCGGTTCTTGTTGGCTTGCAAAGGTTTCACATTCAAAGGGCAAAGGCAGTGTTTGCACCAAATACTGGCCGGAGTTGTAATGAATTTCACGATCACCCAAGTAACCAATTTTACGACCTTGGACAATGATGGTGAGTCCAGGGCGATAGATTAAAGGCATTCTAGGCATGCACTTCGAACATTTCATCAGGCGAACATTCGTAATTAAGGTATCCGAAAAACCTTCTGTACTTACCAGAGGTTTGATCAAATTTACTAAATTTATATCGGTCATATTTGATCCATCTAGCTATAAAAATCAATGATATTATTATTCATGCAAGATTGTGTAGGAAAAGTTAAGTTTTTAGTTTTTGGAGAAATTGGCAAAACAACAGTAAGAATGCACAACACAATATCAGCAAGTTTACCCTACACTAGGTTGTACCTATTTCATGTTCTAATACTGGAGTAATCATTTATGAGCCAAGCAAAATCTTATGCGGCACTGTCGGCAACCACGCCACTAGCACCGTTTTCATTTGAACGTCGCGATCTACGCGAAGATGATGTCAATATTGATATTCTTTATTGTGGAGTTTGTCACTCAGACCTTCATACCGCTGAAAGTGACTGGGGACCAAGTAATTATCCAATCGTTCCAGGCCATGAAATCGTCGGTAAAGTGACAGAAGTCGGCAGCAAAGTATCTAGATACAAGGTTGGCGATATTGTTGGTGTTGGTTGTATGGTCGACTCTTGTCAACATTGCTCCCATTGTGCCGCAGATTTAGAACAATATTGTGATAATGGCCCAGTAGGTACCTATGGTGCTTATGATTTAATCGATGGCACCTTAACTTACGGCGGTTATTCTGATCATATCGTTGTTCGCGAAAAGTTTGTTCTATCTATTCCTGAAACATTAGAGCTTAGTAAAGCTGCACCTTTGTTGTGTGCCGGTATCACAACATATTCTCCACTTCGTCATCATGGCATTAAAGCTGGTGATAAAGTTGGGGTTTTGGGTATGGGTGGCCTTGGTCATATGGGCGTTAAATTCGCGAAAGCCTTTGGTGCAGAAGTAACCATTTTCACTCGCTCAGAAAGCAAAATTGCGGAAGCAAAAAAACAAGGTGCGGACCACGTCATTGTGTCGACGAATGAAGAGCAAATGAAAGCCGCAGCTATGACTTTCGACTACTTGTTAGACACGATTCCTGTCCAACATGATTTGAACCCTTATCTTGGTTGTTTAAAAGTCGATGGCACACACATTTTAGTCGGTCTTATCGAACCAATGGAGCCAGCAGTACATGCAGCTAACTTGGTCATGAAACGTCGTGTTCTTACTGGTTCTTTAATCGGTGGTATCGCAGAAACACAAGAAATGTTGGACTTCTGTGCAGAGCACAATATTGAGTGTGATGCTGAGATGATCAATATTCAAGACATTAACCAAGCGTATCAACGTATGAAAAAAGGCGATGTGAAATACCGCTTTATTATTGATATGAAAAGCCTGAAAGAAGAAGTTTAATCCGGCTTTGCTGATCTAAAAATACGTTAGTCGTCAAACAAGCGCCCCCAGTGGGCGCTTTTTTTGTTACATCATTCGTCATGACAAGAAGTGGTCTGCCGAGCTGGTGGACAAAGGCTTATTTCTGATGAGAAACCAAGCTCAGCTCAAGTAAATGTAAAATAGTTACTCACAGGATGGGGATTTTCAAATTTTCTTCCTTTCTCCACAATGTCCACACGCCTGCAAAATACAGCCTTCCAAGCTAATTATTCACAATACTTATAGAAAAAAAGATCGATATTTGAATTTTTTTAATTTATTTGCTTGTGGATTATTTTTCGATAAAAAATAGCTTTTTTTGCCATAAAAAACCAAAAAATACATTTAAAACATAAACTTATAAACAGACAACCATCAAAAAACACCTGTTGATAAGTATGGTGATAGGTAGATAAGAAGTTTTGCACAGTTTTTAACAACTTAGAGGTTAAAAATCGACTCTGTATAAGTCACCATTTTATACACAGGTTGAGGTTATCCACACCACAAGATAACCCGCCTTGTCTTAACAAGATATCATCGCTATAAATTGTTAATAAATATGATATTTTTTGAATTATGCACAGATTTAAGCTTGCTATATAAACATAACAAACATAAAAGACCTTATATACTTACTTAATAATATTAATATTGATGACCGGGGTAATCACGTTTGGATCTCTTTCTTTTTGGAAATTAGCCTATATACTAAGCGGCCTAAATCGATAGTTGATCGTTTTTTATTCATTTTTATTATTCTAGTAATACCGAGGTTCCTGTGGATTTCCCAAGTCACTTTGACGTGATTGTGGTTGGTGGCGGACACGCTGGTACAGAAGCAGCTTTAGCAGCAGCACGTATGGGCGTTAAAACTTTGTTACTTTCTCACAACATTGAAACATTAGGACAAATGTCCTGTAACCCCGCCATTGGTGGCATAGGGAAGTCCCATCTGGTTAAAGAAATAGACGCTTTAGATGGCGCTATGGCATTAGCCACAGATCAGGCGGGCATACAATTCCGTACCTTAAACTCTCGAAAAGGTCCTGCGGTTCGAGCAACTCGTGCTCAAGCTGACCGTATATTATATAAAGCGGCTATTCGTCATAAATTAGAAAACCAAGAAAACCTTTGGCTTTTTCAACAGTCTGTTGAAGATCTGATTGTTGAAAATGGTGCTGCTCGTGGTGTGGTTACTCAGACAGGTATCCGCTTTAACGGCAAAACGGTTGTTTTAACCGCCGGAACCTTTTTAGGTGGTGTTATCCACATTGGTTTACAAAATCACTCTGGTGGTCGTGCAGGTGATCCGCCATCCATTGGCCTAGCACAAAAGCTTCGTGCTCTTCCGTTCCGAGTTGACCGTTTAAAAACGGGAACGCCACCTCGTATTGATGCACGTACTGTTGATTTCTCTTTGATGCAGGCACAGCCTGGTGATGATATTGATCCAGTAATGTCATACATGGGCAATCGCGCCATGCACCCTCGCCAAGTAGAATGTTTTATCACTCATACTAACGAGCAGACTCACGACATAATTCGTGCCGGTATGGATCGTTCACCAATGTATTCTGGTGTTATTGAAGGTATTGGACCGCGTTACTGTCCTTCTATTGAAGACAAAATAGTACGTTTTGCCGATAAAAACTCTCATCAAATCTTTATCGAACCTGAAGGTTTAACAACGCACGAGCTTTACCCGAATGGTATTTCTACGTCGTTGCCGTTTGATGTGCAAATTGAGCTAGTACGTTCAATGAAAGGCATGGAAAACGCCCATATTACGCGTCCTGGTTATGCCATTGAGTATGATTATTTTAATCCTCAGGATTTAAAATACTCTTTAGAAACCAAACATATGCCTGGTTTGTTCTTTGCTGGACAAATTAATGGTACAACGGGCTATGAAGAAGCTGGTGCGCAAGGCTTGCTCGCGGGTTTAAATGCTGCATTATTGGCTCAAGATAAAGAAGCGTGGACACCTCGTCGTGACGAAGCGTATCTCGGCGTATTAGTTGATGATTTGATTAGCATGGGGACAAAAGAACCGTATCGCATGTTCACCAGCCGTGCTGAATATCGTCTGATTTTGCGTGAAGATAATGCGGACATGCGCTTGACTGAAAAAGGTCGTGAACTTGGTTTGGTTTCTGACGAACGTTGGGCTGCTTTCTGTAAAAAGCGTGAGGCTATTGAATTAGAGACTCAGCGTTTGAAATCTAGCTGGATTGTGCCTAATACGCCTGAGGCGGAAAGCATCAACCCTAAACTGGAAACGCCAATAACTCATGAATACAGCTTGTTGGATTTGCTTAAACGTCCGAATATTGTTTATTCCGATGTGGCTGGGCTAAAAAATGCCTTGGATGAGCCTGTAGATGAGCAAGTTTCAGAGCAAGTGCAGATAGCCGTGAAATACGCAGGTTACATTTCTCGTCAAGCCGAAGACATTGAGCGTCTTCGTCGTCAGGAAAATACCGAGCTACCTGAAGATCTGGATTATAGCAAGATGGAAGGGTTGTCGAATGAGATCAAGCAAAAGCTGACTCAATTGCGTCCAACGACTCTTGCGGCAGCTTCTCGAATCCAAGGTGTGACGCCTGCTGCAGTATCCTTACTATTAATTCACTTGAAAAAACGTGCGATTGCGCGCAAAAGTGCCTAGAATCATCAGCCGATAATCCTTAATTGCTATCTCTATAGAATGGATCGACTGTGACACACTTTGACACTATTCAAAAAGGCGCCCAACAAATGGGCGCTGTTCTATCTGATGAAACCATTCAGACACTTGTAAAATATCTAGCCATGCTCGAAAAGTGGAATAAGGCTTATAACCTAACCGCTATTCGTGATGTGGAACAAATGATCTCATTACATTTGCTAGACAGTTTGGCGACATTACCTTTTATTACCGGCGAAAATATTATAGACGTCGGCACTGGACCGGGTTTACCTGGTATGGTGCTTGCTATATGTTATCCAGAGAAACAATTTACGTTACTAGACAGTAATGGCAAAAAAACCCGCTTTTTAACGCAAGTTAAGATGGAGTTGGGAATTCATAACGTCACCGTAGCCAATGAACGTGTTGAAAAGCATGCTTTTCAAGGGGCGTACGACCATGTTATTTCAAGGGCGTTTGCTTCTTTGGAAGATATGATTAACTGGACGTTGCCGTTACCAAAAGACTCCGGTAACTTTTTGGCGATGAAAGGCGTTTATCCTAGTGAAGAAATAGCGACACTGCCCAAAGATGTTGACGTGGTGTCTGTAGAACCTCTAAATGTGCCAAATGTTCAGGCGGAGCGTCACATGGTTGTGATGACGCGTAAAGGATAAAGCATGGCAAAAATCATAGCAGTAACCAATCAAAAAGGTGGCGTTGGAAAAACGACTACTTGTGTTAATTTGGCAGCGTCCTTGGCAGCAATGAAGCGTCGAGTGCTGTTAATCGATCTTGATCCACAAGGCAATGCAACAACAGGTAGCGGTTTTACCAAAGAAGAATTAGACACCAGTGTTTATGATGTATTGATTGGTTCTCATGGCGTAAAAGAAGTCATGAAAAAAAGCATGCCTGGAGATTACTGGGTATTGCCTGCTAATGGTGATTTAACCGGTGCGGAAGTGGTTTTACTTGATTTACCAAGCAAAGAAACACGTTTACGTGCCGGTTTGTATGAAGTCGACAATGACTTTGATTATATATTGATGGATTGTCCGCCAGCATTGAATATGCTGACTGTTAATGCGCTAGCTGCGTCACAGGGCGTCTTGATCCCTGTGCAATGTGAGTACTATGCATTAGAAGGTTTGACAGCATTGCTACAAACAATTGAGCGTATTACTCAAGCGTTAAATCCGTCTCTAGAGGTCGAAGGCATTTTAAGAACCATGTATGATCCTCGTCCTAGTTTAACTCACGATGTTTCCAGCCAACTGCACAAGCATTTTGGTGACAAAGTGTATGATACTGTAATCCCTCGAAATATTCGTTTGGCGGAATCTCCAAGTTACGGCTTGCCGGTTCTGCATTATGAAAAACAATCTCGAGGTGCTATTGCTTACTTAGCATTGGCTGGTGAGTTTATTCGAAAATCTGTCGCATAATTATTGTGTTATAAGCGTACTTTAATACCAATTAGGGTTAATGAAATGACGATGAAAAAAAGAGGCCTAGGTCGTGGCTTAGATGCATTACTGGCACCACAATCAACGCCAACTAATGAGGCTGAAAGTGGTTCTAATAATGAGCAAATTAAAGGTCTGACTTATCTACCTGTGGAATGGCTCTCTAAAGGGAAGTTCCAACCTCGTCGTGACATGAACCCAGCACAATTAGAAGACTTGGCCGCTTCCATTCGTACCCAAGGTATTATGCAGCCAATTGTTGTGCGACCAAACGGCCATAATCAATATGAAATTATTGCTGGTGAACGCCGTTGGCGTGCCGCTAAGTTAGCTGATTTAACACAAGTGCCGGTGATCGTGCGTCACGTAGAAGACGCAGACGCTGTGGTTTTAGCCTTGATTGAGAATATACAGCGTGAAGATCTTAATCCCGTTGAAGAAGCCTTGGCTCTTCAACGTTTAGTTGAAGATTTCCATCTTACCCAACAAGAAGTTGCGGATACGGTTGGTAAATCCCGCTCAACCGTCGCGAATTTGTTACGCTTGTTAGGTCTCACACCAGAAGTTCGTCGTTTATTGGAACACGGCGACATTGAAATGGGACACGCACGGGCATTGTTGCCTTTAGAGCATGACAAGCAAATTCAAGCGGCGTCGCAAGTTGTTACTAAATCCTTATCTGTCCGTGAGACAGAGAGATTGGTAAAAAACTTCCAAGTAATTGAAAAAAGTGAAGATAACAAACCTCCTCTGCCTGATTTGAGTGCAGAAGCAGAACGCATTAGCCAAAAGATTAATGCGGCGGTAAAAATACAGCCTTCAGCCAAAGGAAAAGGCAAACTTGTCATAGAGTATAGAAACCCTGAGCACCTAGAACTCTTGGTTAGCGAACTACTCGCAGGGAAATGAAGCAATTTGTGACAAGTAGGTTTTTCTATCTAGACAAGATGAGTAGAAACTGATTCTGCTATCCGTTTTAAGTTGAACACAACTGCTATAACCCATATAATGCCTCGAATTTTGTAAATCATCACATTGATTGCACTTTTTCTGTGCAAAAAGAGAGTTTGTAATGGAAGCAAAGAAGCCATTAAGCGCCAGTGCAATGATTAGCGCTAAAAAGAAGGCTGTGTTTCGTTTCCTTTTGTTGCAATTAATACTCACTTTTTTTGTTTCTTTGGGAATCTTTTACATTGTTGATGGTCTGTATGGGTACTCTTTTTTATTAGGAGGACTGACCAGCATACTGCCCAATGTATATATGGCTTGGCGAGTGTTCGGTCATAAAGGAATTTTGCCTGCAAAAGAGGTTGTTAAATCTTTTTACAGGGGAGAAGCTGGTAAGCTTGTTTTAACAGTCTTACTGCTATCACTAGTGTTTATCCTAGTGAAACCTCTGGCCGCTGGAAGCTTTTTTGCGGGCTTTAGTTTAGGAATTTTGAGTCACTGGCTCAGCCCTGCGGTTATCCGTTAATTAAACGAACTGCGGGCGCGTGGTTTTTATCATTAAAAGAGCGTGGATATAAATATGGCAAGTGAAAATCCAACAGCTTCGGAATACATAAAGCACCACCTTCAGAATTTGACCTTTGGTCAGCATCCTGATGGTAGCTGGGGTATTGCGGAGACATCTAAAGAAGCTGCAGACATGGGCTTTTGGGCGATTCACCTAGATACAATGGGATTCTCCATTGGCTTGGGTATTTTGTTCTTGGTACTGTTTCGTTTTGCAGCAAAGAAAGCGTCAGTAGCGACTCCTACAGGCCTACAAAATTTTGTAGAGCTTATGGTTGAGTTCGTTGATAACTCAGTAAAAGAAAGTTTTCATGGCAAAAGTAAGGTTATTGCTCCATTAGCATTAACTATTTTTGTATGGATATTTTTGATGAACTTAATGGATTTGGTGCCAGTTGATTTCATCCCTAGAATTGCTACGGATGTTTTTGGTATTGAGTACTTTAAGATAGTACCGACAACAGATATCAATGCCGCATTGGGTATGTCTTTGTCTGTGTTCTTCTTGATTATTTTCTACAGCATTAGCATTAAAGGGTTTGGTGGGTTCGTAAAAGAACTTACTTTGCAGCCTTTTAATACGCCAATCATGATTCCATTTAACTTTGTTTTGGAAATGGTTGGGTTACTAGCGAAACCTGTGTCATTGGCATTGCGATTATTCGGTAACTTGTATGCTGGTGAATTGATCTTTATCTTGATTGCTCTTTTGCCTTGGGGCGTTCAGTGGGCTTTGTCTGTACCATGGGCAATTTTCCACATACTAGTCATAACACTGCAAGCTTTTATCTTCATGATGTTGACTATTGTATACCTGAGCATGGCTCACGAAGAACACTAAGATATTGTTATATATAGTAATAATTTTTTTAAACTTGAATCTAAAACTGTAAAATCTAGGAGTTAAAATGGAAACTGTAGTTGGTTTAACTGTTATCTCTGTAGCAATCCTTATCGGCTTGGCTGCATTGGGTACAGCAATTGGCTTTGCTATCTTGGGTGGCAAATTTCTTGAAGCAAGTGCTCGTCAACCAGAACTTGCGCCAATGCTACAAACCAAAATGTTCATCGTTGCAGGTCTTTTGGATGCTGTATCTATGATTGGTGTTGGTATTGCGTTGTTCTTCACTTTCGCTAACCCATTCATTGCTCAGGTTGCTGGCTAATACGTCGCTTTATTGTAAGTGATTTATTTTTTGAACGACTAGAGCGAGGATATTAGCGTGAACTTGAATCTCACACTTATAGGCCAAGCTATTTCGTTTGCCATTTTTGTCTGGTTCTGCATGAAATTTGTGTGGCCACCAGTGATTGCTGCGCTCGAAGAGCGTAGCAAAAAAATAGCAGACGGTTTAGAAGCAGCGAACCGCGCTTCCCGTGATCTTGAGTTGGCACAAGAACAAGCTGACCAAATTTTACGTGAAAGCAAAGACAACGCGGCCGAGATTATTGAACAAGCCAACAAACGTGCGAACCAAATGATCGACGAGGCGAAAGAGCAGGTGATTGCCGATGGCAAACGTCTGCGCGAAGCAGCTCAAGCAGAGATCGAACAAGACGTTATGCGTGCTAAAGAAGCATTGCGTGCTCAAGTTTCTGTTCT
This sequence comes from Marinomonas sp. FW-1, assembly GCF_005222245.1. Lineage (NCBI taxonomy): Bacteria > Pseudomonadati > Pseudomonadota > Gammaproteobacteria > Oceanospirillales > Oceanospirillaceae > Marinomonas > Marinomonas sp. FW-1. The sequence goes on along the minus strand of NZ_CP025987.1, from coordinate 3,943,239 downwards.
TGCATTTGCTGGTGCCGAGAAGATTTTGGGAGCCACCATTGACGAAAAAGCACATAGCGAGATCGTTGAACAGCTCGCCAAAGAGCTTTAAGCGAGGGTCTAATGGCTGAATTAAAAACAGTCGCGCGACCGTATGCGAAAGCCGTTTTTGAAGTTGCTAAAGAGCAAGGTCAAATTACTGAGTGGGCTGATATGCTTAGCATATTAGCTTCTGTAACAGTAGAACCTAAGCTTAAACAGGCGCTTAAAAATTCGGCTTTTAGTGCGGAAGAGAAGGCAAACGCTCTAGCGGACGTTTGTGCAGAAGTAGCTACAGAGCAAGGCAAAGCATTTTTGCTAACCCTTGCACAGAATAAGCGTTTAACGCTTCTTCCTATGATTTCTGAGCTATTTTTACAGTTCAAACTGAATTTCGAAAAAGCCGTAAATGTTAAATTTACGTCTGCATTCGAACTTACAGCAGAACAAACACAAGCATTAGCCGCTTCACTGGCGAAAAAGTTGGACCGTACTGTCAACTTAACCAGTGAAACAGACGCAAGCCTACTTGGTGGCGTGGTTATTCGTACGGGTGACTTAATCATCGACGGTTCAGTACGCGGTAAATTAGCGAAACTGGCCGAGGCGATAAACTCCTAGCGTTTCGTTAAATCGAAACCAGGGTTGAGGAATTTAGCATGCAGCAACTGAATCCATCTGAGATCAGCGAGATTATCAAGAAGCGCATCGAGAACCTCGATGTATCTTCTGATGCCCAAAATGAGGGCACAATTGTCAGCGTGGCAGACGGTATCGTTCTGATCCACGGCCTGGCAGATGTTATGTACGGGGAAATGATTGAATTCCCTGGTGGTGTTTATGGTATTGCTTTGAACCTAGAGCGTGACTCTGTCGGTGCAGTAGTACTTGGTAAATACCAAGACCTTGTAGAAGGTCAAAAAGTGAAATGTACAGGTCGTATACTGGAAGTTCCAGTAGGTCCTGAATTGCTTGGTCGTGTTGTTGACGCATTGGGTAACCCAATCGACGGCAAAGGCGCAATCGATGCAAAATTAACAGATAAAGTTGAAAAAGTGGCGCCAGGCGTTATCGAACGTCAGTCAGTTGATCAACCGATTCAAACTGGTTACAAAGCCATTGACGCCATGGTGCCAATTGGTCGTGGTCAACGTGAGTTGATCATCGGTGACCGTCAGATTGGTAAGACTGCTCTAGCAATCGACACCATTATTGCTCAGAAAGATTCTGGCATTAAATGTGTGTACGTAGCGATCGGTCAGAAACAATCTACTATTGCTAACGTTGTTCGTAAGCTTGAAGAAGCTGGCGCAATGGAATACACCACAGTAGTAGCCGCTGGCGCATCTGATCCAGCAGCAATGCTTTACATAGCGCCATACACTGGCTGTACTATGGGTGAATATTTCCGTGACCGCGGTGAAGACGCATTGATCATTTATGATGATTTGACCAAGCAAGCTTGGGCTTACCGTCAGATCTCTTTGCTTCTACGTCGTCCGCCAGGTCGTGAAGCCTACCCAGGTGACGTATTCTATCTTCACTCTCGTCTTCTTGAGCGTGCATCACGTGTAAACGTTGATTACGTAGAGAAATTCACCAATGGTGAAGTGAAAGGCAAAACAGGTTCTTTGACCGCATTGCCAATCATCGAGACTCAAGGTGGTGACGTATCTGCGTTCGTACCAACCAACGTTATCTCCATCACAGATGGTCAGATATTCTTGGAAACAAGCGCGTTTAACTCGGGTATCCGTCCAGCGATGAACGCCGGTATTTCGGTATCTCGTGTAGGTGGTGCAGCACAAACTAAGATCGTCAAGAAACTTGGCGGTGGTATTCGTCTTGCATTGGCTCAGTACCGTGAATTGGCGGCTTTCGCTCAGTTCGCATCTGACCTAGACGAAGCGACTCGTAAGCAGCTAGAGCACGGTAAACAGGTTACTGAACTGATGAAACAGAAGCAGTTCTCTCCTATGTCTGTAGCTGATATGGGCGTAGTTCTTTACGCTGCTAATGATGGCTTCCTTGAAGATGTTGAAACAAGCAAAATTGCTAGCTTTGAAAAAGCATTGTTAGGTTACATGAACAGTGAACACACTGATCTTATGGCTGACATTAACAAAACTGGTAATTTTAACGGCGAGATTGAAGCGACATTTAAAGCGGCAATCGAGAAGTTTAAAGCGACGCAAACTTGGTAATGACTTTGGTGACAAGCGATTGAGCTTGTCACCACTTTCTTGCAGTTTGTGAAATAACATTCTCACAAGGGCAGTTCTATTATGGCAGTCGGAAAAGAGATACGCACTCAGATTTCGAGCATTAACAATACGCGTAAAATTACTCGTGCTATGGAAAAAGTAGCCGCTAGTAAAACGCGTAAAGCTCAGGATCGTATGGCCGCTTCTCGTCCGTATGCGGAACGAATTCGCCAAGTAGTTGGCCATTTGGCCAACGCGAATCCTGAGTATAAACACCGTTACCTTACCGAACGTGAGGCGAAGCGTGTTGGTTATATCGTAGTCTCTTCTGACCGTGGTTTATGTGGTGGTTTGAACGTTAACGTGTTCAAAAAAGCCATTAAAGATATGAAACAATTTGCTGATTCAGGTGTTGAAATTGACATCTGTGCTATTGGTAGCAAAGCCGTTTCATTCTTTCGTAACTACGGCGGAAATGTAACAGCAGCTTTCACCGGTTTAGGTGATGCACCGAAAGCTGACGACTTAGTCGGTAGTGTTAAGGTGATGCTAGACGCATTTGATGAAGGTCGTATTGATCGTCTTTACGTGGTTTCAAATGAGTTCGTGAATACCATGACTCAAAACCCGACGGTTGAGCAACTTTTGCCATTAAAAGCGGAAGAGAATACAGAGTTACAGCACCACTGGGATTACATCTACGAACCAGAACCCGTTGAACTTTTGAACGAGTTATTAGTTCGCTATATTGAATCTCAAGTATATCAGTCAGTGGTTGAGAATATTGCGTGTGAGCAAGCAGCTCGTATGATTGCGATGAAGAACGCAACAGACAACGCCGGCGATATCATTGATGAATTACAGTTGGTGTACAACAAGGCTCGTCAAGCAGCGATTACTCAGGAAATTTCTGAGATAGTCAGCGGCGCGGCAGCGGTTTAAGGTATTTAGGTATTTAAGAGGATCCGAACATGAGTAGCGGACACATCGTACAGGTTATCGGTGCTGTTATGGACGTGGAATTTCCACGTGATAGCGTGCCAAAAGTATATGATGCCCTGACCATTGAGGGTAAAGAGTTGGTGTTGGAAGTTCAACAACAACTAGGCGACGGTATTGTTCGTACCATCGCAATGGGTTCTACTGACGGTATTAAACGTGGTTTGGTTGTTGAAAACACAAACAAGCCAGTTTCTGTACCAGTTGGTACTCAAACACTAGGACGTATTATGGACGTTCTAGGTAATCCGATTGACGAAAAAGGCCCAATCGGCGAAGAAGAGCGTTGGTCAATTCACCGTTCAGCTCCTTCTTATGCTGAGCAGTCTTCTAGCAGTGAATTGCTAGAGACGGGTATCAAGGTTATCGACCTTGTTTGTCCTTTCGCGAAAGGTGGTAAAGTTGGTCTGTTTGGTGGTGCCGGTGTAGGTAAAACCGTAAACATGATGGAACTTATCCGTAACATCGCTATCGAGCACAGCGGTTACTCTGTATTCGCAGGTGTTGGTGAGCGTACTCGTGAAGGTAACGACTTCTACCATGAGATGACTGACTCGAACGTAATCGACAAAGTATCTCTAGTATACGGCCAAATGAACGAGCCACCAGGTAACCGTCTACGTGTTGCTTTGACTGGTTTGACTATGGCTGAGAAGTTCCGTGACGAAGGTCGTGACGTACTTTTCTTCGTAGATAACATCTACCGTTACACGCTTGCGGGTACAGAAGTATCTGCATTGCTAGGTCGTATGCCATCTGCGGTAGGTTACCAGCCTACACTTGCTGAAGAGATGGGTGTTCTTCAAGAACGTATCACCTCTACTAAGACTGGCTCTATCACGTCTGTTCAAGCGGTATACGTACCTGCGGATGACTTGACTGACCCTTCTCCAGCAACAACGTTCTCTCACTTGGACGCAACGGTTGTATTGTCTCGTGACATCGCATCTTTGGGTATCTACCCAGCGATCGATCCTCTAGATTCTACTTCACGTCAGCTTGACCCACTTGTTATCGGTCAAGAGCATTACGACGTAGCACGTGGCGTACAGATGGTATTGCAACGTTACAAAGAATTGAAAGACATCATCGCAATCTTGGGTATGGACGAGTTATCTGAAGAAGATAAGCAAACGGTTAACCGTTCTCGTAAAATCCAGCGTTTCTTGTCTCAGCCTTTCTTCGTAGCAGAAGTATTTACAGGCGCACCTGGTAAGTATGTTTCTTTGAAAGACACGATTCGTGGCTTTAAAGGCATCTTGGATGGTGAGTTTGATGATCTTCCAGAGCAAGCGTTCTACATGATTGGTAGCATCGACGAAGCCGTCGAGAAAGCTAAGAAACTTTAACCATCACGCGTAGTAAAAGCGTCTAAAGGCGCTTTTACTAAGTATGACTAAGAGAGGCAACTTATGGCTATCACAGTACACTGCGATATCGTAAGCGCTGAACAAGAGATTTTTTCCGGCTCGGTCCAATTTCTTGTGGCTTCAGGATATAATGGTGACTTAGGTATTATGCCTGGTCATGCTGCATTATTGACGACTTTAGAAGCTGGTCCTGTTCGTGTGGTTAAAGAAAATGGTGACGAAGAGGTTATCTTCGTGTCCGGTGGCTTCCTAGAAGTTCAACCGCACCGTGTCACCGTCTTGGCTAACACAGCCACTCGTGCAAGAGATCTGGACGAAGAGGCGGCAGTGAAAGCGAAAGAGCATGCAAAAGAGCTCATAGCTAATCAGCAAGCTGATATCGATTACTCTCGTGCAACTGCGGAATTAGCAGAAGCGGTTGCTCGTTTGCGTACGATTCAGCAGTTCCGCGAACACAAGTAAGCGGCAACGTTGAGTTTGAAGTCAAAAAAAGCAGCCTAAGGGCTGCTTTTTTATTGGCTAATTTTTTCTATTAAAGCATCTTCCATAAAGTATCGAAGATGATCTGCTGGGCTTTGGCGATGTCTTTTGACTCCAACACTACAGCAGAAGGAAAGTTGTTACTCGCCAAAGAAATAATCGCACATTTAGGTGGGTAGATAGCGATATAGCTGGCGTCGACCGATCCCTCCGTTTTAATCCACTTTCGTTCTGATAATTCCGCCTCTTCACCACCATCCCCAAGGGCTATAACTTTTACGTTAATACCAAGCTTTACACGCTGCTTTGTGTAGTTGGGAAATGGGCGATACAAAAAAGGGCGAATCGGCTTTGAAGAAAACACACAATATTCTTTGTGGTCTTGTTGCGACACCACGTTTAAAATATCGCGCAAAACCCACTCGATACCATCATCGCCTTCATAATAACGCACATGGGTTTGATGATAATCCGGCTGTTGTTGATGCAAGTTCGGGATAATCGTGTTTTTTAGGTTATCGATGGTCTTGTTTAGGCGGTTACGTTTTTCTTCCGCTAAATTTAATAGAATATCAGGGTTTTCAGCGGTAAAAAGTCGACGCTTTCCTTTTGGGAAATAGCTCACAATGCCTTTGCTTTGCAGCTGTTTTAACGACTCATAGGTTGTGCCGCGGTTAATGCCGCTGTGTTCGGCAATATCTCGAATGGAAGACGGCCCTAGCTTTAATAGCGTTTGGTAAAGTTGCGTTTCTCTTGGTGTTAAACCAAGCATTTCAAAAGCTTGCTGAATCATATGGCTCACAGTAAATAGTAATTATTTAGAGAATGTAATCTGTATTTTCTAAGTTCACAGAATACACTTATTGACATAAAAAGCGCAGGACGATCTGGCTGCGAGGAGAGAAAAGTGACAAACGATCAACGATTTGGTGGTATCCGCCGATTATATGGCGATGCAGCGTACGAGCTTTTTACTCAAGCTCACGTTTGTGTCATCGGTATTGGTGGCGTTGGCTCATGGGCAGCAGAAGCTCTGGCTCGTTCTGGTATTGGTCACATCACGCTGATTGATATGGACGATGTTTGCATCACCAATACCAACCGTCAAATTCATGCTTTAGATGGCAACATTGGCCAATCAAAAGTGGATGTCATGGCGGAACGTATCAAGTTGATTAGCCCAGAATGCCAAGTAACTTGCATCGAAGACTTTATTACCCCTGACAACCTTCCTGAGCTGCTCTCTACGCCGTTTGACTATATTATTGATTGCATTGACAGCATTAAACCAAAAGCCGCTCTAATGGCTTGGAGTAAGAGCAATAAGCGTAAAGTCATTACAGTTGGTGGTGCGGGTGGTCAGATCGATCCAACGAAAATCCTCATCGGTGATCTTTCAAAAACGGAAAAAGACCCGCTCGCGGCAAAATTACGCAACTTTTTAAGACGACACTACAACTTTACTCGTAATCCAAAACGCCGTTTTGACATCGAATGCGTGTATTCCACCGAGCAACTACGCTACCCGCAAGGTGACGGCACGGTTTCCCATCAGCGCTTAAAAGGCGATACAGAAACCAAAATGAACTGCGACACCGGCTTTGGCGCCAGTACCGCCGTAACCGCTTCCTTCGCGTTTGTCGCGGTGTCTAGAGTATTGGAAAAACTGGCGCAGAAGGCGAATTAAGTCATGATACCTACGACTATGACGTTCTTTGAGAAGTAGTGCATGACGGACAAACAGATTCTGCTCATCTATGACAAGGAATGTCCTGCTTGTGATTTTTACTGTCAGATCGTGCGCATACATCAAAGCGTCGGAGACTTAGTACTCATTGATGCGAGAGAGAATCCTGAAGTGTTACAAGAAATCACCGCAGAGGGCTTGGACATAGACCAAGGCATGGTGTTGAAAATGGGTGGGCAGCTCTACTACGGCGCGGATGCAATCCATCTTTTAGCCTTGCTGAGCAGTCGATCTGGCGTGTTTAACCGCTTGAATTATTGGCTGTTTAGTTCCAAAAAAGTGGCTGGAATTTTGTATCCAATATTAAGGTCTTGCCGTAATCTGCTGTTAAAAATATTAGGCAAAACTAAGATTAATAACTTAAAGCAAGAAGATAATGATAGGTTTTAGTTTGATGCTATCTTGCCCAAAATCGCCAACACCCCATTGGTTCTAGAGCTGGTTAAGTAGCTTGATAGATTAAGCTCGGCTAGCTCTGCTTTTAGATCCATTTGTTGGATGTCTGTGAGAGTTTTCCCTTCGACCAAGCTCAATATAGCGACTAATACTCCGCGCATGAGTTTGGCATCGCTGTCGGCTTTGAAGTGGCGTATGCCATGGCTTTCTTCAATTATGAGCCAAACTGCGCTTTCGCAGCCTTTTATTTTGTTGTCTTCCGTTTTTTCTTCAGCTGTCAGTCTTGGGAGTGTTTTGCTCAATGTCACCAAGGTTTTGAAGGTTTCTTCTTTGCTACGGCAAGTTTGTAGTTGGGCTTTGATGCTTAAATTGTCTGTCATTGCGTGTTACTCATCACTTAATAAATCAATGGCTTCTAGCAGTACGTCACAGAAACGATTCGCTTCTTCCATGGTGTTGTAGCAGGCGAAGGAGGCACGTAAAGTTCCAGCAACGCCAAGTTGTGCCATTAATGGATGGGCACAGTGGCTGCCTGCACGAACAGCGACACCTTGGCTATCTAGGTAAGCATTTAAATCCAAAGTATGAATATTGGGTACACTTAAGGAAACCAAAGTGGTGCCTTTTTCAGGGGAATAAATCTCGATGCCACCTTCTTTGTGAAGGCGTGCGTAGACGTGTGCGGCGAGGGATTGTTCCCAAGTTAGCAAGGCGAGACGATCCTGCGCGCTAAGAAAGTCACAGGCTGCCGCTAAGCCAATAACGCCTTCAATATTGGGTGTTCCAGCTTCCAAGCGGTAAGGCAAAACATTGAACTCTGTCGCTTGGTATGAGACATGACGCACCATTTCTCCGCCTGTTTGGTAGGGCATTAATACTTCCAAAGCATGACTTTTTCCGTATAAGACGCCAATCCCTGTGGGGCCGTACATCTTGTGGCCAGAAAAAACATAGAAGTCGCAACCTAGCGTTTGCACATCAATAGGATAATGCGCCACGGCTTGAGCGCCATCGACAAGGGTAAAGGCGCCTTGCTGCTTGGCATGATCCAGCATAGTTTGTAGTGGTGTGCTTACGCCGATGGCATTGGAAATCTGCGTCGTCGCAAAAATACGAGTGCGATCGGTGAAGTAATGGCGGAATTCTGGTTCCCATTCGCCGTTGGACGTTAGCGGTAGCACGCGTAAGCGTGCGCCAGTACGAAAGGCTAATTGTTGCCAAGGTACTAAGTTGGCGTGATGCTCTAAACTGGTAATGAGGATTTCATCGCCTTTTTCGAGCAAGTGCTCTAAACCCAAAGCAACGGTGTTGATGGCTTCTGTTGCGCCTTTTGTCCAAATTACATGGCTTTGCTCTGGGGCATTGATAAAGCTTGCGACCGTTTCTCTGGCTTGCTCAAAACGGTTTGTAGCTCTATCGCTTAGGAAATGCGCACCACGATGAACGTTGGCATTGAAGCTCCGATAATAGTCCTGAAGCGCGTCCAATACAGGTAATGGCTTTTGCGTCGTCGCCGCATTATCCAAATACGTTAATGGATGACCATAGGCTGTCTGCGCCAAAATTGGAAAGAGGTGACGAAGCGAGGAAGGGTCAAAAGCCATGGATACTCTACTATTTGTTTGAACAAGGGGGCCATTTTTCATGGTTAGTACTGAGTTAAAAAACCACTAAATTGGTCTTAAACCAGTGAAATTGTACCTTAACTCCCATCAAAATCGTGAATTATTGGGCTTTTACTTGCGTTTTTTTGAGACAGCTATAATGATTGATAACAGATACTAGATGACAAACTAGAGAAGGTACAAAGCGGTGGCGGATTTTTTATATAAAGGTGTGGTGGATTGGTTCTTAGATCAGATGTCGCAAGAGGCCATCGTGCCCGGTGATAAAATGCCATCACTACGTGCTTTATCGAAACAATTGGGTCTGAGTTTAAACACAGTCATTCATGGTTATGAATTACTAAGCGAAGAGGGCTGGATTGAATCTCGTCCAAAGTCTGGCTACTTTGTTTGTCATCGCAGTGAATCAAAGCCAGCGTTGTTGCTGGCTGGTGATTCCCTTCGAGAATTAACCAATGATGGCACCAAGCCTGCTTGGTCATGCCTTGCGCACCGTGGTGCTTTAGTGGATCAAAGCGAGACGTTTTTAAGTTCGGTATCACGCCAAGAAGAAGACCGACTTCCTGTATTAGGAAAGGGCCATTTGGCGGCTCGTGAAGCGGTCAGTGAGCATTTAAAAGGGCTGGGTATCAAAACTCATGCTTCTCATCTTTGGCTAGGGTATTCGCCTTTGGCTATGTTTACTCAAAGCGTGCAAACGCTTACTCAGCGTGGCGATAGTGTGTTGGTGTTAACACCTTGCGACCCTAGAATTACCACTACGTTGCAGAGCTTAGGACGCAAGGTTATTGCTCTTACGGCTGGTGAGCGCGGTGTTGACCTTGATTTGGCTATTCGTTGTTTACGCGACAAACCCATTCGTCTGATTGTCTTGCCAGGGCAGTTTTCCTTCCCTGCTGGTCAATTGATTAGCAATCTAAGCTTGCGTCGTTGGTTGGCGATTATTGAAGAAACTAAGCTGCCGGTGATTGAATGGGATTTGTGTTCCCATTTGGCGTATCGCGCAGGTTCCACGATGACCTATAAATCATTGGATTCGTCTGACCATATTGTTTACATAGGTGGTGTGGAATCAAAAGGTGTAGGTCGTTCTGCTAGTTGGTGCTTACCGGGTAAGCATCAAGCTTTGCTAGAAGGAGCTTTTTTAGGCGCTGATATGGCGTTGAGCGATGCCCAGCAAGTGGCATTAAGTGATGCATTACAGCCAAACAGTAAGCGTTCATTAACGAAGCGTGCTCGAGATGTTTGGGCCAATTCTGAACGTGTTAAAGCGCACTTAGAAACGCGCCTTGGTGATAAAGTCAGCTTTGCGGCTAGTAAAGGTGGTATGTCTCTTTGGATGCGGATGTCAAAACCCTTAGACGTTGCCAGCATGACGGCATTACTCGCTAGCTTCCGTCACGCTATTGTGCCTGGAGCCTTGGTGAGTCATGAAGCGGATGCGAGCAACTGGTTGGCGGTCAACGTGACGTTGGACGATGTTGAGCCTCTAGCAAAAGCCTTGGCAGAGCATTTGGTGGTTGATGACGTTGAGTCAGCGCCCATTGAAGAGATTATGGTTGAAGATACTCCCGAGGAACCTCAACAAACTGCGTCTGAGCCTATTGCTGAAAGCGAGCAAACAGAAGAACTTGTTGATTCTATAGAAAGTGACTTAGCACCGTCAGGGGATGAAGAGAAAAAATCTCGTCACACAACCAGCGAGCCGCTTTATAACCCTATGTTGGATTTAATTAATCACGATTTTGGTTAATCGTTATTAAAGAGAGATAATTAAAAAGGCGCTTTTAAAGCGCCTTTTTTATGCTTTCTAGCATGCTGTTGTGATCTTTATAATCCAGCGGAATCGGTGTCAGTTTATCGCCTATAAGCAAAGCTAAAGAAGGGAAAGAGTTCAGTCCAAGGTGTCGTGCTTGGTCTATTTCTTCTTCTAGCAAACGCTGATTTTTAACATGTTGCATGCTCTTTTGGAAACCGTCTGGGTTCATGCCTATGTGCTCTGCGCACTCAATAAGCGTATCTAGATCTGACGGGTTTTTGGCATTTAGGTAATACGCCTCTTGGATGGCGTGATACATCTCTTCTTCTAACCCTGTGTCTCTTGCCACATAACAGGCTCGACAGGCTGGGTAAGTTGAACGACGTGGCGTTGTTGTCCGCCAAAAATCAAAATTGAATTCAGTGCCTAAAGTGGCTTGTATGTTTTTCCATGTCGCTTCTAGCTTGGTCTTCATATCATTTGGCATGGCAATATCTGAATCAACGGCAAGACCGCCAAGCATAGGTTGAATGGTTAATTGATCTTGATCGATTAACGGTTGCAAGGCTTTTTGTAGCTTGGTCCAGGTTGGTCGAAAACCCCAACACCAGCTGCACATCGGGTCGTAGCAGTAAATAAGTGTGGCAGTCATTGAGAAATCTCTATCGGAAAAACGAGCTGTATAAAGTAGCAGGCTTTTTAGTGATTACACAACTGCTAGAAATGGCAGACATAAAAAAACGGCTACAAGGTTAACTGCAGCCGTTTATACCGTGCATTAATCAGAGATCAGCCTTTTAATATGGCTGCAATCGCATCGCACAAAGGTTCCATGTTGTCGTGAGTCATACCAGCAACACTGATGCGTCCAGAACCCACGATATAAATCCCGAACTCTTTACGCAGTTGAGCCACTTGATCTGGGTTAAGACCAGAAAAAGAGAACATACCCTGTTGTTGAGAAATGAACGAGAAATCTTGGCTAACGCCTTTGGCGCGTAAGGTATTTACGAACAAGCTGCGCATTTCGTGAATACGAGTACGCATCGCTTTAACTTCGCTTTCCCATAATGCGAACAGTTCAGCATCATTTAGAATTTCAGCAACAACCGCAGAGCCATGAGAAGGCGGGTTGGAGTAATTGGTACGAATACAGCGTTTTACTTGCGTAAAGGTGGCTTCCGCTTGTTCTGCTGTTTCACACAGAATAGTAAGAGCGCCGACACGTTCGTTGTACAAACCGAAGTTTTTAGAGAACGAACTAGCTATTAGCATTTCTGGAACATGCTCCAAGAAAGTACGCAAACCTTGAGCGTCTTCTTGTAAGCCTTGGCCAAAACCTTGATAGGCGAAGTCGAACAATGGCAAGAAACCTTGTTTGCTGCAAAGCTTAGCAAGCTGATACCACTGCTCTGGTGTTGGATCTATGCCTGTTGGGTTGTGGCAACAACCGTGGAATAGGACAACATCGCCTTCAGGTATTTGAGACAAGCTGGCAAGCATGGCTTCAAAGTCTAAGGATTTGCTATCAGCATCATAATAAGCGTAGCTGCCGACTTCTAATCCAACGGATTGGAAAACAGACTGATGATTTGCCCAAGTTGGGTTACTGACCCAAATTGTGGCTTCTGGTAGATGTTTTTTAATGAATTCTGCTGCGACACGTAATGCACCTGTGCCGCCGGGAGTATGGGCTGTTTGAGCAAGTTGTTTGGCAATAATAGGATGATCTTTACCAAATAAAAGCGCTTGCACTGCGGATCGATAAGCGGGTGCGCCTTCGATGCTGAGATAACTTTTGGTTGTTTCTCGAGCCAACAAGCGTTCTTCGGCTTGTTTTACGGCCTTCAAAATTGGTGTATTGCCTTGTTCGTCTTTGTATACGCCAACGCCCAAGTTGATCTTATTGGGATTGGAATCATTTTTATAAGCGTCGTTTAGACCAAGAATTGGGTCTGCAGGAGCAGCTTGGATATGTTCAAACATGGTAACTCCCCAAAAGGGTTATTGTCTTTTTTTATTATGGATTAGAAGATATAAAAATCAGACTGTATGGTACTCCAAGACGGGGCTAACCGCCATAAGTTGGAGCAAAAGGGGAAGGAATTAGCGTAAGAAATGGTCGTATCAAAGGTGATTACTTTTTTTGATGTAATAAAGCCCTAAGACCTAACATGATGTTAGGTCTGGTTTGCTTGCTGTTTGTCTCAGATCGATAGGGGAATGAAAATTAATCGTCCCAACCGTTTGAGATATCCTTATGCAGGCGTTTTTCTTCTAAATGCTGTTCAATTGCGCGTCTGGCTTTTAACATACGCGCAGCGTCTTCCTTTTGATTCCGTTCTTTTGTTTCGTTATCCAAGCTAATGGAAGCATGCATTATGTCGGTTTTTACTTCAGTTAATGTTTCAGCAAAATCGCTCATCGTTATACCCTTTTGGACGTTCGACGACATTGAAATACACAGATCACTGTCATCGACTGTTAAAAAAAGTCAGAATAGACAGATAACACATTTTTCAAGTTAATAAAAAACTCAAACTGATTAAAAATCAATCTATTTTTACGAGTTTTTTGTGACAAAATTATTAATTAATCATGGCGGAATGCAATGGACGTTTCTTTTATCCTCGATTCACTCAATGACAAGCAGCGTGAAGCCGTTGCCGCACCTTTGCAGAATAGCCTTGTTCTGGCTGGAGCGGGATCAGGTAAAACCCGAGTCTTGGTGCACCGTATCGCATGGTTAATGCATGCTTATGAGTTGTCACCTTATAGCCTGATGGCGGTGACTTTTACCAACAAAGCCGCACGTGAGATGCAAGGTCGTATAGAACAGCTGGTGGGGGTACCTCCGCAAGGCATGTGGGTTGGTACGTTTCACGGCCTAGCGCATCGCTTATTGCGAGCCCACTGGCGTGATGCTGGCCTAAAAGAAAACTTCCAGATAATGGACAGTGACGACCAGCTGCGATTAATCAAGCGTATCATGCGAGAACTTAATATCGACGACACGCGCTGGCCGCCTAAGCAAGTGTCTTGGTTTATTAATGCACAAAAAGACGAAGGCCGCCGAGCCGCTCATGTGCCGGATAGCCACGACCCTTTTTCCAAAGGCATGCGCGAGTTGTATTACCATTATGAGGAAGCTTGTGAACGTGGTGGGTTATTGGACTTTGGCGAATTGCTGTTGCGTGCTCATGAGTTGATGCTCAGCACGCCAGCGTTATTGCGTCATTATCAAGACCGCTTTCGCCACGTGCTGGTGGACGAGTTTCAAGATACCAACACGATTCAATACGCTTGGTTGCGCCTCATGGTGGGCAGCGAAGGGACAATTACTGCTGTGGGTGATGATGATCAGTCTATTTATGGCTGGCGCGGTGCAAAAATTGAAAATATCCAAAACTTCACCAAAGATTTTAAAGACGTTGGCACTATCCGTTTGGAGCAAAACTATCGTTCAACCGGTCATATTTTGAACGCCGCCAACGGTTTAATCAAAAACAACGATGACCGTCTAGGGAAAGAGCTTTGGACCGACAGCGGTGATGGCGATCCAATCTCCTTGTATGCGGGATTTAACGAACAAGACGAAGCACGTTTTATCATTGGCATTATTAAACAATGGCGTGATAAGGGAACATCGCTGACAGATATGGCGATTCTGTATCGTTCTAATGCTCAGTCTCGTGTCATTGAGGAATGCTTAGTTAGGGAACAGATTGCTTATCGAATTTATGGTGGACACAGATTCTATGACCGCCTAGAGATCAAAAATGCCTTGGCTTACGCGCGTTTGGCGCTAGATCCGAATGACGATGGCGCGATGGAGCGTGTGATCAATGTACCGCCACGCGGTATTGGTGAGCGGAGTATCGGCACTTTGCGTGAAATTGCACGCGATAATGGCTGTTCTATGTGGCAAGCCGCGCAGGAAGTCGTGCGCCAATCTTTAATGCCTGGTCGTGCAACGAATGCAATTAAAGCGTTTTTGCATCTAATCGAAGGTTTGAGTACCACGGTTCAGCAACCCGATTTGAACTTGAACGATATTTTCGAGCAGATTATCGAAGAAGCGGGTTTGATCCCTTTTCATGAAAAAGAAAAGGGCGAGAAAGGCGAAGCACGTATTGAGAACTTAAAAGAGTTGGTTGGTGCGGCTGGTGGGTTTAGCTGGAGCGATGAAGACGAAGAATTTAGTTCGCCGTTGATGGCATTCTTGGACAAAGCGGTATTGGATGCCGGTGATGCACAGGCGGACGAATACCAAGACGCGGTGCAGCTGATGACCTTGCATTCGGCGAAAGGTCTAGAATTCCCATTGGTGTTCTTAACGGGCGTGGAAGAAAATATCTTCCCAAGCAAGATGTCTTTTGAAGAACCAGGCCGACTCGAAGAAGAGCGCCGCTTATGTTATGTGGGCATTACTCGTGCGATGGAAAAGCTATACATTACTTATGCGGAATCTCGTCGTTTGTTTGGCAGTGAGTCGTTTAACAGCCCATCACGCTTTATTAAAGAG
This sequence comes from Marinomonas sp. FW-1, assembly GCF_005222245.1. Taxonomy (NCBI): domain Bacteria; kingdom Pseudomonadati; phylum Pseudomonadota; class Gammaproteobacteria; order Oceanospirillales; family Oceanospirillaceae; genus Marinomonas; species Marinomonas sp. FW-1. The sequence continues at coordinate 3,928,116 of NZ_CP025987.1, read as the reverse complement.
TTACCGCCGGAATGTTTGGAGGAAGTGCGACTACGCTCGCAAGTAAGCCGTCCAGTGTCTTTGCAGCGTCCTGATTACAATTTTGAAAAGAATAAACTGCAAAACAGCAGCACTTTGAACAATTACAAAGCGCCAGAAGTTACCGTGAATATGGGCGATCGTGTTAATCACCCTGTGTTTGGCGAAGGCTTGGTAGTTAACTACGAAGGTCAAGGCCCACAAGCACGCGTTCAGGTCAACTTCGATGACGAAGGCACTAAGTGGCTGGTGTTGTCGTTTGCTAAACTGGAAGTGCTTTAACCCTCCGGTAACAAGGACGCTGAGTCTTATTCCTTTGCGCCTGCTTCGCAGGCTCAGCGCGTCAGAAGGAATAAGACTCAGCTTATCTTTGTCGTATTGCTTTCTGTGTTTTCATTTCTTTCTACGTTCCCCACCTATTTCACCAGCATTAAGCGGTCTAACAGCGTAAATGTTTTTAATTGCAGCAAAATTTTTCAATTGGTTGTAAACTACTTAGAGTTGTAAGCATTTAACTTATAAGGAGTGTGGCATGGCGATTCGTGTTGGTTTGATTGGTTTTGGTTTGTCTGGGCGGGTGTTTCACGCGCCTTTTGTGATGAATGACCCTGATATGACGATGACGTATGTTTGCAGTTCGAAGGCCGATGAGGTGAGGGCGGTGTTGCCTGATGTCTCGATTGTATCGTCTGCCGAGGCGGTGTTTGCTGCATCGGATGTGGATTTGGTGGTGATTACGACACCGAATGCCTTACATTTTGAGCAAGCGAAGAAGGCGCTGGAGAATGGCAAACATGTGTTGTTGGAAAAGCCCTCTGTCACTCGTGTCTCTCAGATAGAAGCTTTGTGCGTCCTGGCGAAGCAAAAAGGTTTGGTGTTTTGTGTGTATCAGAACCGTCGTTTTGATGGTGATTTTTTGCGTCTTAAAGCCTTAATCGAAAGTGGTGAATTAGGGGCATTGAAGCATTTGGATTCGCGTTTTGATCGCTTTCGCCCAGCGGCTCAGGCGCGTTGGCGTGAGGAGCCGGGTATTGGTTCGGGGATTTTCTGGGATTTAGGCCCGCATATTCTCGATCAGGCGTTATGTTTGTTTGGGCCGCCAAAGTGGTTGCACGCGAGTATCGATAAGTTACGTGAAGGCAGCCAAACTCATGATTGGTTTGAAGTTGAGTTGGGGTACGACGATAAGCGTGTGCGTTTAGCGTCTACGCCATTTGAGGCCGGTGAAATGCGCCGCTTCAACGCCAGATTCACCAAGGGCAGCTGGCAATGTGTGGGCTTGGACCCACAAGAAGAAGCGTTACGAGCAGGACAGATGCCGTGGGATGCGGATTTTCCATCGCAAGCCACTCAGCAACGCAATACGCGTTTTGTCGCGCATTCCCAAGATGATATCGAGCGAGTTCAGGAAGACCCAACACAAGGCGATTATGTGGCGTTTTATGCTAAGTTACGTGATGCCATTCTAGGTAAAGGCGAAGCGCCTGTTGCTATGGAACAAGCCTGTCAGTTGATTTATTTGATCTGTTTGGCGGAGCAGTCTGCAGAAAGCGGTCAGCGCATGTCTTGGGGATATACGCCGAATTTCTCGGTTTCGTCAAATTAGTCGCAAGAAATCGCAAAAAAGGGTTGAGCAAGATTCCCACAATTCTTATCATCTTTTGCCTTTTTGATCTTTTATGCATCAAAAAGGCAATTTTCTGTCTGATTTTATAATAAAAATACAATAATACGCGGTGTTTTAGCATTCGTGGATTATTGATCCTATCTCTAAGATTGATTGATGTGGGCATCGCTTTCTTGTGTCGCAGGCAGAGTTATTGTCATCAAGTATCTAGCTCCTGAGGGAAAATAATGCGTAATGTAATGGGATTGGGCAAATTGGCGTTCGCTGGTTTGTTGGCTGTGTCTTTGGTCGCTTGTGGTGGATCAGAGAAAGCAGAAGAGACAGCAAAAGCTGAGAAAAAAGTAGAAACGATTCATTGGAAAATGGTGACGGCTTGGCCTAAAAACTTTCCAGGTTTGGGAACGGGCGCTGAAGCACTCGCAAAAAATATTACAAAAATGTCTGATGGTCGTTTGGACGTTAAGGTATATGCGGCAGGAGAGCTAGTTCCAGCGCTGGAAGTATTTGATGCTGTTTCCCGTGGTACTGCGCAAATAGGTCATAGTTCTGCGTATTACTGGAAAGGTAAAGCGCCAGCGGTACAGTTTTTCTCGTCTGTGCCTTTTGGTATGACTGCGCAAGAGTTTAACGCTTGGCTTGAATTTGGTGGTGGATTAGAGCTGTGGGAAGAAGTGTATGCGCCATTCAACATTATTCCTATGGCGGCAGGTAACACTGGCGCGCAAATGGGCGGTTGGTTTAATAAAGAAATCAATTCTTTGGCGGATTTTCAAGGCTTGAAAATGCGTATGCCTGGCCTAGGTGGCGAAGTGCTTAAAAAGGTTGGTGCTGTGACAGTTAACCTTCCTGGTAGCGAGATGTTTACTGCTCTTCAAACGGGTGCTCTGGATGCAACAGAGTGGGTTGGCCCTTACAACGATTTAGCATTTGGTTTGTATAAAGCAGCAAAATACTACTATTACCCTGGTTGGCAAGAACCTGGTTCTGCGGTTGAAGCACTGATCAACAAAGACGCTTTCAATGCATTGCCTGAAGATTTGCAAGAGATCGTTCGTTCTGCGGCAGCGCAAGCTAATTTGAATATGCTAAACGAACTGACAGCCCGTAATAATGCGGCTTTGCAGACTCTGGTTGAAGAACACAATGTTACCTTGAAGAAATTCCCGAAAGATCTGTTAGAAGCCTTACGTGTTGCATCAGACGAAACGCTTAAAGAAGTAGCGGCTAACGATGCAATGAGCCAAAAAGTGTATGACTCTTTCACTGGCTTTTTAAACTCTGTGGCTGAATGGCATGATATTTCTGAGCGTGCCTTTATTAATGCGCGTGCAACAGACTAAGGTTTTCTCATTCATAGAATAGAGAACAAGTGACCCTGATAAGCTCTGCTGTCGGCTGATGGTAGAGCTTATTTTATATTGCTTACTTGATGTGTCCCATCGGGCAAGTTATGACTACTGAGTGAGATTCACTCTTTCACGGATAAGTACATGAATAAAATTAAAAAATGGAACCAAGCCTTACTTGTTGGTTTGATGGCAGCAGCATTGGCTGCTTGTGGTGGAGCAGAAGAAAAAGAGACTGTAAAGGCTGAGCAAAAAGCGGATGTTATCCATTGGAAAATGGTGACAACTTGGCCTAAAAACCTCCCAGGAATGGGAACAGGGGCTGAAAAGCTGGCGCAGAACATTAAAGAAATGTCTAACGGTCGTTTGGATATTAAAGTCTACGCCGCTGGTGAGCTTGTTCCTGCGCTAGAAGTATTTGATGCGGTTTCTCGTGGTACGGCGCAAATGGGTCATGGCTCGGCGTATTATTGGAAAGGAAAAGTAGCGGCTGCACAGTTTTTCTCGACAGTGCCTTTTGGTTTCAATGCTCAGGAGTTTAATGCTTGGATTGCCTATGGCGGCGGTTTAGAACTGTGGCAAGAAATCTATGCGCCTTTTAACCTGATTCCTATGGTTGCTGGTAATGCTGGCGTGCAAATGGGTGGTTGGTTTAATAAAGAAATCAATTCCCTAGAGGATTTCAAAGGTTTGAAAATGCGCATGCCAGGGTTAGGCGGCGAAGTATTGAAGAAAGTCGGAGCATCACCCATCAACTTACCGGGCAGTGAAGTATTTACGGCGCTGCAAACTGGTACGATTGATGCCACTGAATGGGTTGGTCCATATAACGATCTTGCTTTTGGTTTGTATAAAGCCGCGAAGTACTATTATTACCCAGGTTGGCATGAGCCAGGTTCTGCGGTTGAAGTTATCTTTAACAAAGAGGCTTTTGAGGCTTTACCTAAAGATCTACAAGCGATTGCTCGTGCCGCGGTTAAACAAGCTAACTTAGACATGATTAACGAGTTTACAGCGCGTAATAACGACGCACTGCAAACCCTGGTTAATGAGCATAATGTGATTCTTAAGCCGTTCCCACGAGACCTACTCGAAGCACTTAAGAAAGCGTCTGCAGAAACATTAGAAGAAGTTGCCGCTAATGATCCAGATAGCCAAAGAGTATACGAGTCCTTCAAGAACTTCATGGCGCCAGTAAGTGAATGGCATGATGTTTCCGAGCGAGCTTACATCAATGCACGCGCGGACGACTAAGACGCTACGCTTTCTATTTTAAAAGCGCTAATGCCGATAAAGCCTCGTTATCTTTGATAACGGGGCTTTTTTATTTTGCATGGGGATGAATTGAGTGAGGAAAATAATAAATATCAAAAAAGACTTGAGAGCTGACAGCGCAATTCATACTATTCAAAGCACTTAATGCATTAAATGTGCACATAGGTTCAATTTTCTTCCTTAGTGGGAAGGGGAGAAAATGAAAGTAATTAGCGTTGCTCTGGCTTGTAAATAAAGCCTCAAAACAATAAATAAAATCAGCCTCCTGAGGGATAAAAAAATGATAAGAAAAACGTGGAGTAAACTGGCATTAGTCGGTTTAGCTGCAGCAACCTTGGTTGCCTGTGGTGGATCTGAAGAAAAAGAAACAGCTCAAGTCGAGAAAAAAGCTGAAGTCATTAACTGGAAAATGGTCACCACTTGGCCAAAAAACTTTCCTGGTTTGGGGACTGGCGCTGAAAATCTAGCAAAAAGTATTAATGAGATGTCCAACGGGCGTATCAATGTAAAAGTCTATGCCGCTGGAGAGTTGGTTCCTGCTCTAGAAGTGTTTGATGCGGTTTCTCGTGGTACAGCGCAAATGGGTCATGGCGCTGCGTATTATTGGAAAGGCAAAGCGCCTGCCGCGCAATTTTTTACAGCGGTGCCTTATGGTTTCACTGCACAAGAAATCAACTCTTGGATTCATCATGGTGGCGGCTTAAAACTGTGGGAAGAAATTTATGCCCCATTTAACCTGATTCCAATGGCAGCAGGTAACACGGGCGTACAAATGGGCGGCTGGTTTAATAAAGAGATTAACTCTTTGGCGGACTTCCAAGGCCTAAAAATGCGTATTCCTGGCCTAGGTGGTGAAGTACTGAAGAAAGTTGGCGGTACACCAATTAACCTTCCTGGTGGCGAAATTTTTACGGCGTTGCAGTCTGGTACCATCGATGCAACAGAGTGGGTTGGTCCATATAATGACCTCGCGTTTGGTTTATACAAAGCAGCGAAATACTACTACTATCCAGGTTGGCATGAGCCAGGTTCTACGATGGAAGCCTTGTACAACAAAACGGCGTTTGAAGCTTTACCAAAAGACCTTCAACTAATCGTTCGCGCAGCGACTCGTCAAGCAAACGCAGAAATGTTGGATGAGTTCACCGCGCTGAACAATGCGGCATTGCAGACGCTGGTTAACGAGCATAACGTGACATTGAAGCCTTTTCCTAATGACGTATTGTTAGCATTGAAAAAAGCCTCTGCTGAAACGCTTGAAGAAGTAGCGGCTGCAGACCCATTAAGTCAGAAAGTATATGACTCATTCAAAGAATTTGGCGCGAAAGTCAGAGCCTGGCACGAAGTGTCTGAGCGTGCTTACATCAACGCCCGTGAGCTTGAGTAAGACGTTTTAAGTACGGATCAATAGATAAAAAAACAGCCCTTCTTGTTCCCAAGAAGGGCTGTTTCGTTTTATAGGTATTCTGTCAGAGCGAGTATTAGTCGTTCATGCTGCCCAATTCAAGCAGTGTCGCGTTGCCGCCGATTGCGGTTGTGTTGTTAGACACGGTGCGTTCGGTAACAAAGCGCAGTAGATAATGTGGCTTAGCAATGCTGCTTAGGTTCTTAGCATCGGTTTCTTCAACCAATTGGCAGATTAGGCCGCTTTTGGCTGCAAGGCGCTGGTTAAGCTGCTGTGCTTGCGCTGGATCACAAAGTGTTGCGACACCGGCAAGATGATCGGCTTCGATCAAGGAATCTTGCGCAGATTCTGCAATGTTTTGTACCACACCTTCAGGTACGAATGGTGCAATCTTATCCATGATTTCTTGGCCTGTTGGACCAACTGTAATGACAGGATTACCTGCAATAAGCGCTGTGAATACTTGACCGACTAAGCCGACTTTTGCGCTCTCGCCTTCAATAAAAGACGAGCAAAGAAATACGCCACGGCCTTGGTTTGAAAGCTCGTTACGCTCACCGGTTGGTCCTGGCATCACGCGAGTTTCGGCAATGGATTTTTCAGCATTGTCTATTTGCCAAGCGGCCATTTTTCTTTGTGCATCTGGGAAGGTGTTAAGGGCTTTTTGCAGTTTTTCTGCACGGCCGTGCACACCAAGCTTGTCCCATGCTTCGAAGACTTTCTGAGCGACCTGAATTTGGATAGGTTGTACGATTGTCATAGTAATGTCTCCCCTTAAAGGTCTTGCTCAATAGCGAAGCGTTGAAGGTAATGTGGACCACCTGCTTTAGGTCCTGTGCCAGATAAGCCTTGTCCACCAAATGGCTGGACGCCAACCACAGCACCGACTTGGTCACGGTTGATGTAAAGGTTGCCAACACGAGCGCGGCTCGCGATACGAGCACAAGTGGTTTCGTTACGGCTGTGAACCCCCATAGTTAAACCAAAGCCTGAGTTATTGATGGTGTCGATGATCTTATCCAAGTCGCGTGCTTTGTAGCGAACAACGTGAAGGATAGGGCCAAATTTCTCATCCGTTAGCTGGTCAATGCTGTTGATTTCAAATGCCGTTGGCGCAACGAAAGTCCCATTTTTCGCGAACTCTGGAAGCGCTGCTTGAGCAATCAGTTTGCTTTCTTTGGTCATGTGTTCGATGTGCTCAAGCAACATGTCTTGGGCTTTTTTGTCGATAACCGGACCCACGTCTGTGCTGTGTAGGTAAGGCAAACCTACCGTTTGTTCTTGCATCGCGCCTTTGATCATTGGAATGACACGGTCTGCAATGTCTGCTTGTACGAACATGACTCGCAATGCAGAACAACGCTGCCCTGCAGAAGCAAAGGCTGAACGAACCGCGTCACGAACCACTTGCTCTGGCAATGACGTAGAGTCGATCAACATCGCATTTTGACCACCGGTTTCGGCAATGACTGGTACAGGTGCAACACCACGAGCCGCTAGAGTACGGTTGATCAATTGTGCTGTACCTGTGGAACCAGTGAAGGCAAGACCCGCAATGCGTTTGTCGCTAGTAAGTGGGGCACCAACAGTCGCGCCATCGCCTGGTAATAGGTGAAGTACGTCAGTTGGAACGCCTGCTTGGTGTAGCATTTCAATAGCGCGGAAAGCGATTAAGCTGGTTTGCTCAGCAGGTTTGGCAACCACAGTGTTACCAACAACAAGAGCGGCAACCACTTGGCCTGTAAAGATTGCCAATGGGAAGTTCCATGGACTGATACAAGTGAACACGCCGCGGCCGTTTAGCTTGGCTTGTTTTTCTTGACCTAAGAAATCTGTGTAGCTTGTTGGATCGGCAAAATGGCTACGAGCTTGTTGTGCATAGTAGCGGCAGAAATCCACGGCTTCACGCACTTCGTCGATGCTGTCTTGAATGGTTTTACCTGCTTCACGATGGCAAAGCGCCATCAGTTCCGCGTAGTTTTTTTCCATCAAGTCAGCCATTTTATCTAGGCAGTCAGCACGTTCTGTCGCTGGACGTGCAGACCAAGCTGGAAAAGCGGCTTCAGCAAGGTCAATAGCCTTGGTAACGGTCGCTGTGTCTGCCCAGTCGATTTGACCTGCGGTTTGACTGTGATCGTATGGGCTCTTGATTGAGTGTGTTTGTCCAGTGGTGACTTTCTCACCTCCAACGATAGGGAAAGCACGCCATTGGGTATCTTGCCCCATGAAAGCGTCGATTTTGGCTTTGAAAGGCGTCCAGTCAGAATCAATTTCAATGTTTGGACCAAACGAATTTTTGCGGTCGTCAAACAGGTTAGCTGGTAAATTGATATGTGGGTTCGCCAATGACTTACGGCTTTCAAGCGTTGTCACAGGGTGATCGATCAAATCAGCAATTGGGTAGCTGGCGTCAATCAAGCGGTGAACGAATGAGCTGTTCGCACCGTTTTCAAGCAGACGGCGAACCAAGTAAGGAAGTAAGTCTTTATGGCTGCCTACTGGCGCGTAAATACGGACGCAGATGTCGCTGTCTTTGATCAAGCGGTTGTATAGGGCATCGCCCATACCGTGCAAACGTTGGAATTCGTATTCGTCAGTGCTGGCGCCTAATTGTTTGGCGATGCAGCTGATGGTCGCAATAGTGTGTGCGTTATGGCTGGCAAACTGAGGGAAGATGTTTGCACGAGCGTGTTCGCTTAATAGGAAGTTTGCACACGCCAAGTAAGACACGTCAGTGGATTCTTTACGAGTGTAAACTGGGTAGCCATTGATGCCGCGTTGTTGGCAAAGCTTGATCTCAGAATCCCAATAAGCGCCTTTTACAAGACGTACCGGAATGCGATCGCCTTGCTCTTTAGAAAGTGCTGTTAACCACACTAAAACCGGTAGAGCACGTTTTGAGTAAGCTTGAACGACAAGACCAAACAAGCCCCAGCCTTTGGTGCATTCGTCACGGAATAGTTTTTCAAACAAATGCAAAGACAGTTCTAAGCGGTCGGCTTCTTCTGCGTCTATGGTAATGCCTACGTTTAGCGAGCGAGCTTTGATGATCAAGCCTTTAACGCTGTCGAAAAGCTCGGTCATTACACGTTCTTCACAACCGACTTCGTAGCGTGGGTGCAAAGCAGAAAGCTTGATAGAAATGGTTGGGCGGTGCTTTTGGCTGTAGGTGTCTTTGCCGACAGATTCGACGGCTTTCATGTAAGACGTTAGGTATTTGTCAGCATCTGCAGCGGTTAGTGCGGCTTCACCCAGCATGTCGAAAGAGTAGGTGTAACCTTTGTCTCGGTAGCTTTTACCACGCGACAAGGCTTCTTCAATACTGCGGCCTAGAACGAATTGGTGCCCCATGATTTTCATGGCTTGGTTCATCGCTTTACGAATCACAGGCTCAGATACACGGTTTACCATACGGTTAACCAAGTTGGCTGGTGTGCCGTCTTTTTTCTCGCTCATGGTGACGATTTTGCCCGTGAGCAATAGACCCCATGTGGAAGCGTTTACGAAAAAGGAATCAGAGTTTTTGGCGTGAGAGGCCCAATCGGCAACGCTCAAGCGGTCTTTAATAAACGCATCGGCGGTTTCCGCATCTGGCACGCGCATCAAGGCTTCAGCCAAACACATCAACAAGATGCCTTCTTTGGTGTCTAGGCTGTACTCTAGCAACAGGGCGTCAATCATTGACATGCTGTCGTCGTCTTGGCGAACGTCGGCAATCAAATTTGCAGCGGCATTGGTTTGGTTTTCTAGCTCGACGTCAGTCGGCTTTGCCAACGGTAATAATTCCTTTAACCACTTCTCTTCGTCCATATTATAAAGAGGGGAAATAAGCTGCCACAATTCATTAAGTGGACGCTGAATGAAGTTAGGTTGTAATACCTCAATCGCTTTAAACATGGTTGGGTTCTCCCGCGTAAACATAAAAAACTGGATGGTTTTTTATTAAGGCCGCATATTGTTATAGAGCATTAAGCACTCTTTTGACTAATTTTCACTTTGCAGAATCAAAAAAATGCATGTCTGGATAATGCTGACACTTTAGTGACAGAAGGGATAAATTGTCTTTCGAAAAAGTCGTTTTTTTTTATAAGAAAGTCCGACTTATGAAGAATAAATGTCAAGGTGATTTAATGTTGTGCAGGCGAGATAGAGGAAAGCCTGTGGTGCTTATTTATGGGGCGTTTTTTCTGCTGGTTTAGCGGCCACCAAATTGTTTTTGGTATTTTAACGGTGTAATTCCAAGCGTTTGAGAAAACACATTGGTCATGGCGCTCTGGCTGGAGAAACCACACATTTCCGCTACTTGAATAGGTGGGAAGCCTTCCACTAGTAAACTTTGAGCACGCTCTAGACGTTTGCGCATTAGATATTGGTGCGGCGTCATGCCGGTTCTGTCTTTAAAGCGTTCGTGAAATTGGCTGACGCTCAAAAAGCAAAAATTCGCAAGTTGATCGATATGCACACGGCGAGACAGGTTCAATTCGATAAATTGGTCTAGTTTATCGATATCAAGATGGTTGCCTCGGGTACGGACATCTTTGTTATTGATTTGATGGCGTATGGCGCTTAACAGTGTATTGCCGCAGGCTCGGGCTAACATTAGGTCATTTGGGTATTGTTCTAATTCGCCAGAGAGGGCGGACGCCAGAATCTGCAAACGGGGATTAAGTTGAAAATACGCTGCTTGATCAAATAAGCGCGAAACCACTTCGTATTCTTCGTCAGTTATGCTTTTTTGCGGTGGGATTGGCAGGTTGACCACCATGATGCGGTTTTCACCCAATCCTGCAAAGGCATGGCTGTTCGCAGATGGAAGGATACAACCTTCACCTGTATGCAGCTGTTTGCTTTTACCTTGGATGTCGAAATCGGTGTTGCCATCTAGCACTACCACTAGTTGGTGGTAATCGTGATCATGGGTGTCCGCTTCGGCAGGTAGACTGAAAACATCGGAATCAGACTGAGTCAAAGTGCACCTTTTGAATAAACATAAGTGAGAAAGTATAGCGGCCTTAAGGCTTATTTAGTAGCGGATTTTTGTGAAGATGGCGGATTTTACCGCCTGAATGGTGTTTTAATGCGGTGTAAATGTTTGTTTTAAGAGCAATAGTAAACACCGCGCTTTATTCCGTTGATCAAGCAATAAGGCGCGGTGTTTGAGTCGTCTTCGCTACTATTAGCTAATACGAATAATCAGGTTACCTAAGGCGCCCGGTTTCAATACATCTTCATGGGCCTGAGCTAACTCTGTTAGCGCATAGCTTTGACGAATAACGGGCTTTAGAAGGCCCTTTTCAAACAATGGGCGTAAGGCTTTTGCAATCAAGGCAAGCTCGGCAGGTTTGGTGTTTGCCAAGGCTACTCCAACCACAGAGGCATCGCGGGCCATCAAATCGCGAGGATTGATTTCAACCGTGCCACGGTTGCCAACAACGGCAACACAACCACCAAAGGCCAAGGCTTTTAGGTCTTGATCTAAGTTATGGTTTGCCAGCATCTCGATCACGATATCGAAGCCAGCTTCTAGAGATTGAAACGGCGCTAGGTGATCCGCTTCATTGTGCATAATAATGTTGGTTACACCTTGCTGGCGTAATAAGTCAGCGCCAGCTGCGGTGCCTGAACTGGCAACCACCTCCATGCCCGCCGCCAACGCTAACTGCACAGTCGCAATACCTACCGCGCCTGTTGCACCATGAACCAACACTTTATCGCCAGCTTTACCATTGGCACGGCCAAACAAAGCACGGTGAGCGGTAGTGTATGGAATACCAAGGCAAGCGCCTTCCTCAAAAGACAAAGCATCGGCCAATGGGTACGTATGAGTGGCGGCACAAACGGTAAATTCGGCAGAGGAACCTGTTAGGTTGCGGCTGAAGTAAACTCGCTGACCAATTTCGAAGCCCGTGACTTTAGCGCCTAATTCAACAATAGTACCCGCGCCATCAGATCCCGGAGTATGAGGGAAATTAGCGGAATAGTTGTTGGTGCCAGAGCGGATATAAGTATCCACTGGATTGACACCAGCAGCGCCTACCTTCACGAGAATTTGATCTTCGCTAATGCTTGGCGTATTAGCCTCAGTCAGCGATAAATCGCTGGCTGGGCCGTAGTCTTTCATTTGCATTGCTTTCATGTTTTTGTCCTAACTTAATGAGTATTTTTGTTTTTCATAAGTTGTTCAAACGCACTCGTATTAATCTGTGTAGACCTGTTCTGGTAACCAAGTCGCCAATTCAGGCCAGACCGACAACAGGATTAATACAAAGACCTGGATAAGGATAAAAGGCAGCACCCCTTTGTAGATTGACTGAGTCTTAACCTCTGGAGGCGCTACACCACGCAAGTAAAACAGCGCGAAGCCAAACGGTGGTGTCAGGAAGGATGTTTGTAAGTTGATCGCCATCATTATGCCCAACCAAATTGGATCCAGACCCATAGCCAATAGTACAGGTGCTACGATTGGCACGACCACAAAAGTGATCTCAATAAAGTCTAGAATGAAGCCAAGGAAAAACATCAGCAACATCACCACAATCATGGCACCCACAACACCGCCAGGTAGCTGAGAGAAGAAGTCTTGAATTAGCTCTTCACCACCGAAGCCGCGGAACACCAATGAGAACAAAGAGGCACCGATCAGAATCATGAACACCATACAGGTGACTTTTGTGGTTGAGAACACGGCGTCTTTTAGCGTTGGGAAGCTTAGTTTACCGCTACCCCAAGCCAATAGTGCAGCACCAAAAGCACCAACACCAGCAGCTTCTGTTGGCGTTGCAATCCCGCTTAGGATAGAACCAAGTACGGCAAAAATCAGTACCAAAGGCGGTAGCAGACCTTTGATTAACTGGACGACCAAGGACTCGCTGGAGCCATTACGCAATTCATCACGAGGCACAGCAGGGGCTTTGTGAGGCTGTAACCAAGCCACCATAATGACATAAAGAATATATAGGCCGACAAGGATTAAGCCTGGAATCAAAGCACCAACAAACAAGTCGCCAACCGAAATGGTTTTTGGCGAGAAAATGCCCATTTCCAGCTGCGCTTTTTGGAACGCATTGGACATAACATCGCCCAACAGAACCAAAGCGATCGAAGGCGGAATGATTTGCCCTAATGTTCCCGTCGCACAAATTGTGCCGGTTGCAAGCGCAGGATCATAACCACGACGCAGCATAGTCGGTAGCGAGATCATCCCCATCGTTACGACAGTGGCACCCACAATACCAGTACTCGCCGCCAACAACATGCCGACTAAAATAACCGAAATGCCCAAACCACCGCGCATAGTGCCAAATAGCATGGCCATAGAATCCAGTAGCTTTTCAGCCAACTTGGATTTTTCGAGCAAAACGCCCATTAATACAAACAGCGGGACAGCGATCAGAGTTTCGTTACCAATAATACCGAATAAACGGTTTGGTAAAGCTTCTAGAAAGACGCCATCGAATGTACCAAAGGCAGAGCCTACCGCCGCGAAAATTAAGGCTGTACCGCCCAAAGAAAACGCCACAGGGTAACCAAACAGTAAGCAGACACAAACAGCGGCAAACAGCCATAAAGGGATAAATTCAACCATTAGTTTTGTCCTTCCGCGTTTTTAGCAGTAATAACACCAATATTTTTCAGAATATCGGCAACACCTTGAATGATAAGAGTCACCATCATAATAGGGATGAGTGTTTTCAGCAGATAAACGAAAGGTAAACCACCAGGCTCTGGAGAGGTTTCTAATACGCGCCAAGCTGCACTGACATAATCCAAGCTTAAATAAGCGGTATAAAGAGTAAAAGGCAGCAAAAAGAAAATGCCACCAATGATATTGACCCAAGCTTTTTTAGTAACAGAAAAATCACGGTAGAAGACATCAACACGCACGTGTTCATCGTCTTTAAAGGTATAGGCCGCGCCCAACATAAAAACCATAGCATGCAGATAAAGAACAGATTCTTGCAATGCGATCGAACCAATATCAAAGCCATAACGTAACAACACGATGAGGCAGGTAAGTAGCATCATCGCCAATGTTAGCCAAGCAACACATTTGCCCAGATAATGGGAAATGGCCTCGGCGGAACTGACCAATTTATTTAACATTAAAGTACCCACAGTTTTTTAATCATTTTTATCGGATATCTACTCAGGCAATTTTGCCCGAAAAATCCGGATGGTAAGTCTATTGGATAACGCCATGCTTGGGAATATGAGAGGACTCTTGAATAGCAAGTTAGAGACCTTTTATAAGAAATTAGATGTTTTTTACTGAAAAACATCGCTGTAATGCGCGGAAACTGACGTTTGAATGAGAATCGCAGACATTCTGAAAACCGCTATTTTGCTAGGCGATCAAATTAATTTTGAAATATTTCATGGTTTAACATTTTTGTCACATAACTTTTCTATAGTACAAAACATCGAACGAGCTATGGGCAGTTGCTCATAAATATTTGACTACAACCACTGAGGTTTATGTGATGAAAAAACTAGTTGCAGGTTTAGCGATGACAGCGGCAGTAGGCGTTTCTGTTAACGCTTTTGCAGATGTTGATTCAAATTTGATGTCTTACAGCAAAGCAAGTGGCGTTTCTGGCAATATTTCAAGTGTTGGCTCTGACACCCTAGCGAACCTAATGACATTGTGGGCGGAAGACTTTAAGCGCCTATACCCAAATGTAAACATTCAAATTCAAGCGGCTGGTTCTTCTACTGCGCCACCAGCATTAACTGAAGGTACATCAAACTTCGGTCCTATGTCTCGTCAAATGAAAGACAAAGAGATCGCAGCGTTTGAGAAAAAATACGGTTACAAGCCAACAGCGGTTCCTGTAGCAATCGATGCGCTAGCGGTTTTCGTACATAAAGATAACCCAATCAAAGGTTTGTCTCTTCCAGAAGTGGATGCCATTTTCTCTTCTACTCGTAAGGGCGGACACAGCGAAGACATCACAAACTGGGGCAAAGCTGGCCTAACAGGCGCTTGGGCAAATCGTGATATTCAGTTGTTTGGTCGTAACTCTGTATCTGGTACTTACGGTTACTTTAAAGAGCACGCGCTTTTCAAAGGTGACTTCAAAAACTCTGTAAACGAGCAGCCAGGTTCTGCGTCTGTTGTACAGTCTGTTTCTACGTCTCTTAACGGTATTGGTTACTCTGGTATCGGTTACAAAACATCTTCTGTACGTGCCGTGCCTTTGACTAAGAAAGAAGGCGGTAAGTTCATCGATGCAACAATTGAAAACGCAGCGACTGGTAAATACCCACTTTCTCGTTTCCTATACGTTTACGTGAACAAAGCGCCTAACAAGCCGCTTGAACCACTACAACGCGAATTCATTAAAATGGTACTTTCTAAAATGGGTCAAGAGGTTGTTGTAAAAGACGGTTATGTTCCTCTTCCAGCGAAAGTTGCTACTAAATACCTGAACGATTTGGGTATTAACTAAGCGCTGTAGCGAGCTACGAATGAGATGTTTTAAATAGGAGGGCCGAAATGCTCTCCTATTTTCTTTGTTTCGTAGACTGTAACACTACTGTCATATATGGATGTCACACTACTGTCACATATAATTGTCACACAACAAAGATGAATGCGGATGACTAAATCAACTGACCATCAGATGCCTGAGCTGAATTTCAATACACCAGCTTTAAAGCGTCATCGTAAAATTCGTTCCCTGAAAGACCGTATGGCCGGAATGGGGATTGCGATAGGGGGCAGCAGTGTTATTTTGGCTGTGCTGCTGATTTGTTTCTACTTACTTTATGAAGTGGCGCCTTTGTTTTCTAGCGCCAGTATTGATCGTGAAGCAAGCTATTCTTTGCCTGCGGAAGATCAAGGTAAAAGTCTTTATTTAACCACTGAAGAGCAATCTGAAGTCGGCATGCGAGTGACGAGTAATGGCAGTATTGTCTTTTTCTCTGTTGCTGATGGCAGTGTAATCGACAACATCAAAAATATTCGCTCTGAAAAGGTTACCGCCTTTGCGGTTGAATCTGATACCAGTCGTTTAATGGCGTTTGGTTACGAGGATGGCAAAGCCTTAATCGTAAAACATGATTACAAAATCTCCTACCCTGATGGCACTCGTAAGATCACCCCTGTGGTGGAATACCCTTATGGTGAAGAACCAATTGATGTTGCGGATTTTGCGATCAACAAATTAACGCTCCGCGATGGCAGCGACAGTCTAACCATGGCCGCGATTGGCGACTCAAAAAGCGCAATCACTAAGGTAACCAAAGACGTTAACTTCATTACCGAAGAAGTGGAATTGAGCGAGCAGAGCGAGTCACTGCCATTCGTTCCGGATGTCGCTAGTATGCTTCTTAGTGGTGATCAACGTTACCTCTATGTTGCAACGCGTAGTGGGGCTATGAGCGAATTTGATCTTCGTGATTTTGATAACATTGAACTAAAAGATGAGATTGATTTAATTAAGGATGCCGATACTAAACTGGTATCTATGACGTATCTGCTAGGCAAATCTTCCATCATGGTGGCCGACTCTGCTGGTCGAGTGAGCCAATGGTTCAATGTTCGTGATAATGATACGAATGAAGAAAAATTAACCTTTATTCGTGATGTTAAACAGCCTGTTGCTATTGTTGATTTAGCAATGGAGCAACGTCGTAAAGGCTTTGCTACATTGGATGAGCGTGGCTTAGTGGCGATTTACAATGCCACATCGACTCGTCAAGTACTGAATGAAAAGCTGAGCGATGATAATGCGCGCTTAATTAGCTTTGCACCACGGGCAAACGGTTTGTTATTGGAAGACGATAAGGGCGTACATTTCTTCCATGTAGATAATGAACACCCTGAAGTATCTTGGTCTTCTTTGTGGGGACAAGTGTGGTACGAAGGATATCAAGAGCCGACTTACACTTGGCAGTCTTCTGCAGCGAACAATGACTTTGAGCCTAAATACAGCTTGATGCCATTGGCGTTTGGTACTTTGAAAGCGGCGTTCTACGCGATGCTTATGGCTGTGCCATTGGCAATTTGTGGGGCGATTTACACCGCTTACTTCATGGCACCAGCCTTGCGCCGTAAGATCAAACCTGTGATCGAATTAATGGAAGCTTTGCCAACGGTTATTTTGGGCTTCTTAGCGGGTCTGTTTTTTGCGCCTTTCCTTGAAGAAAACCTGGCAGCAACTTTCAGTGTTTTTGTGGTGTTACCAGTTGGCATTCTGTTGTTTGCTTATATTTGGTCACGCTTGCCGCAAAACATTCGCTGGCTAGTTCCTGAAGGCTGGCAGCCATTATTATTGATTCCTGTGATTGTCTTTTTAGCTTGGGTTTGTTTGGCAATGAGTCCAATTATTGAGCTGAACTTCTTTGACGGCAATATTCGCGGTTGGATTACTCAGGACCTTGGAATTACGTTTGACCAACGTAACGCTCTGGTGGTTGGTTTTGCCATGGGCTTTGCGGTTATCCCGACTATCTTTTCGATTACCGAAGACGCCATCTTCAGTGTGCCAAAAGCACTTACTCAAGGCTCATTAGCTTTGGGTGCGACCTACTGGCAAACCATGACTCGCGTTGTACTACCAACGGCCAGCCCTGGGATTTTCTCTGCGGTAATGATTGGTATGGGGCGCGCTGTAGGTGAAACGATGATCGTACTGATGGCAACAGGTAACACGCCGATTATGGACGCCAACATCTTCGAAGGTATGCGAACGCTGGCAGCCAACTTGGCGGTCGAAGTACCTGAGTCTGAAGTGGGAAGTTCTCACTATCGTATCTTGTTCTTGGCGGCGTTTGTGCTCTTTATCTTCACCTTTATCGTGAACACAATCGCTGAAACCGTGCGTCAGCACCTACGCAAAAAATACGGGTCGCTATAATGAGTACTGAAATGAAAATGAAGAAAAAGTCCGTATCCGAATGGGTAAAATCTGGTGATCCATGGGTGTGGCTAAACGCAGGTGCTGTGGCAATTTCTGTCATCATGGTGGTGGGGTTGTTACTGTTGATCGCTGTGCGTGGTCTAGGGCATTTTTGGCCAGCAGACGTTGTGGAGTCCCACTACGCTTTGCCTGGTGAGCCTGAATACAACATAGTCGCTGAACGCGTGGAAAGTGTTGAAGTGCCAGCGGCTCAGCTACGTGAAGCGGGCATTGATATTCCTGATCACCACAAATTGATGCAGCGTACTTTAATGAAAACCGGTAACCGTGATGTGTATGGTTCGGATTTCCGTTGGGTGATCGATGAGTACCTAACAGAGACTCAGCGTCCAGAAATGATGTTTACCGCTGAACGTCGTGAATGGGGCAACTTATACGGCTACCTAAAAGCAGTGAAGGAAAATGGCACAATCGTTTCTGAAACGGATGATTTAACGCCAACAGATTCTGCTTTGGCGACGTGGAGTGTATTCGAACAAAGCATTGAACGTGCTGCGAGAATTTTCGATGAAATCCACCAAATTGAGAAAAAAGACATTGGCAAAATCAACTACGCACTAGAACGTATTCGCCTTGAGCAACGTCGTTTAGAGCTAGAGGGTAAACTAACGCCTGCTGCGGAAGCGGACTTAGCAGCGGAACGTAGCCAATATGATGAAGAGTACAAAGGCTTACAGCAAAGCCTGATCGATCTTTATGCTCAGATTAACCGTGACACTTTCATCGTTCAAGTTATGGACGGTACAGAACACGAAATGCCAGTAGCGAAGATCGTTCACGCTTTTCGTCCTAATGCGATGAATGTGGCTCAGAAGATGAGTTTCTACTTCACCAAAGTGTGGGAATTCCTATCTGACGAACCTCGCGAGGCGAATACAGAAGGTGGTGTGTTCCCAGCTATCTTCGGTACGGTGATGATGGTATTGCTGATGACAGTGCTCGTCACACCTTTCGGTGTGGTTGCAGCGGTTTATCTGCGTGAATACGCTGCGCAAGGTTGGGTGACTCGTACGATTCGTATTGCCGTGAACAACTTAGCGGGCGTACCTTCCATCGTTTACGGTGTGTTTGGTTTAGGCTTCTTTATATACTTCCTAGGATCTGGCATCGATCAGGCTTTCTTCCCTGAAGCCTTGCCATCACCTACCTTTGGTACTGGCGGCTTGATGTGGGCATCTATTACGCTCGCGCTATTGACAGTACCTGTGGTTATTGTGGCTACCGAAGAAGGTTTGTCACGCATTCCTCGTAACGTGCGTGAAGGCAGCTTAGCCTTGGGTGCAACGAAGTTTGAAACCCTATGGCGTGTTGTTCTGCCAATGGCCAGCCCAGCGATTATGACAGGGGTTATTTTGGCGGTCGCGCGTGCTGCCGGTGAAGTGGCACCATTGATGTTGGTGGGTGTGGTGAAACTAGCGCCATCGTTACCATTAGATGGTAATTACCCTTACATCCATTTAGATCAAAAATTCATGCACTTAGGCTTCCATATTTACGATGTGGGCTTCCAAAGTCCAAACGTAGAAGCCGCACGACCTTTGGTGTATGCAACAGCCTTATTGCTTGTGATTGTGATTGCGCTATTAAACTTGTCAGCAGTGACGATCCGAAATCATTTACGTGAAAAATACAAATCGCTGGAAATGTAAGCGGCGGAGAAGAGATTATTATGAGCGACGTTAAAACACACTCGATTGATATTTCAGCAATGCAGCGTAGCCAGCAAGCGCTGCGTATTGAAGACGAAACCGTTTGCCTATCTGTAAACGATTTGCACCTGTATTACGGTGAGAAAGAAGCGCTGAAAGGCGTAAACATGATCATTCCAGAGAAAAAGGTGACTGCGTTTATCGGGCCTTCTGGTTGTGGTAAATCAACGTTATTGCGTTGTTTTAACCGCATGAATGATTTGGTGGACGGATGCCGAATTACCGGCCAAATCAACTTACGTGATGAGAACATCTACGCCAAAGGCACTGATGTTGCTGAGTTGCGTCGTCGTGTTGGCATGGTGTTCCAAAAGCCGAACCCATTCCCAAAAAGTATTTATGAAAACGTGGCTTACGGCTTGCGTATTCAAGGTATTAATAAAAAGCGTTTGCTTGACGAAACCGTTGAGTGGGCTCTGCGTTCTGCTGCCTTGTGGGATGAAGTAAAAGACCGTCTACACGAAAGTGCATTGGGTATGTCTGGTGGTCAGCAACAGCGTTTGGTTATTGCCCGCACCGTTGCGGTAAAACCTGAAGTGTTGTTGCTGGATGAGCCTGCGTCAGCATTGGACCCGATTTCAACCTTGAAGATCGAAGAGCTTATCCATGAGTTGAAAAACGAGTTCACGATCGCGATTGTGACGCATAACATGCAGCAAGCGGCGCGTGTTTCTGATTACACCGCGTTTATGTATATGGGTGATTTGATTGAGTTTGGCGATACAAACACTTTGTTCACTAACCCAAGTAAACAACAAACAGAAGACTACATCACGGGCCGCTACGGCTAGGCGGAGGACGCATTATGAAAGAATTAACAACGGATCATATTTCTCAGCAGTTTAACAACGAGCTGGAGCTGCTTCGCCAGCACTTTTTGACGATGGGCGGTGTAGTAGAAAATCAGGTGCAAGATGCCGTACAAGCTTTGTTAGACGCTAACGGCTCGTTAGCGGAAGACGTGAAAAAACAAGACGCTACGGTTAATCAGCTGGATGGCTTGATTGACGAAGAATGTCGCCGCATCCTAGCTAAACGCCAGCCAGCGGCTTCTGACTTGCGTATGATCTTATCGATCAGCAAAGCCGTAAGTGAGCTTGAGCGCATGGGCGATGAGGCGAAGAAAATTGCCAATCTAACGCTAAACTTGATCAATGAAGGTGAGTCTCCACGTGGTTATGTGGAGATTAATCGTATTGGCCAAATGGTGACGCGCATGATTCACGACTCACTAGACGCGTATGCACGTTTAGACATTGAAGCAGCGATTAAAGTGGCCAAACAAGACCGTACAGTAGACCAAGAATACAATACGGCGATGCGTTCCTTGGTGACGTATATGATGGAAGATCCGCGCAGTATTTCGCGCGTTATCAACGTCATTTGGGTGTTGCGTTCGTTAGAGCGTATTGGCGACCATGCACGCCATACTTGCCAGCATTTGATCTTCTTGGTGAAAGGCGTGGACGTTCGCCATGTCAATCCTAATGATCTTTCGACAGAGGTAAGTAAAAAGTAAAGCTTACTGTCACGGTCTCTTGGCGTTTATTGCAATGATAATCGCCAAGAGGCCGATTTTACGCTGAGCTATTTAGCGAACTTTGTTATCATCAGGTTTTTGTTATATCTGGTGCCTCTCATGTTTACCATAGAAACCCATCCTACTGATTCTGTTGAAGAATCCTATCGTGCGTTAAATACTCAATTGGCGGCTTTATTAAGCGGTGAACGCGATTTTATTTGCAATGCGGCTCAGTTTTCGGCATTTGTGATGCAAACCGTGGCGGATTTGAATTGGTCTGGTTTTTACTTTGCTCGTGGTGAAGAGTTGGTGCTGGGGCCTTATGTGGGCAAGGTTGCGTGTACGCGTATTCCGTTTGCTCGAGGTGTCTGCGGTAAAGCCGCCACCACTTTGCAAACGCAGCGCATCGAGGATGTGCACGCATTTGAAGGTCATATTGCCTGTGATGCGGCGTCGGCCAGTGAAGTGGTTATTCCGGTTGTGGTCAATGACAAGTTAATGGCAGTGTTTGATATGGACAGTCCGAAAGTTGGCCGCTTTTCTGCGGCGGATCAAGCCGGGTTGGAGTCGTTTTTAGCAACCTTTATTGCTGCAACCGATATGCACTGGTCAATTTAAGCCATTGAGAAAGAGCTCATCGAGCTCTTTTAAAGACGCTTGATGTAAGGCCGGTAAGTGATCCATGATCACTTGCATGTCTTGTTTATTATGCTGTGCCGCTAGTCTTTCTATTTGTTGGAATTGCTCGGCAAGTCTTCGCAAGGCCATATTCAAACTGGCGGATTTAAGCGAATGGCCAATATTTTTTATGGTGTCGTAATCTTCGTTATCCCAAGCTTGAAACAACAGAGCCATTTTCTCCTGGCTGTCGGTTATAAATTCCAAACGTATGTCGTTCATCGTGTCTTTTCCAATAAGTTGGATAAGTGAATTTAGGTGTGCGTGATCAATCATTTTGTGTCGCCCCTTGGAACGGCTTTTTGTTGGCGAATAGTGTGGCAATGTGTGTTTCAAGTTGGCTTTGCGTGATTGGAAAATGCAAGGGTTTGACTTGAAAGTCTGGGTTATTGATAGCAAGAGGTTGGTAGCTTATGACAGGGCAGGATCTATTTTTCCATTGCTGCAGGGCATCTTGACCATCTCGCTCAAAGTTTGCTGTATTGCCTAAAATGACTAGGTTACAGTGTCTATTGTCTTGCATGCTGCCATCTTTTGAGACACTAACACTGATGTTCATGGTCGCCAGTTGTAAGCTGATGATTTTTGCGAGTTGAGCGTCTGTCTCGATGAGAAGGGCCTGTGTGTTGTCTGGGCACTGTGGTGGCTTGTGTTGTTTTAGTGTCGGTGCTGAATCGGTAATATAAAACGGGATATCGACCCAAAACTCACAGCCTTTTTGTGGCGCACATGAGAAATGCATTTCCCCTTTCATTAAATATACGAGCTTGTGACAAAGTGCCAAACTCAAGCCAACTTTGCTTGGTAGAGGGCCTTCTTGTTGCATCGGTAAAGATGGGTTAATTCTAAGGTTTTGCTGCAGTTCGTCCGCCATGCCTTGGCCTGTATCCCTTAGAACGATTTGCATGACGCTCACTTCTTTGGTGCCTGCTGGTAATGGTATGACCGGAGCGGCAGACGCTGAAGGGCGAACTTGCAAACTGATGCTGCCAGTTGGTGTATGGTTAATGGCGTTTTGCAAAAGCGCGACTATGATCTCTTTGGTTCGAACGAGATCCAAACAAACAAAGTCTGGTAAGTTTGGGTCAATATAGACGATGCTTTGCAGGTTTTTACGCGCCATTTGCGACTCAAATAGAGAGAGGCAGTCTTCAATGCTGCTTTTGAGTGGCTCGGTTGTTGGCACCAAGGTCAGCTTTTTCGCATCAATCAAGGCCAAGTCTGAGAGCATTTCGATAATCTGCAGTAATTGGTTGCCAGACTCTTGAATGTGTTTAGCAAGGTTTTCGGTGTTTTTAGGGGACTCGGTATTGTTGAGTGTGCTGGCGATGCCCAAAATGGCGTTAATAGGCGCTCGTGTTTCTTGATTGATAAAGGTCAACATGCGGGCTTTGTCTTCGTGAACGGCTTTAATGTTGTCGTTGAGGTTATTGTTGAGTTTAAAAACATGTCTAAGCTGGACCAATCCTTTCATGGCGAAAAAGGCGAGACTAAGTAAACACGCGACAAGTATCATCGACAGTAATTGAATGGTATCTAGGTTTTTTTGCAGTGTTTTATGTTGTTCGGATATGTATGTGTTGCTGCCTTTGTTGACCAGTGTGACAAACTCATTCACCTGAGTGTCGATGCTTTTGATTCGTTCCACTAATGTGGGCAGATAGCTGTAGTCGCCAGCTTCTATTTTCGATAACTGAAAGCTCAGTAATTCCATTTCACCGTTTATAATGTTTAGCAATCGCGTGGTACGACCGCCTTCAAAATTACGGATCAGCTCACCAATCTCGCCTTTTCTTAGTAGATCCACTCGGCTCATTAGTACATCGTACCGAAAAAAAGCCTCGCCATTTAATGACGGCGCTTTTTGATCTAATTCAATAAGGTAGTTCAGAAAGCGATAGGATTGCAGCTGCAATTGCAAAGCGTTCCACAATGAGCTTTCAAAAACACGTCGGCTGTTGTTTTTCGAACCATCGTTGGTGTATGTGATGATACTAAAAATAGCCAAACTCACCGTTATGATGAAAATTATAAAACCATACAGTACCCACTGTTTGAAGATGGATAGCCACATTTTTTCTGGAAATAGGCGCATTATTTACTGTACCAACAAGATGGATTTGATATGAGAAATTTGCCAAATAGAGCGGCCATAAATTTCTTCAGACCTGAGCTCTTCGTGTTCATCAAATGGATAGATCACCATAATGGGGCCTAGGCTGCGAACGTTAATCAACCTTTCATCTTGGCGTGTGGCGAAAATTGCCCCTTTGTCGATAAAATCGCTGATGGGAATTTCGGTCATATATTGGTTAAGTGCTGTCACCTGCAGTAGGTTTCCATTGCTGCCTAGGTAGTTTAATAAATCCACAGCAGAAAAACCCCGATAAGTATGCGGCCCTTGCGTCCAAGGCGTGTGCGTTGTCACCGTATATTGAGGCAGGGCGTCGAGCATCGCCATATCAAAGCCTACTTGGTCTTCAGCAATGGCGGTTCCAGATACGGTTAAAACGATTCTGCCCTGTGGGGAGCTAGGGATATTGTCAGCAATAGCGTAGCTAGCAAGGGAAAAACCACTAACAAGGAATATAAAAGACAATAAACGCATACGGGAACTCTAAGTCATTCTGTAAAAGAGTCCATGATAGACAAAAACCGTAGGCTTGTGGGTAAAAATCAGTCAGAGGTAACAGAATATTACAGTTCTGTTCCTCTAAACCGTTTCGATTAACTTCAAAAGGGTTTAGAGGATGAACCTAAAGGGCTGAGGCTGATCTTTAAGGTAATTCAGCCAGACGTGAACAGCCAACCTGATGCTCTGAAGAGATAGCTTGCAGAATGGGCTTTTGCTGCGCACAACCTTCGTTAGCATGAGGGCAACGCGTGCGGAAAACACAGCCAGAAGGCGGGCTAATAGGAGAAGGTAAGTCACCCGTTAACAACTGAATTTTCTTACCCCGTTCCGCTCTTGGGTCCGGTACTGGCACTGCAGACAACAAGGCTTTGGTATAAGGGTGTTGTGGGTTCTCATACAAGGAGCGTTTGCTAGCGAGTTCCACCGCGTTCCCCAAGTACATCACCAATACACGATCTGAAATGTGTTTTACCACACTTAAATCGTGTGCAATAAACACCAAAGACAAGCCCATTTCGGCTTGCAGTTCTTTTAGTAGGTTCACGACTTGCGCTTGAATAGATACGTCTAACGCCGAAACCGGTTCATCGCAGACGACCAATTTAGGTTTAAGAATCAAAGCACGAGCAATACCGATACGCTGACATTGTCCGCCAGAAAACTCGTGTGGGTAGCGGTTGATCACGTTTGGTAATAAGCCCACGCGATCCATCATGGCGCGGACTTGTGCCTTTACTTCTTCCTTAGATAATTCCGGGCGGAAGGTGTTTAGTGGTTCTGCGATGATATCGCCCACCGTCATACGCGGATCAAGAGACGCCAACGGATCTTGAAAGATCATTTGCAGCTCTTGGCGTTTGCTGCGCATTTGTTTTTTGTCTAAATCCGTCAGATCTTGCCCTAGCCAAACGACATTGCCTTCGGTAATGGGCACAAGTCGTAATAACGCGCGCGCCAAGGTGGATTTACCACAACCTGATTCACCCACGACGCCTAAGGTTTCGCCTTCGTAAATGGTAAGATTTACGCCGTCCACGGCTTTTAATGCTTGGCCTTTTTCCCATGGCCATGCATTGTCTGATTTGATGTTGAAGTGAACTTTTAAGTTATTCACTTCCATTAAAATGTTGTTTGCAGTGTTCATTAGGCGACCCATCCATCAACGGATTTATGACAAGCTCGTAGTTGACCCGGTGCATACTCTTCTAGCAGTGGTATGCTTTCTCCGCAGCGCTCTTTAGCAAATTCACAGCGTGCTTGGAATGGACAACCAGACGGCATATGCAGCAAGTTGGGTGGATTGCCCGGAATGGTGGAGAGCTTTTCGTCATTACTATCGAGACGTGGAATCGCTTTAAGCAAACCTTGAGTGTATGGATGTGTTGGACGGTAAAACACATCTTCAGCGGTGCCGTATTCCATGGTTTGACCCGCGTACATCACCAGTACTTTGTCGCATAAACCCGCTACGACACCCAAATCATGAGTAATCATGATGATAGAGGTGTTGAAGTCGTCTTTTAACTCGTTCAGCAAGGTTAAGATCTGAGCCTGTACGGTGACGTCTAGAGCTGTGGTTGGTTCATCTGCGATCAGAAGCTTAGGTTGGCACAATAATGCCATAGCGATCATCACACGCTGTCTCATGCCACCAGAAAATTCGTGTGGATACATGTTCATGCGTTTGCGCGCTTCGGGCATTTTTACCGCGTCGAGCATCTTCACGGATGCTTCAAACGCTTCGGCTTTGCTCATGCCTTTGTGCAGCATCAAAACTTCCATCAGCTGCTTGCCGACTTTCATGTAAGGATTCAATGAGGTCATTGGATCTTGGAAAATCATCGCAATTTCTTTGGAACGAATGCGGTTCATGGCTTTTTCATTCAGGGTAAGAATGTTTTGCTCGTTAAAGCGCGCTTCCCCTTCGATTACACCATTACCAGCCAATAAGCCCATTAGGGCAAATGCCGTTTGGCTTTTACCAGAGCCAGATTCGCCTACGATGCCGAGGGTTTCGCCTTGTGCCAAGGTAAAGTTCAGATCATTCACTGCCGTTACAAAACCATCGGGTGTTCTAAAGTTTACTTTAAGGTTATTTACTTCTAATAAATTCTTTTTACTTGATAAGCTCATAAAGCCTCCTTAGCGGTCTTTTGGATCAAGCGCATCGCGTAAGCCATCGCCGAGGAAGTTAAAACAAAACAGAGTCACAACTAGGAAACCAAGTGGCCACGCCAATTGCCAGATCGCAATCTCCATGTTCTGCGCGCCTTCAGAAATCAACGCGCCCCAGCTGGTCATGGGTTCTTGCACGCCAAGGCCTAAGAAGCTGATAAAGGACTCTAACAAAATCATATTTGGTACCAACAAAGTGGCGTAAACAACAACGATACCGAGCACGTTTGGCACAATGTGGCGCAAAATGATTTTTGGTGTCGACACGCCGCAAGCGTACGCCGCTTCTATGTATTCTTTGTTTTTTAGGCTCAAGGTTTGGCCGCGGACTATCCGCGCCATATCAAGCCATGAAATCGCACCGATGGCGACAAAGATCAAAAAGATATGACGACCAAATAGGGTCATCAAAATGATCACAAAGAACATGAAAGGGAAAGAGTTTAGTATTTCCAAGAAGCGCATCATCACACTGTCGACACGTCCACCAATGTAGCCGGAGGTTGCACCGTAAAGTGTGCCTATGATGATGGCCACAAAACTGCCCATGATGCCGACCAACAGGGAAATTTGTCCACCTTGCATGGTGCGAACAAAAATATCGCGGCCTAAGGTGTCGGTGCCAAAATAGTGACCGTTTTCTATATTTGGGCGACCCAATACGGAAATGTCGGATAATGCTTCCCAGTCGATATCATCGTAATTCCATTGGCTTAAAAAGGGGCCAATTAGAGCGATAGCAGCAATAATCGCTAGAATTATCAAGCTAGTGACAGCGGCATGGTTAGAAAAAAATCGACGATGAGCGTCTTGCCATAAACTGCGACCTTCAACTTCCACCACTTTTTCGGCGAATTGTTCGACGGCCTGAACTTTGTCTTTTGTAGTAATCATAATTGCGTGGCCTTAGTAGCGGATTTTCGGATCAATAACAGCGTACAAAATATCGACGATGGCATTGAATAGAATCGTTAATGTACCCACCAAAATGGTGACGCCCATGACCATGGAATAGTCGCGATTCAATGCGCCGTTGATAAAGTGCTGACCAATACCGCCAGTACCAAAGTACACGTCGACAATCACAGAACCTGTCACTATGCCGACGAATGCAGGCCCAAGGTAAGAAATAACGGGTAACATTGCAGGGCGCAAAGCGTGCTGAAAAATGATGCGATACTTTGGTAATCCTTTGGCTCGCGCGGTACGGATAAAGTTGGAGTGCATGGTTTCAATCATGCTGCCACGGGTAATACGTGCGATTTGTGCAATGTAGCTGGTGGACATGGCAATGACCGGCATCACCAGATAAGGCCAAGCGCCGCCATTCCAGCCGCCGGGTGGCAGCCAATGGTTATAAATAGAGAAAAATAGGATACACAAAGGTGCTAAAACGAAATTTGGTAACACGATACCTAGGTTAGCAAAGCCCATCACACTGTAGTCTAACCAAGAGTTCTGACGCAGTGCTGCGATAATTCCGCAACCCACACCAATGAGTAGCGCGACAAGAAAAGACCAGATACCAATCTCAGCAGAGACAGGGAAACTCTGTGCAATCAGTTCATTGATGGTGAAATCTTTGTAGCGAAAAGACGGTCCAAGATCGCCTTGAAGCAAGCCGCCAAGATAGTAAAAATATTGGTTAATGACCGGCTCATCCAAATGGTATTTGGCGTTAATGTTTTCCAACACTTCGGGTGGTAAAGCGCGTTCGCTGGTAAATGGGCTGCCGGGAGCAGAGTGCATTAGGAAGAAAGAAACCGTAATCAAAATCAACAATGTTGGAATGGCTTCTAAAATGCGTTTTGAAATAAATGTCAGCATAAAAATTACCGGATTAGGCGTTATAAATAACGGCTAATGCTAGGAACCTGTAGGGAATTCAAGAGATGCCCAGCGCAAAAGCGCTGGGCATGGTGTTAATACAAAGCACTTTGTCATTTCAAAGTGCTTTTTATTTAGAAAGCAATGCTTAGTGCTTGATGATGTACATATCGCGCGCGTAAACGTTGTCTTCTGGGTTTGGCATGTAGCCGCCTAAGTAGCTTTTTACCAAACGTTTTTCTGTGTATTGATAAATAGGCGCAACGGCCATGTCTTGCTCAATGGCAATCTCTTCTGCTTTGTTGTAGTTCGCTGCAGGGTGCTGCATGGTACGAGCGTCGTGCAATAACTTGTCGTATTCAGGGTTGCTGTATTTACCGTCGTTATTACCGTGTGTGGTGGTTAGAAGGTCTAGCATGGTAGAGGCTTCGTTGTAGTCACCGATCCAGCCAGCACGAGCCACATCAAATTGTTGATGCTTCTTCGATTCTAGGTACGTTTTCCACTCTTGGTTTTCCAGTGTGACGTTTACGCCCAAGGTTTTCTTCCACATGGAAGCAATCGCAATGGCGATTTTCTTGTGGTTCTCATTGGTGTTGTAAAGCAAGCTGAAAGACAGTGGGTTATTTTTGCCATAGCCCGCTTCTTCTAACAATTCTTTGGCTTTCTCATTACGCTCTTTTTGTGTCCATGTCGCGTATTCAGGCGTAGCTGGAGTGAAATCATTCACAACTTCTGGCGTAAAAGAGTAAGCAGGTAGTTCACCTGTGCCTGTCACATATTTTGCAATCACGTTACGGTCGATGGCATAAGACAAGGCTTTACGAACGCGCACGTCGTTGTATGGTGCTTTCGTTTTATTGAAGTCATAGTAGTAAGTACCTAGCTTTGGCGTAACCACTACTTGGTCTGGAATATCACGCATAAGCTGCTTGTAATGGTCATTTGGTAGCTCATAGCTAAGGTCCATTTGACCCGCTTGGAAGCGTTTTAGCTCAGCGTTAGGCGATTCAATTGGTAAGTAGGTAACCTTGTTGATGATGGTTTTGGCGTCATTCCAGTAGTGTTTGTTACGAGTGAAGACCATTTTTTCGTTGACGATCCACTCGTCCATTTTGTACGCGCCGTTAGACACCATGTGTTCTGGTTTCGTCCAGTCATCACCCCATTTTTCGACCACTTTTTTAGGTACTGGGAACATAGTCTGGTGAGAGGTCATTTTCACAAAGTAAGGCACAGGGCGCTCAAGTGATACTTGGAATGTGTGGTCGTCTAGTGCTTTGACGCCAAGCGTGGAAGGATCCGCTTCGCCGGCAATGATTTTCGATGCGTTTGTAATCGCAGGAATTTCCATGAACCATGCGTATGGAGACGCCAATTTAGGGTCTACAGCACGTTGGAAAGCGTAAACAAAATCTTCTGCTGTAACTGGGTCGCCATTGGACCATTTTGCATCTTTACGTAGGTGGAAAGTGTATTGCGTGTTGTCAGCGTTTACATCGTAGCTTTCAGCTACACCAGGAATTTGGTTGCCATCGCCATCTTGGTTATACAAACCTTCAAAAAGATCTTTTGAGCGAATAGAAGCTGGCGTACCTTCCATTTTTTGTGGGTCCATGGTGCTAGGCTCTGAACCACCGCCACGAACCAATTCTTGTTTAGCGGCTAATTCGACGCCAGCGGGTACCTCTGCAGCCTGAGCTTGCAGAGCGAAAAGAGAAGTAGCCATGATGGCACTGGCGAGCAATGTCTTTTTCATTGGAATGTGTCCCTATATTGTTAGTTAACTTTTGAGTGCTTTTTTATAGTTAGACGCTTACCAGCACTGGTGAATATTCGTCTTAAGGTTGCATAGTTCACCAATTTACAAAAGGTCACAATCGAAATTGCGTATCAGCCCATACGTCTAATAAATGTAAATTTTGGATAATCGTTATGGAAACGAGGCTCGAAATGTAAAAGGGGCTTGAATGCTATAAGGGTTGAGCTTATTGCTAACAGCATTGTGGAGCCATGAAAGCCCTCGTGGTACTCTGTGGCTCTTTAAATAAATTAGATGAAAGGTTAGTTCGCCATCGTGATTACTCATCCATTTAAAGCCGCAGGGGCTTTTTTAAAAGCATTCCCTTTGGTTATGTCGAAAGAGTTAAGAGTATTTATATTGGTTCCACTGCTGGCAAATTTTGTGCTGATGGGATTACTTTATATGGTGGCTTTTAGTTATTTTCAGTCCTTAATGGACTCCGCTATGAGCTATTTACCCGAGTGGGTCTCGTTTCTAAATTGGCTGTTTTACATTATCTTTGGGGCCATTATTAGTGTGTTGCTGTTTTACAGTTTTTCGGTTGGGGTAAATATTTTAGCCGCGCCTTTTATGGCGTTTCTGGCCGAAAAAGTGGAAGAAAAAGAAACAGGTAAAGTCTTTGATGAGGCGCTTAACGCCAGTGTTATTGTGTCCATAATTGGCCGTAGTTTGCAGCGTGAGTGTCAGAAAATACTGTACTTTTTACCTCGCTTTGTTCTGTTGCTGTTATTGTCTTTTATTCCTATTGTTAATGTTATAGCGCCTGTATTACTGTTGTTATTCTCGGCTTGGATGCTGTCTTTGCAATATATGGATTATGCGTTTGATAATAATAAAGTGAAATTCCACGATATGAGAATGGCATTACGTGCCAAGCCTTTATTATGCTGGACGTTTGGCGGGATTGTTATGGTGTCTTTGACCATTCCGTTTTTAAATTTATTTATGATGCCGATAGCTGTTGTGGCGGCCACGTTATTGTGGATTTCGGTTTTCAGATCACAGCACGGTGATTATTCTGCCTTGTTAGATCGCACTAATGGAACCTTGTGATGTCTTTAAAAATATTGGTTGTTGATGATGCCTCTTTTACTCGTGATTTGATCCGACGGACATTGCGAAAGCAGTTTCCTGCGGTCGAAATTGAAGAAGCGGTAAACGGAAAAAAAGCCCAGCAAATGTTAACCAAAACGCAATTTGATATTGTTTTGTGTGATTGGGAAATGCCTGAAATGACAGGGGTTGAGCTTTTAAAATGGTGCCGCGAGCAACCAAAATATAAAAAAGAAGATGTTCCCTTCGTGATGATCACCAGCCGTGGTGATAAAAGCCATGTGGTGGAGGCCGTTCAGTCTGGTGTAACGGATTACCTTGGTAAGCCGTTTTCTAGTGAGCAGTTGATTAATAAAGTCATTTCAGCGGCGAAGAAACATGGTATTGAGCGCAAACTGGCGTCACAAAAGCCACGTGAATCCGCGGCGCCCGGCGGCGTGAGTTCAGCGTCACTTGATGTCTTGATGGGAGCGGGTAAAGCGTCTAGTCCTGTACAAGCGACCAAGTTTACTAATCCTGATGTGCCTGCAGTGTCAGTGAAAGATGTGAAAATTCCGACCTTGGTGCGTTTTGAGAGTAAACAATTCCGTTGCATGGTTATTCAGTTCAGTAAGACGGAAGCCACGATGTTTATTAAAAGCGATGACATTGTGCCGCAGGTTTTGGGCCAAGCCGTATTGGATTTGGAATTTGGTGGGAAAGTTAATCGGTTGAACTATTATATTCAATCCGTGGCAACCACTGAGAAAAAACACGATTCGACCTTTTTGACGGTAACCTTAAGTTTGATCGACCAAGACAGCGAAAAAGAAACCTTCATTAGTCAGTTGTTTGATAGTTTATAACTCCTCACTTACAGCACCCTCCATCGTTATTATCGCCATTTCCGCTTTTGCGGAAATGGCCTACGAACAAAACTTATTGCTATCTAATGAAACAGCGATGCCTCCTCGCTTTTGGGGCGGGTGGTTCATTTACTTTGTGAAATCTTGGTTTTCGTCTGTTGTAATCGCAATAGCTGCCGTGACGGCATCATTGCGGGTTCGGTTAGCAGGGAAGTGACACGAGAAGGTACTGCCAAGCCCAGGTTGGCTGCGAACCTGTAGCTTGGCTTCATGGTGTAAGAGAACATGCTTCACAATTGCGAGACCTAAGCCTGTGCCGCCTGTTTTGGATCCTCGCCCTTTATCCACCCTAAAAAAGCGCTCAGTAAGTCTTGGAATGTATCTAGGGTCAATGCCGATTCCGCTATCTTGTACCGAAAATACGCCATTAAATTCGCTTGATTCCCACTTAATGGTAATGGCTCCGCCATCGGGTGAATATTTAATAGCGTTGACGACAAGATTCGAAAATGCGCTGTACAGCTCTTTATAGGAACCATATAAATGGGCTTCTTCAGGGATGTGCACAGACAGTGAATGCGAGTCTTTGAGGATAGGTCCCATAGCACTGGTGATAGAGCTTATGATGCTGGATACTTTGTGCCATTGATTTTCTTCACGCTTGTCGTTGCTTTCTAAGCGTGAAAGCAACAACAGATCTTCGATAAGCTGTTCCATACGTTCTGACTGCTCAGACATATTGACGATGCCTTTCTGCATACTCACTGGCAAGCTATCACGAAACATATCGAGGGTTTCTAAATACCCTTTAATTACGGTCAGTGGCGTTTTTAATTCATGGGACGCGTTGGCGACAAAGTCTTTACGCATCTGTTCTAGTAAGTGCAAACGCGTGACATCGCGAACAAAAATTAAGTGATCATTTTTGTCATACAAAGTGGTTTGAATTTCTAAATACACACCGTCTTTGGCGGGAGATTTGATGATTAAAGGCTCTCCGAAACGCTTTTGACTAAAATAACGGAAGAAATCTGGGTTGCGGACAATGTTGGTAATGACTTGGCCACGGTCTGTGTGACGAATTAAGCCAAGGAAATGCCCCGCAGAATTGTTCCACCATTCTAAATTGCCTTGATTGTCTGCCATGATCACGCCTTCTTTTAAGGCCGTGGTCGAGCTTTCAATGCGTGTTAATGCTTGGCGCATGCGACGTTTAGATTTACGTTGTTTTTTCTGCAGACGATAGACTGCATCAAACACATCCCCCCAAATGCCACTGGCTTCTGGGGGCGCTGCACGCCCTGAATACCGTAACCAATTATGGAATTGATAAAGCTGATACAGCTGCCAATACAAAGACGCCAAAACATACAGCAGCAAAACACCTAACAATTGCCCAATAATGAGACCGATGACAACGCAGGCTGCTAACCCTGCTAGCCAACTAAGAATAGTGTTTCGCCAAATGGTTTTCATACGGACCTTTTTGCTGAAAAGCGGTAGCCTGTTCCTCGTACAGTTTGTATCAAGAAATCATGGGTACTACCAATGGCTTTGCGTAAGCGACGGATATGGACGTCTACCGTACGCTCTTCAACGTACACGTTACCACCCCATACCTGATCTAATAATTGTGCTCTAGAATAAGCGCGCTCTTGGTGAGTCATTAAGAATTTGAGCAAACGGTATTCTGTTGGCCCCATTTCCAAAGGGCGACTACCAATGGTGACACGTTGGCTGATTGGGTCAAGCGTTAGACCTTCGATTTCGATCGGTTCATCAACACCCTGTGGTGTTGCGCGACGCAATACGGCTTTTAGACGTGCGACCAGCTCTCTTGGTGAAAAAGGCTTGGTAATATAATCATCGGCACCGACTTCTAAGCCTTGTATTTTATTATCTTCTTCGCCTTTCGCCGTCAGAATAATGACGGGAATTTCAGCCGTGGTTGTATCTTTTTTCAAGCGGCGTGTTAATTCGATACCGCTGCCGCCAGGCATCATCCAATCGACAAGCACTAGGTCTGGTCGATGATCCACAATGATCTCATGGGCTTGCTGGATATTTTCGGCTTCCAAATACTCGTAGCCCGCCATTTCAAGGGCGATGGCTATCATTTCGCGTATGGAAGATTCATCATCAATAATTAATACTTTTTTACCGGTCACAGGATTCATCCTCATCTCAGGAACGGTTTTATTAAAGCGATCAATTGTGACAATTCGGTTACATTGTCACAACTTTGCCACATATTACATTAAATAGCTTAGTACTAGGCCAATAAAGACGCAGTATCCAATGCGGTTATTGTCTAAGAAAGAACGAAAGCAAGCTTGCCTATCGCGCTCTTTTGCTTGTTTAAATTGTTGATAGAACAATCCAACACAGACAACAAGGGACACAAAGTATAACCAATGTAGCCCAGCGAGTAGGCCAATCCAAGTCAATAAAGACAAGGTTAGTCCTTGTAGGCAAACAATGACGAATAAATCATGGCGACCAAACAAAATCGCAGTAGATTTAATACCCACTTTTAGGTCATCCGGACGGTCTGTCATTGCATAATAGGTGTCGTAAGCGATTGTCCAAAAGCAGTTTGCGACAAACAGCATCCATAGCTCGGGATCGGTTAAATCACCTCCCTGAGCGCTGTAGGCCATGGGAATGGCCCATGAAAAGGCTAAGCCAAGAAATAACTGTGGCAGATGTGTGTAGCGTTTCATAAACGGGTACAGAGCAGCCAGACCTAAACCTGCAAACGACAATAGAATCGTTCTTAGGTCAGTAAAGAGAACCAAGATAAAACTCAAAATAGACAAAGCACAGAAGAGGAGAAGTGCTTCTTTTTCAGACACTCGCCCCGACGGTAACGGGCGGTTTTTCGTACGTTCAACATGACCGTCGACCTTCCTATCAGCGTAGTCGTTAATCACACAACCTGCTGAACGCATACTAAAAACACCTAAGACAAAAATAATCACCAGATGCCACTGCGGCATGCCGTCGGCGGCCAGCCATAAAGCCCATAAAGTGGGCCACATGAGTAAAAATGAGCCAATAGGGCGGTTGAATCGTGTTAATTCTGCGTAGTCTTTAAGTTTGTTCATACTATTCCAAACGGTGATTTTAGCTGGTGTATTTCATCAAAAAAAGCTTCATTAACCAATATCCCAGGACCAAATTGGTGGAAGACAGAGCGCCGCGCCCAAAGTGATTGGGGCTGGTTTGGAAACATATGTTTCGGTAATTGAGTGACTTCGATAGCGCTCCGCTTGAGCTGCCTATGTTGGAACAAATAGCCGCCTA
Source organism: Marinomonas sp. FW-1 (assembly GCF_005222245.1). Taxonomy (NCBI): domain Bacteria; kingdom Pseudomonadati; phylum Pseudomonadota; class Gammaproteobacteria; order Oceanospirillales; family Oceanospirillaceae; genus Marinomonas; species Marinomonas sp. FW-1. The sequence goes on along the minus strand of NZ_CP025987.1, from coordinate 3,892,967 downwards.
ATGGCTTGTTTTGTAGATGTTTTACTTGTCGCCAATGTCCTTTCAAGGACTTTGCAGGAATAACTGAGCGAGCATAAATCACGGCGATTCCGTCAACCTTGAGCAGTACTGTGCGAATACGTGCTGCGTCTCTTGGGCTGAGTTTTAGGCGCTTTCGTTCTCTTACTGTGGGCGTTCCCCAAGCGTCATCAAGGACTTCAACAGTTAATGCTCCCACGCTGTGTAGTTTTGCGGTAAGGGAGTCTTGTGTGATCAGCCAAGGCCAAAGCTTTTTCGGCACTTTCATTTTATTAATTTGATGTACTGGAGACCAGCGATAGTCAAACTGTTGTGCGGCAGATGGGTTCATTACCGCCTGAGGCATCTTCGTCATATGAGATTAAGCGTTCATTTTGTTGATTAAGGCGACCATTTTATGCAACTCGGCAGACTTCTGATAAATCGCATCACGGCAGCCTTCTGCTTCTTCCAGCGTCAATCCGATTTCGACTAACACCGATGGCTCTATGGGATTGTTATGGCGTAGCTGATTAGAGACAAACAGTAATTTCGCTAATATCGCGTGTTCTCCATAGTAGTGAGGCTTTTTACTGTATCTTATCGCCATCCAAATGTTGTCCGGTAGACTCCAGTAACGCAGTAGCCAAGAACCCAGTTGCTCTTTGGTGAAATGCAAAATTTGCATCTCAACCAGTTCAGACGGCAAGTGTGCATTTGCTTCTTGGTAGCGTGAAAGAATGGAAAAGTGTGGTGGTAAAATAGTGCTAATGCCCAAGTAGCCAAAATTATGTAACAAGCCGGCAAGATAAGCATGGCCAAGTTTAGGGCGATTTTGCATCGGCATGGCTTTCACCAATGACTCCATTAATACAGCATTGGACACGGAGTCTAGCCAGAAGTCTTCATAGTGACGTGGGCCATCTTCAGGTGGTTGAAAGCCATTCCCCATGGATAAGCCAAGCGCTAGGTTCATCACCATGTCGTAGCCTAATACGCGTATGATGGCATCTTCTACGGACTCTATAGAACCTGGAGCGCCATAGTAGGGTGATGATGCCCAGCTAATAACTTGAGCCGCCAAGCTTGGATCGAGGGCTATGACGTCACACAACTCATCCGTTCCCGCGGATTGATCAGTAGAAAGGCGGATAATTCGGTGAGAGGACGCGGGTAAAGGCGGAATTTCTAATGTTTCTTCAATACGTTGTTTAAGACGGATGGACTGAAACCGGCCAAGCGCCTGAAGAATTTGTTCTTCATCGTGCTCGTGATTATCAACAGGGCGGTTGATGAGTGAGGTATCAATAGAAATAGCTTCAAAACGATTAAGAGGGCCCGAAAACATCGACTCTAATTCAACAGATGTAATGTCGTGATAGGCACCATCCACTTTTGTACGAATCGAAAATACGGCCTCTTTTAACATGCTTGCTTCTAAAATGGTGGTCACACTGTTTGGTTTAATCAGTGGGTCACCAGAGCTGTGGTAATGATTAACCGGCTCAAAACGGCGTTTCGTCAGCCGTGATACCGCGGATATATCCAGCATATTGCTCTCAGGGAAAATAACCTGCAAACGACCAGTGTGATCGGCTAGATGTACTACGCGTAATCTAGGGGTTGTTTTAGGGTTGATGGAAGCGCCCATGTATTTTCCTGTAGTGAAGACTATATAAAAAAAGCCCCTATAAAAGGGGCTTTGTGAATATAACAGATTTTAAGTTCTAGTTCTGAATAGTAAGTGATTAGTGATTCAGAATTTGACTTAAGAACATCTGAGTACGGTCGTGTTGAGGGTTGTCGAAGAATTCGTGAGGCTTATTCGCTTCTACGATTTCGCCAGCATCCATGAACACAACACGGTCAGCGACGGTTTTAGCGAAGCCCATTTCGTGTGTTACACACACCATGGTCATGCCTTCCTCAGCCAACTGAACCATTACGTCCAATACTTCTTTGATCATCTCAGGGTCAAGTGCAGACGTTGGCTCATCGAACAACATGATACGAGGCTGCATGCACAAGCCACGAGCAATTGCCACACGTTGTTGCTGACCACCAGATAACTGACCTGGGTATTTCAATGCTTGGTTAGCGATTTTGACTCGCTCCAAGTAATGCATCGCCATTTCTTCAGCTTCTTTCTTAGGTGTTTTACGAACCCAGATTGGTGCCAATGTTAGGTTTTCTAAAATGGTCAGATGAGGGAACAAATTAAAGTGCTGAAACACCATCCCCACGTCTTTACGAATCGCTTCGATGTTTTTCAGGTTGTTATTCATCTCAACGCCATCAACCAGAATGGTGCCTTTTTGGTGTTCTTCTAGGCGGTTGATACAACGCGTCATAGTTGACTTACCAGAACCAGAAGGACCACATACAACGATTCGTTCGCCTTTCTTGATGCTGAAGTTGATGTTTTTAAGTACGTGAAAATCACCGTACCACTTGTTTACATCGTTAAATTCGATGATTGCTTCTTCGCCCTGCGCTAGCTGGGCACGAGCCATGTTTGTATCTGTCATAATAAAGACCTTTAATTCTTAACTAATTTCGCTTGTGCCCAGTTTCTAACTTACGCTCGAGAGCCATACTATAACGAGACATACCAAAGCAGATAGCCCAATAGACAAAACCTGCAAAGGCATAACCTTCGACAGTCGTTCCTAACCAGTTTGCATCATGGTTAGCGGCTTGAATTCGACCTAAGAAGTCAAACATACCAACGATATAGACTAAGGTTGTGTCTTTAAACAAAGCAATGAAAGAGTTCACTATTCCAGGGATTACCAGTTTTAGTGCCTGCGGCAAAATAACCAGAATCATAGATTGCCAATAGGTTAAGCCCATCGCATCTGCGGCTTCATACTGGCCTTTAGGGATCGCTTGTAGACCACCACGAACCACCTCAGCCATATACGCAGCAGAGAACAAAGTGATACCAATCAACACACGTAATAGTTTGTTAAAGTTCAAGCCTTCAGGCAGGAATAACGGAATCATTACGGATGCCATAAACAAAATAGTGATCAATGGTACAGCACGAATCGTTTCGATGAAGACCACACACACAGATTTTGCTATCGGCATGTCTGAGCGTCGACCAAGAGCCAATACCACCCCTAATGGGAAGGAGGCAACGATACCAATGACCCCAAGCAGCACAGTAAGAAACAAGCCGCCCCACAAAGAGGTTTCTACAACTTCTAAGCCAAAGATGCCACCAGCGAACAAGAAGTAAGCGACGATGGGATAAGCAAAGATAATTGCGATAGAAAGGTACAGCTTATTGATCGTTTTAATGGCAAAAGCACCCACCATAACGATTAACAGAATAACGGCTAAATTAATGCGCCATGTTTCTGCTTCAGGGTATAACCCGTACATAAACTGGTCAAAATAGACGACAACAAATGCCCAACAAGCACCGCCACCAGTACAAGCGGCTTTTGACGTCCCTTCCCATGTTGCATTGATGAAACCCCACTCAATGACAGGTGGAATAAGCAAATACAACAGGTACAAGCTAAAAAGAGTGAGGAATATATTCAGCGGGGACGAAAATAAATTCTGACGTACCCATGCCACAGGACCAACCGATGTAACTGGTGGTGGGAGGCTTGGTGATGGTTTAAAGATAATAGCCATGATCTGCCTCCTAGCGCTCAATTAATGACATTTTGCTGTTGTACCAGTTCATGAATACCGAAATCGATAGACTCAATGAACCGTAAACCAACATACAAAGACCGATGGTTTCAATCGCCTGACCTGTTTGGTTGAGCGTCGTACCCATGACCACAGCAACCAACTCTGGGTAAGCAATAGCGGCACCCAACGAAGAGTTCTTCGCCAAATTCAAATATTGGCTAGTGAGTGGCGGGATAATGACTCGCAATGCTTGAGGCAATACGATCAGTCGCTGAGTGAGGTTGTCACGAAGGCCCAAAGAGCGAGCTGCTTCGGTTTGTCCCCAGTTAACAGACAATATGCCAGCTCGCACGATTTCAGCAATAAATGCCCCTGTGTAAGTAGATAGAGCAACTAACACAGCTACGAACTCAGGTGGAAGAACCATACCGCCCGTTACGTTAAAGCGACTTTTTTGCGGTAGGTCGAACTCTATCGGAAACCCAGAAACGGCCAAAAATAGAAATGTCACACCAACAATAACGCCAAGAGACGACCAGTAAGCAGGGAACCATAGCCCTGTTCTTGTCTGGCGCTTTTTCGCCCAAATAATCAAGCCAATGGAAGCTACAATCGACAAAACAAAGCCGAAAATTACCAAGCCAAAGCCATCTTGAGCGATTGGGTTAGGTGAATAAATGCCGCGTTTATTTAATAGGAAATCGGCAAATTCATAACTATTTCGTGGTGCTGGCAATGCCGCGAGTACAGCAAAATACCAGAAGAACATTTGCAGTAGTAATGGAATATTACGCAATGTTTCGATGTAGACAGTGGCTAAACGTGCCACTAGCCAGTTTTTGGATAATCGAGCTAGCCCCATTATTACGCCAATAATGGTGGCTAAGATAATCCCTAATAGGGAAATAACAAAGGTATTGATTAAGGCAACAAAAAACGCTCGCCCGTAGGTATTCGCCTCAGTGTATTCAATTAGGTGGATAAGAATTGGAAAGCCAGCTGGTTCATTGAAAAATGAGAAACCAGTTGAAATTCCACGGTTATCGAGGTTGGACTGAAGGTTACTGAATAAGTAATAACCCGCAAAGACCACCATCACTAGTAGCACAATTTGAAATATTAAAGCGCGATTACCCGCGTCATTCAAAAAGCTGTTATTGCTTGGAGTTGTTTTATCGCTCATCTTGTTTCAGGCAATGGAATGCTCGTCAGATGTGTAAGAAAGGGGGGAGAAACCCAGCGGCATTTGCCGCTGGGTAAATACCCAAGCAGGTTGCTTTAGGTATTAGCGAACTGGTGGCGCATACATGATGCCGCCAGCTTCAGTCCATAGTGCGTTAAGGCCACGTGGCAGATCTACAGGAGTAGATGGACCTACGTTACGCTCAAACACTTCACCGTAGTTACCTACGTTAGCGATAATGTTGTAAGCCCAATCCGCTGGAAGACCAAGTTGTGCACCCATGTCACCTTCAACACCTAGTAGACGCTTGATACCTGGGTCATTTGTTTCACTTTTGACCTTAGCAACGTTTTTAGATGAGATATTCATTTCTTCAGCGTTAACTTGAACAAACATTGACCAAGTTACGATGTCTTTCCATTGGTTGTCGCCGTGACGAACAACAGGGCCAAGTGGCTCTTTAGAAATAGTTTCTGGAAGAATTAAGTGAGCAGAAGGATTTGCAAGTTTAGTACGGTGAGCCGCTAGACCAGATTTATCTGTTGTGTAAACGTCACAACGGCCTTGGTCGTATGCAGATAGTGCTTCGTCTGCTTTTTGTACAACAACTGGCACATAAGACAATTTGTTTTTACGGAAGAAATCCGCCATGTTCAATTCTGTTGTTGTACCTTGTTCTGTACAAACCGTTGCACCGTCAAGGTCCAACGCAGAAGTAACACCTAGATCTTTACGAACCATGAAGCCTTGACCGTCATAGAAGTTCACTGCTGTGAAGTCTAAACCCAAAGACGCATCACGCGTGTAAGTCCAAGTTGTGTTACGAGCAAGGATATCAATTTCGCCAGATTGTAGGGCGGTGAAACGCTCTTTAGCAGAAAGAGGAGTGAATTTAACTTTTTGATCATCGCCAAAGATTGCAGAAGCAACAGCGCGACAAGCATCCACATCTATACCTGACCAGTTGCCTTTATCATCGGCATTGGAGAATCCTGGAACACCATTACTAACACCACACTGGATAAATCCTTTTGACTTAACGTCGTCAAGTGTTGCGGCAGCAGCACCGGTGCTTATGGTTGCTGCGATTGCAGCAGTCGAAAGTAGCTTACAAACATTCGATTTCATTATATTGAGCCTCCCAGGCGTTTTTTTATATATGTTGTTATCTTGCTGAAATTTACCGTTCAGAGTGTTACGTCTGTGATTAAAACGAAGCAAACTTGATGCCAACATGTAATTATTCTTGTTGTTAGGTATATGCAGATGATTCCTCTACAAGATCATCACATGCCCCTATAGAATTACTCTTTTGAGGCGTAGTCAAGGATAAACTGTAAGAAAATAGCTAGGAGATACTTATTTTTTACACCTTTTGCACTGTTCAATCTTGGTATTTATAAAAATGTAAACAAGGCATTTTTCTGAGGGATGCTAGAGAATTCAGGGCTTCCCATTACGTGAGCTGTGTTTTATTGCTCACTTATGGGGCGTTGATAGTGAGTTTGTAAAGAATTATTACGCTGAATGATTTTTTTGCATCATTTTGGTGCTTTGATGAAATCTACTGTGCTTCGTTTAAATACCCACATGTAATATATTGAATAAAGCACTTTCCATAATTTGTAATCTGCATGGTAGACTTAGTCATAAATTGAAGTCATGTAAGGAGATCCATATCAGATGGATAACTCAGCAAAGCCACTCGATCGCTTAGATAAAAAAATTCTTCGAGAATTACAAATTAACGGCCGTCTATCCAATGTAGAGCTAGCAAGTCGTGTAGGACTTAGTGCAACACCTTGTTTGGAGCGAGTGCGTCGGCTTGAGCGTAATGGCTACATTACGGGCTACTGTGCCTTAGTTAACCCTAAAAAAGTAGACGCTGGACTACTGGTGTTTGTTGAAATTCGTCTTAAAACAACGTCTCCAGAAGGGTTTAATGAATTCAAAGCCGCGGTAACGGAAATTCCAGAAATACTAGAATGTCATCTCATTGCTGGGGATTTTGAATACCTTCTTAAAGCACGAGTATCGAACATGGATTCGTATCGCCTTTTGCTTGGTGAAACGTTATTGACGCTACCGCATGTTCGTGAATCTCGTACCTACGTTGCGATGGAAGAAGTCAAAAATACCACGGTTGTTAATATCCCTTAATGTTATCCACATTGAAGATGCGGATAAGTGTGCACATCTTTAGACGTTCAAATACTGATCGTGGTTAGGTAGCCAGCGTGATAACAATGGCGAAACACGCTCAGGGTAGTGGCGGTACAATTGTGCTGCGGCTTTTTGAACGTCATCAAGCAAGTTTTTATCACGCTGTAAATCGGCTACTTTAAATTCCCAAAGCCCAGTTTGTCTGGTGCCAAGTAATTCCCCTGGCCCTCGTAACTCAAGATCTTTTTCGGCGATTTTAAAACCATCACTGGTCTCTCGCATGGTGGCAAGCCGTTCTTTACCCTGTTGTCCTAATGGCGCTTTATAAAGTAGCACGCAATGGCTGGCGGTTTGCCCTCGACCCACACGACCACGTAACTGATGAAGCTGAGCAAGGCCAAGACGTTCAGGGTTTTCTATTACCATTAAGCTGGAATTAGGCACATCCACACCCACTTCAATCACCGTGGTGGCAACCAATAACTGAATGTCTCCGGCCTTGAATCTGGCCATAATATCGGCTTTCTCTTGCGCTTTAAGTCGCCCATGTACCAAGCCAATGGATAAGCCGCCGAGTTGTTCCTGCAGCAAAATAGCGGTGTCTTCTGCGGCTTGGCATTGCAAGGCCTCTGATTCTTCAATCAAGGTACACACCCAATAAGCTTGCTTTCCTTCTTCACAGGCGCTTTTCACCCGATCAATGACTTCTTGGCGTCGCTGATCCGATACCACAATCGTGTTTACTGGGGTTCGTCCAGGTGGCAGTTCATCAATGATGGAGCAATCTAAATCAGCATAGGCGGACATGGCTAACGTTCGAGGGATCGGTGTGGCGGTCATGATCAGTTGGTGAGGCTGGAAGCCATGCTTCATGCCTTTTTCTCGTAATGCCATACGTTGGTGCACGCCAAAGCGGTGCTGCTCATCAATAATGGCAAGCGCTAGGCGGTCAAATTCGACAGTGTCCTGAAATAAGGCATGAGTGCCAACGACAATTTGCGCAGCACCTGAAGCAATATCAGCGAGCTCTTTTTCGCGGGTTTTCCCTTTAAGTTTGCCTATCATCCACGCGACTTTTAAACCGAGAGGCTCAAACCATTGGCTGAAATTAATATAATGTTGCTCAGCGAGAATTTCTGTGGGGGCCATGATGGCAACTTGATAGCCAGCCTGTACAACAGAGGCGGCAGCCAATGCAGCGACCAAGGTTTTCCCTGATCCTACGTCGCCTTGCACCAAACGTAGCATAGGATGCCCTGAACCGAGATCCTTAAGGATTTCCTGAAACACGCGATTTTGCGCATTGGTTGGCGAAAAGGGCAATTGCTGTAACAGTCTTTGGCTGAGTTCGCCTGCGGTTTGTACTTGGATCGCTGTATCTTGTTTGGCTTTCACCCGTTTACCAATCAGAGAAAGTTGATGCGCCATAAGCTCTTCAAAAGACAGGCGATACTGAGCGGGATGGCTTCCTGAGCGTAACAGTTCTAAGTTCGCTTCTCTGGATGGGTGATGGAGAAAGTGAATGGCGTCGCTCAGTGGTGGCAAACTGAATTGGGTGCGAATTTCGTCAGGCAGCCATTCTTGTAGATTGTAGGGCGTTAAACGCTCTAATGCTTGCTCACACAGCTGGCGAATCTTGGTTTGCGTTAAGCCATCTGTGAGTGGATAGATAGGCGTAAGCTGAGCAGTTTCTTCCTGTGTTTCGTTGTCACCGATTACCTTGTATTCAGGGTGATAGATTTCAAAGCCTGTGCTGCCGCGACGGATTTCACCAAAGCAACGCAACCGTTTACCGGACTCTAGCTGCTTCTTTTGCGCCGCGGAAAAATGGAAAAAACGTAAGCAAAGCGTGCCTGTATTGTCTTTTATTCGGCACAGTAAACTGCGTCGTTTGCCCATTTTTATTTCACAGCCGGTAATTTGGCCTTCGACTACAGCTTCGTCACCGAAGCGTAGATGTCCAATTGGCACAACGCGCGTTCTGTCTTGATAGCGAATGGGTAAATGAAACAGCAAATCTTGTACTGTATTCAAATGCAACTTGGCTAGCTTTTCAGCCATCGCATCGCCAACGCCTTTAAGCTCTCGAACGTCCTGTGAGTCTAGTCCATCGATCATTCAGAGGCTCTATAACTTTAGGTGCTTGCTAGCATCGCGGATGGATTGGCTTAATGCTTCAATGGCCTTAGGGCGAGGGAAGCTAGCACGCCATGCCAACGCGACGGTACGCTTTGGCGCAGGCTCGGTAAAAGGCCGAACTTCTAGTAAATCGTTATTAATATTGGTGACAGCGGACTTTGGTAACACTGTGACTCCCAAGCCTGACGCAACCATGTAACGTATGGTTTCTAATGAGCTGCCATTAACGATGGTTCGACCGTCACCGTATTCCCCTTCGTTTACTAGAGGGCAAGCTTCCAATACTTGCTCACTAAAGCAGTGGCCTTTACCCAGCAGCAGCAAGTTATCGGTAGAAAGCTGATCGGTCTCAATGTGCGACAGTTTTGTCCACGGATGCGTCTTTGGCATCAGCACAACAAACTCTTCTTCGTAAATTGGTTGAGTGACGACATCTGGCTCGCGGAAGGGGAGCGCGACAATAATGGCGTCTAACTCGCCATTACGCAGCTTAGGGCGTAAGTTTTCGGTGAGGTCTTCTTCGATGGACAATGGCATATTAGAGGCGGCATTATGCAAAGAAGGAATCATAGCTGGGAACAAATACGGCGCGATGGTAAAAATAGCGCCGACTCTTAGAGGGCCTTTAAGTTGATTCTTTCCTGATGCCGCCAACTCTTTGATCATGTTGGCTTGATCCAGTACTCGCTTGGCCTGAGTAATGATTTGCTCGCCTAAAGGTGTGATGTACACGGAGCTTTTGCTGCGCTCAAAAATAGCGGTGCCGAGTTCTTCTTCAAGCTTTTTCACCGCAACACTTAACGTTGGTTGCGATACATAGCAGCGATCGGCAGCACGGCCAAAATGTTTTTCATCCGCTAGCATTACAATGTATTTCAATTCCGTTAATGTCATAGCACACCTTTCACCTTGGCTGATTCATTGTTAATAACTATGATAATACATAATTTGATAAAGTATACTCGAAAGCAAAAAATTCTGTCTAAGCACCCAGGAGAAAATATATGGCAAAAATTTTGATCGCTGGCTGCGGGGATCTAGGTTCAGGTGTGGCCTCTGAGTTGGTAGCACAAGGTCATAGTGTCATTGGGATTCGTCGCACCTTGTCGGACTTTCCTGCTGGCGTTGAAGGTATTACGGGTGATCTGGCGGAAATGTCTGATGACAGGCTGCCTGATGATGTGGATGTGGTGTTTTTAATCATGACACCAAACGGGCGCACAGAAAGCGCCTATCGTAGGGCCTACTTCGACACGGCCCAAACATTGATCCATCGTTACAAAGACGTTGCCAAACCACCTAAGGTGTTTTTCGTCTCTAGCACTAGCGTCTATGGGCAAAGCCAAGGTGAGTGGGTGGATGAAACCACGCCAGCACAACCGACATCCGCCACGGCTAAGGTGTTACTCGAAACGGAACAATCGCTAGCGGCGGTATTTTCTAGTGTATCTGTACGTTGCTCTGGTATTTATGGCTCAGGGCGTTATCGGTTGTTAGAAACCGTTTTAAGTGAAAGTGATTGGGGAGCGAACAGCTGGACCAACCGCATTCATCGGGACGATGTGGTGACAGCGCTGGTGTTACTGGCAAACTGTGCCTTAAACGAAAAAAACGTGCCAGCGCACGTAATAGTGACCGATCAAACGCCTGTTTCTATGTGGGAAGTGAAGTTGTGGCTGGCAACTTGCCTTGGCGCTAAAGTTGCTGTGAGCAGCGGTGAAGGCTTTGTTCCGATTTCAGGTAAGCGCCTTCAAGGCCAGTTCCTTTTATCACAAGGTTGGCGCTTGCAGTACCCAAGTTATGTAGCGGGTTATCATGGGCTTTTAGAAGAGTTTCGCGCTTTGCGTAAATGAGCAGCGTTAAGAATATAGCACTATAAAAAAAAGAGGCCGAAGCCTCTTTTTTTATAGGGATCACAGCGAAGATCTTAGTCTTCCAATACCATGATGCCTTCGATTTCCACTTGAACGCCTTTTGGTAAAGCGCGAACGCCCATTGCCGCACGAGCTGGGTAAGGCTGTTTTACGAATTGAGTCATCACTTCGTTTACTGTGGCAAAGTTGCCCAAGTCTGTCATGAAGATGTTGAATTTCACAACGTTTTCTAAAGAACCGCCAGCGGCTTCACACACTGCCTGTAGGTTTTTGAAAACTTGTGTTGTCTGTTCAACGATGTCTTCGCTGATGATTTCCATGGTTTCAGGAACCAGAGGGATTTGGCCAGACAAATACACAGTATTACCAGCACGTACGGCTTGAGAATATGGACCGATAGCGGCTGGTGCGTTTTCAGTGTGAATCACTTGCTTTGACATAAATACGTATCCTATTTTCTAGACGGTGATAAACAAAAGATAAATCGAGGTCGATTAGCGTCCTACAATGGTTTCGCGAGAGACTTTCTCGACACAACGAACCGCTTTTATACGACGCATAACATCCGCCAAGCCTACGCGACTAGAGATGGTGATGCTTAACCGTAAACGACTTACTCGGCCTCGTTCAATAATATCAAGGTTAGATACTTGGAAGTCAGTATCGCTGATTGAGCTAGCGATTTTCGCCACAGCACCGCGTTCATTGATGTAGGTAACAATCAGGCTAATGTGCAGCTCTTCTTCAATTTCTTTGCCCCATGCCATATGAATAAAGCGTTCAGGGTTGGACAAATGGTCTTGAACGTTCGGGCAATTAAGGTGGTGAATGATGATGCCTTTATCCACTTGCACATAACCCACAATTGGGTCGCCTGGAATAGGGGCGCAGCATTTGGCATAAGAAATAAGCATGCCTTCAGAGCCATTCACTTTAAAGGACTTCGGTGTAACGAGCGTGTCTTCATCAATGTTTGGGAAGAGCTCGCGAGCCACCAAATAGCCAACATGACGACCTTTACCAATAGACTCTAATAAGTCATCTAGAGAAGCCAGCTGGTGGGTTGCTAATACTTGCGCAATTTGCTCTGTGGTTAGTTCTTCAATATTGGTTTTAAACGCATTTAAAGAGCGAGTTAACAGACGGTGCCCAATCGATATGGCATTTTCTCTCTGTTTGTCTTTTAAGTAATGGCGGATGTTGGTGCGTGCTTTACCCGTAATGGCGAAACTTAACCAAGCAACGTTCGGTTGCGCATTTTTCGCTGTAATGATTTCAACTGTCTGTCCGCTTTCTAGTTGTGTGCTGAGTGGAGCAAGACGACGGTTTATTCGGCACGAGATACAGGTATTGCCGATTTCTGTGTGGACGCCATAAGCAAAATCGACAGGCGTTGCGCCAGAAGGCAATTCAATAATCTGGCCGTTCGGTGTAAAGACATACACTTCGTCTGGGAATAAATCACTTTTCACGTTATCAACAAATTCGACGGGGTTACGTGCTTTTTGTTGAATTTCTAACAGGCTTTTCACCCATTTAGTTGCCCGATCATGATTGCTTGGTATGTTAGACGAGCCACTGACTTTATAAGCCCAATGAGCTGCAATGCCGTTATTCGCCACTAGGTCCATTTCTTCGGTGCGTATTTGAACTTCCATCGGAATGCCGTTGGTGCCTAATACAGTGGTGTGAAGAGATTGGTAACCGTTGGATTTTGGAACCGCAATATAATCTTTGAAACGACCTTCAATCGGTTTGAAGATGGCGTGAATAACACCAAGAATTCGATAACAGCTATCATGACGATCTGTCACGATGCGTACGCCCATCACGTCCATGATTTCATCTAAGGAGCGGCGTTTCTTGTCCATCTTCTGATAGATGCTGTAAATGTGTTTTTCTCGAACGCTGATGCTGGCTTCAATGTAATCTGCTGCCAGTTCGGATCGGATCGTGTCTTCAAGCTTTTGTGTGTCTTTGATGCGCTGTTGGCCATATTTTTTATGGATGGCTTTTTGCAGCATGCGAGCACGCATTGGGTAGTAGGCTTGGAAGGCAAGGGATTCTAAAGCAACTCGAACGTTGTACATGCCCAGACGATTTGCAATCGGAGCATAAATGTCTAATGTTTCGCGGGCAATACGGCGCTTTTTGTGGGCCGGCATGGCATCAAGAGTGCGCATGTTGTGTAAACGGTCAGCCAACTTCACCAAAATGACACGAATATCATCGGCCATGGCCATGGCCATTTTTTGGAAGTTATGGGCTTGTTTTTCGACTTGGCTATTGAATTCCAAATGGGTAAGTTTACTTACGCCATCGACTAACCCCGCCACACCTTCACCAAATTGTTCGGTGAGCGCTTCACGGCTGATGCCTGTGTCTTCAATAACGTCATGCAGTAATGCCGCTGTCAGTCCATCACAATCCATTCGAAGTTCCGACAGAATTTCGGCGACAGCGAGAGGATGGGTGACATAGGGCTCGCCACTTTTACGCTTTTGCCCATCGTGGGCTTGCTCGGCGTAATAGTAAGCGCGTTTTACTTTGGCTATTTGCTCATAGGGCAAATACTGACTGAGAGTCAGTGCTAAATCTTCAATGGTATACATCGCTCACCTCACTAGGCCGAACAGAAAGTGCGATTGATGTGATATGAGCGACACCATAGAGATTAAAACTCGTGTAATGGACGCTTTTGTTGATCAACATTATGCAAATTGATCAAGTTCTCAGCAATTTCACGAAGTGCAACTACAGTCACTTTATCGCCTTCTAAAGGCACTTTTGCGTCTTCGCCGCCAGTAGCAAGTTGACGAGCGCGTTTTGAAGCGACCATCACTAGTTCAAAGCGGTTATCAACGTTTTCTAAACAATCTTCTACGGTAACTCGAGCCATTTTGACCTCTGTGTTCGGTTATCTATTTTTCCAAGGGTAATTCTACTTAACGGCTTCTTATAATGACAAGAGATCATTTATAAGATTGCCATGTTTTTCACGCATTACTGTGGTTTTCGAGCGCATTGCGGTGAAAATCGACTGTAATTGAGAAAGCGCCGTATCAAAGTCATCATTCACGATAGTAAAATCGTATTCATCGTAGTGTGACATTTCGTTTATCGCTTTACTCATACGTCTTTGAATCACGTCATCAGAGTCGGTTCCTCTTCCGCGCAAACGTTCTTCTAACGCCTGCAAAGAAGGAGGGAGAATAAAGACGCCAATTGCTTCCGGATAAAGTTGACGAACTTGGCGAGCGCCTTGCCAATCGATTTCTAAAATGACATCTAAACCTTGTTCCAGCATGCTGAAAACAGAGTTTTTTGACGTGCCGTAATAGTTATCAAACACTTGAGCATGTTCGAAAAACGCGTCTTCGGCAATCATATCTAAAAAGTCTTCGACGTCAGTGAAATAGTACTCTCTGCCATGCTCTTCGCCTTTTCTCGCTTCGCGCGTGGTATGAGAAATGGAAATTCGCACATTGGTGTCTTGACTTAGCAACGCCTTATACAAGGTCGATTTACCCGCACCAGATGGCGCTGATAAGATGAATAAATTGCCTTTATGTTTGTCCATAGGGTTCTTTTAATCCGCCTGTCGATGTCTTTTCAACGTTTTACTATACCACAAACATTTGCTTTAAATGTCTGATATTGCCTTATCGGATTTTATCGAAAAATTCATGTTTTTATGTGCTTTGTGAAAAACTCTGCAATGACAAATAAACTTTCTAATTTAGAGGCAATTTTTTTAAACACAGCTAGGCTGTTAGTAGGTAAACAGTATATTTGTACAAACGTAACATATTAGGAAGAGCAAGGATGGGTAATAAGATGGATTTACCTTCTAATGACAGTCCACCGCAGATTACACCTTACGCCAGAATAAGAAAATATTGTAAAGTCCTAACTGTCGAAGACGATCAAGACTACCAAGATGCATTGCTGAACGGATTGAGTGCATTAAATTACGACGGTAAAAAAGTGGAGTTTTTAACAGCATCCTCCGCACTTGAAGCCGCAACCGTTATTGCAGAAAACCCTGATATATCGGTTATTTTTCTTGATGTGGTTATGGAGACAGACAACGCTGGCTTACGCTTAATTCGTACCATACGTGAAGATATTGGTAATGATTTGGTCCGTATCGTGTTGTTGACTGGCCAAGCCGGAATGACGTCAGCTGAAGACGTGATTAACCAATATGATATTGATGACTATTGGTGCAAATCTGAGCTTACACAGGTGCATTTACAAACCATTGTGCTAAGCAATCTGCGCACTTGGGAGCATCTTTCAGATATGAAAGAAGCTCGTCATAGCATGCAGTTGCTGCTTGCTGCTAGCCAACGGATTGCTTCTAAGAGTGATATTGAAGATTACACTCGCTCGATTTTGGAAGAAATTAGCCAGCTATTAAAAGTGAAGAAAGGCGGGATGGTGTGTTTTTTCCATCCTGAGCAAGAAGGTCTAGAAAACGCTTCTATTGTGGCGACCAGCGGAGAGTTTTTAAATCATAGATATGGCTATCTGTCTGCCGTTATGAGCGAGGGTGTTCTAAAAGACAGTGTGTTACTTGCCTATGAGAGAAAAAATCATGTGTTTATTGATGGCTTCTCTGTGTTGTATTTCTCGAACAAAGAGCTGGATGGTCGAATTTACATGGTCATTGTGAAGATGAACCGATCACTCGCGACAAACGAGATTAATTTACTGCAGGTGTTCTGTGAAAATATCAGCGCCGGCTTTCGCAATGTGGCATTGAATAACAAATTAAGCGAATTAGCGTACATAGAGCCAACATTAGGCATTCACAACAAAAACTGGCTGATTCGTAACATTCGCGACATGTTTTCATGGGAGCGGGAAAAAGCTACGTTACTAATGGTGTGTGTTGATGATCTGGCGTATACGGAATCTGTGTTAGGCGCGAGTTATTGCGATCAGCTGATTTTGTCTTTGTATGATTATCTCAACGAATTTTTTGGGCAGTCTGTCGATATCGCCTTACTTGAGCGTGATACCTTGATGTTGGTGGTATATGACAATAAAGAATACAGCGAATTGTCATTGGAACGGATTATTCATACCAGCATAAAAGTTGAAAAAGCCACTCATTCGTTCGATTTAACGATTAGCTCCGTGAAGTTATCAGACTTTCCTTCTTATGGAGCCGAACAGCTGATTAGTGTCGGTAAAAGCACGTTAGCAAGAGCACAGTATGAAGGCGTTGCTTTCTTGGCTTTTTCTAATGAACTGGCCTCTGCCATGTTTGGTCGTTATGAGTTACTACAAGATCTACGAGAAGCGATTTTAAATGGTGAGATTGTGGCGTATTTTCAGCCCAAAGTGAGTCTGAAAGACAATACTTTAATCGGCTTTGAAGCGTTAGCCCGATGGGAACATAAACATAGAGGGTTTATTGCTCCTGATCTGTTTATTTCCTTGGCTGAAAGCAGTGGACTAATCGATAAATTAGACCGATCAATGCTACGCCAGGCTTGTCGAGCAATTAATAGGTTCAAAGCCATAGGTTTACATGTTCCTATTTCTGTCAATGTGGCCGGTAATGAGATAATCCGCCCGGATTATTTCTCGACCTTTAAAACAATCCTTGAAGAAGAGCGAGCGCCTGCCACGTTGATTGAGCTGGAGATTACAGAATCGCAGTTGATTAATGAAAAGGTCGCAATAAACCAACATTTGTCGGCGCTGAAAACACTCGGTGTCCATACTAATATAGATGACTTCGGTACAGGATATTCGTCCCTAGCGTATTTATCTACTTTGTCGGTCTCTACGCTAAAAATTGATCACAGTTTTGTGTGGCAAATGGAGGAGTCAGAAAAGGATTGGGAAATTCTGAAAATGATCATTGATCTGGGGAACTTGCTTGGATTGAATGTCTTGGCTGAGGGCATCGAGACAGAGTTGCAAAAAGCGCATTTGCTTTCTTTGGGGTGTGAAAATGGTCAGGGGTATTTATTTGCTAAGCCCATGTCGCTAGACGACACCATTGATTGGGTTAAAAAAGGCCAATAAAACGATGCAAGCCAAGGCTATTTTGTCTCAGAAAAAGCCTTTATTGGCTGTGTATTTAATCGGCATCTTGCTGATTATTACCTTGCTTAGTTTTGGTGCTTATCGTTACTTCTTGGATAGTAAAGTGAATCAGTTGGCATGGACTGAATCGGAGATATTGTCCCGTAGTGCAAGTGTTATCAGCCGAGAAATGGGCCATATCAAACGCGTCACCATGCTATTGCGTAATAGTGTTACCGCACGTCTAACGCCTCAATGGACGACTCAATCCCAGAATGCGCCATTTCCCGATGACTGGAAGGCACAGGTAGCCGAAGAGTTTGCTTATTTTGCCCAAACCTCTGAACTTATTTCCCAAGTAAGGTGGATCTCAGTAGAGGGCCGTGAATTGATTCGAATAAATGCCCAAGCGGGCGTGATATCGAGAGTATCCGAAGAGCAGTTGCAGAATAAATCCCATCGTAATTACGTGAAAAACGCCCCTAAAGAAGCCAATCAAGAGGTCTATATTACCCCTCTCGATTTGAACATAGAAAACCAAGAAATTGTTCGGCCTTTTCAACCAACAGTACGCGGTGCGATACGCATGGCGGATGAAATGCCAGGCATTTTGGTGGTTAATTATGATCTAACCCAGCTGTTTGAATTAATGAGGTCATTAAGCAGAGACGATGTGGCATTAGAAGTATTAGATGACGATGGCTATTGGGTTCTAGCGTCTGACAAAAGGCTTGAATGGGGAGGGATACTTCATCCAAACGATGCAAGGTTTAATATCAAGTCGCACTTTCCCGCAATTTGGCAAGAGATGAATACTATCCAAGGATTGGAGCGATTGTTTTCAAACAATCGATTGTGGAGCATGTTAGAGCTGCCTATCGATGGAAATATAAATGATAGGCAAGGACTATCTAATTCTTCGTCCTTGTATCTGGTGGCCCTATCTGACGCGGCGGCACTGGTTACATGGCAGCGAACGCTCATGTTGAGCATTATTGGTGTTGCGAGTTTGTGCTTTCTGTTGACCGCATGGTTGGTTTGGCGAAAGGTGTCTGCTCAGTTTGAGGCCTATCGATTACTGCAGCTGATAAAACAAGAAAGAGACCAGGTAGAACAAACGAATCAAAGTCTAAACTTGGCCAACCAAAAGCTAATTGATTTACAAGACGAGCTGGTAGAAACCAGCAAACTGTCCTCTTTAGGTTTGATGGTGGCTGGGCTAGCACATGAAATGCACACGCCATTAGGCGGTGTCAGAATGGCCTTGTCTTCCTGTAAAGTCTGGTTGGACAAAGAAGCCAACACGCTAGCTTCGAAAACCAACGAGGGGATGGTTAACTCACTAGCGATCGCAGAAAAGAACCTTTCACGCGCAATAAATGTGGTCGCGAGTTTTAAGCGTATTGTATCGGATCGCACCGCTCAAGAAGTGCAAACTTTCTACCTTCATGATGTGGTCAACGATATTGTTTTTACCTATAAGCCGACGTTTAAAAAACGCTCTGGCATTATCTTAAAGGTAGAAGTCGCAGAGAATATTCAGATGTTAGGCTACCCAGGAATACTTTCACAAATCCTTCAAAACCTAATAGATAACGCCTTAGAGCATGGCTTTCAACGTCTGGATACGGGCGAGATAAAGCTGGTGGCGTTCAGCAAAAACGACCACTTAGAACTGAAACTTAGTGACAATGGTCGAGGCATAGCCCCAGAAATGCAGAAACGCATTTTTGAACCTTTTGCGACGACAGGCAGATCCAAGAAACATACTGGGCTGGGGCTTCATTTGGTTAGCCAATGGGTGAACAAACTCATGCAAGGAAGGATTGAAGTGGTGTCAGAAGTTGGGGTTGGCACCACTTTCAGGTTAACGATTCCCTTGGAGCAAAAGATCGAAGAAGAGTCTTAATTCTACGATCTTCCGGGGAATTTAATGGTTAGGCTTAGGGCTTGCCATCCAGCCTAATGCCATCCAAATGACGCCAATGCTCAGCATGACATAAAGTGGCGCAGTCCAGGATTGGTGCCAATCGTAAAGCGCACCAATCAACACCGGACCAATGGCCGCAAGTGTATAACCAATTAATTGTGCCATACCAGACAGGGCCGCTGCTTGCTTTGGACTATTCGTTCGTAAACTGACGAATGACAAACCTAAAATAAAGCCCATACTAACGCCGAAACCAAAAGATACGGACCAAACACCAGACCAACTAGGAATGAACAAAAAGCCAGCTAAGCTTAACGTTGTTAATCCAGTGGCAAACAAACATAAGCGCCTATGGCTGCCTAAACGATGAATGAAGGGGGCCAAAATAAGCGATGGAATCGCGCCTGCTAATTGCAAGTAACCTTGGTATAAACCTGCGGTTGAATCGGTATAGCCATTATTCATTAGAATTGCAGGAACCCAAGCCACAACCACATAATTGACCAAGGAGTTGACCGCCAAAAAACTTGCTACTTGCCATGCAGTGACAGAGCGCCAAACGGACGTTGATATTTCAACGTTACCGGTTTGTGGTGGTTGATGCTGGGTTATTTTGCAGCTAAACCAGACTGCCAGAGGCAACAGAATCAACAAACTCTGACAGGCCAGAGCAAACGACCAACCACTCATTGGCAGATCAAAGCTGGGCTGTTCGGCATATAAACTCAACGGCACCGCAAGGCTCGACATCAAAAAGCCGCCGATACTCATCATCAGCACATAAATGGCCGTGAGCTGAACCACATAATTTGGGAACTCACGTTTTAGCAAACTTGGTAGCAAAACATTACCAATGGCAATCCCAGCGCCAATAAATATCGCGCCCACATACAAACTACCGATTGAACCAAAAGCGCGAATGATCATGCCAATGGCGATCAACCCAACGCCTGATGCCAAGATCCGCTCAATGCGAAAGTGGCGAGTTAGCCAAGACGCCACCGGTGCAAAAAAACCAAAGGCCAACAATGGCAAGCTAGTGAGCAAGCCAGATTGGGAGCTGCTTAAATGGAGATCTGCACTGATTCTATCTAATAATGGCGGCAAGCCTGTCACTGGCCCGCGCAAACTCAGCGCCACCAAGAAAATGAACAAGAGTAAAAAGGCTGCGTCGTGTTGCGCTAATTTTTGTAATCGTTTCATGGTGTCCGTTTCGAAAAAGAGGTTTTCTGGAAATATTGTCGATTCGCTATTATATGGGTTACTCTGCTTGCTGAATTAAGCGACTTGGACAATAAATTGCGAAATACAGACAAAAGCATTTTTGAGACACTGACCGACCTTTGTTTTGCGGATCATTATCCGCATCGCGTTCTTGTCTTGCGCTCGCAATCCGTTCCACATAGCGAGGAAACACCTTGGCATAAACATCAAAAAGGCCAACTTGTGTTACCGCTCACGGGCGTTGTCACTAGCTTTATCGATGACAAAATGTGGCTTGTGCCGCCTCGTTGCGCCGTTTGGATTCCCAGTAATGAAATGCATCGTAACCAGATCTCGCCTAATGCCGATGTCTGCATGCTGTTTGTCGATGGTCGTGATTTACCTTTGCCAGAGACGGCTTGTACCTTGACGGTTACGCCCTTTGTGCGGGAGCTAATATTACATCTGCATTCGCAACAGCGTTATGAAGAAACCGACCCAGCGACAGATCGACTTGTTGATGTCTTGATTGATCAGCTCATTCAGTTGGAACGGGAAGAGTTTGATTTTCCCATACCTGACGAGCCAACATTGAATCGTCTCGCACTTGAGCTGATTGCCAGACCGAATGAAAAGCGCACATTAGGTGAATGGGCAAGCGATTTTGCCATGAGCGAACGTACGTTGGCGCGAATGATTAAGCGCCATGTACAACTGACTTTTGGTCAATGGCGGAGTCAGTTGCACATTGTCCTTGCCCTGCAAAAATTGGCGATCAACTTGCCTATCCAAACCATCTCTGAAGAGCTGGGCTACGATTCCGTCAGCGCTTTTATCACCTTCTTTAAAAAAGCACTGGGCAAATCCCCAAGGCAATATCGAATTGAACGTTGGGGCAAGGAATGACACAGCGCCTCATCGTGGTGGGCTTAGACCGTCTTCAGAATATACAGCGCCAAGAAAATTAATGACAAGCCAGATAGACGATCAATCCACATGGCTTTGCTGC
The DNA here is from genome assembly GCF_005222245.1 of Marinomonas sp. FW-1. Classification (NCBI taxonomy): domain Bacteria; kingdom Pseudomonadati; phylum Pseudomonadota; class Gammaproteobacteria; order Oceanospirillales; family Oceanospirillaceae; genus Marinomonas; species Marinomonas sp. FW-1. Next base: position 3,871,770 of record NZ_CP025987.1, on the reverse strand, counting down.
GCAATTTTTCCAAGAAATGCACATTCGATAACAGGCACGCTATCAAGGTGTACCAAAGACCATCCACCAGCCAAGGTGTTGCTACCATAAGCATTTTTCCACTGACCTGATGGACTTCGGCAACAAAAGGGCTGAATAGCGCGGCAAAAAACAAGGCTATTTTAGGGCTTAAAATCGAGACCAGAAAACCTTCTTTGGCTGACTGAAACACACTAACGCGAGTGCCGGATTCCAGTTTGGCCGCAATGCCACCTTTGGAACGCAGAGCATTCACACCAAGGTAAGCCAAATACGCCGCCCCCGCGTAACTGATGATATTAAATAGCAAAGGCAACTGATGGAAAATCACCGCCAAGCCAAGCATAGACAGCAATGCGTACAAGCCAATGCCCGTTGCGTGCGCCCAAGACGTAGCCAAACCGTTTGCTCGACCACCCGCTAAACTGTGTTTAATGACCATCGCGAGACTTGGCCCTGGTGAGATGGCGCCAAGTAAACAAATGGTGAATAGGGAAAACCAAATAGACAGTGACATACGCTTGCTCCTTAATGATGGAAGCAGATTAGCAAGCCCTTAGTATTATATGAAATCATATTTTCTCATGATGGCTATGATTTTGCGTCATAACCAATGGAGTAAGTGGCTTCTGACATTACCTGCAAAACAAGGCTTCTGATCCATAGGTGAGAAGGGTCGTTGTCGTATTTAGCATGCCATAAGAGCCAGTACTTATGACGTGGTGTTGTGATGGGAAGGGGTTTATAGGTAAGCGAGAAGTGCTTTTTTAAGTTTCGGGCAATGTGCTCTGGAATCACCATGAGGTGCTGACTTTGACACAGCGATTGCGCCGCCGCATAGAAAAATGGCACTTTTAGCGCAAAACGGCGCTGCTTTTGTAGATTGGCCAATGCTTCATCCACGTAACTGTCTTTGTCGCCACCACCGATCACTTTAATATGCGCGTAAGCGAGTAGATCGGTCACACTTAAAGAGTCTTGCTTAGCCAAAGGGTGGGCACGGCTCATTACGCAAACTGGGACGTCTTCACCTATTTGAATAGAAGACACACCTTCTGGTTGTGTCGGAGACATGCTTGATGCCAATTGAATATCCGAGGTAGCAAGTTGAGGCAATAAATCCGGCTGCCACAAACGATACTGTATGGATACATTGGGTGCTTGTACCGCCAAGGCTTCGACAATATTGGGCAAAATATACTGCGCCACATAATCGCTGGAAGAGAGCACAAATTCCCCATGCCACTTTTCCGGATCGAATGCTTCTTCCACCAGTAAATCATCCAACTCCAGAAACCAATGCGCTAACTTTGCTTGCAGCTGCAATGCTTTGGGTGTGGGAATCAAGGTATTGCCTTCGCGAATGAGCAATGGATCGGCAAATAAGCTTCGTAGTTGACTGAGTTGGCGGCTCACCGCCGATTGCGTCAGATTCAATTTATCGGCCGCGTGGCTAACATGACGCTCCTCTAGCAACACCTTTAAGGAACGCAACAAATTTAGGTTAACACGGTGGATCATCTCGATATGCTCACAGGCTGACAGAGTGTTTGGTTTATTTTTCGACTTTACTCACCATAACGCAAGGTGAATTGCCCAACTTAATGGGCAAACTTTAACACCACCACACCAAGGATAATCAGCAGCACGCCCATGTAGCGAAGCAAGGATGTCGGATCGCCATAAAACCAAATGCCTAGCAAAAACGTACCAGATGCACCGATTCCTGTCCAAACCGCATATGCGGTTCCCATCGGAATTTCTTTCTGTGCCAACCAAAGCAAGGTACCACTGACGGCCATAAAACCCACCGCAATGGCAATGCCCAATACTTTTGAGCCACCAGATTGCGCCATCTTTAGCCCAACAGGCCAGCCGATTTCTGTTAATCCTGCCAGTAGCAAATACAACCAACTCATTTCCATTACTCCATACTAAAAATATTCGCACTCATGTGGGCGAAGTTGCTTTTTATAGTATCGATATTTATGATGATAAAAAGTTATTAACTATCGATATTTTTCATATGTTAAGTCTTGAACAAATTAATATGCTGGTGTTGTCCGCTGAACTGGGATCCTTTTCAGCGTGCGCGAGAAAACTAGGCAAGGTGCAGTCAGCCGTGAGCCACGGCATCAGCAGCTTAGAAATAGACTTGGGGGTTGAACTGTTTGATCGCACCTCTCGCAGTCCAAAGCTAACATCAGAAGGGGAGCGCTTAATTCGCAGTGCGAAAGCGCTTTTAGCCCAGTCCCATGAATTTGAAAAAATTGCCGAATCCATTCATCGACGCGAAGAAAGTGCGCTCACCATTGCCATTGATGATGCGTTAATCGCCCCTCATGTGTCGTCGATATTTGCGCTATTTGCTCAGCAATTTCCTTATGTCCAGCTAGACATCGTATCCCTTGCTTCTCCCGATATTACCGAAGCCGTGGCGAATGGAAATATTGATATGGGGATTATGTTTTCAGAGGTAGAAGCGAACAAGCAAGTTGATTTCTGCTACGTGGGCGGTGTGGACTTTATTGCTGTTTGCCACTGTGACTTTCCTTTGGCAGAGCTGAGCTTATTGTCGGAATCTGACCTTGCACCCTATCGGCAAATAGCCGTTCGTGGTTTTTTTAAAAAAGAGTCGCAAGCCTTAATCAGCATGACGCCAAACGCATGGTGGTGTACAAGTAACTACGCGGTTTTAGAGTTGATACAACAAAAAATAGGTTGGGCGTATTTGCCCTTATCCTTGGTTCAACCATTCATCGAAACCGGTGATATTCATAAAATCGACGTGACTTTTGACCACAAGCCTTGGTCTGTTCCTGTGGATTTGGTCTCCAAAAAAGGCGCGAACCGCGGCCCCGCTTACCAATGGTTATTTGATGCTTGTAAAAATGCGTTTTCTGCGGACTTTTATATGTGAAAAAGCCCGCTTTTACATAGCGTAAAAGCGGGCTTTAAAATACGGTCATGACTTATAAAAGTGACTTATTCAGTCGCTTCATGAATCGTTTCTTTCGTGCTGTTGTACGCTTTTGAGGAGTCTTCTTTCACGCCTTCCCAAGTATTTGCGCAGCCAGCTAATGCAAGTGTTACCGCAATGACTAATAATGGAAACTTCATGTTCAAACCTCTTTTTGTTTGGAGTTTTTACAGAGTAACAAAAAGCTTTGTAAAGGGTAATCCACTATTTTGATTTAACTTAGGATAAGGCGTTTTAACGTTCTACTGACCAGTTTGACTGAATATCACGAGGATATTTCTTTGATCCGTAGACTGTTTTTTGCGTGTGCTTGGTATCAAAAGATTAAGTAAAAGCGGGCTGTCATAATCCTCTAATTGCCTAATTTGTTTACATCAAAATAGATTGATCTTCTTTGGCCTTGCCATAGAATGGCATCCATTTACTCCCTGTTTAGAATGTTTAAATTGAGGTGATCATGTCCAGTACACTGTTTGTGCCTGCGAATTCAATTCGTCAGCGTTTAAAGGTGTTTATTGAAAACATCACGGTACAGCGTATTTTGCTGGCATTTATTTTAGTTAATGCGGTGATTCTAGGGTTAGAAACCTCGTCAGATATCATGGCTGCCGTTGGTCCGTTTTTAATCGCCTTGGACAAAGTCATATTGGCGGTGTTTGTGGTGGAGTTAGCCATCCGTTTATTTGTGCATCGCTTGGCCTTTTTTAAAGACGGCTGGAATGTGTTCGACTTCATTGTGGTGGGCATCGCGCTGGTTCCGGCGAGTGGGCCTTTTGCTGTATTGCGTTCACTCAGAGTATTGCGAGTGTTGCGTGTTCTGACTTTTGTCCCATCGATGAAGAAAATAGTCGGTGCCTTGATCAAATCCCTGAACGGTATGTTGTCTATCGCCATGGTGTTGGGGCTTGTGTATTACGTGGCTGCGGTCATGGTGACTAAGCTGTTTGGTGAGGCTTTCCCTGAATGGTTTGGTAGCCTAGGTGCTTCGCTGTATACCTTGTTCCAAGTGATGACCCTAGAAAGCTGGTCAATGGGGATTGCGCGGCCTGTCATGGAAGCTTTCCCTTATGCTTGGGCGTTTTTTATTCCATTCATTCTGATCGCCACTTTTACCATGCTTAACCTCTTCATTGCCGTTATCGTCAATGCTGTACAGACCATGCATGATGATGAACACAAAGACGAGATGGATGAAGAAAAAGCGACTCAAAAACAGCTAATGGAGCAAATGCAGCAGCTCCAGCAAGAATTACAGGCATTGCGTCGTGATATGAATCAGCCGCGTGAATAAGTAGCCTGTTCACAGCCTATATTTTATATACTTGCGACTGATTGCGGCCATTTTCTTTGGCTCGGTAAAGGGCTTTGTCAGCTTGGTTTAAGCTGTTCTTTAAATTGGGCTTGTCTATATCTGTGGCCGCAATGCCAGCGCTTATAGTGATGTGTACGGTTTTCTCACTGCTCATTTCTATGGCTTTCTTTTCTAGTATTTCTCGCATCCGTTCAATCAATATAAACGCGTCATTCACTTGCGTATTAGGCATAAAAATAATGAATTCTTCGCCACCGTAACGTGCTAATAAATCTTGCTCTCGGCATTGCGCTTTTAAGGTGTTGGCAACTTGAACGATGACTTTGTCGCCAAAGCTGTGACCATTGGTGTCATTGATCTTTTTAAAGTGATCAATATCAAACATGGCAATGGCGGCAGGCTGTTGGCGTTGCTTAGCCTGGTGTAGTAGGTACTCCGCTTCGGCATTGAAGTGACGGCGGTTGAATAGTTGTGTTAGCGAGTCTGTTGACGCTAACAATTTCAGCTCATCTTGCGCAGCCTTCATTGTTTCCAGTGAACGAATGCGATACGCAATGATGAGAGATAAAACCAGCGCTTCAAGCATGATACCAATACCAACGCCGTGGCTATTGATATAGGTAAACTCGGCTTTGCCTTTGTAAAATAACACGGCCATGGTGCTAAATATGGCGAACAGCCCGTGACCCAGTAAGAAGAAAGGGGCGATTGGGTGCTTTCGGATCACCATAGAAATAGTCACAGAAACACTGACGATCATCATGATGGCGGCCAAACTGCTGGAATAATTAAGGGCCGTGATCATATCAAACAAGCCGTAAACAAAATCAACGATTAGCAAGGTTAGAATGGAAAGCAGCGCCCAATGTTCTATGGGGTATTTCTTTTTGGTTTCAAAAATATTGATCATGAAAAGCAGCAAAAAGATCGGCATAGCGACGAGCGATAAATGCCACTTTAGGGTGATCGACCCGTAGACATCAAAAAGATCTGCGAGTAATCCATAAGAGAGCGCAACCCAAAAACCGCCAGCAACGAGATAACAAGCGTAAAAGAAGTGCTCTCTTAAACGAGACGAAAAGAAGAGTAAGAAGTTGTAGATTATCAGCGCTAATAACATGCCAACCATCAAGGCGATGTCTGTGTATAACCCCAACAAGGCTCTTTTTGACTGGTCTTCACTGTATAGGTTAAGAGTGAACCATTGGTGCGAAAAAGACTGACTTTTGACGAACAATGTTTTGTGTTGGTTGGGCTCTAATGAAATATCAAACACAGCGCTACCACGATACATCCACTGCTGTGTTTCTTTTCTGTCCATATCGAGCACGCGTTCGCGAGTTAACGCGCCATTCACTACTTCATAAAGTTCTACTTTGTGATTGTGATACGCATAAGGGTGGTGAAGATATACTTTAGTTGGCGTCGTATTGGTGTTTTCAATTTCGATTTTTGCCCAGGTTACCTTGGATGTTGTGCCTAATGACACACCATTTGCAGATAACTGGAACGCTTGATTTTGAACCTCAGAGAAAGGCATTTCTTCCGTTTTATCAACAAAATATCCCATCTGAAATTGCTCTAGTTTTACCGATGATCCTTGAATAACTTGTGTAGGAATATCAGCCAGAGCGGCAGCTGAGACAAATACGCACCAGAGCATTATAAATACACGAGTCAAAAATATTGGGTGATTAAACGTCATGAATCATGTTCCGTAATGAGAGCGTTTTTTCCGTATTGTTTGTTGAGGTGAGTATTTTAACCGATTGTTCAAAAAAACATCGAAATTGAATTGTTTGAATTTGTAGCTGCGATATTAGGTAGGAGTGTTCTAGGTATTTGTCGTAACGAGAGGGAATGAAGCACACCATTCGCCGCTAAGACGAATGGTGTGCTTGGTTTAGATAAGTAAGCTGCGTACTTTTGCCGAGAAGTATTCCGATACGACCACGGTGGCAAGGATAACAAGGATGATCAGCGTCACTTGAGGCCACGCCAAAGTATTCAGTGACGAAGACAAGAACAGGCCGATGCCGCCCGCGCCAACAAGCCCTAAAATCGTCGATTCACGAATATTAATATCCCAACGGAAAATCGCGATGCTCAAAAAGGCTGGCAATATCTGCGGGATGATCGCGTAATTGATCACCTGAAAGCGTGATGCGCCCGTGGATTCGATGGCTTCCACGCTGGTGCCATTGGTTTCTTCAATGCTTTCATAAAGCAACTTGGCAACAAAGCCAATAGAACGTAAACCGATGGCAATGATGCCCGCCAAAATCCCAGGCCCTAAGATAGACACCAGCAGCAATGCCCAAATCAAGGAATTGATAGAGCGCGATGCCGCGATGATAAACAGCGCCACAGGGCGAACAAACCTAGTGGATGGTGTGGTGTTTCTGGCGGCCAAAAAAGCAACGGGAAACGCCAGTATCACACCAAGCAATGTCCCCAACGTGGCGATATTGAGCGTGTCCCACAAGGCTTCATACAGCTGATTGATATAAAGCCAGTTTGGCGGAAACATGCGGCTAAGAAGATCTGCGCCTTGCTCGGGAGCATCGTAGACAAATATCCACATGGTTTCTTCGTTCATCACCTGCCAGCAGTAAACGGTTAGCAACACAGTGATAAACCAGAACCCCCAGACGATCCGAGCGTGGCGACGGTTATTGCTATGCCAAAGCGTCGATTGATCTAACTGACCCATTTTCTAATCCATCCTGATAAATATTCGCACGCCATAACAATGACAATAATGATAAGAAGAATGGCGCCTGCGGAATCGTATTCGTAGCGATCGATAGCGGTGTTCAAAGTCGCGCCTATGCCACCCGCACCGACGATGCCGATAACCGCCGATTCACGAAAGTTGATATCAAAACGATAGAAAGACAGACCAATCATACGCGGCATAACTTGCGGCCAAATTGCCATGTGAACGCGCTGCAACCAAGAGGCGCCAGTGGCACTGATGGCTTCTAACTGCTTGCGGTCAATGCCTTCGATTTCTTCGGCCAGCAACTTACCAAGAAAGCCGATGGTGGCATAAGTCAGCGTTAGGAAGCCGGCAAACGCACCAAAGCCAAACAAGGCAACAAGGAATATCGCCACAATGATTTCTTGCATAGAGCGCGATAAAGCAATGAAAGCGCGGCAAAACAAATAAATCGGCTTAGGCGAAATATTACGAGCGGCACCAACGCCAAAGGGCAGCGAGAGCAAAACACCCACCACGGTGGATGTTACCGTCATCGTCAGGCTTTCTAAAATGCCTGCGTAGATGTCTTTTGCTCGGCTGGTAAAGTCGGGCTGTAAAAAGCCAGAAAGAAATTTAGCGCCACGATCTAACCCTTCGTAAGCGCGCATCCAGTTTACCTCGACACTGCCAATACCAACGACTAAATAGGCGATAAATATTGCCCAAAGCGCTAAGCGCCAGCGCTTATTTGGGACGAGGTAATGCGGCCTTTGCCAAGTGCGCATTAAGCCACCTCCGCCTGTTCAAGCTCTTCCACATCATCCTGAGGCGTAGGGTGCCAGTCTTCGTCACCATAAATACGTGTCAGCACTTCTTCGGTCAGCTCGTCTGGTTTGCCATCAAAGACGACCTCGCCCCCTTGAAGACCGATAATACGATCCACAAATTGCTGAGCTAACGGCACGTCATGAATGTTGATGATCGCCGGTAAACCGTTTTCACGGCAGATGGACTGGATTAGTCGCATGATTTGACGTGAGGTTTTCGGGTCTAAACTGGCCGTTGGTTCATCGACCAGAAGAAGGCGTGGATCCTGCGCGAGGGCACGAGCAATACCAACACGTTGGCGCTGCCCACCGGACAGTTCATCCGCACGTTTGTTGGCGTGATCGATTAAGCCAACACGGTCTAAATATTCAAAGGCATTGTCTATGTCGTTGCACGGGAACTTACGCAAGAAGCTGCGCCAAAACGGCAAGTAACCCAAGCGACCAGATAACACGTTTTCCATCACGCTTAATCGTTCGACCAGTGCATATTCTTGGAAGATCATGCCGATTTTGCGACGTTGGGTACGCATTTGGCTGGTGGATAGCTTGCTAAGACAAGCGTCTGCCAAGTAAATGTTGCCTTCGGAAGGTTCGATCAAACGGTTTATGCAGCGGATTAAAGTAGATTTACCGGCCCCACTGGGGCCGATTAATCCAACAATTTCTCCTTCAGGTACTTCAAAACTAATGTCTTTCAGTACCCAAGGACCAGTTTTGTAGCGTTTCTTTAAATGTTCAAGTTTTAACACGTTATCGCCTATTTGCAGCTGTAAGAAACGCCATTGGCAGTATCAATTTTACGAATGACATTCCAATGTTCTTTGAAGGTGATAGGCAAGAATTGATCTTCGTTTTTGAATTCTTGCTTCAGCTTGCTGCCTTCCCAGTTAAACGTGAAAAACGCTTCTTTGATCTTATCTTGCAGCTCTGGTTTTAGGTTGTATGCCACGCCATAGCCTGTAGTCGGGAAGGTTTGTGATTTGTAGATGGATTTAATTTGTTCAGATTGCACTACATCACGAGAGATCATGCGTTTTAACACAGAGTTGGCGACGGCCGCAGCAGGGTAGTCTTTGTTGGCAACACCCAAAATAGAGTTATCGTGTTTGCCAGAGAAAACGGGCTCAAAGTCACGTTCTGGCAGCATGTCAAAATCGGCTTTCAAGATGGCAGAGGGTGCTTTAAAGCCGGAATTGGATGTTTGAGACGTGAATGCCAGCTTCTTACCCTTTATGTCTTCAGGTGAATTGATACCTGAGCTAGGGTAAGTGATGATTTCCATCTCATAACCAAATGAACCGTCGGCTGCTGCCATCATAGCGAAGGGACGAAAGCCTGCACACGCCACCGCAAGAGGGTTTGAACCTGTGTTGAAACCCGCAACATGAAGACGACCTGCACGCATTGCTTCAATTTGCGCCGCGTTGGACTGTACTGGGTAGAATTTTACCTTCTTGCCCGTTACGTCTTCCATGTGCTCAAGAAAGTCGGACCAAACATCTTCGTATACCGCTGGATCTTCTACTGGCGTGTAGGCAAAAATTAGCGTGCTAGGGTCAGTTAGCTGCGATTTGTCCGTTGGGATATCCGCCACGAGATCGTTATCGTTATCAACGTAGCGGCTATCTAAAGAAAAATCCGCATACGCAGCGTTAGCCGCGATAACAGAGGAAAAAGCGAGAGTGCAAAGGCGTTTCATAAAGTCTTCCTTACCCATGAGAGTGTGTTGAATTCGATTTAGTAGATCGGGAGCATGACAGCCACTCTAGCGTGAAAATATGACACTTTGGTGACGATATGCTGACAGGGGAAAAGCCTAGATTGTTTGCAATATTAATTAGATAGGGCGAGGTGTAAAAATATTATCCCTATATATCAACTGTCTATATTATAAATAGTTATATAGGTATTATTAAAATACCGAGCACCTAAAGATTAAAAAACAGTAAGGTTTAGCAATGAAGTTTCAATATTTGGTTGGGATCGCCAGTGTGTTTTTTCTCGCTGGTTGTACAACAATGCCTCGCGGCGACAACGCCGATCTTATTATTCACAATGGTCAAGTTTTAACCATTAACACCGAGATGGACGTGATTGATGATGGGGTTGTGGTGGTGAAAGATGACACCATTATCGCCGTCGGTGGTCATGAACTAATGCAACAATACCAAGCGAAAAAGGTGATTGATGCCCATGACGGGATCATTATGCCGGGAATGGTGAATGCTCATAACCATCTTCCTATGATTGCCTTCCGAGGACTGGGGGAAGAGGGGATCTCGAATCGTCTATTTGCCTACTTCTTTCCGCTTGAAGCACAAAAACTCAGCCGTGATTTAATTTACAACGCCACCAAGCTTGGAGCGATTGAACTGGCTCAAAGTGGTGTGACGACTTACGCCGACATGTATTACCACATGGATGAAATGGCTAAGGCCACCAAAGAAGTGGGCTTGCGTGCTGTACTGGGCGAAACCGTGATTAAATTCCCTGTGGTCGACGCCAAAACACCCTACGGCGGCGTGGAGTATGGCAAGAAGTTTGTCGAAGAATACAAGGGTGACGCTTTGATCACACCGGCTTATGCGCCGCATGCGATTTACACCGTCAGTAAGGAAAAACTACAAGAGATTCATGCACTTTCAGAGCAGCAAGATGTTCCTGTATTAATACATGTGGGTGAATTTCCTAACGAAGAAAAACGCCTAGAAGGCGAAACTCAAGCAAAAACGCCCATTGAGTATCTATCTGAAATAGGCGTACTTGATCAACGTCTTGTGATTGCTCATGGTATTCATTTAACGCCAAACGATCAGAAACTCTTAAAAGCGGCTGACGTTGGGATTGCATATAACCCAATGGCGAATGCCAAAGGCGCTACAGGGATTGCACCCGCTTGGGAAATGTATCGCGCAGACATGAGAATAGGTTTGGGAACCGATGGCCCTATGAGCTCTAACCAAGTGGATTTGGTCAAAACCCTAAGCTACGCCGCCAATATGCAGCGCTTAAAGTATTCTGATCGTACTATTATGATCCCTGAGCAAGTGATAGAAATGGCCACATTAGGTGGCGCCAAAGCGCTTCATATGGAAGACCAAATTGGTTCTTTGGAAGTCGGTAAAAAAGCCGACATTGCCATTTTTGAAACCCAGTCTGCCAACATGATGCCCAACTACAACCCATACGCGACCTTGGTGTATCAAGCTAACCCAAGCAACATAGATACCACGATCGTGAATGGAAAAGTGATCATGGAAAACCGAGTTATGCAGACAGTTAAACTGGACGATATTCGTGATAACGTCGATGCCTTTGAAGCAGACATCGCAGAATTCGCCAAAGAACTCGCCAAAAAAGCCATTAAATCAAAAAGTTTAATGGACTGATTTTCCTTTCAGAAAACATCAATAAAAAAGTGACAGATTCCGTGCCTAATAAAACTAAGGTGCTGGATCTGTTGCCTTTTATAGACCTAGTTATTTCTTCAAGTGCCTGACTTTATAGGGATTTATATGGCGTTTATTTGCTATCCGCCCTATGAGAAAACCTCTATCAAATTGCGTGGCTGTATTTAGATTTGCACGCGATATCTGCGAGTGTCAGCAAACCAATCCCCTAAAATGCGACTGGGGGATAAAGGTATGGATTACCCTAGCTGAAGCGGCTAAATCTCTATGTTCACAGATATTGCCATAGCTTAATAACTTACCGTTCTATCCAATAGCTTGCTTATCCAAAAAAAAACCAATAATATTTTTTGACATATTGTATGACAATATGTCATTTTAAAGGAAAAGAGGTGCAAAATGAGTAGAATAAAAACAGTATCTTTTATCGGACTTGGGCAAATGGGCCGTCCGATGGCTAAAAACTTGCAGGCAGCTGGCTTCAAGGTAGTTGGATACGATGCTTCAGAAGGAGCACGTTTAGAGGCTAGTAAATCAGGTCTGACCGTTTCTGAGTCTTTAGAAGACGCTATTCGCGATTCCGATTGCATTGTAACTATGTTGCCTAACGGCAGTATCGTACAAGACGTATTGGTTACGAATGATCGCTTTTTATCCGCAAACAAAGGCGCCTTACTTCTAGAAATGAGTTCTTCTGCACCACTGCAGACCCGCGAGCTATCAGAGATCGTTGGAGCTCATTTACGCGTCGTAGATGCCCCTGTATCAGGTGGCGTAAAACGAGCAGTCGAAGGTACTCTCACTGTAATGGCTGGCGGGAGTGACGAGGACATAGAATTCTCGAAGTCTGTCCTTGGAGCCATTTCATCAAAAGTCTTTTCCTGTGGCGCCGTAGGTGCCGGTCACGCAATGAAATCAATCAACAATTATGTGTCTGGTGCTGGTGTTGTAGCGGCCAGCGAAGCGGTTCGATTAGGAACAGGCTTTGGTCTGGAAGCTGAGACAATCGTTGATGTGCTTAATGCATCATCCGGAAAAAACAATGCCACTGAAGTCAAAATGAAGCAATTCATTCTTAACGAAACGTTTGCGTCGGGATTTGCTTTAGGTTTGATGTCAAAAGATATTGGCATTGCAGCAGATCTAGCGAAAAGTCTGAACTTGAATCTAAAAAATCTGGAAGAAACAGATTTAATGTGGAAGCAAGCGTCCAAAGAAGTAGGCGGTGCTGCTGACCACACACGTATGTTCGAATTTGTAACCACAAGTTCAGATTCGAAAAACTAAAAACAAGAGGAGCATACCGATGAGTACTAAAAAAGAACTGTTAGAAGACAATATCAGTGAATCATTCGCTCGAGGACTGAAAACTCGAAAAGAAGTTCTAGGTGATCAATATGTAGATGCATCACTGGGCAACGCCACTGACTTTAGTGCGCCGATGCAAAAGCTTGTAACCGAATATTGCTGGGATTCCATTTGGAACCGTCCGGGTTTAAGCCGTCGTGAAAGATCTATTCTGAATCTAGGTATGATCGCTGCGCTAAACCGCCAGCATGAATTAAAAACCCATGTTAGAGGTGCATTAAACAATGGTTTGACTCAAGACGAAATAACAGAAGTATTTTTGCAGGTCGCGATTTACTGTGGCGTGCCAGCTGCGATAGATAGCTTCCGCACGGCACAACCTGTTATCGACGAACTTGCAGAGTAAAAAAATCCCTGATTAACAGGAAAATAAAAATAAAAGAGGTTGTTATGAAAGTAAGTAAAGAAACTTTTTTCGATCTGGCAAAAAATGATTTTGAGTTCAAGAGAGAAACTCGATATCTGACAGGAATGATCAAGATCGATTTTGATTCACATGCATGGGCATTGATCTTCCAAGATGGGGAGCTCGTTGAAGTCGTAGACGGTGGAACTGTTTCTGATGAGGATGCAAAAGTTATCGTTGGTGGCACTAAAGAGCAATGGTTAGCACTTTTGGAAGTTAAGCCAAAGCCGTTTTACCAGTGCATTCAGTCAGCAGCGGTTAAACATGGTATGCGTATCAACGTAGCCCACGAAACATTTGCATATTTACCCGCCCTAAACCGTATGACATCACTACTTCGTCATCTTAACAGTCAGGAGGCCTAAGTCATGGCTAAGCATGATCCAATTACAGGACGTTACGTTTACTTAACCGTGGAAGGTATTGAGTACCGAGTCTACTACGAAGAAGCAGGACAAGGTATCCCTCTGATTGTTGGTCATACAGCTGGCTCTGATGGTCGGCAGTATCGCCACATGCTGTGTGACGAAGAAGTCACCAAGCACTTTCGTGTTATTGCTTTTGATCTACCTTACCATGGTAAATCTCTCCCTCCATACGGCGTTCGCTGGTGGGAGCAAGAGTACAACATGACCAAAGATCGCATGATGGCTTACCCTAACGCCTTGTCTGAAGCCCTAGGGCTAGAAAGACCAGTGTACATGGGCTGTTCTATGGGTGGACATCTTGCATGTGATTTGGCTTCGAACTTCCCAGATGCTTACAGAGCAACCATTGCGGTGGAAGGCGCTCTTAGATCGGCAGAAGAATACGTCAATGTAGGTATGGAAGGTATTCGAAAAGAGTTCGATAACCCGAACGTAAACCGCACATCTGTGGGTGCTGCGATGATGTTGAATATCTCTCCATATTCTCCCGAAGAAAATGTTCGTGAAATCCAGTGGGAGTACAGCTGTGGAGGACCAGGCGTCTTCGCAGGTGATCTTTACTACTACTATTACGATCACAACATGTCAGAGGAAGAAGCGCGAGCAATTGATACTGATAAATGTATGCTCTATATGCTTACAGGTGAGTATGATCCTAATACATCACCTCAGGATACTCAGGAGCTTGCAGACCAAGTTCCGGGTGCTAAATATTGGGCTATGGAAAAGCTAGGCCACTTCCCAGTGACCGAAGACTACTCTAAGTTCAGAGAATACCTACTCCCAATACTTACTGAAATCAAAGAAAAGTCATAAGCGCCTAAATACTAAAAATAAAAGAGGGAAATATGATGAAACACTCTAAATTAAGTCTAGTTGCTGCTGCAATTAGCGCTACATATCTAAGCCTAACTGCAGGGACTGCTTTAGCAAACGGGGTAGACTTGTTACCAGATAGCGAAAAAGCTATTTACGAACTGGTCGATTCACAAACCCCGCTTGAAGAATCGGTTCTGGCCGATTTTAAAGCTAAGAATCCGCCACCTTGGAAAATTGGCTACGCTTCTTCTTATGCTGGTAATACTTGGAGAGCGTCTATTATGGATGAATTAATGGACGATCTTTATCCAAAGGCAAAAGAAGCTGGTCTGGTTTCTGAAGTGGTTGTAACTCAATCTGACCTACGTGACTCTGTACAAATTCAACAGATGCGCCAAATGGTTGATGATGGAGTGGATGCGATAATTATTTGTTGCTCCAACGTAACAGCTTTAAATTCGACTATCAAATATGCTTATTCGAAGGGTGTTCCAGTATTTTCCTTTTCTGGATACGTAACGTCTCCTTACGCAGTAAATGTTGCAGCGAATCACATGCTCGGTGGCTACGAAATGGGCAAGTGGTTAGCTGAAGAAATTGGCGGTAAGGGGAATGTTGTTATGGTATCCGGTATTCCAGGTGCTGCCTCTTCTGATAGTTTTGATCTTGGTGCGAAAAAAGCACTTAAAGAGTATTCTGATATAAACATTATCGGGGAACTAGCTGGCGGATGGACGGATCAAGTTGCTCAAACTGAAGTCCAGAAGTTCCTAGCGACGAACCCTCGAAAAGTAGATGGAATTCTTACTCAATCTGCTCAAGAAAATGGCGTCTTGAATGCAATGCTGCAGTCTGGACGTCCTATGGTTCCTATTACCTTAGGTGGACAGGCATCAGCAGCTTGCTATTGGCGTAAGCACCCAGATTGGATCTCTTCTTCGTTCCATATTTGGCCACCAGCTCGCGAAATGTCGCAAGCTTGGGATGTGATGTTACGCACAATGCAAGGTCAAGGGCCGAAAATTCAGTCCATGTTGAGACCTGTTCTTCCTTACTCTATAGCAGATGTTAAGGAAGCACTTCCAGAGAATTGCGATCTAAATTCTACTGACTGGATACAACCTACTCACTCTGAGTGGTGGCCTGACGATATTGCGAAGCAATATTTTCATAATCCAAGTTAAGTAAAGCTAGGTGCTGGCCGGTATCCGGCCCAGCACCTCACCTACTTATCTCTCTGGCCACAGGACCAATGTTTATGTCAAAAATAAGAACAATTAATGTAAATAGTATTTCGAAAAACTTCGGGGAAACGCGGGCTTTATCGAATTGCAGTTTTGAGGCTTACGCTGGTGAAGTTCACGCCATAGTTGGTGAGAACGGCTGCGGCAAAAGCACACTCGCGAAAATCATATCAGGTGTACTTCTCCCAGATAGTGGAGATGTAAAAATCTTAGATAACACCATCACAACACCAATAGAAGCGCGTAACTTAGGCGTTGCTACAATATTTCAAGAAGTATTAGTAGCGGATCAGGCGACAGTGCTTGATAACTTGTTTGTTGGATCGGAAGGCTTTTTGTCTGTGGGCAAAGACGAGTCCGAGAAGGTTCGAGAAGCAAGTGAACTTCTAACTCGCTGTATTGGGCAAGAAATAGATTTGTTCGCCGATGTTGGTAGCTACCCACTTAATATAAAGCAGTGGATAGTAATCGCACGCGCAATTCTAAGAAAACCAAAGGTAGTCATTCTAGACGAGTCATCTGCAGCCTTAGATCTTGATGCCACAAATCGTCTTCATGCTGAAATCAATCGACTTCGCGATGAAGGTTGTACCGTTTTAATTGTTACACACCGTATTGCTGAACTTGTAAAGATCGCAGACCGCGCAACAATTCTTAGAGACGGTGGACCAGTTGGTGTATTAGAAAAGTCTGACATTACTGAAACCAAATTATTAGAATTGATGACGCCTACAGAACGTACTGTAATGGCTCAGCCAAATTCAAACATCAAGGCAGATACAAGTAAGGACATCGATTCTATTCTAGAAGGTAAGTCGCTCCAGTTGACTGAAGGAGCCAACCTTTTTGACTTTGAATTAAAGCCTGGAACCATCGTTGGACTGGCTGGATTAGATGGTCATGGGCAAGATCTGTTCGCTCGTTCACTTGCAGGGCTTTACCAACAAAATAGTGGAACCATAAGTTTTCGGAAAGAAAATGGAGAGTTAATAGAAGTTAATGGATTGGAAATTGCGTCTGATCTACATATTTCTTGGGTTTCCGGAGATAGAAAAAAAGAGGGGATTTTCCCAGAACGTAGCATATTCGATAATTTTGCATTTGGAATTTACCGACGAAACTTAGGTTGGTTTGGCAAAGTAAATAAGCAATACGCAAAAAATGCTTTCAACCATGAAGTGCAAAGACTGAAAATCAAAACTGGCAATACATCGAACAAAATCACATCGCTTTCTGGCGGAAATCAGCAAAAGGTTCTGATCTCTAGAGCTTTTGCCGATCAACCGAAAGTCATTGTTCTCAATGATCCGGCTAGGGGCGTTGATCTGAATACAAAAAGGGATCTTTATCAAGAACTTAGGAACTTTACAGATGCTGGAGGCGCAGTGGTTTACTTGTCTTCAGAAATCGAGGAATTCTTAGGCTTTGCAGATAGAGTAGATGTTTTCTATCAGAATGCCATTTTCCGCTCACTCGATTATCAGTCTGTAAGTGAAGAATCCATGTTGGCCGCTATGTTTGGGCAGCCACTAGGACAACATATTAAAATCGAATAGGTATTAAACCCATGTTAATCACGAAAACTTTTCGATCTCTAGGTTCTATAAAAATACCACTTGTATTGTTCAGTATTTTACTTTTAGCCATTGCGTTTCAGGCTCCAAGACTATTTTCTGTTTCGGGCTTCTCAAATGCAATATTAGTATCTGCGCCTCTTATTTTGGCGACATTAAGCTTGACCCCCATCGTTTTGGCGGGGCGTGGTGCCGTTGATTTATCTGTTGGCCCATTAATCAGTTTTCTGAATGTCACCCTTATTGCGTGGCTATCAGGAAACAATATAACAAACCCAATTGTATTTTGCCTTTGGGCTGTTATTGCGGGTGCTGGCTACCAAATCATTCAGGCTTTAATCGTTACATACGTTCGTATCGCGCCAATCATTGTAGCCCTTTCTGGCTTTTTGATATTGACCGGGGTCAATTTAATGGTAATGAAAAGACCTGGTGGACTTGCGCCTGAATGGATGTCTAGTTGGTCAGGTGGAGGAGAGCCACAGATATTGTCTCCTATTCTAGTGCTAGTGGTATTGGCATTTTGTATTTGGGGTTTAGTGACACGCACTGGATTCTATAAACAATTAATGCTTGTTGGCTCTGATGAGCGAATGGCTTATACATCTGGCGTAAGAGTCGATTTGGTGCGCATCTTAGCTTATGCCCTAGGGGGTGTTTTTGCGGGCTTTGCTGCGCTTAGCTACACGGCGCTTATTTCCTCAGGTGATCCAACGCAAGGATCAACCTACACATTGCAGGCTGTTACGGCTCTTGTATTGGGGGGCGCGAGTTTGTCTGGAGGTAAAGGTACCGCGACGGGTGCTCTTCTAGGCGCTTTGAACATGTTCCTAATCACTTACTTACTGGGTGCATTCAACTTTGGGTCTTTGTCTGGTTACATTACTTCGCTGGCATATGGCGGCATTTTAGCTGCGTCGTTGCTTGTAAACGTAGTATCGAATAAGTCCAATGTTGGGAGAGGATAATAATAATGTCTACAAGTAACTTTAATGATCGATACTTAGCAAAAGTATCTATGGACAAATCCATAGCGCTAGGAGCCGCACTATTAATACTCCTTACGCTAATGGGAGGATTTTTGTTGGAAGGATTTTTTTCCTTTCAGAACTTGAAATCAATACTCCTACTTGCAGCATTTTTGGGCATTGCATCGTTGGGGCAAACGCTTTGTGCGCTAATTGGTGGACTAGATTTATCCATTCCATTTGTGATTGGCTCCGCAAACATTCTGTTTCCTAGTTTGCTGTCATCTGGGGTTCCACCCATTGTGGCGATAGCGATTGTGTTAGTGCTCGGTGGATTAGTGGGTCTAGCAAACGGCGCCTTAAGTTTCCGTCTACAGGGGCAGGCGTTGATCATGTCATTGGCGGTCGGTTTTATGGTCGTCGGAGCAACACAGATCTACACATCAATTGGATCTGAGTTTGGAAGTAATGTTTTTACTCCTATACCTGAGTGGCTTAGAAATTTGGCTGCTTTTAATGGCGTCACGTTTGGGATCCAGATTCCACCAGTAGTATTTATCTGGGCTGCAATCTCTATCCTGCTCATTTGGGTGATGCGAAGCACTTGGTTCGGTATTGGGATCTACGCAGTAGGTGGAAGCCGAGTTGCTGCACATAGATTAAGAATCTCAGAATCTCGTACCTGGATTCAGGTACATGGTATTTCTGGTCTTATGTCTGCTACGGCTGGCGTATTACTACTAGGATTCTCTGGCGGCGGTTTTGTCGGCGTCGGTGATCCATACCTCTTTACAACTGTTGCGGCAGTCGTCATTGGGGGAACATCTTTGTTAGGTGGTTCGGGGGGATACGGTGCAACGATTCTAGGTGTCTTGGTTCTTACTGTTTTAACCTCGTTGCTGGTCGGGCTGGGTTTAAGCTTTGCTGCACAACAGGCGGTCATAGGTTCCTTTATTATTCCTATGGTTGCCATTTACGCCCGCTCTAAACATATTCGTAATCAAATATAAGGGTTTTTATATGATCGCAAAATCTCTATCAAGTAAGTTGTCAGATCCTACGCTTGTAATAGAGCAAGCTCTTCTTGCCGGTGAATGGGTGAATTCTAGCGAAGGAAAAACCATCGAAGTGACGAATCCGTCTACAGGTGAAGTCATTGCTAACGTCGCTGACATGTCGCTAACGGAAATGAAAATAGCGATAGATAAAGCCGCAGAAGCGCAAAAACAATGGGCTCGTACAACTGGGAAAGAGAAAGCCGTTATTCTTCGTCGATGGTACGATCTTGTTATCGCTAACCAAGAAGATCTCGCTATCATTCTTACCTCTGAAATGGGTAAGCCACTTGCTGAAGCACGAGGCGAAGTCTCTTACGGTGCTGGTTATATTGAGTGGTTTGGCGAAGAAGCTAAGCGTGTTTATGGCGATACCATTCCAGGACATGACAACGATAAACGGATCATGGTTATTAAGCAGCCAATTGGTGTTACCGCGGCGATAACGCCTTGGAACTTCCCATCGGCGATGGTGGCTCGTAAATTCGCGCCTGCTCTTGCCGCTGGGTGTTCAATGGTATTTAAACCTGCCGAGGAAACACCATTGTCTGCCCTTGCATTAGCTGCATTGGCGGAGCGTGCTGGCTTGCCAAAAGGTCTTCTTAGCGTTTTGCCGACATCCGAGGCAAAAAGCTTTGGTGACGAAGTGTGCAGTAACCCGATTGTCAAAAAACTTACCTTTACCGGTTCGACAGAGGTTGGTCGAATTCTAATGGCTCAAGGCGCCAAGAAAATTCTAAAACTCAGTCTGGAGCTTGGTGGTAACGCCCCATTTATCGTCTTCAATGACGCAAACATAGATGAGGCCGTTCAAGGGGCTATTATTTCTAAATTTAGAAACAATGGTCAGACGTGTGTCTGCGCTAACCGAATCTATGTGCAGTCCGGAGTTTATGATCAATTCGTTGAAAAGCTTACAGCCGCTGTTAAAGCCCTGAAAGTTGGAGACGGTTTTGATGAAGGAACGTCTCTTGGGCCTCTGATCAATGCGGCTGCGCAAGAAAAGCTATCCGATCACATATCGGATGCCGTTTCTAAGGGCGCTGAAGTTCTGACTGGAAATGAGCCACATCCTCTTGGTCGCACATTCGCTTATCCAACTGTCCTGAAAAATGTGACAACGGATATGAAAGTTGCGAGAGAAGAAACATTTGCACCTCTCGCTCCAGTCTTCAAATTCGAAACGGTTGACGAAGTGATTGAGCTCGCCAACAACACCGAGTTTGGTTTAGCGTCATACTTCTATGCTAATGATCTTACTCAGGTATGGAAGGTTGCTGAAGCACTAGAGTATGGCATGGTTGGTGTAAATACAGGCCTAATCTCAACGGAAGTGGCGCCTTTTGGTGGCGTTAAACAATCCGGTTTTGGTAGAGAAGGTTCCAAGTACGGACTAGACGACTTCTTGTCGCTTAAATACGTTTGCCTTGGCAGCATGGAATAAATACCAATGCCTGGCCTAGATATAAACTTTTACTTATATCTAGGCCAAAATGCTCGGTGCCATGCACTGAGCATTTCCCTATAAATCTTGTAGTGACGTAAGAAATTGAGTTATCTGGTTAGGTGCTTTATTGCATCAATAAGCCATAAGACGACAATTATAAATAATAAAAACAACAACAGGTAATGTTAGCCCTAAATTTCGACTTAAAACCGTAGCAGTAACGGATGTTGGTCGATAAATGGGTGAAACGGATACCAAAACCTTACGGAGACAGTCCAAAAGCCCCCCAATGACACCTAATAGTTAACTATACTAGAATTCGAATAGCGTATTCGAGACATCGAGATGGAAAAGTACATCTTTAAAGGCTGCCATTCTCTTGATGCCCGATGCCCTGAACGGTTTTCGATAACTCAAAAAACTCAAGACGGGTTGCCCACCGAAAAACTGTGTTATGTATTTAGAAGCTGCTTTGGTAAAAGAGTTTTTTGAACAAGTGAGGGCGCAGCTGGCGAAGTAAGCTCCTATAACAGCGGGACGAGGAAAAGCATTTAAAGTTACGCTGATAGCGTCCGCTGTGTTGATGTAACTTATATTTGGGTAATACCAATGACTCAAAGTTTAAGTTGATGAGGAATATTGCTGTATAATGCGCGCCAAAAGGAACGACTCTAGAGAAGCTTTAAAAACAGAATGGGGGTAACTATGTGGTTATCACTTATTCAAATAAGCCAAACATCATTTAAGAAATACATCATCAGGTATTACAGTCAGCTAAGACTCCAACGGCACCACGCATGTATGAGCCTGAATAAAACAGAATAGCTGTACTGGATTAACTATAAAGCGGTGGTCAGCTTCATTTGACCACTTACAGAAAGGTAAGTTTACATGCGAGTTTTAAAGCAAAAAGCATCATTGCGGTATCAAATACAGGAGGTATTAAAAGAAGAGATATTTTCCGGTAGATTTAAGCCAGGACAACGTCTGATAGAACAAGATTTATGTGCAGAGCTGGATATTAGTAGAACATCACTGAGGGAGGCCTTGAGGTGTTTAGAAGCAGAAGGCCTAGTCACCATCGTGCCGCATAAAGGCGCAGTTGTCACCAGTTTAGATATTGCAGATGTTAAACAAATATACCAAGTACGAGGCGCTCTAGAGGCTCTGGCTGTACAAAACTTTGTCTTACATGGCACAGATAAGGATTTGGCGAAGTTAAACTCATCAGTCGAAGACTTTTGTGAATTTGTGGATGACAAGCTAGATGGTGAGAACAGTAGAGATCTAAAAAATCGATTTTACGACTGCCTGCTTTCGATAAATGAAAATAGAATTATTCAAGATCAACTGAGCAAGCTAAATAATCGAGTGAGTCTATTTCGTACTCTCTCAATGGGGCGTCCAGGAAGGCTAAAATATACCGCAGAAGAGCTTAAAAGTATCATTCAGGCGATTTCTAGTAGAGACGAGTTTCTAGCAGGTGAGGCCGCTAAACGTCATATCGAGATGTCGGAGAAAAATATCATTGAACTGCTATCAGAATCGAAGCCAAAAGGTATTGAGAGCTCTGATGATTAAACCAACCTATGGTGCGAGAATGCAAGAAAATTTGTCTAAGTTACCGCCTTTCGCTGAAGAATTAGGTGTCGAAATCGTTGACGTGACTGCGGACAAAGTTGTTGGGCAGCTTGTCGTCACCCCTAAGCACGCGAACAGAAACGGAGTGATGCATGGTGGAGCGATAATGGGCTTCGCCGATGTACTGGGCGGACTAGCTGCCGCTGCTAACCTAGATTCAGGTTACTCCACTGTTACCGTCGAAAGTAAGACCAACTTCATTCGAGCCGTTCAAATTGGTAGTGTCGTCAAAGGCGTATGCGAACCGATTAATATCGGTAAGAAAATAATGATATGGCAGACTAAAATTTTTAGGGAAGATAACGCTTTAGCAGCAGTTATCACACAAACACAAATGACAATTAGCTGGAATTAGTTAGACACAATGCTATGACCTTTGCTGCTTAACGCTTGTGAATCATGTCAGAATCATAAACTAACAATCCTTTGCTATCGCCTCATTGCTTCAATCTAACACGCACTTTTGCATACGTAAAAGTGCGCAAACTTACATTTTTATGCGCGTAAAGTGTAAGACGTTTTGAGTGAAAACAGTCCTTCACTCGCTTTCTTTACTTTCTCTCATTTTTAAATTGTAGGCTGCTGAATTGCTAATAGTTTGTGGTAGAACCGCAAGGTACAAACTAGTGTTTTCTTTTTTAGGTCTGCCTGATCCCAGAGCGTGGAAAAATGTCGTGATCACGGACGTTGTTATGATTGTGAATAATACAATTCGAGACTAATAGAAATTTAACTAAATAGGATAGTGTGCCCTGGTTTTCATCAAAGATTGATTTATACTGTATATTAAAACAGTATGGAGGCTGATAATATGGAAAACTTAAAACTTGGCTTTAATGCAAGCGATTTGCCTGTCGCACTTACGAACAATACGTCACCAAACGATATTTGCACGTCGTTCTACTTTCAACAGAACGATGCTTATTACCTCCTTTGGGTGGAACACCAGAACCCACAATACCGCGAGAACGAAGACTCTCCGAGATATACCATCAGCTATGCTGTGAACGAGGGCGACGATGAATCGCCGGAGATCTACAGCGATTCATCCAAAGAAGTTCTTCTTCAATCAGAAGTGCCAGGTGCGATGATTCAGTTTGTGATTGAGATGCACTGATTCTTTTCAATGATTTCAGGTTCTAAGAGTCTTTACAAAAAGTTATACCAACACTTCCAGAATAAGTATTTCAGTATTAGCGTTAGATATCTTTCTAAAATAAAATGCATATTTACAACTGGTAATTTGTGATGTGGCGCATTTGTTGTATCCTGGTGCATATTATCAACTAAGCTCATCATAGAGATGGCTTTGAGCGCACGTCATAGAGTAGATTTTAATGGAATCGGGAAGCGATAAAAAAACTGGGACTTATATAGACCTATTTTCAGGTTGTGGTGGATTTTCTTTAGGGCTTGGGAAGGCTGGTTGGGAGGGGCTTTTTGCTGTGGAAAAAGATCCTATGGCTTTTGATACTTTTAAGCATAACTTAATTGAAGGTAAATACGCCCATTTTAGTTGGCCTGAATGGCTTCCTATGCAGGCCACAACTATTCAAGACTTACTGCAACAGTACCCAGAGGAACTAAAATCACTCAAAGGAAGCGTTGACTTAATTGCGGGTGGTCCGCCATGCCAAGGTTTTTCACTTGCCGGCAGAAGAAATGCTTCTGATCCTCGCAACAAATTGTCTGAAGAATATATGCGCATGGTTGAGATCATAGCTCCTAAGTACCTTGTGCTAGAGAATGTGAGAGGGTTCAACTCGAAATTTAAGGATCTTTCTGGCAAACAAGAGAAAGTACCTTATTCAATGATCGTAAAAGCGAGGCTTGAAGAGTTAGGCTATAAAGTGTTCACAGATTACCTTCACAGTGAACAGTATGGTGTCCCGCAGAAACGGACACGCTTTATCATGATAGGTATTCGAGCAGACCTTCCTGTTGGTGAGATTGCTCCATTCAACATTCTCGCATCCATTCGCTCTGACTTCTTGCACTCAAAGAAATTGCCACTAACACCTGTAAGTGTAAAAGATGCTATTGGCGATTTAGAAGTGTCAAATTCTTCCTTGATTTACCATTCTGGCAGTCAAACCCAAGGGTTTAAGCAAATTGACTACAAACCTCCTCGTCGATTGACAGCGTATCAGAAACTAATGCGAGAAGGGTTGAGGCGAACCAAACCAAATAGCTTACGTATCGCTCGCCATCGACCAGAGACAATAGAGAAATTTAAAACCATTCTTGAGTTATGTAAGCCTGGGAAAGGGCTTAGTGACGAACATAAGAAAGCGCTGGGTACGCGGAAACAAGTTATTTCTGTTCTGAATCCTTTTGAGCCTTCACGTACCTTAACAACACTTCCTGATGATTTGTTACATTACTCAGAACCAAGAATTCTAACTGTAAGAGAGAATGCCAGAATACAATCTTTTCCAGACGATTATGTCTTCAAAGGAAAATATACAACTGGCGGATCACGAAGAACGCAAGAGTGCCCTAGATATACTCAGGTGGGCAATGCTGTTCCTCCATTTCTTGCTGAAATATTAGGTGTTTTGATAAAGAAATTAATTTCTAATAAGGTTTAGTCGTTATGGAAAGTGACATGCAATTTGATTTAAAGCTAGTAGAGAATATTAAAAAAGGTGTACGTCAAAGCACTAAGTTAGAAACTGATGATAAGGTTTTAGCCCGAGTGACTGATGGTATATACCGCCTACCAGGATCAGCCTTAAGGGAGCTGATATCGAATGCATATGATGCTGATGCCGAGAATGTATACGTTAGTACTGATGTGCCGCGTTTTAATTCCATGACGATTAGAGATGATGGAAATGGCATGTCCATCGATACTTTAGTGAACATGATACGCCACATCGGTGGAAGTGCAAAAAGAACAGAGAAAGGGCAAGAGCTAAAAGTCACAAATGCAAGTGATTCTAGTTTGAGTCTAATTAAAAAAAGAAAATTAATTGGGAAAATTGGTATCGGTTTGTTTAGTGTCGCTCAATTGACAAGAGACTTTGAGATTATAACTAAACAGAAAGGTGATAGTTTTTACTCACGAGCAAAAATAAAATTATTTAACTATTCAGATGAAAGTGTTGAAATAAAATCTGCTGACGATCGAGGGAAGAGTTTTCAAACAGGAAATGTTGATATTTGGAAGGAAGAAACTGAAAATATTAATGCTCATGGTACAGATATTATATTAAATAATATAAAAATAAGCGCAAAAGATCAGTTACGTAGTGTTGATATTTGGGGGCAAACTGAAAACGAAACAGACAAAGATGAAGAATCGGATGATATTAAAGATTCCTCAAAAGCTATTCTTCCTGATTTTCATGTTGGCTATCTAGAAAAAGACTCTGATGGTATCCATGTTTACCAGAAAGAAATGGCTAGATCTCCAGAATTGCCTTGGACAGATGATACTCTACCGGAAGAAAGGTTTAAAAAACTTTATGAAGGTATTCTGGATAAAACTAAGAACGCAGTAAGTCCAAAGCTGAATTTAGTATTAGATAATTATCTCAATATGCTTTGGACTCTTGGTCTTTCTATACCACTTCCTTATATAGAAAAGCACCCATTTCACCTTACTAAGAAAGACATACCTGACATCTATGTCATAAGTAATAAGAAAAAAGGGCAAGTAATTGATGCTGCAGAGTTGCTATCTGAAGATGAGAGCTTAGGAGACAAGTTTGGTTTTTCTTCTCAGGAAATCAAATCCGACTTTAATGTCGTAGTTGATGGTGTGAAGTTATTTAGGCCTCTTAAGTTTAGAGATCTGCCTGAGTCAAAAGCTATGATCAAGAAACCAATACTATTTATTGGTAAATATCAAACTAATTTGTCTGATATGGCTTTGGAAGACTCTGCTGGTAATTTAGAGTTTGAGGCATATATTTTATGGACGCCTAAAGTTAGCCCTCGAGACCACAATGGCTCTTTGATTAGAATAAACGATGCATCGGGAATCATGTTTGATGAAACATTTATGAAGCATCAAGTCGCAGAACATACTATAAAAAGTCAGCTTACTATTGAAATATTTGTAAATAAGGGCTTGGACTCTGCGTTAAATATTGATCGAGAATCTTTTAACATTGCACATCCTCATTATCAAATAGTTATGAGGTGGTTGCATAGTGCTTTAAGGCAAGTGGTCAATAGATATAAACAAATAAAAAAAGAAAAGAAGAAAGAAATAGAAGAAAGCTATAAAGATGACTTTTCTAAAGCACTGGATGATATAGTTTCAAAAAGCTATATTTCTAACAAAAAAGATCCACATGAGAGATCTAGCTTATTTATATCCAAGGAAAGTGATGAGGCAGGTGAGTTAAGTAATGATAAGGCTGTTTTAGCCGATAGTTTCATTGTATCTTCGGATAAAATTCATAGTGTCTTCAAACTAATGGTAAGGAATAAAACCAAACAAGAACAAATTATGAATAAATCAGAAGCGATACTCCAAATACTAGATTCATATGGACTGTTGGAAAATATGACGCTTGAGAGACAGGAGAGTTTAGTTGTTGATCTAATAGAAGTAATTAAGCTGGAGGGGTAATTTATGAGTTTGTTTGATTCTGATGACTCCCTGATTGATGATGAAGTTTTTGGTTCTGTATCGCAAAGCTTATCACAGGATTTTAAACCATGGCATAAACCAAGAAAACAGTTTATTAGGGATAAGCAATGGTTAGATCAATTTAAGCGTATGGTTGGTGATAGAAAATATAAAGATATCGAAACTATCAATTACTTTGGTTTGCCTGGTGGTGATTTGCTTGATATAAATTATTTATATGAAGGAATGATTAAAAGTAATAGGTGTAGTGCTAAACGGTTAGGCTTTCATGGTTTTATTAATAGTGATTCTGATCACACGAAAGCTCAGGTGGAAATTGGTAAGATTTTAGATAAAGAAAGGATAGAAAAAAGGTCATTGGTCGAAAAATTTCGTTTCGAAGATCTACAAAAAAATAATTCTGAAGCTTGGATGAGAGTAAAAAGATTTGGTGATTATCACTTTATTAATTTAGATTTTTGTAATAATGTGATGTCTTTTGAAACATTAATATCAATTTATAACTTACTTCAATATCAGATGAAGAAGGTTGTTGGTATCCCATGGTTGTTTTGTTTGACAACTAGGCTAAATAAAGAAAGTACAACAGAAACGATAATTATTAAGTTCAAAGAGATAATCACTGAATCTCTTGGTGTTACAAAGTTAAAAGAAAAAATAGAAGAGTGCTTTGTTGAAGTACATAACTATTTTTCAAGTAGAGAGAATGAAGATTATATAATAGATATCGAAGATGATTCACTAATGAATCAGATTCTGCAAATATGTTTAGTCCTTTGGATACTTAAAGAAGCTTCAATAAGAAACTTCACAGTTTCTTTGAAAAGTAGTATGAAATATTCAGTTGATCTTTTTTCTAGAGATGCTGATATGCACTCATTTGTTTTTAGTTTTGAAAAAGAAGAAGAGTTTGAGCCTGACTTACTTGGGTTAAGTCCAGTCAACGGAAGTAAAATTGAAGAAGTAACGTTTGACACAGTAGCTACTCCGGCTTTAGATAAACTTTCAGACACTGCGGATGTAGATAATATCTTGGAACAGGATAAAGAGTCTCTTAATTCATACGCAGATGACATGATTAATTGGCTAGCTAAATGTGGATATGATACTTCGAATTACAGAAATTTTATGTCGAGCAATTATGGCTATGATTTTAATCTAGAGTAGATCATCTCAAATTGAGACATCTAGTTTCTATAATTGGATGTCTTAATTTAAAATAAAATGTAAATAAAACTGGTCAGAGTTAAATTAAGCCTAAAGTCACGTTGTGTCGTCCTCGGCTCGCAACGCTTTTTTACCATTTCTGTGGCAAATACTGGGTGAAATACAAAGGCATCACGATATTGGTTTGCTCTAACGCTGATGAGCCTTGTGTGCCAGTGAGTTTGAATGTTTTGTTTGGTGCGCATTTATCGATGTAAGACGCGAGTGACTTTGCGCGGGTACGTTTACCACTTTTGACTTCCACCGGGACGATATCGCCTTCATCGGTTGCCAAAATAAATTCGATCTCGGCACGGGCGTCATTCCATGAATAGCTTGGGTCAACGCCAATAGCAGTGAGCTCTTGTTGCACAAAGTTTTCAGCCACATAGCCTTTGTATTCGTAGTTTTGTTGCTTAATCTCTTTATAACTACTGCCTAGCATATGATTGAGCAGGCCCACATCAAACATAAACAGTTTAACCATATTTTCTTTTTTATAGGCTGCCAGTGGTGATTTTGGCAGCCCTTCAATAGGGTAGTTTGGCAAGGCTAAGCGGCAGCAGTGAAGCCAATGGATCGCGGTTTCAAAGTCGCTATAACGAGATTTGCGCTCATGCACATGCTTAAATTTAAAGCGTTTAACCGACTCATCGCTGACAAGTGATAGCTGGGATGGAATGCTATTAAATACTGATTCAATCAGTGTGGCGTCTACCTTGCCCGCGTACTTACCAAAATCGCGACGATAACCTTCAACTAAATCCGCATGAATTTTAGTGACTTTTTCAACCCGATCTAAAATGCTGGCGTCTTTAAACTGATACCAAGCAGAAACGGCTTCTGGCATACCACCGGTAAAAAAGTAGTCTGTTAGTTTATCCATCAATTTAGTGTGCACAGCGGGTGTGCTGGCTTGACTATCAAACGCTTTGATCAGCGCTTGCTCGTTGGATGCGTAAATAAATTCTTGGAAGGTCAGTGGTTGTAAATTGTATTGTTCTACCTTGCCTACAGGGAAGGTATTGAGCAAACCAATGTTCGAACCGCTGGCTGCGACAAAATAAGACGGTGCTTTTTCAGCAAAATACTTAAGCGAAGTAACAGCGCGTTCACATTCGCCAATTTCATCTAATATCAGCAGATCGGTTTCTGGATTGAACGCCTGATTGGTTAAAAGCTCAATGTTCATTAATAGCTCATCAGGTGACAGTGAGCCATCGAACGCTTCTTTGTAGGCTGGGTTTTCAAGAAAATCGATACGAAGGATGTTGGCAAAGGTGTTACCAAACAATTCCTGCAGCAGATACGTTTTACCTGTTTGCCTTGCACCATCAATCAATAACGGCTTGCGAGCAGGTTGGTTTTTCCATGCTATTAGGGCGTTGAGTAAGTTGCGCTGCATTGTTATTTCCCGCCAATTAAGATTGTTAACGGTCTATACTATAACTAATTACACACTTTTATGCGCATAAAAGTGTGTAATTTTGCTTTTTTACGCGCATAAAAGTGTAAATGTGTTCTAGTCGAGTATAAAGCAGTCTCTCAATAGTTCCCTTTCTTCTTTGCGGATACCCATTTGTTGGGCAAGGACTTCCCATTGTGAAACGGCCTTTAACAATCTTTTGTGAATGGCCTTGGCTTTACTGTCGCTAACGTGAAAATACTCTGCAACGTCAAATGCTAAGTCAATCGAAAGCGCATTGCTTACGTCATCAATATTAAGGTGTAGACCAGAGGCGTATAACATAGGGTTGATATCGTAGGCGGGAGATAGTCGCCAGCCAGTGGGCTCCAGAATGAATCCGTGATTTCTCAGATGATCATCACAGTTCGAGACCATGATGTTAAACAGTATTCTGGTCCACAGTTGTTCGAGGTCTTGCCGAGTATTGGAACCGTGTTGGATCAGAAACTCAGCCAGCTCTAAGTAACTTGCTCCATCATCCTGACCATCAAAGTACTCTAGTTGAGTCATCGCAGAGCTGAAGTGTAGTCGCTTTCCTGTTTCGGTACGGTCGAACCTTTTTGTTAAAAAAGTATGATGTCTGCCAATGGCTTCGACTTTCGATTCAGCCATTGCGATGCCTGACTCTATGGCCATTTGATAAACAATGAACTCCCATAAGCCAATATCGTAATCATCGTGACGACTGGGAAACTTAGCTAACCACAAACTGTTATCGTGATTTCTAATTGACGCCTTTGGTCTGGCTCCGCCTAGTGATGAACCCGGTGAGATCAGCATATTGAGCCATTTTAGATAATCTGGATTATCTAAATCCGGAGTTTCTTCGATTTTGTTAGCGGCATATTGTAGCTCGGGTAAGCTGGTTATTGCAGGTGCTGCCAGCTCATGGCTATCGTCTAAAAATGGACCCGTTGGTGATGTACAAAAGCGTAGTGCTCCCATGCGAAATGAATCGTGAACACCTAATAAGTAATCCGTCTCGTATAGGTTTTTTGCTCGCCGTTTCTCTTGTCTAGCAACCACTGCTTCTCTGCGCTGCATTAACAATCTACCCCAACGGTCGGGGCATGAGTCTAGAAATGTTTTGAAATTCTTATCAGCCAGCGCATGTTGGTCGCCAACGAATAGTTTTAAAGAAGGGTCAATTTGGCGAACATAATTAGAAGTTAGCCATGTCCTGTCATAACTAAAGCTGAAATGTTCTTTGCCTCTAATTTCTGACGATCGTAATGTGCCAACTAATATAGGGTCGGTTGAATCAGTCCAATCAGCATAAACGTAGATTTCCATAATGCGACACTCTTATTTTTTGTTCAGCAATTGGATGTCTTGCAGCTTTCTTCCCAGCTCGTCATCAAAGGCGACTTTGGCTAGGTCTTCCAAGAGACCTAAACAGGCTAATACGTTGACATAGTGACCAAGCGAAACGGAAGGATCACCCTTTAGGATTTTTCGTAACGTTGGTTTAGACAGACCTGTTCTGTCGTGCAGCATTTCTTGGGTAATGCCGCGTCGCTTCATCGCCAGAGTTAAGTTCTCGCCCAAGATGCTTAACACCTTTTTGTGCTTTGGAAAAACGACGGCGGTGCGTTTTGCTGTTGATTTGATGGTATTCATAGAGAAACTATATTTTCTTAAATCTTCAGATAGTGAAAGTATAGCTTCATTTTTGACTTTGGGTAAAGGTTCGTTTGATATTATCAAGCAGGTTAAAGTGAAACTATATTTTCATTTTTCAGTGTATAAAGAATTTATAGCTTCACTTTCATTCTTTGTCTCACACTTCCTTTGCTGTAACACATCGCTTACCCCTTGGGCATTTGGGGCAAAGCTGCCAGTATTACGGCAGCTGTGTCTCTAAATAGCTCACCATGGTGTCCACCACTTAACAGGTTGTGGTAACGGATTTCTGCAAACGGATTTGGGCGGGAAAAATAAAAAAGCCCTGTATTTTCAATGCTCTTCACAAGGTAATACAGGGCTTCTAGATGTTCTTCGACGGGGAACTTTCTATCTAGGAATCTATTCGATGTTTTGTATCTGTTCATTGAGTAGCGGCCTGGACCCTAACAAACCCAATAAGTTATCGAAAAGAAACCGTTCGAAAATGCCTGTTTACCCACCAAACTGCCCACTACTTGCCTATGGCTTTTACTAAATCTTAGTGGTTAGCAATGGATACAATAATACCCATTTTCTGTTTTATTTTGCTATTATGGATATAACTGTATCCATTTTGTCTTTGCTGATGAATTTTACCTTACTTGATGATACCGATGTAAGCCAAGCCTATGCAGCTTATTTACGTGAGTTACGAAAGCAGGCAAAGCTGTCACGAGCGGCGCTTGCTGAGCGAAGCTGTGTACCTGCGGCCACCATTAAGAAATTTGAGCTGACCGGGCAAATTTCATTTCGCCAATTGCTGTTGCTATGGCAGACCCTTGATTCGCTAGATAGGTTTTATCAGCTCACGCAACCTAGCAAAGAACGCGCTGCTATACCCACGAGTATTGATGAGGTGCTAAAAGATGAGTTTTAAACCCATTCAGAAGCTTAATGTAACTCGAACGCTAAGATCAGGTGAGCAGGTTGCTGTAGGGGTCTTGGCGCAGAATCGGCAAGGCGTTTTTTTTCAGTATGCAGACAGCTATTTGCAGCAGTTTGACAACTTATCACCTTTTACCTTGCATGCGAACGCGCAAGTTCAAGTCGCACCTAAAGCGCCGCACCAAGGTGTACATGGCGTATTTGGAGATTGTTTGCCCGATGGCTGGGGCATGCTGTTACAAGATCGTATTTTCCGGCAAAAGGGCATTTTGCCAAATCAAGTAACCGCGATGGATAGGCTGGCCTTTGTTGGTGATAAAGGCATGGGAGCATTGTCTTTTTCTCCGGTGTCTGAGTTTTCAGCCACCACGCACGCGGATATTGATTTAGCTACTTTAGGCTTAGAAGCGCAAACGCTGTTCGATGCTTCAATGTCAGATTATATGGATGATAATCACGATGAGTTAGATGGACATACTCAGCAGGTGTTGGCCGCATTAGTCGCCGGTGGTAGTTCGGGTGGGGCAAGACCTAAGGCACAAATTTATATGCCTGCTGGGGAAACTCAGCATTGTCGAACCTTCGCTCAGCCTGGTGATGAAGCGTGGCTGATTAAATTTACTTCTAAAAATCTCGCGCTCGGCCATGAAGAAGGTTTGTGTGAGGCGGTCTATTTACAAATGGCTGAGCAAGCTAAGTGTCAACCACCGCTATGGCAACTCATTGAAGCACCATCCTCAAGCGGTGCGCCTGCTTGGTTGGCGCTCGAGCGTTTCGATTATGTCACAGAGCAGTCCAATTTAAGCAGCAATCGTAGTTCAGGTCGATTGCATATGCACAGCGCGTGTGGGCTGCTGGATGCAGACTTTCGAACACCAAGTTTAGATTACATTGATTTAATTAAAGCCAGCCGTCAGTTGTGTAAATCTCCAGCGGCTGGACAACTGCAATTTCGCCGCGCCGTTTTTAACCTGCTGTCGTCTAACCAAGACGACCACAGTAAAAACTGGGCGTTTTTGCAAGCAGACGATGGTCAATGGGATCCTGCACCTTTTTACGATGTTACCTACAGCCCGCATCCATTTAACGAACACGCCACTGCGTTCGGAGGTTATGGCAAAGCGCCACCGCTTAAGGTGATGCAAAAACTTGCTACCAGTGCTGGCTTTTCGAATTGGAATGATGCAAGGCAAGTCATTGAAGAAGTCGCAGAAGTCATCAGTCTATTTACGTATCTGGCACAGCAGCAAGGGATCAGTAAAACAACAGTGTCTGCGATTGCTAAGACATTGGATCAGCGCAAACAGGAAAATGCAGCGCTTTTTCAATGACAGTAAAACAAACTTTTCAATTCACAATAAAAGAATAGCTTTGCCATTCACAATAGAATAGCCATTATCGCTAACAGTAAGAATAGCGCACCACAACACTGATTGAAAATTCGCCCATTGGCCAAAAGTAGCGTTTGAACCCTATCAGCTAACCTCGCCACGCAAAACTCTACGGCGAATTCGATGCAAAGAAAGCTCAATGTTATCACCAGAAACTGTGGAATAAATGCCTCGTCTGGGTTTATAAACTGAGCTAAAAATGCAGTAAAAAATAGCAAGACTTTCGGGTTAGACAATGCTGCAAAATAACCTTGTTTAAATAGCTCTTTAGGCAAAGTAGAAACCACTGTTGTTTGCTCTAAGCTACTTGCAGACGCGAAAAACAAATTGAAACCTAACCATGCTAGGTATAATGCGCCCAGCCATTGAAGACCAATCATTAACTCAGGATTGGTTTTTAGTAGCGTGCCTAATCCGAGCATTGCTATCGTGATCAATATGAAGAAGCCACTAATACCTCCACATATCGTCCAAATTGTTTTTTTATAACCATATCGAGCACCATGGCTCAGTGCCAATAGTGAGTTAGGGCCCGGTACACAAGCAAGCCCTAGAGCAGATAAAGCAAATACACACCAAATTTCAAACGTCATAACTCACCAAATAATTGAGAAACTGAATTGGGTTTAGTATCTCTCAGCTTTAACATTATATATGGTATTATTTGGACGCAAAGTACGACTATTTAGACAAAGGGTGGGCGACAAATGAATGATGAAAATGGTGTCCGCTTTCTATTGATACCTCTAAATAATTTTAACATGCTTCCGTTTGGTGGCTTCTTGGATAAGCTCCGTTTTTCAGCAGATGAAGCCGATAACAGTCAACAGCGGTATTGTTCATGGAAAATTTTATCTCACACCAAGGGATTAGTTGTTTCTAGTAGTGGGATTCCAATAAATGTAGATCTCGAACCTAGTGAGGTGCAGCTTGCGAATTTTGACTATGTGGTGTTCTTTGGTAGTCGCACTGCGATTGAATCACAGCAACAGGCAGCTTGTTACCGCTCTTTTATTCGAACCGTTGCCGCCAAAAGAATACCAATAGTAAGCATCGATAATGCTTGCTTTACCCTTGCAGAGTTGGGGCTACTAGATCGTCATCAAGTCGTGGTTCATTGGCGACATCATAGTGAATTCAAAGCGACTTACCCAAAAGTAGTCGTAAAAGATGAACAGCTTTATCATTTTGACCGCAAGCTGATTAGTTGTACTGGTGGAAGCGCAGCTATCGATCTTGCAGTGGCAATTTTGCAAAACCATGTAGGTCAGACGAGAGCAGAAAAAGGCTTAGCGGATATGCTGGTTGATGAAAATCGCAGTATGCAACACCGCCTGAAATCGTCAGAGCAAGGACTATACAGGAATCGTCATATGGATAGAGCGGTTTCTTTGATGCAAGAAAACTTAGAACAGACAATAACCGTAGAACAGGTTGCTTCGCTCATTGGCATTAGTCGACGTCAATTGGACCGCTTATTTCAGCAAAAGCTCGGTGTTTCCGCGCGTCATTATTGGCAAGAGTTACGATTACAACATGTCTACTGGCGATTGACCCATTCTGGCCATGACCTTGCGCAACTCGC
Organism: Marinomonas sp. FW-1; assembly: GCF_005222245.1. NCBI lineage: Bacteria > Pseudomonadati > Pseudomonadota > Gammaproteobacteria > Oceanospirillales > Oceanospirillaceae > Marinomonas > Marinomonas sp. FW-1. The sequence continues at coordinate 3,836,760 of NZ_CP025987.1, read as the reverse complement.
AGATGAAGTTGGTGTCAGGGATACCAGTTATTTGTGTAAAATATTTAAAAAAAGATTTGGAATGACGCCAGGGCAATGCCGCCGCGACCCGATATAGTGATAGCGAAGAAGTGGATAGCATCGCCACCCACTTACCATTCGAAATTATTCGATGTTTTGAATCTGTTCTCGCATTTGCTCAATCAAAACCTTTAATTCCACAGCGCTTTGCGTTGTCTCTACCACAATGGATTTCGACGAAAGGGTGTTGGCTTCGCGGTTGAGTTCTTGCATTAGGAAGTCGAGGCGGCGGCCGATGGGGCCTTTTTGTTGTAGCTGACGGCGCACTTCTTTGGTGTGGGTCGCTAGGCGATCCAGTTCTTCGGCGACGTCGGCTTTTTGTGCCAGTAGGACGATTTCCGCTTCTACGCGCATTGGGTCGAGTTCGACTTTGGCGGCTTCCAGTTTGTCCAGTAGGTTTTGTTTTTGCGCGGCGATGATTTCCGGCAGTTTGGCTTGCACGTCTGCGACGATGGCATCGATGGCGTCTAGGCGTTGTTCGATGATGTCTTTTAGTTGTGCGCCTTCACGTAGGCGAACTTGGATGAGTTCGTCGACGCTTTTGTTAAAGAGTTCCACGACCGCTTTTTTGATGATTTCAAAGTCGTTGCCTTCGTCGCTTAGGATGCCTGGCCATTTTAGGATGTCTAATGGGTTGGCAGGGTCGAGGTCTTTGAACCAAGTGCCAAGGGTTTCGATGGCGTTTGCCAAGGCTTGAGCGTTACTTGGGTTGATTGTCAGGTTGGTGGCCGCTTTGTCGACGCCTTGGAAGCGCAGTTGGCATTCTAGTTTACCGCGGTTTATTTTTTTGCGAAGCACGTCACGAAACGCAAATTCAAGCTCGCGGAAGTTTTCAGGTAGACGAAAGTTGGGTTCTAGGTAGCGCTGGTTTACGGAGCGCACTTCCCAGCTGATGGTGCCCCAATCGTATACGGCTTCTTGGCGTGAGAAGGCGGTCATGCTTGCTGTCATGTTGAGTACCTAAGTAAAAAATAAATAGAGAGGCCTTTGCACGATTACTGTGCTTGCCAATACTTTGTTAAAAATAGAGGCGACATTGTAGCCTAACCAGACTTTGTTCGACAGGTGTGCTCAATGTCATGTTTTCCTTTTGTCGGGGGCGCAATTTTGCGTGGGTTCGTTATAATTGCGCCTTTATGATGTTTATCGATAGAGAGAGCAAATATGCGTCCAAGCGGAAGAGAAGCTGATCAATTACGTCCACTTAAAATTATACGTAATTTCACTAAGCATGCCGAAGGCTCTGTGCTGATCGAATGTGGCGACACGAAAGTTATTTGTACGGCGACTGTGGTTTCTGGCGTGCCGCGTTTTTTGAAAGGCAAGGGCCAAGGTTGGATTACAGCAGAATACGGTATGTTGCCTCGTTCTACGCACAGCCGTATGGATCGTGAAGCGGCTCGTGGTAAGCAAACGGGTCGTACGGTTGAGATTCAGCGTTTGATTGGTCGTTCTTTGCGTGCGGCTGTGGATCTTAAAAAATTAGGTGAAAACACCATCACGATTGACTGTGACGTTATTCAAGCGGATGGCGGTACTCGTACTGCTTCTATTACTGGCGGTTTTGTGGCGTTGGCGGATGCGATGCGTGTCTTGGTGGAGAACAAAAAGGTCAAAGCAAATCCAATCGTATCGCAAATCGCAGCGATTTCTGTGGGCGTTTATCAGGGTGTTCCTGTGTTGGATTTGGATTATCCAGAAGATTCTAATGCTGAAACGGACATGAACGTGATCATGAACGATAAAGGCGGTTTCATTGAAATCCAAGGCACTGCAGAAGGCGAAGCGTTCAGTGATGAGCAGATGGCTGGTATGTTGGCTGTGGCTCGTAAGGGCATCAATGAAATTATGGAAGCGCAGCGCGCGGCTTTGTTTGAAAAGTAGAAGCGTATAAATAATATTTATCGCTGTGGTTAATGGAAGTCGGTAGAGAGTCCAGGTTTCTTATTAAGCATTTCTAAAATCTAGCTTCGGCTAGATTTTTTTTGCCTGTCATATCCCAAGGCGGTGATTTTTTGTTTTGTAACAATTTGCAAAGCAGCCGCTATTAGGGCGTTTAAAGCTTGAGTCACTTTGTGTTCTGCTGCATATTTATACAATGGTAAATCGGTGATGTTTTGGTCAAATTCCCCTGAATAGAGCAGAGAACAGCGTCAATATGAAAGGATTCCCTCGTTTTCTTATTTCGTGTCTTTTGGGCTTCCTATTCATACCTGCTACGGCTATTCATGCCAAAGAAATCGTTTTACACACCATTCACTTGCCGCCTCATATTATTGATCCTGACATTATTCCGCCTCCGGAAGGTTTTGATGAGGACGCTGTGTACGGTTTTGATGTGGATATATTACGTGCGGCTTACGCAACGCAAGGCGTGCAGGTACGAATAGAGCTAACACCTTGGAAGCGCATAATGCGTGATGTTGAAAAGGGTTTGGTACTGGGGGCTGTGTCTTGTCGGAGGCTTCCAGGGCGTGAAACTTTTGCGCTTTTCTCTGCGCCGTTAAGCGATTCATCTAATGCGTTTGTTACTCGGCGCGGTTTTCTGGACGGTGAAACGCCGAACTTAGCTTTGCTCAATCAATATCACGTTGCGGCAGTAAATGGTTGGTCTCAGACTGATATTTTGCAGGGGGCCGATATTCCTTATTACTCGGTTCCTGGATTAGATCAAGGTATTAATCTCGTGCTGCGTCGCAACAAAGAGGTTTTTATGACGGAGCGTGATAGCGCTATGTTTGCGGCAAGGCGCATGGGCGTCATTGATCAGCTTAGTTTTTATGATGTTTTTGGGGTTGGCTTAGATCATTATGCCGTCTGCTTTAGCAAGAAATACCCGAACGCTGAAAAGTGGCGCGACCTTTTGAACAAAGGGTTAATGGAATTGAATGAAAGTGGAGAGAGGGATGTGATATTCGAAAGATATGGTCTTCCGTCTCTATCACATTAGCGCATAGCGTGAGGAATTATGTTACCACTTCGTAAGCGTCTTTCTTATAAACAAGCCAAATGGGCATTGATGCTGATTTTATTGCTCAGCTTGTCGATGAGCGCTTTGCAAATCTTTGTGGATTGGCAAGACGAGAAAGCGGCCATTCAATCTCATGTTATGTCGACCTTGTATATCGCCGAGAATGCAGCGACTGAAGCGGCGTATTCATTGGATGAGGATTTGGCCAAAAAAGTACTTGTTGGGTTGATGCGTTCGAATAGTTTTTATAAAGCGCGCTTGGAAGATGATTTGGGTTACGAACTGGCGAGCACCTATCGCCCTTTGGAGCCCATGTTTTTTCGCGGGTTATCTGAAAAAGTATTCAGCGGATTACCACAGGACTTCCAACTGACATTAAGGCGCGGCCCTCACTTCATTGTGGGGCGTGTGATTGTCACCATAGACAGCGGCGCTGTAACAAATGGTTTCTTACGCCGTAATGTCCGCTTACTGGCGACGTCAATGGTATCGGCATTGTTGCTTGGTGTGGCAATGTTTATGTTGTTCTACGTGCAAATTTCTCACCCGCTTTCTCGAATGATTGAACAGTTAGGCAAGCTAGATCAAGAGGATAATGGCCCAGCTCAGTTGAGTTTCGCTCAGAATGCTCGCGAAGATGAATTGGGCATTTTAGCAAGAACGATTACGGCACTCTGGCATAAACGTAAGAAGGTTGAGACAGAGCTGGCGAAAAGTGAAGCCTATTTCAAAGCGGTACTGCACCAGTCCAGTGAATGTATGTTACTGACCAATTTAAAAGGGAAGATTCTCGATTGTAACGACGAGGCTTGTCGACTATTGGCTTATGATAAACACACATTATTGACGTTAAACATCCAGCAAATCGATTTTGATCATACACCAGAGCGATTAAAAGAGTGGGCTGAATGGTCTCAGGGTGAAGCTCAAGTTTATGAGACTAATTATCGTCGCAGTAATGGCATCGATTTCCCTGTTGAAGTGTGTGGGAACATTATTATTTTGGATCATGAGGCGCGCTTTCTGGCGTCATTTCGTGATATCACACAGCGTAAACTAGACCAAGAGCAAGTTCAGTTTTTAGCCTATTACGATGCGTTAACCAATTTACCTAATCGACGCTTTTTAAATCAGAACATCGACAGTGTTATCTCGACGGCACAGAACGATGGCCACATTGGTGCTGTGTTGTTTATTGACCTAGACCGCTTTAAAAACGTCAATGATTCTATGGGTCACCATATTGGTGATGCGCTGTTGATTGAAGCGTCAAAGCGTATTTTATCGTGTTTATCTGATGCTGATATTGCGGCTCGAATGGGGGGCGATGAGTTCGTTTTGTTGGTTCCAGTGCTCGCTGATGATTTGGAAAGAGCACAAAATAGAGTGACCGTATTGGCAGAGACATTATTGCTGCAGTTGTCTCAGTCATTTCGTTTGGAGCAGACGGATTTATTTATCTCTGCGAGTATTGGCATTAGCTTGTTTCCACAGGACGATGCCAATGGTGTGCAGATCTTACGTTATGCCGATACGGCCATGTATGAAGCCAAAGAAAGTGGCCGAAATGCCTTCCGTTTTTATCAACAAGGCATGCAACAGCAAGTCACCGAGCGTGCGTTACTTGAAAAGGCGCTGCACAGTGCGATTAGCAATGATGAGTTGTATTTGGCGTACCAACCTCAGGTCAATAAAAATGGCGAACTGATCGGCTTCGAAGCACTGTTACGCTGGTTTAATAAAGAGCTTGGTTTGGTGCCTCCAAATCGCTTTATCCCCGTCGCTGAGGAAACAGGTCTCATTTATGACATGGGTAATTGGGTGCTTGAAACGGTATGCCAGCAATTGAAAGTTTGGCAAACCATGGGCTTGCCAGCCGAATTTAAAGGGGTGGCGGTGAACATCAGCCCGCACCAATTTGCCAAAGAGAACTTTGTCGAAACCGTCCAATGTGTCATAGAGGCGGCTCAAATAGATTCGGATCTGCTCGATCTGGAAATCACGGAAGGCATGCTGGTCGAGAATATCTCTTCTGTTGCAGAGAAAATGTGGCGTCTGAAAGAACAGGGTATCCGTTTTTCTATTGACGATTTTGGCACTGGCTATTCGTCGTTACGTTATCTGCAGCACTTCCCCATTAACCAATTAAAAGTGGACCAATCTTTTGTCCGAGATCTTTCTTGCGACCCTAAGAGCCATGTGATTATTAACACTATCCTCTCAATGGCAGCGCATATGAACGTGACGGTTTTGGCAGAAGGTGTGGAGAGGCTCATTGAAAAAGAGATCTTAAGCAGCATTGGTTGTACAACGTACCAAGGTTATTATTTTTCGATGCCAGTAAGAGAAGATCTTGCCACTGAATATCTGCGTAGTGCGACGGTTTTTCCGCTACAAACCGAAAGCGTTTAATCTGTCGTTCTCTCTCTTTTTAATGATTTTGGCGCTAAATGTCAGTCATTGTGCGCGTTTTTGCGCCTTACAAGCGCTGAGTTCTTTGCCATTATCAGTTCACAATAAAAATAAGGAGAAGCAAGGTGAACAAGCTGATTGGTGGTGTTGGTGTTTGTGCTGGAATTGTTGTGGTCATGGGGTTTAGCGCAGCAGCGCAAGCGTCAAGTGATGACTTAGCGGGTAAATGGGTTCTGCAAAACGCAGGGAGCACACAAGCTACGTTGGATGAAGCGGTTGAAAACGTGGCGCAGGAGATGAATTTCTTTATTCGTGCGTTGGCGCGACCGGTATTGAAAAAACAAACACAGATTTGCCAGCAGTGGACATTAGGTTGGCAAGCGAAGCAGTTTCAATGGCAATGTGACAGTGCCGACATGGATTCCATGCCGATTGCGGCAAAGGGCGATGTGTTTAAGCAAGATGAAGAAGGCATTGATATATCCGGTACTTATCAGCAAACAGCTGACTCTGTGGTGTTGGTATTAGAGTCAGAGCGTGGCAAACGCACCAATACCTGGAAGCAGGTAGGCGAGAATGAATTGCTGTTTACTGTTAAGTTGGAATCCGAAAAACTACCGACACCCCTGACTTGGTCCTTGTCCTATAAAAAAGAGTGACCCTGTCGCTAACCTGTTTTTAAGACTACTCATAAAAAGCCCCAATAGACGAATCTATTGGGGCTTTATTGTGGTTACGTTTTGTCTTTTGATTAACGCTTCACAGCACCAGTTGGCGCAAATTTCGCGCCATCAAGTGGGTAGTTATTACGGATGTATTCCACCAACACATCGGCATCTACATAACCAGAGTTTACGTAGTTTGGATGATTGACGATTTTAGGGTAACCATCACCGCCTGAAGCCGAGTAGTTATTCATCGCAACACGGTAGGTTTTGTCTGCGTCTAAGGCTTTACCGTTCACCATGATGTTGGTTGCTTTGCCGTCTTTTAATGTTAAAGACACGCCACTGAACTGAGCGAATGCGCCTGTACCCGCTTGTTTAGCAGCCAAAGCTGAAAGGTAATCGGTTAGCTCGTCCGCGGTGAAATCAACATAAGACACCATGTTGCCGAAAGGCTGAACTTTCAACACGCTCTTATAGGTTACGATGCCTTTTTCTAGATTGTCACGAATGCCGCCAGAGTTCATTACGCCAATATCGGCGTTCACTTTTTGCTTCATTGCGAAGGCAATCAGGTTACCTAAGTTGGTTTCTTGGCTGCGGACAATGCTGCGCTCGCCAACAAAATCATCATTCGAGAAGCCAATTTCGATGTTTAGCTCTTTCTGACCCTTTTCTTGGAAAGGCGTTAGCATTTCAAGCATGGTTGGATCTTGGGCGATTTCTTCTTGGATGAAAACGCGCTCAGATTTGCCATCGGCATTGGTGATCTTTTTCTTCAAGTTGACCGGAATAAGTTCGTATTCAGACCAAACAATCGCTCCGTTTTTGTAGACAAAGTCTAGGCGGCCAACGTATTTACCCCATTCGTGCGCTTGAAGGATCAGCGTGCCGTTTTGCTCGTCTGGTTCAGTCAATGGGTTTTGAGAGTGACCACCAACGATGACATCTATGCCAGGAACGGTTCGAGCCAAGGTGACATCGCCTGGTGCATTGCCACCATAATTGCCGTCTTGGTAGTGTCCCATGTGAGTGACTGCAATCACTAGGTCCGCTTTTTTGCGTAACTCAGGAATCAGTTTTTTGGCTACCGTGATTGGCGATTCAATCTTGATACCCTCTAAAAATTCAGGGTTACCTAGCTTAACCGTGTCGTCGGTAGTGAAACCCACAACCGCGATTTTAAGGTCATCTACTTGGAAAATTTTGTAGGCATCAAATAATGGTTTGCCTGTTTTTTCATCAAGAATGTTGGCAGAAAGGAAAGGGAAGCCTGCCCATTCTTGTTGTTGTCTCAATACAGAAAGCGGGTTGTCGAATTCGTGGTTACCCAGCGCCATTGCATCGTATTTCAGCATGTTCATGCCACGGAAATCTGGCTCTGCGTCTTGTAGATCAGACTCTGGAACACCGGTATTGATGTCACCACCAGACAGTAATAATGAATTACCATCGTCTAGCGCTACTTCTTCACGAATATTGTCGATTAAGGTTTTGCGAGCGGCCATGCCGTATTCGCCCTTGTCGTTTTGCCAGAAACGACCGTGATGGTCATTGGTGTGCAAAATGGTGACTCGATATTCTTTGTCTGCTTGCCAGTCTGGCTTTTGAGGTCCCATCATTGAACAAGCCGTTACAGAAAGAGCAACGCCTGTAATGGCAAGATTCGTGATCAAACGCTTGGTAAATTTCATGGATTCGTTCCTTACATGATATTAGTCGACCGTTCTTGGATTCTGAGTAATCAAATGGTCGCTTTAGGGCGACTTATTTAATTGCAGTTGTGAAAATGTATCGCATATTTATGACAAGTTCGAGAGACTGTGCAGTAATTTTGACCATTTGTGCAATATCTTACGCTTTTCAGGTAAAAAAAAGCCTGCGATAGAGTTTCACTCTTTCACAGGCTCGCTTATAAAAGCTAAAACGTTATAAATGGTAACTATCAAACATCAAGACGTTTGCCAGACTCTTGATCAAAAACAACGGCTTTGGAAGTATCAAACATCATTTTGATGATTGAGCCCGCAGCAGCTGGGTACATAGGGTTAGAACGACAGTTGATTTCTGCATCGTTAACACGAGTCAAAATCATTGTATCGGCACCCATAGGTTCTGTTACTTCCACTTCTATGTCTGTGGTTGTGACAAATGGTTGGCCTTCTTTGTGTGGTTGCGGCTCTGTGATCATTTCTGGGCGCAAGCCAAGCAATACTGTTTTGCCAACGTAATCTTTTAGAGACTCTGGTTTCGGGAATGGCAGTGCAACCGTTGTGCTAGTAGCCAGTTCCAACATTGGCGTGCCATTTTGTTCAACGACATTCGCTGGAATGAAGTTCATCGCTGGAGAACCCATGAAGCCTGCAACAAATAAGTTTGCTGGGTTGTCGTAGATTTCTTGTGGCGTACCAAGCTGTTGCACTTGTCCGTCTTTCATTACTGCGATGCGATCGGCCAATGTCATGGCTTCGATCTGATCGTGTGTTACATAAACGATGGTTGTACCCAGCTTTTTATGCAGCTTCTTGATCTCTGTACGCATTTCTACGCGCAGTTTTGCATCAAGGTTAGACAATGGCTCATCAAACAAGTAAAGCTGTGGACGGCGCGCTAAGGCACGACCCATAGCAACACGCTGACGCTGACCACCAGACAATTGTGCGGGTTTACGGTCAAGCAGGTGGCTGATTTGCAACAATTCAGCAACGCGTTGAACTTCCACATCGCGTTCTTCTTTTGGCACTTTACGCATTTCCAAACCGAAAGAGATGTTTTGCTCTACTGTCATGTTTGGGTACAAGGCGTAAGACTGGAACACCATCGCGATATCACGATCTTTTGGGCTGGTGTAAGTTACGTCTTTATCTGCGATTAGGATGCGACCTTCGCTAACGTCTTCAAGACCGGCAATAGAGTTCATCAGGGTGGATTTACCACAACCAGATGGTCCAACCAAAATGAGGAATTCACCTGTTTTGATGGAAATGTTGATGCCTTTTAAAATCTCAGTCTCGCCGTAGCGCTTTTTAACATTATCAATGACTAGGTTTGCCATGTTATTACTCCGAATTTTTTAGTTCACTCGCGCTGTGTTAGGTAGAAGGCGCGAGTGCATTTTGTCTTTATCGTTGTTCGCTAGGTTGCTAAACCACTGTTAGCCTTTTACAGCACCAGCTGTTAAGCCACGGACGAAGTATTTTCCTGCAAACACGTAAACGGCCAGTGTTGGTAGGGCGGCGATAATGGCTGCTGCCATGTCGACGTTGTATTCCTTACCGCCGAAGCTGGTGTTTACCAAGTTGTTCAAGGCCACCGTTACTGGCTGAGTATCAAAACCAGAAAAGGCCACGCCAAATAAGAAGTCATTCCAAATTTGCGTAAACTGCCAAATGACGGTTACGACGATGATCGGCGTAGAAACCGGCAAAATAATGCGGTAGAAAATAGTAAAGAAGCCTGCGCCATCAAGACGAGCCGCTTTTACCAATTCACCCGGGATAGACTGATAAAAGTTACGGAAGAACAAGGTTGTAAAGGCGATACCGTACACCACGTGTACGAACACCAATCCCGATGTGGTATTAGCAATGCCTAACCAACCCAGTGTTTGTGCCATTGGCAACAAGATCACTTGGAACGGAATGAAACAACCAACCAACATAGCAGCAAAGAAGAAATCACTACCACGGAACTTCCATAAGGAAATAACGTAACCGTTTAGCGCACCCACCAAAGTTGAAATAGCGACCGCTGGTAAAACGATTTGAAACGAGTTCATAAAGTAAGGCGAAATACCACCACAGCTACCGCCAGTACAAGCACTTGACCAGGCTTTTGACCAAGACTCGAAATTCAAGGTAGCAGGCAAAGACAAGAGTGTGCCTGTACGAATTTCTTCAACGTCTTTTAGAGAGGTCAGTAACATGACGATAAACGGCATCAGATAGAACGCAGCGACGACAAGTAATACCGTGTACAGGGCAACGCGTAGTGCTTTGTCTAGGCCAGATGTTTTACGGCCAACGGCTTTATTACTCATGGCGTTTACCTCGCAACTCAGAATACAAATAAGGAACCAAAATCGCCAAGACACAACCTAGCATCACCATCGCAGACGCTGAACCTAAGCCGATTTGGCTACGGGTAAAGGTGTAGGTGTACATGAAGTTAGCCGGTAGGTCGGAGGCGTAACCTGGTCCGCCATTGGTTAACGCTGCAACCAAGTCGAAACTCTTAATCGCAATGTGCGACAGAACGACCAAGGCACTGAAGAATACAGGTTTTAATGATGGCAAGATGATACGGCGATACGTCGTAAATGTGCTTGCACCATCAAGATGTGCTGCTTTGATAAGGTCGCCATCAACGCCACGAAGTCCCGCTAGGAACAAGGCCATGACGAAGCCAGAGGCTTGCCAAACGGCGGCGATAACCAAACAGTAGACCACCATGTCAGGGTTGATTAACCAATCGAATTTGAAGTTTTCAAAGCCGAAGTCGACCATCATTTTTTCTAGGCCGTTGGTTGGGTTAAGCAACCATTTCCAAGCGGTACCGGTTACGATGAAAGAAATCGCCATTGGGTATAGATAAATTGTACGGATCGCGCCTTCAGCACGAATCTTTTGATCCAAAAAAATGGCCAGTGTTACGCCAAGGAACAAACAGATAGCAATAAACAAACCACCGAAGATCCCAAGGTTGGATAGGGCTACCATCCAGCGGTCGTTGTTAAATAGGCGCTCGTATTGATCAAAGCCGACAAAGTTGTACGACGGCAACATACGAGAACCAGTGAAAGAGAGAACGGCTGTCCAAATCATGTAGCCGTAAATGCACACCAAGGTAACGATTACCGTTGGGGCCATGACAATTTTCGGCATCCAATCTGCCAGACTGAGGCGCGCAGGACGTCCTGACTGAGTCGGCCCTGACCCAGTATTGGCGGCTTTAGTGTTCATATTTGATGCTTCACTATAGAAGAGAGTGCGATAAAACGACAAGGCTCGACGTTGGGATGTAAACCCCTGAGTTATCTTTGCTTGTGATGTTTTGGCATTCTCTGAGAAATCTTAAGAAGAGGCTGACCTGAGGGTCAGCCTCGTATGTTTACTGCAAGTCAAAGATCTGCAGATTAGATCTTACATACTTGCTTTAACTGCACGTGCTAGCTTGTCTACTGCTTCTTTAGATGTCATAGACTCATCATTGAAGAAGTTCGTTACAACGTCAAAGATAGCGCCTTGAACCATAGAGTTCACAGCCATGCCGTGAGCCATACTTGGTACTAGGTTGCCAGTCGTAGAGCTTGCTAGGAAAGCATCCATAGAAGCGTGTGCACACGTATCAAATTTCTCACGTGGCATATTCAAACGAACAGGGATAGAACCTTTGTTCAAGTTGAACGTTTCTTGGAATTTAGGCTCAAGAATCAAACGAGCAAGGTCTTTTTGCGCAGCTTGTTTGTCTTTACCGTCTACTTTAAACATCGCTAGAGAGTCGATGTTGAAAGTGAAAGCACCGCTTGTGCCTGGCGCTGGGTAACAAACGTAATCGATACCGGCTTTTTTGCCCGCTGCAGTGAACTCACCTTTCGCCCAGTCACCCATGATTTGCATTGCTGCATCACCATTGATAACCATAGAAGTAGCAACGTTCCAGTCACGACCAGAGAAACCTGGATCAACGAACTCACGCATTTGCTTGAAGGTGTCAAATACGTCGATCATGTCTTGGCTACGTAGCGTTTTGTCAGACAAACCGATGAATGCGCTGTTGTAGAATTTAGCGCCTTTTGCCAAAGCAATGGCTTCAAACAAAGTCGCGTCTTGCCAGTTCTGACCACCATGAGCAAGTGGAGTGAATCCCGCTGCTTTGATTTTCTTCGCTTCTACGATGAACTGTTCCCATGTTGTTGGGATAGATGCGCCAGATTTACGGAATACTTCAGGGTTTGCCCACATCCAGTTTACGCGGTGAACGTTTACAGGAGCCGCAACATAATGACCGTCGTATTTCATCGTATCGCTAACGACTTGAGGAAGGATAACGTCCCATTCGCCTGCTTTTGCCACATCGTCAAGGTTTGTTAGGAAACCAAGATCACCCCATTCTTGAATGGTTGGGCCTTTAATTTGAGCAGCGGAAGGTGGGTTGCCAGAAATGGCACGAGATTTTAGAACGGTCATGGCGGATTCACCACCGCCACCTGCGACTGCGAAGTCTTTCCAAGTGTGGCCAGCGTCTACCATTTCTTCTTTAAGTACATTGATCGCAGCGGCTTCGCCACCTGATGTCCACCAATGCAAAACTTCTACTTCACCAGCCTGAGCAGTCGCTGCGGCTAGAGAAAGTGCAACTGTGGTTAAACCGAAAGCAATTTTTTTCATGATAGGAACCTTTGTTATTGTTATATCATCCAACCAAAGACATTTTACAGACTTTGATATCGCGTTATTTTTTTGTGTCGACTTCGCTTTCTGAAGATCAGCTTAAGCGAGTGTTCGAGTTACAGAATTTAGCAAAGGAACTGACAAGGGGGGGTAAAGTAGAGCAACCTATTGTAACAAAGTCTTGCAAGTTTGCTTTTTATTGACGACTTTTTTGCGGTTTTTTTGCACATAAGCCCATGAAATCAGTGCCTTGGCAACCAAAGCTTGGCTTCCAGTCCTTGCTTAATATTATTGCTCAATGTCACTTCGCCACCATGGGCGCGGGCAATATTTCGTGCAATGCTTAATCCCAGTCCCATGCCTCCTGGGTGACCAGAGTGATCTGGAGTAAGGCGCGTATAGGGTTGAAAGACTTTGTCCATTTTATCTATTGGAATGCCTGGCCCTTGGTCACAAATGCGAATACAGACTTCGTCTTCATCATCTTCAATGTACACGATGGCGGTTTTTCCGTAATACAGTGCGTTATCAACCAGATTGCCTAGGCAACGCTTGATCGCCAGTGGTTTGCCAATAAATGGGTGATTTAAATCCCCTACAACCGTGAGCTTTACATCGTGTAAATTGGCTGTGGCTTGCATGTCTCGTAACATGCGGGAGATGTTTACCTCGATTCGATTTTCATGAATATCGGTTTCTTTCACACTTTGTAGTGCGCCTTTCACCAGCATGTCTAGGTCTTCTAAGTCGCGAATCATCGCGTCGCGCGTATCGTCTTCGTCGAGCATTTCTGCCCGTAACCGTAGGCGAGTGATGGGGGTTTTCAAATCATGGGAAATGGATGCAAACAGTCTTTCCCGATCATTTAGATAACGTTGTATACGGCGCTGCATATCATTGAAGGCTTTGGCGGTATTACGCACTTCGACACTGCCTACTTCTTGTATCGGTTTCCAATCGCCTTGCCCAAAGCGTTCTGCTGCTCGTGCCAACGTCGCCAGCGGACGAGTGACGCGACGCAGAATAATAATGCTTAGCAAGAGTACCGTAATGACCGACATGGCCATAGAAAACAAGCGATCGCCAGTGAGTGCAGAGTTGCCATCCAGAAAATATGGGTCTGGCATGAGGCTCGCCAAATACAGCCAGTCTTTGTCGTTGATGGGGATTTGGATAACAATAATCGGCGGCGTAAGAGGCTTCACTAATAAACTATGGTGTCCCCAGCGTTCTGGCAAATCTACAAGACGAGTATGGTTGTTGATCACGTGCAAATCGCTTGGGCTGGAAAATGCAATCTTGGCGTTGTGAATGCCCAGTTGTTTGATCAGTGTGGATTGCACCTCGTTTTTGACAATGTTTTTGAGCGGCGAGTCAGGAATATTGTTGATGAGAATTTCTTCTTTGTTGAGCGTTACAAAGAAGCGTGTTCCACCCATGTCTTGCAATTGATCGATGACGATATGTCGATAATTGGTGGGCAAAGAGGTGAAGTAGCTAACAGTGGCGGCGATACGAAATGCCATGTGTTTAGAGACTTCACGGACGTTTTGTTCGGTGTCGGATTCAAGCTGACGCAGCCAAATGGTCGAGCTAATAAACTGTGCGCTGGCTACCCCAAGCGCCATAATAATCAAGATTTGTCCTGTCAGTGATTGTGACCAGCGCTTAATGCGAGAGCGGCTGCTTTGAGCTGTGCTATTGGACATCACTGATGACTTCGACATTGGCGGTTAAGATGTAGCCTTGGCCACGGACCGTTTTGATCAGTTGGGGCTGACGAGCATCTTCATGCAAGCGTTGGCGTAAGCGGCTGACATGGACATCAATAAAGCGATCTAGGGGCGCGCTGTCACGCCCGCGGGTATTTTCTGCGATAAGTTCGCGCGTGAGTACTGCACCGGGGTGAGTCAAAAACAACATGAGCAAATTATAATCTGCCCCAGACAGCGATTCTTTTTTGTCTTCAAAATGCAGTTCACGTGACACAGTATCCAAGGTGAACTGGGCAAACCGATAAAAGCGGTGGCTAACGGTTGTCACTTCAACTACTTCGGTGTGTTCCATACGACGCAAAATCGCTTTCATTCGCGCTAGCAACTCACGAGGGTTAAATGGCTTTGCCAAGTAATCATCCGCGCCAATTTCTAGACCAATAATACGATCCATTTCATCCGAGTTGGCTGTTAGCATAATCACAGGAACTTGCGAAAGAGCACGCAAAGAACGACACACAGCAAAGCCATCTTGCCCCGGAAGCATGATGTCTAAGATCACCAGATCTACGCCTTGCTCTGCTCGAAAATTTGCCAAGAACGCTTCGCCAGAATCAGCGGTAAGTACGTTAAATTGGTGCTTTTCTAAATACGTTTTGAGCAGGGTGCGAATCTCGTCGTCATCGTCTACAACATAGATACATTTTGCATTGGTCATTCTTTTGCTCGGTGGAAGTGTTGATAGAAACCTAGGTGGAGGTTCTATTTAAGATAAAAACCGCCTTGTAATATTTGAGTCTAGCAAGAAAGTGAGAGTGAACCAATTGTTCAAACGAAGCGGTGACACCAAGTCAATTAAATAAATTAAATTGATTTAAGGCTTTTCCACCTGCATAATTTTTCATCTATCCTTATTTCTACTTACGCATTTAAAAGAGAACGCAATAATGACAACAAAAGTGATGGCATTCGGTGAAGCCTTAATCGACTTTCTTTCAAACGGAGCAACCAAAGCCGGAGAGCTTGAATCTTTTACGAAGTTTCCAGGTGGTGCGCCAGCGAACGTTGCCGTTGCTGTGGCTCGCCTAGGCGGTAACAGTCATTTTGTTGGTCAAGTGGGTGATGATGCGTTTGGCCATTTCTTGAAAGCATCTCTTGATGATTATGGCGTGAATACCAGCAATATGCTGATGACCAAAGAAGCCAAAACCGCGTTGGCTTTTGTGAGTCTAGACCAGACGGGCGAGCGTAGCTTCGAATTCTATCGCAGTCCTTCAGCAGACATTTTGTTTCGAGAAGACGATTTCGATGACGCTTGGTTTGCAGGCAGCAAAGGGGTTTTCCATACTTGCTCCAATACCTTAACGGATGCAGATATTACTAAGGCTACCTTGGCTGGTGTGAGCATGGCGCGTGCAGCCAATTGGATTGTCAGTATCGATGTTAATTTACGCGTTAATCTTTGGCCCAATGGTCAAGTGGATACCAAGCGTGTGATTGATTGGATGCAAAGTGGCGACGTGGTAAAAGCCAGCTTGGAAGAATTGGTTGTGTTGGCGGAAGATCCATTTGCTCTGATCGAGCAATCACTGGCTGCGGGCGTGACCTTATTTGTCTTAACGGACGGCGGTAATCCAATCCGCTTTTATACGCAGGCTCATGGTGTCAGTGAAGTGGTTACACCGAAAGTCGAGGTAAAAGACACCACGGCGGCGGGCGATGCCTTTGTTGGAGGCTTGCTTTACAAGCTAGCAGAGCAAGGTGGCGATCGCGCAGCATTGGCTGGGTTATCACAACGGCAGCTTATCGATATTGTTCGTTTTGCGGCGGCGTGTGGTGCGGACTCGGTGACTAAATTGGGTGCGTATCCTTCTTTGCCTACTGTTGCCGAAGCAGAGGCTCAATTAGCGAAGTTCTAGTCCAACGGACACTGATTTAGGTTGAAAAGGCCATTTTTTAGTTAAACGGTTAAGAAGACAAAAAAGCGGTATTGTCACCTATAAAGCGCAGCTTGGCTGCGCTTTTTTTATGACCAGAAAATCACCATCAATTTAGCAAAAATTGAGAATAAAAGTGGTAGAAAATGCTCGATAAGTGAGCATTAACTTGCTGAATTCAGAGAGAAAACCCTATATTGTTGGTTTTTTATACAGACTATTGAGAATAGATAATATTCGCGTTTTCGTAATAACCAACTAAATTTAACAAATAATTAAGTTAATATTAAGGACGCTAAGTGCTTGAAGCGCGGGTTTTGTTTGTTAATAATCAAATTCCTTCTTAATCCTTATAGAAGACATGTTTAGTGTGTTTCGACCTACGATAATAAAAACAAAGGCGTACTTTGGGAGGATCCCAAGTGTGCCGTAAGGAGCGATGATGAAAAAGTCTCTATTGTCCGCGGCGGTAGCCCTGACGCTTTCCGCAAATGCTGTGAATGCAGCTGATCTTATGTTCACACCTGGTGAAGACTCTCGTTTTAGCTGGAGCAGCTATGAAGCTTTGAAGTCTACTGATTTGTCAGGTGAAACTATCTCCGTATTCGGCCCTTGGATGGGTGACGAGAAAGGTAACTTTGAACGTGTTGTTGCGTATTTTGAAAAAGCCACTGGCGCTAAAGTCAATTACGCAGGTTCAGATTCCTTTGAGCAACAAATTGTTATTGATGCCCAAGCGGGCAGTGCCCCTAATATTTCTGTTTTCCCTCAGCCTGGTCTAGCGGCCGATTTAGCGGCGAAAGGCTTTATAGCGCCACTAAGCGATACCGTGAAAAAGGCCGTAGTGAACGACTATGCTGCCGGGCAATCTTGGGCAGATTTGGCAACCTTTAAAGACCAAAATGGTGACAAAGAGCTCTTTGGTGTCTTTTACCGTGCGGATTTGAAATCTTTGGTTTGGTACTCGCCAGATAACTTCCAAGATGCAGGCTACGATGTGCCTGAAACCATGGAAGACCTAAAATCACTGACCGAACAGATTGTTGCTGATGGCGGCACGCCTTGGTGTATCGGACTGGGTTCTGGTGCCGCAACGGGTTGGCCTGCAACGGATTGGGTAGAAGACCTTATGTTGCGCACCCAGCCTGCATCGGTTTACGACAAATGGGTAACCAACGAAATTAAGTTTGATGACCCTCGTGTGGTTGGCGCGATTGAGGAATTTGGCTGGTTTGCTCGTAATGACGACTTCGTCGATGGTGGTGCTGGTGCGGTGTCTTCTACGGACTTCCGTGATAGCCCTAAAGGGTTATTCCAATCGCCTCCTAAGTGTTACTTGCATCGTCAAGCGTCTTTCGTTCCTGCGTTCTTTCCTGAAGGAACACAGCTTGGTCTAGACGCTGATTTCTTCTACTTCCCTTCGTATGAGTCTAAAGATCTAGGTAACCCTGTATTGGGTGCGGGTACTTTGGTAAGTATTACGAATGATTCAAAAGGCGCTCGTGCTTTTATCGACTTTATTCGTTCTCCAATCGCTCATGAGTTGTGGATGGCGCAAACAGGTTTCATTTCGGCTCATTTGAAAGCCAATCCTGAAACTTATGCGAGTGAAACAGCGAAGAAGCAAGGTGAGATCCTGCGTTATGCAACCACGTTCCGCTTTGATGCGTCTGACTTGATGCCGGGTAAAATCGGTGCAGGCTCTTTCTGGACTGGAATGGTGGATTACACTGGCGGTAAAGACGCAAAAGAAGTTGCTCATGATATTCAGAAAACATGGGATGCGTTGAAATAAGCTAACTAAAAGCCTCTAAACGAGTGATCGTTTAGAGGCTTTATTATTTGTTGTTCACATTACCAGATGGCCCTTGGGTGATCTGTTTGTTCTAAGAATTTTTGGAGTTTATATGGCTCAGCTCGCTTCCGCGTTAGTGACCATGCTTTTGGGTGTACTGGGATGTGCTGTGTATTTTTACGGTTCTAATGTCCTATTGGATAAAGTCTTTCCGACAAAAAGTGGACCGGCTCAAAAAGTCGCTCGAAATCTGCGTATTTCCAATACCATTCGCCCTTGGCTGTTTTTAGGCCCAGCGGTATTGTTGCTGACGTTTTATCTGTTTTACCCCGTTATCGATTCCATTCGCTTGTCCTTCTTTGACCGTAGTGGCGATGAGTTTGTAGGTATTTCAAACTATGTGTGGTTGTTTAACAGTGATGAGTTTTTTGAATCCTTCCGCAACAACATGTTGTGGCTGATTGTTGTACCAACTGCCGCGACCTTTTTTGGTTTGATTATTGCCACCATGACAGACCGTATCTGGTGGGGAAATATTGCGAAAAGTCTGATTTTTATGCCGATGGCGATTTCGTTTATCGGTGCATCGGTCATTTGGAAGTTTATCTACGACTTCCGTAGTGGCGATGATGCTCAAATTGGTTTGCTCAATGCTATTGTGGTGTTCTTTGGTGGTGAGCCACAAAACTGGATCACTATCCCTTTCTGGAATAACTTCTTTTTGATGATCATCCTAATCTGGATTCAAACCGGTTTTGCGATGGTTATTTTGTCCGCGGCGTTACGCGGAATCCCTGATGAAACCATTGAAGCGGCAGTGTTAGATGGCGCTAATGGTGTGCAGATTTTCTTTAAAATTATGGTGCCGCAAATTTGGGGAACCATTGCGGTTGTTTGGACGACGATCACCATTTTGGTTCTCAAGGTATTTGATATTGTACTGGCGATGACAAATGGCCAATGGGATACGCAAGTCTTAGCGAATCAGATGTTTGATTGGATGTTCCGTGGCGGCGGCGATTTTGGTCGCGGCGCTGTGGTTGCCATTGTGATTATGGTGTTGGTTATCCCGATTATGATTTGGAATATAAAGCGTGCGAACGCAGAAATGGAGGGTCGTTAATATGATTGCATCATCAAAACGTTCCCCATTGACTTATTTGGTACACGCCACTGTTTTGTTCTTGGTAGTGATTTGGACGATCCCAACCGCTGGGTTGTTTATTTCTTCCATTCGTGACAAAGACCAGCTGTCTGTGTCTGGCTGGTGGACGGCACTATCGACTTCGGAACAACGTATTGTTGACCGCGCCAATGGACCGAGTGCCCAAGCCCAAGAGGGTGATCTGTTTGTTATTCGCGGTAATTTGTTGACGAATTCATCGGCAAAAGTGACCAAGTTTGGTTTTAGCTCGTTAGAGCCTGAAGCATTTTCAGCGGGAGACTTAGCTGAAATGAGGAAAGGGCAGACCTTACAAGTGATGCCGAACGGTGACTATGCTCTTTCTTCTCCAACCGAATGGAAGGGGTCGCGAGGACAACGGATTTTCTACACGGCAGAAGTGCCTCCGCGTTTTACTTTGGACAACTATCGCGAGGTTTTAAGTGCGGAAGGGTTGGGACAATCGTTCCTAAACTCCTTAACGGTGACGATTCCTGCGACAATTATTCCTATTTTGGTGGCTGCGTTTGCTGCGTATGCCTTGGCGTGGATGCGTTTTCCAGGCCGAGCATTGTTGGTCGCTGCGGTAGTGGGATTGTTGGTAGTGCCTCTGCAAATGTCGTTGATTCCTTTGCTTAAAAGCTACAACTTGATAGGTGAGTTCTTTGGTGTTGGCTCAAAAACCTATGTGGGGATTTGGCTGGCGCATACGGGGTTTGGTTTGCCTTTGGCGATTTATTTATTACGTAACTACATTGCCGGATTGCCGGGGGAAATTATCGAGTCGGCCCGTGTGGATGGTGCATCGGATTTTGATATTTTCCGCAAAATCATTTTGCCATTGTCTTTCCCTGCGTTGGCCTCGTTTGCGATTTTCCAATTTCTTTGGGTATGGAACGACTTGTTAATCGCCATGGTTTTCTTGGGGAATAATGAAGAGCATTTGGTGCTAACTGGCCAGTTGCGAGAGCTGCTAGGTTCTCGTGGTGGTAATTGGGAAATTCTGACCGCGTCGGCGTTTATCACCATTATTGTTCCTTTGTGTGTCTTCTTCAGCTTGCAGCGCTATTTAGTGCGCGGTTTGTTGGCAGGTTCTGTGAAATAACACCCGTTGCGCGAGTGAGTTGAGCTTGGCTCCTCACTCAAGGTACGTATTTAGATTGAGGCGATTGAATCATGGCAGATGTAAAGTTAACCCATGTTAAAAAGATTTATTCCAATAAAGTGGAAGTGTTAAAAGACATTAATTTAGACATTAAAAAAGGCGAGTTCATTGTCTTTGTTGGGCCTTCGGGCTGCGGTAAGTCTACTTTGTTGCGTATGATTTCTGGTCTGGAAGAAATCTCGGCTGGTACGTTAGAAATAGATGGTCAGGTGGTGAATGATATACCGCCTGCACTGCGTGGTATTGCGATGGTATTCCAGAGCTATGCTTTGTACCCGCATATGTCTGTGTACGACAACATGGCATTCAGCCTACAGATTGCTAAGGTCAGCAAAGAAAGTATCGATCAGCAGGTGCGTAAAGCGGCTGAGATGTTGCAGCTTACGCCTTACTTGGATCGATTACCGAAAGCCCTTTCCGGTGGCCAGCGTCAGCGCGTGGCGATTGGACGAGCAATTGTTCGTCGACCTAAGGTGTTTTTGTTTGATGAGCCTTTGTCGAACTTGGATGCGGCATTGCGTGTGGCGACTCGTATGGAGATCGCCAACTTAAAAGACACGATGCCAGATTCAACCATGATTTATGTGACCCACGATCAGGTAGAGGCGATGACTTTGGCCGATCGTATCGTGTTGTTGTCGGCAGGTAATATCGAACAAGTGGGGTCGCCATTAGAACTTTATGAGCATCCTGCTAACGTTTTTGTGGCTAAGTTTATTGGTTCGCCAGCGATGAATGTTGTGCCTTGTCGTATCGAAAAAACCGGCGAGCAAACCCATGTGTCTTTATCTTCTAGTATCACGGTTGAAACCCCTATTGTGACTGAGGCCAGCGAGCAAGCGAAAGCGGCATTCTTTGGTGTACGTCCTGAAGATTTGCTGGTTGTAGCGACTGAGGCGGAAGGCTTTTTATCAGGTAAGGTGACGTTCGTAGAATCTTTAGGTGAAGCAACGTTACTGTATCTCACGGTGCCAGGCTGTGAAGACATGATCATTGCGAAGCAAGCAGGTACGTTGAAAACTCAGCGTGGAGACACGGTTCATTTGTCTGCCTTACCAGAAAAAATGCATTTGTTTGATGATAAAGAAGTGTCTTATCGTCGTTAATCGTTTGAATTCTTTTGATCGGAACATGGTGTTGTTCCCTGTTTTTCTTGTTTTTGGAGAGCCGTTATGACGACCACTTTAAATTGGTGGAAAGGTGGAGTGATTTACCAGATTTACCCACGTAGTTTTATGGATGCGAATGGCGATGGTATTGGTGATTTAGCGGGCATTACAAGCAAGCTTGATTACGTAGCGTCATTGGGTGTGGATGCGATTTGGTTGTCGCCTATCTTCACATCACCAATGAAAGATTTTGGTTATGATGTGTCAGATTATTGCGATATCGATCCTATGTTCGGCACGTTAGCGGATTTTAAAGCCTTAATTGATCGTGCTCATGAGTTAGGTCTTAAGGTGATGATTGATCAGGTAATCAGTCATTCTGCGGATTCTCACCCTTGGTTTGAAGAAAGTCGACAAGATAAAACGAACCCTAAAGCCGATTGGTATGTTTGGTCTGACCCTAAACCAGATGGCTCGCCACCAAACAACTGGCTATCTATTTTTGGTGGCAGTGCATGGAAGTGGGACAGCCGTCGTTTGCAGTATTATCTGCATAATTTCTTGGAGTCTCAGCCTGATTTTAATTTCCATAACCCAGATGTACGTAAAGCGCATTTGGAGAATATGCGTTTTTGGTTAGATATGGGTGTGGATGGTTTCCGTTTGGATACGGTAAACTTCTATTTTCATAGTGAAGGTTTGGAAGACAATCCTCCGGTGTTACCTGGTGAGCCCAAAACTATGGGGGCGCCACACGATAACCCTTATACCTACCAACGACATGTGTACGATCTGAGCCGTCCAGAAAACCTCGATTTTCTAAAAGACATGCGCGCCATGATGGACGAATATCCGGGTACGACGACTGTGGGCGAAATTGGTGACGATTTCCCGCTAAAACGCATGGCAGAATATACTTCTGGCGGCGACAAGCTGCATATGGCGTACACGTTTGATTTTTTGAATAAGCCACATGCACCAGATTATATTCGTGATGTGTTGAAAAACATGCAAGAGATAGTGGGCGATGGCTGGCCATGTTGGGCGCTGTCGAACCACGATGTTGTGCGTTCTCGCACACGCTGGGGGGCGAATGAAGATGGTGAAGCCTATCCTCTGATTACCTTAGCGCTTATTTTATCTCTGCGTGGTAGTGTGTGTTTGTATCAAGGTGAAGAATTAGGCTTACCTGAAGCGGATGTGCCGTTTGAACGCATTCAAGACCCTTATGGCATTCCATTGTGGCCAGTGTTCAAAGGCCGTGACGGCTGTCGTACACCCATGGTGTGGGATAAGTCGCCATTAGGTGGTTTCTCTACAGTAGAGCCTTGGTTGCCAGTGTCTAAAGAGCAGTTACCTTTGAGCGTGGCTGAGCAGGAAGCGAATCCAGATGCGCTATTACATAAGGTGCGTAAGCTGATTCATTGGCGTCAACAGCAACCGGTTTTGGTGAATGGTGAGTTATCGCAGCGAGATGTGGATAATGCGCAGTTGATTGCTTTGGTTCGTGAGTATCAAGGTGAGCGTTTGCTGGTAGTGTTGAATATGACTGGGGAATCTCAACAAGCGACTGTGGGGAATGATATTGCGGCTGAACTGCAAGGGCATGGCTTTACATCATCATTGAACGGTCAAACCTTGACGTTGCCAGCGTATCAGGCGTTTTTCGCTAAGCTTTCTTAAACTTCTCTGTTATACGACATTAGGTTGTAGTAACAAACAAGCCGATTTTGGGAGACCTAAATCGGCTTGTTTGTCGTTGTTTTTTGGTAATTATGGACAGTGAGCATGACAAAAAATATAAAAAAGCTGACTTTAAAAGATGTCGCAGAGCGCTTGAATGTGTCTACGGCAACCATTTCAAACGCATTTAATCGCCCAGATCAATTATCGGCCCACTTGCGTGAAAACATTCTTAGCGAATGTGAGAAAATGGGTTACTTTGGCCCTAACGCTGCGGCTCGGAGCTTGCGAACGGGGCGAACCGGAATTGTTGGTATCGTGCTTTCAGACGATTTGAGTTATAGCCTCACCGATCCGGTTGCGAATCAGTTTTTGAAAGGCATGGCGGAAGTCTTTGAGGCCAATGAGTACAACATGTTACTGCTGTCGTCTGACCATGTAGAACAAGACGCACAAAGTCGTATGCAATCGTCTATGGTGGATGGCTTTATCGTTTACGGCCATAAACCTCAACAGTGCATCAACGCGCCTTGGCTAATGCCGAATAAAAACATTATTACGGTGGACAGTTTTATTCCGGGTACCACGTCGGTCAACATTGAAAATCACAGCGGTGCTTACCGAGTGGCGAATCATGCGTTGCAGCATAAACCTGAGTCGGTGGCCATTCTAGGCTTAAGTTTGCTGGATACGGATCGTGTCTGTCGGATACGTGAAGATGAGTTATTTGACCGCGCGGCGTCGATTTCTATTCAACGCTTACATGGTTACTTCGAAGCATTGGAAGAGCATGAACTATCAGTGCCTTCTGAGCATATTTGGAATATCCCTGAGAATAACCATAAACAAGCGTATCAAGCCGCCCGTGAAGCATTGACCATGGCTCAGCGCCCACAGTTGTTATTGTGCATGAGTGATTGTATTGCCATTGCTGCGGTGCAAGCTGCTTTACACTTAGGCTTACGAGTGCCGGAAGATTTGCAGGTCGTGGGCTTTGATGGCATCGCGGAAAGCGCCAATATTCACCCTTCAATCACCACGATACATCAGCACACCGTGGAAAAAGGCCGTGTGGCAGCGGAAGTGTTCCTAGGGCTTAGAGAAGCGAGGGACGTGGTGCTAGAAACCGAACTGGTGGTTCGTGAGAGCTGTCCCTCGATAACTGAGCCTGCGAGAGGCTTACATCCAATAGTTTGAGATGTCCGCTTCTGGATCCATGTGATAGGAAATCTGTGCTTGCAGCAGTTCCGCCGATGACAGGGCATCAGTGAGTGCATGATGTGCTTTGTAACGAGGCAATTTATAACGTTGGCGGCATGCGTCTAAGCGCAATGACGGCCGTCTGCCAAAGCGTTGCCACCAAGGTTTGAAGGTCGCCTGGCGTTCAATGTCCATGGTATCAAGCACAGGGAAGTACAATGGATAACCGTAGGCTTTCATTGACGCTTCGAGCAAAAATTGTCGTTCGATAGCAACGCAATGGACAACCACTACTTGACTGGTTAACGCGATCAGGATCTCGTCTAAGATCGCATTCAAAGAGGGGGCTCCAGCCAGCTCTGCATGGGTTATTTCATGAATCGTTACCGATTCAGCGTTTAACGAATGCTCTGGCTTTGCCATCCAGTATTTCGCCCCTTGGCAGCGAATGATTTTGCTGCTAAGTGGAATCAAACCAAGACTGATAATTTCATCATGTTGTGGGTCAAGGCCAGTTGTTTCTAAGTCCAACGCTAACAAAGGTGTGTCTTTAAGCGCGGTGTTGGGCGCAATCATGCCTGCTTGGTAATAGCGCTTTAATGGGCCTTCTGGTGCTTCCTCGGCCCACTGTGCAAACATGGCTTGCCAGTCTTGGATCTCTTCTGTGCTCTTCTTTTTCAATAGGTGCTTTGACATTTAACTACGCTTCCCTGCATATCGGAACTTTATAAACTCCTGTTGGCGAGAGACGATATGAAACGCATCGCGTAAATGACGCTTTTCAAAAGAAGATAAATGCTCTGGGTTGACGTGGTTGTTTGGTTCTTCACCTGCTTCAATCTGTTCTTTTTGGTTGCGAATTCGTACCATGCCGATCATTTCTAATGCCAAAGCAAGGTCTTTCGCGCGCCCGCCAGGCAATAAGCCTGCCGCTTCAATGTCTTCTATTCGTTCCAAGGTATTGAGTTTATCGCTACCGCAGGCCAAAGCGTGCACTCGGACAATGTCGATGATTGGCGCAATGCCACGTTCTTTTAAGTTGAAGGTACGCGATTGTTTACCTTCACCGTCTAAGACAAATTGCCTAAAGAAACCTAAAGGTGGTTTACGCTGATTGGCGTTTCTGGCCATAAAGGTTAAGAAGCCAGAGTGTTGTTGCGCCTGTTGGCGTATATGTTGATTCAATTGTTTGGCGAGGGTTTTGTCGCCGTAGATACCGCGTAAATCGAAGAAAATCGACAAGCGCAATAGGGCTTCGGCTTTCGGCTTTTGTATCCATTCGCTGAAATTTTCTTTCCACGCTTTTAGCGGCTGACGCCAGCGTGGGTTTGAAGCCATGATATCGCCGCTACACAGTGTGTAACCACATTCATCAAGGTTCCGACATACCCAGTCGCTTAGCGCTTCAAAGTATTCCCCATGAAGCTTTTTATCGTATTTGTCGCTTAAAATAAGCGCATTGTCTTGGTCTGTTTTGATGGTTTGCTCTTCGCGTGCTTGTGAACCAAGCGCAATAAAGCAATAAGGCACCGGTGGCGGCCCATATATTTCTTCGGCTAATTGTAATAATCGTTTCACAAAGGCGGTGCCAATATGCGACATGGCATTGCCTATCATTTGTGTATTGGCATCAGCGACCACAAGCTGTGTGAACGTGTGGGTCATTTTTTGGCTGATGCTTTTTAAGCCTTCAATACTGGTTTGTTTATAAATATCACTGATCAGATAGACACTGCCGTGGCTTTCTTTCTGAATGATGTCACCCGTACTGACAACGCCTATAGGGCGACCGTTTTTGACGATCGGGATATGGTGGACGTTGCGTTCCATCATTTTTAACACGGCTTCTGATGCGTAATCACCGCTGTCCATGACGATTGGATCACGAGTCATAATTTCTGAAACAGGCGTATCGTAAGCAAGACCTTGAGCAACCGCTCGGGTGCGCAAGTCTCGGTCTGTTAGGATGCCTATCAATTCATCGCCGTCTGTAATCAATAAGCTAGAAACGCGGTGTTCTGCCATGATCTGAGCGGCGACACGAATATTTGAATCAATGTTTGTGCTGATCGGAGGGCGCCTTAATAAACTGACGACAGGACACGTCATTAAGGAGACATCGGAGTTTTGCGCATCCATGGCGGCACGCAATCTTGCTTCTCTAGCCAGCTGAAAAAAGTCAGAAAAATTATCATTTTCTTGGTGCAGCTTTAGGAACCAGCGTGCTGGAATACGATACAGCAAGCTGTCTTCTATGGTTCGCATCGCCTGAGAGGATTTACCGCCGCGCAAAATAGAGGCGTAGCCAAACAGCTCGCCTTCGTTCATGCGTCGAATTAACTTTTTATCTTTGCTGAGAATTTCTATTGCACCGCTGCGAATAAAGAACAAGGTGTTGTTTAAGGCACTTTGAGCAATAACCATTTCCCCAGCGCGAACATACTGGATCTCTATTTCTTTTGCCATGTCCTTGAGTTGCGGGTCGTCAGCAATCTCATTGAATGGAGCATGTTGGCAAAGCGCTTCAAGTATTTCTGTTAATTCGACGTCCATAATACATTCCTGTTTATTAGAGCCTTTTAATGAAGTAATGGCGAAGCAATGGTGACCACGCCTAAGATAAGAAACAACAAACAAGCAAGCTGACGAGTTCGATCTGCATTAATTCTATCCATGATCCAGTTGCCAGCAAAGACAACAGGCACATTGGCTAACATCATGCCAATCGTGGAACCGATCAATACCATCCAAACACTACCGTAGTTTGCGCCTAGCAAAACAGTGGCAATTTGAGTTTTATCACCAATTTCCGCAAGGAAAAACAATACAAAAGTGGCACCAAATGCGCCGTATTTCAGCATGCTATTATCATCGCTGTCGTCTTTGTCTGGAATCAATAGCCATAGACCCACTGCTATAAAGCTTAGACCAACTACCCAACTAATGGCACTTTCTGGAATCCATTGTGCGACTTCAACACCGATCCAAGCTGATAACGCATGGTTGAGTAGTGTGGCGGCAAGAATACCAAGAACAATAGATGATTTAGACGCGAAGCGCGTAGCAAGGAATAGAGCGAGAAGTTGGGTTTTATCTCCCATTTCCGCGAGAGCGACAGTGGAGATCGATGTGAGTAGTGCTTCCATTTGATAGGTCCTAGGTGGGCAATAAAACAAAAGACAACGAACCTGTGCCCACCTGAGCCAAGTCATTGTCTTAAGTCTCATCAATCCCAACGATTTATTATCGAGTCAGGACTTCTTTGCCATGAGCTTGAGGCTCAATTATGTTGACAAAGAATCTTTGCAGTTTGCACTACAAAGAAGATTACTCCCCTAAGAGGACGCAGAGAATATAGCATTTATATTAAGAATACAACGCGGACAGACATTGCTGTCCGCGTTGCTTAGCAATATAAGTTATTTATACAAGTGCATATCGCTGTGTAGACCTTTCCATAGACTTACGCACATGATCAACATGAGTAAGGTAAATGGTAGGCCAATGGTGATTGCTGCGGCTTGAATTGCACCAAGTGCTTCAGAACCACCACCAACAAGCAATGCAATCGCAATGATACCTTCTAGGATCGCCCAGAAAACACGTTGGATCATTGGTGCGTCAGTTTTACCACCAGCGGTAATACCATCGATAACCAAAGAACCTGAGTCAGAAGAGGTAACGAAGAATACCAATACCAGAATGATACCAATGAAGGAAATCACAGACGTCATTGGCAAGCTAGCAAACATTTGGAACATAGCCAATGAAGAATCAGAGATACCGTTTGCTAATGCACCAATGCCATTTGCAGACTGATCTAGAGCAGAACCACCGAATACGGACATCCACACAAGAGAAACAACAGTCGGTACTAATAGCACAGCAATAACGAATTCACGAACAGAACGGCCACGAGAAACGCGTGCGATAAACATGCCGACAAATGGTGACCAGGAAATCCACCAAGCCCAGTAGAACACAGTCCAGCCATGGTAGAACGTAGTGTCTTCACGGCCAATCCAATTACTTAATGGGATGATATTTTCAACGTAGCTAAACAAGAAAGCAATCATGGCAGAAAAGATAGCGCCAGTGTTGCCTACAATGACGATGAAAACGGCCAGTACAGCGGCAATAATCATGTTCACGTTAGACAGTAGTTTTACACCACCTTCAAGACCACGGGCTACCGAAATAATCGCTACTGCGGTTACACCAGTAATCACTAAGATTTGCGTTGTTAGGGTATTTGGAATGTCGAACAAGAAGTTCAAGCCACTTGTCGCTTGCATAGCGCCAAAGCCAAGTGATGTTGCCAAACCAAAAATAGTCGCAATAACAGAAATGACGTCAATGACGTGACCAATAGCGCCCCAAACTTTTTCACCGAATAGTGGGTAAAAAGCGGAACGAATGGTAAGAGGAAGACCTTTGTTGTACGCAAAGAACGCCAAAGACAAGCCAACCACAGCATAAATAGCCCATGGATGAAGACCCCAATGGAACATGGTAGCGCCCATTGCTAAATCTCTTGCTTCCGGTGTATTGGCTGCAACATCAAATGGCGTACCGTACCAACCAGTGTAGTAGGCAACAGGTTCAGCCACACTCCAAAACATCAGACCGATACCCATACCTGCTGCGAACAGCATTGAGAACCAAGTGATGGTGGAGTGTTCTGCTTTTGCTTCAGTGCCGCCAAGGCGGATCTTACCGAGAGGAAGAAGAATGAGTAGCAAACAAAAGAGAACGAAAATATTACCTGCAACCATAAAGAACCAATCAAAGTTATTGATTGACCAATTCTTTGCACCAGACAAAATGACACTTGCATCAGAAGGAAATAAGATACTACCGATGATAAATGCAAAGATGATTACAGCGCTCGTACTAAATACTGGGTTCAATACATCGAGGCCAAGGAACTGAACGTTGTCTTGCCCCACTTTATACGATGTATTGTATTCTGCCCGACCATTGTCAGGTACTTTGTTAGTCATAAATCTTCTCCCGAATTAGTGAAAACTTTTCCCGATTTTTTTCTTAATAGCCATGCTATGTGTTCAAAGACTCTTGTTACGTTATTTAAACGAAAACCCACATGAATGTTTTTTGCACAATACCGCTACTCAACATTAAGAGAATTTATTGCATCAAATTGTTCTGATCGCGACGTTTTTGGAACTGTTTTGACAGTTTTCGTCAGCTTCAGCATCATTTGAGTTTTTGTTTAAATCTTTGTCTGGCTGAGCCTTTTTTTGCTAGCAAGGACTGATTATTAAGCTAGCATAACTCAACTGTAAAGTTCTGAAAGACAACAAAAAAGCCATCAAAGATGGCCTTTTTTGTTTGTAACCGGATAAGAGTTACATCAATATGTTTAGATGTCAAATTATAGTAAACAATTTGACGGGTTAAGGAAGGAATAGCTCAAGCAATTCGTTGAGGAATAATTTGCCTTTTTCGGTGGTTTTTATACGCTGTTTGTTCCATTCATCAGCGTCTAATAAGCCTTGTTTTATTGCGACTCCACAGGCCTGAATTAGAGAATCAGGGACACTTTGATAGGTAAATCGTTGGTAATCCTTTAAATCAAAGCTTTCAAACAAACGCAGACGGTTCATCATGAACTCAAGCGGAAGGTCTTCTTGCTCTATGGCTTCTTTAATGACTAAAGCTTCGGGTAGGTTATTTAAGTAATGATTTGGGTGGCGAGTCTTTCGTGTACGAAATATTTGACCATTAACTAATGTGATCTTGCCGTGAGCACCTGCGCCAATCCCTATGTAATCTCCAAAGCGCCAATAGTTTAGGTTGTGTGCCGCGCGACGGTTCTCTTTTGAATTAGCCGACACTTCGTACTGAGCGTAACCATGTTTGGTCAACAGCTCTTGTCCTGCGTCTTGAATTCCCCATAAGGTGTTGTCTTCAGGCAGTGTTGGTGGTCGGCGATAAAATTCAGTATTTGGCTCGATAGTGAGTTGATACCAAGACAAGTGTTCCGGGTTCAGCTCGATAGCAAGAGATAAGTCTTCTAGTGCCATTTCAAGGCTTTGATCGGGTAAACCGTGCATCAAATCCAGATTAATATTGTCGAAGCCAGCGGCTCTGGACTTATCCACAGCGTGTATTGCTTCTTCACGGTTGTGGATTCTTCCTAGGGTTTTCAACAGGTTTGGCTGAAAACTTTGAATGCCAATGGACAAGCGATTAATGCCCGCTTGGCGGAAATGACGAAATTTCTCTTGTTCAAATGTACCTGGGTTGGCTTCCATGGTGATTTCGGCATTGTCTGCCCAAGTCAGTTTTTCACGTAGGGCATTCATGAGCCGATAATAGAAATCTTCACTCATTAAGCTTGGCGTGCCACCGCCAATAAACGCCGTTTGAATGGGGCGTCCTGCGACATAAGGTAAATCGGCTTCTAAATCAGCGAGCAGCTGTGCTAAATAAGCGTCTTCTGGCAGCTTGCCATTGGCTTCAAAGCGATCCGCTTGATGGGAGTTGAAGTCGCAATATGGGCACTTACGCACACACCAAGGTAAATGTATGTATAGACTTAGCGGTGGCAATAGGTTGCTCAAAATGGCGTACCTTGTTGCGCAGCTGATTGCTGTTGGAACGCGCTAACAAGCTGTTTTAATGCTTTGCCGCGATGGCTAATTTGGTTTTTGACTTCTTTTGGCAAGCTGGCGGCACTGCAACCGCATTCTGGTACATAAAACAAAGGGTCATAACCAAAGCCTTCTTGGCCTTCCGTCGAGGTCAAAATACGGCCTTCCCAAACACCGTGGAATACCAGCGGAGTAGGGTCGTCTTTGTGGCGCATATAAGCCAGAACACAATGAAAGCGTGCAGTACGTTCTAACTCAGGTACGCCGTCTAGTTTTTCTAATAGCAGGGCATTGTTAGCGTCGTTATTGCCATGTTCACCAGCAAAGCGGGCGGAGTAAATGCCTGGAGCGCCATTAAGGTAATCGACTTCAATGCCAGAATCATCGGCTAAGGATGGTAAGCCGGTATGAGCGCAAGCATTACGAGCTTTTAAAATCGCATTTTCGATAAAACTTAGGCCCGTTTCTTCAGCTTCTTCGACGTTAAACTCGTTTTGCGGTTTTACATCAATGCCCATGTCACCCAGTAACGCATTGAATTCTTTGATTTTACCGGCGTTGTTGCTGGCGAGTACGATGGTTTTGTTCACGGATTTTTCCTCGATTTCGTAAAACAAAGGCGGCTGGTTCGCCGCCTTGATGTCATCTTAGTTGCTCGACTTCAATGGTTATCTGCTTAGCGACTGATATGAAAGATCGCTGTTTCGCTGAATAAATTCGGCATAGAGCGAATCCACCAGTGGTCTTTTAGCTGTCCATCTACGGCAGCCCAACGTAGCACTTTTATGTTCTTTTCTTCACACAGACGTTCAAAATCTTGGAAGGTAAAAAAGTGAATGTTTGGTGTGTCATACCAGTTGTATGGCAAAAAGTCTGAGACAGGCATGCGACCTTTTAACGCCAAATGCATACGACTGCGCCAATGGCCAAAGTTAGGGAAGGTAATAATGCATTCTTTACCAATACGCAGCATCTCATCGATCAACAAATCTGGACGGCGGAACTGTTGCAAGGCATGAGTCATCAGAACGAGGTCAAAACTTTGGTCGTCGAAATTTTGTAAGCCTTCGTCTATGTTTTGTTCTAAAACTGGAATGCCTTTTTCGATACAGGTGTTTAAATCGTCATGGCCGATTTCCAAGCCATAGCCGTTCACCTGCTTATTTTTAATTAGGTGATGGAGCAATTCACCGGGGCCACATGCTAAATCGAGTACACGAATATTAGGTTGTACCCATTCGTCGATTATCTCTAAATCAGAACGCATTATTTGACCTCCGTGGTTAAGCGATTGGCAACACGGGTTAGAAAGGTATTGAGTACCGACATGTAGCGTGGAATCGGGAACAAAAAGGCATCGTGACCTTCTGCGGCTTCTATTTTGGCGTATGACACCTGCTTACCGGCTTTGACGAGTGCATTAACGATTTCTTCACTGCGCTCTGGAGAGAATCGCCAATCGGTAGTGAAGGAGACCAATAAAAATTCACATTGAGCTCGACTCAGTACTGCCGCGAGGTCGCCATTCGTTTGCGCTGCCGGATCAAAGTAATCTAACGCTTTGGTCATTAGCATGTAGGTGTTGGCGTCAAAGCGCTTGGTAAAGGCTTCGCCTTGATAGCGCAAGTAACTTTCTACTTCGAATTCGATGCCGTAATTGTATTGGTAGCTGTCATGGCGCATTTGACGGCCAAATTTAGCGCCCATGGCGTCGTCCGATAAATAGGTGATATGACCAAGCATGCGTGCCAAACCAAGGCCATTGGTTGGTACAGAGCTGTTTTCTAGGTAGTTGCCATCAAAAAAATCAGGATCACGGCGAATAGATTGACGTGCCACTTCGTTGAAGGCGATATTTTGTGTCGATAACTTTGGTGCTGACGCCACTATTACTGCGGACTGCAAACGCGTCGGGAAGCGAATGCTCCATTCAAGCACCTGCATTCCCCCTAAGCTGCCACCAACGATGGCGGCAAAAGTTTGGATACCTAGCAAGTCCGCTAAACGCGCTTGGCTTTCGACCCAATCTTCTACAGTAACGATTGGAAAGCTGGCTTCCCAACGTTTGCCTGTTTCTGGGTTGATGCTGGTTGGGCCTGTTGAGCCACAGCACCCCCCTAAGTTATTCAGAGCAATAACAAAAAAGTGATTGGTATCAATGGCTTTGCCAGGTCCAATCGCCGAGTCCCACCAGCCTGGTTTTTTGTCAGACATGCTATGGTAGCCCGCTGCGTGATGATCGCCGCTCAATGCATGGCAAATCAAAATGGCATTAGAGGCGGCTTTATTTAGCGTTCCATATGTCTCATAGACCAGTTCATATGATGACAGTGTTTGTCCGCATGAAAGCGTTAATGGCGTGTCGAATTGCGCAATCTGTGGCGTGACAATACCAATAGAGTCGGCTGGAATGACGTCCGGCATAGGTTTGTTTGTATCCTAATGAAAGTGCTCGAATTCCCGTTAAGAAGAGAGGGAAAGTTCATCGATGAATGATGCCGTACAGTCTAGCGTCTGCGCCTAGTGTCATCAAGAGGCGAGAGGAGGAAAACAGGCGTAGACAAAAACGCTTCTATTGCCTTGTATGGCGAACATAGAAGCGTCTTGTGTTGTGTGTTTGGTAGGTTAAGGGAGGGTGAAGACTTGAGTCTTGCTGGCCAGCTGCTCGCAGAGCTGTTGAATCTGCTTGGTTTTATCCGCCATGACATCGATAGAATGCGTATCTTGGTTGAGCTGTTGAGCGATTTGTTCCATCTCTGAACTCATTTGCACCGCAGTGCTGGCAACATCTTGAATGGCGCTTGCCATTGAGTCTGTGGATTTGGAGCCTGTCATCGCATTGCTTTCGATATCACGCATGGCATCTTCTGCCTTGCTGCCATTTTCACCAATGATTTTTAAATTGTCTTGTCCGCTTTCCATGGTGGTGATGGCTGTTTGGGTGGAGTTCTGGATGGTGCCAACGATGTCTGTGATTTTTGAGGTAGCGTCGACGGTTTTCTCTGCCAAGGCTCGCACTTCGTCAGCTACGACAGAAAATCCTCGACCGGCTTCCCCTGCTCGCGCGGCTTCAATGGCTGCGTTTAATGCGAGTAGGTTGGTTTGGCTGGCAAGGTCATTGATCATAGCGATCACGCTATCTATATCCTTGGATAATCGGCCTAGCTCGTTGAGCTGTTGGCTGGTGGTATTAACGATTTCTACCGTATCGCTGATACTGTTTAGTACCATTTTGATGGTATCTGCACCAGATTTTGCCGATTGATAAGTGTCATTGGAGTGACCTTTTAGGGCGTGGGTGGTGTTCGACAATTCCGTTAAGCGGTTTGATATATCGTCCGTGGCCGTTGCTAAAGAGTTGGTACGTTGGTTTACCAAGTGGTTGCTGCCAGCAATGCTGCTTATGGTGTTATTTAAATCTGTCGACATGCCACTGACATTATCTGTTGTCGATACCACATCTTTGAGGACATCGCTCAAGCCCCCCGTCATCTGATTCAATGATTGGCTGAGTTGGTCAAATTCATCATTACGCTTTGTATTGACGATTGCTTTTGAGGACATATCCCCTTTTTTAACCTTGTTCAGGTCGGCAATGATGCCTTGTAGGGTAGTGTTTACACTGCGTCCTATGGCGATCATTAGTAATGCCGCCACTAGAATAATGGCAATACTGACCGTCAATAAGGTGGCGTTTGCTTGAGAGGAGCTTTTCAGAGCCGCTTCTTCGGCTTCTACTAATTTGGTTTCAATCAGTGTGTTGGTCGCTAGCTGGACTTTGGTAAAGTTGTCTTTTTGTTGTGAGAAGGTGTTCTCTGTTTCATTCAGAGCGACATAGGCTTGGCCGTACTGTAAAAGCGCGGCTCGATAGGCGTTGGCTTTAACGCCATGAGTCTCTTGAAAGCCAAAATTCTCGATTCGGTTGTCGAACCGAGTAAAGCTGGTATTGAATTCCTCTAAATTCTCTGCAGTAGGGTCCGATAAATAACTGGCTTCCGCTTTTCGAACGTTGGTGAACTCGCGTCTTAATAGACTGAGCTTTTGAATGTCATCACTGATTTCTGTGCCCATACGGTCAATTTCGCCACGTAAGCCAGAAGACGAATCAAAGCCTATGATGCTTCGCTCTTTAATAAGAGCAATGAGTGATCGGCTATAGAGATTGATGCGTTCCAAGTTTTCTTCTAGTGCCTTCTTGAGGTCTTGGCTATTGGCTTTCTCTATGCTGGCTGTAATGGTGTTTGTATTTTGTTCGATTTGTTGGTTTGTTGTTGCAAGGTATTCTTGAACGGTATCCACCGACACGGATCTTAAGCGGTCGGCTATGTCCAGCATTTGAATGCTGAGGTGGTCATTGGAAGCTTGAATTTTGGATAGGTTTCTTAGTTTATTGTTCGCTTCCTGTTGAGAGGATAATCCGCCAATTGCCACAAAAGTGACGATGACGAGTCCTAAAATTGCAGTGATTAACAGTATTAATAACTTCGTTTTAAAGGATAGGTTTAACAACATAATGACCTTCCAGCTCGGCTGTTTATTGGAATAACATGCACATAGTGGCTATGTGGGTTATTGGTCTATGCAATCATCGTGCTAAAAGTTTAAAAAATGAGCACGTTTGGGGGAGCGGTCGAATAAATGGTCGGTTTTATTTAGATAACGCTTTCAATTGGTGCAGAAAGTAGGGCGAAGGAAACGAAAGAAGCCCTGTTTTGAGCAGGGCTGTTAATAATTAGGTCGATTATTGGGTAATACTAAACAAGCGGTAAACTAGCTGTCCTGCGGTTTTCTCTTTTATTAGCGACCAGTGGCTGGGCAACTCTGGTAAAAGGGCCTCTTTTTCCATTTCTATGTACACCAAGGCGCGATCAGCAAGCCAGCCTTTTTCAAGCAAGGGGATGATTTGTGCTAGCCAACCTTTACGAAATGGTGGATCTAAAAATACGATATCCATTGGCTGAGGCGTGGCTGTATCGAGAAAAACTGCGGTGTTCTGTGCCGTCACTGTCGCATTGGTAGCACCTAATGTGGCTAGGTTCTGCGTCATTTGTTGGGTGACGACTCGGGAGTTATCGACGAAGGTCAGATGCTTTGCTCCCCGAGATAAGGCTTCTAATCCTAGGGCGCCTGATCCACAAAAAAAATCAGCACAAACCGCGCCAGGAATTTCATGGTTAATCCAGTTGAAGAGGGTTTCTCTGACCCTGTCTGGAGTGGGACGTAACCCTTCAATGTTTGGGATTGGCAGCTGGCGGGAGCGCCATTCACCAGCAATTATCCGAAGTTTAGCGGCTTTTGCTTGGCTTTTACTTGAAGCGTTGTTTAGTGGTTTTTTTTTCATTGGTAAACCTGAATCTCTTGATAAGACGATGGTGTTAATAGTTGAGAGAGAGCCGTTTGATAATCTTCTGCGGTAAAGCTATTCACTGCTTCTTGGTAGTTATTAGCGAATTGCTCTAGAGTAAGCGGGCCGTCTAGATGGGCGATTTGTGTGGCGATATAGCTCCACCAAGTTGGCGATAAGGCTTGGGTTTCTAGCTGTGTTTTAAAGGCATCCAGTAAAGCCTGAAATGTTTTTTCATCCTGAACAGAGGGGACTTGCTCAGTAAAAACGAGACTTTTCGCGTTGATCAATTGATCCATTTTTTCGTTTGATGCTGTTGGAGCGATAATCGGATTATTGCTGTATTGAATACTCCACCATGCCCAAGGGTTCTTTGGCGAAAGCGTGAGGGCAAGCTGAACAAAGTCTATGTGCTGTTGCTTATTTAGAGTGGAAACCAAGTCTGCCCCCCAAATCTGTAAGCTAATCCATTCTTTTATTGTGGCAACGGGTTTTAGAGCGATAGCACTGCGAGTTTGCCAAAGGTCGCCTTGGTTCTGCTGAATGGTACTACTGATGGGCTCGTGTTGGATTTTCTCTGCTGGGTCCTTGGCTATTTTGAAGTCTTGGCTGATTGCGTTCAGTGCTGTTTGAAGGCTTTGCTGCGCTTCAAGCGTTAGATCGCCGACCACGTAAATGGCAACGACTGCGTTTTTAAGGCTCTGATAGTAGTCAACAATGTGCTCCAGTGATGCCGGCATGAGGTTTTTGCTGACTTGTTCTTCTGCGCTGTCAAAGAATAAGGCGTCTTCAAGTACGTGTTGTGCGTTTGGGGACTTTGAACGTTGAGTTTGCCAATTATCAAAAGTACGACGTTTGAAGTCGGGATCTTTTAGCCATTTGGTAATCAAAGATAGCGAGGGCAGTAAATAATCGGTTTCATTGTTTAGGGTTAGACCAATGACTTGATTTTCGTGGTCATAATAGCTGTTTGCACTGGCGGCCAATGGTGCAAGTCTTTGGTTGATAGAGGCGGTACTCAATGGAAGAGAGTCGCTCATCAACATCGCCAAGGTCGTTTCTATAAGTGCGGTATTGGTCGTGACAGAACGAAAAACAAAGCGCAGCTCAACTTTGTTGCTGTTTTCCCACGCTTCTTGTTTGAGCCACACTACAGGGATGCCCGATGTGGTCGACCAAGCTTCTACTTTAGGGGTTGGAAGTGTGGTGCTATTACTCGCGGTTAAATTAAGCAACCAAATTGCCAGGGTACAGAACAGCATAATGGCCGCTAAAACAGGTCGACTAAAGAGAGGTTTGTTACTGTCTGACATAATTAACCTTGAAACGGTATGTGTTAGTGTGAAACTAGGCCTGTTTGCACACTAAAATGATGTTAAAATAGTCGTTTTAGTGCTTATCTGCGTGGCACAATGTCCAATCATAGCATTTCACTGATGTGCACTGCATCAGTCAAAATAAAGAGACCGATTTAATGGAAGTTGTTAATCAAATCATTGTTTTTTTCACACCGTATTTTGGTGAATATGCGCGTTATGTTCCGATTGCGATTGGAACACTTTTAGCCATTATAGCCTTTATTATTCGCCGCCGTTTTGTGAATAAAATGAATGCAGATATTAAAGCAGCTAAGAAAAAGGATATAGATGCTTCTAAAGCGGCAGATGGCAATTCAGATACACCGGAAACTGTTGATACAGATTCCACGGTAATAGAAGAAGTCAGTCATACTGACGCAACGGAAAGCTTGCCAGTTGAAGAACAAGCGCCGGCATTATCTTGGTCTCAGCGTATCAAGTCTGGCTTGTCTCGCACGCGAAGCGGCTTAGGGAATGGTTTGTCTTCGGTTGTTCGTGGGCACAAGAAAGTCGACGCAGATGTACTGGAAGAATTAGAAACTCAGTTATTAATGGCAGATGTGGGGATTGATGCAACACAAGCCTTAATGACTGGTTTAACGGAAAAGCTGAATCGCAAAGAATTAAAAGACCCTGAAGCCCTGTTGAGCCAATTGAAAGCGGATATGCAGGGAATTCTTTCTGTCTCTGAAAAAGAGCTAGAGCCAGTAAATCAAGATGGTCCTTTTGTGATCTTAATGGTTGGTGTAAATGGCGTAGGAAAAACGACGACCATTGGTAAGCTGGCGAAAAAATATCAGGCAGAAGGCAAAAGTGTTATGTTGGCAGCGGGCGATACTTTTCGTGCTGCCGCCGTTGAGCAGTTGCAAGTGTGGGGCGAGCGCAATAATGTACCTGTTGTGGCGCAACATACTGGCGCGGATTCAGCCTCAGTCATTTATGATGCTATCGAATCTGCCAAAGCCAAAGGCATTGATGTTGTTATTGCCGATACAGCAGGGCGTTTGCAAAATAAAGCGAATCTGATGAATGAGCTGTCAAAAGTCGTTCGCGTAATGAAAAAACTGGATGTGCACGCGCCTCATGAAGTGATGCTTGTGCTAGATGCCGGTACTGGTCAAAACGCAATTAGTCAGGCGAAGTTGTTTTCGGAAGCGGTTGGTGTAAGCGGCATTACGTTAACTAAGCTAGACGGCACCGCAAAAGGCGGTATTATTTTTGCGATATCGAAACAGTTTGCTTTGCCAATACGCTACATTGGTGTAGGGGAGCAAGCTGATGACTTACGCCCTTTTGTGGCGCAAGAATTTATTGATGCCTTATTCGATGGTGAGTAGAAATACATTAAACCTTTTTACGAAAGGATAGCGGATAAACGTGGAAATTGAATTTCAGCGGGTTGGTAAGAAGTACGAGAGTGGTCAAGAAGCATTATCGCAGGTGAGCTTTCATTTGCGACAAGGTGAAATGGCATTCCTTACTGGGCATTCAGGTGCAGGCAAAAGTACCTTGATGAAACTCATGATGATGATAGAACGTCAGACCTCGGGCCAAATTTTGGTTGACGGGGTTGATCTGCGCACATTAAGCCGACGTGCCGTGCCCCATCATAGGCGTCGTGTTGGTGTGGTTTTCCAGAATCATCAGCTGTTATTAGACCGAAGCGTATTTCATAACGTTGCCTTACCTCTGCAAGTGAGTGGCGCGGATCCGGCGCAAATTGCCAAACGTGTTAGAGCGGCGCTAGATAAAGTCGGCTTATTAGACAAAGAAAAATATAACCCGATGGCATTGTCTGGTGGTGAACAGCAGCGCGTTGGTATTGCCAGAGCAGTAGTGAACAAACCTCAGTTACTGTTAGCGGATGAGCCAACGGGTAACTTAGATCCTAAGTTGTCAGCTGAAATTATGAACCTTTTCCAAGAATTTAATCGGGTTGGTGTGACTGTCCTGGTTGCCAGTCACGATCTTGCCTTGGTGGCGCGCATGCGACATCGTGTCTTGACCCTAAATCAAGGTCGAATGGTTAACGACGGAGGGTTTGGCTAAATGGCACAAAAGCCGAATCAGAGGGGCGCCACTCGAGAGTCTATTAAAGCGACGAAGCATAATTGGCCGACACGGACGACTTTTAGCCCCAAGCAGTACTTGCGTCAGCATCAAGCTACATTGGCTGAAAGCTTTATGCGTTTGGTGAGTTACCCTTTGGCGAGCGTTATGACGGTGATGGTAATCGCCATTGCGTTGTCTTTGCCTGGCGGATTGTATGTATTGTTGAAAAACGTACAGTCGGTAACGGATCAATGGGAACAGCAGTCTGTTATTACTCTGTACCTTTTCCCTAACATGGAAGACACACAAGCCTTGGCTCTGTCTCACCGATTATCCGCACAAGATGACATTGCATCGGTGGAATATATTTCTAAGGAAGAAGGGTTAAGGTATTTCGAGCAATCCAGTGGTTATGAGCAGATTATGTCTGCTCTGCCTGAGAACCCTCTGCCTATCGTGTTGCGGGTGATTCCTAAGCAAGCGGTAGACATTACGACTTTATCGAGCTTGCAAGCATTACGCGATACATTGGCTGCCGAAAAAGAAGTGGATCATGCCGAATTAGATGCACAATGGTTACAGCGTCTTGCGAATATACTGAGTTTTGGGCAACGATTTGTGTATGCTTTGTCGGTATTGTTGGTGGTTGCCGTATTGCTGATTGTGGGAAATACCATTCGTATGGCGGTAGAAAGTCGCCGAGACGAAGTGTTGGTAATGAAATTGGTGGGCGCAACGGACGCTTATATTCGCAGACCCTTTTTATATATGGGGTTTTGGTTCGGTGTGTTGGGTGGTTTTTTCGCAAGCCTATGTATTCTCTTGCTTAGCTGGTGGGTGAGTGCACCTGCAGAACGATTGATAGACCTTTATCAAAGTGGTTTTGAGCTTCAGTCTTTTAATGCAGATGAGATTGTTTTATGTTTAACTATCAGCGCATTTGTTGGGGTGTCCGGTGCATGGATTGCTGTTAACCGACATATTGCGAATATTGAACTGCAGTGACGATAAAGGGCTATAATCAGTATAAAGATAATAGCCATGGTTTATTCACATTTATGTCACACACAGGCAGAATTTACTTGTTAGTATTTTGTCGTACACAGTATGAACAACTAGAAGGTGGAAACAGAGATGGGTAAAGCTCTCCAACCTACAGACATGATGATTCCTGGCCAAAACCTTGAGTCTTATATGCAGGCAGTCGGACGAATTCCGATTCTGACGGCAGACGAAGAAAAAGCGTTAGCCGAGCGTCTATATTATAAAGAGGATCTTGAGGCAGCACGTACGTTAGTAATGTCGCATTTGAGATTTGTTGTACATATTGCAAAAAGTTACTCTGGATACGGTTTAGCCCAAGGCGACCTTATTCAAGAAGGCAACGTTGGACTGATGAAAGCAGTAAAACGCTTCAATCCTGAAGTGGGTGTGCGTCTTGTGTCTTTTGCTGTGCACTGGATCAAAGCTGAGATTCATGAATTTATTCTGAAGAACTGGCGTATTGTGAAAGTTGCGACAACGAAAGCACAACGTAAGATGTTCTTTAATCTGCGCAGCGCGAAAAAGTCATTGTCTTGGTTCAGTAACTCTGAAGTCGAGTCCGTGGCGAGTGATCTTGGTGTTACGCCAGAAGTGGTTCGTCAAATGGAAGGGCGTTTAAGCGCGTCTGATATGGCATTTGATGCTTCTGCGGATGACGATGATGACAGTGCTTTCCAATCGCCTTCTCAATATTTAGAAGATCATCGATATGACCCTGCCACCTTGCTTGAAAACGGCAACTGGGAAGAAGACTCTAACCAGCGTTTGGAAGTGGCCATGTCAGATCTTGACGAGCGTAGCCGAAATATTTTGGTGCAGCGTTGGTTATCGGATGCGAAATCAACATTGCATGAGCTAGCAGATGAGTACGGTGTGTCAGCAGAACGTATTCGACAGCTCGAAAAGAACGCGATGAAGAAAATACGTCTTGCTATGGGTGATGGTCAATTTGATTGATTGCTATCTTTAGCCAGCGAGAAAAAAAGCCCTCTAGCCGAGGGCTTTTTTGTGTCTAGCATGTTCATTGCCAGATTGTTGTTTACCGGCTTTGTAGTTGGTTGCCTGGCACAAATCGCCAAGTACGGATTATTTCCAGCTTATCCACTTCTTTCTTTAATTCGCTTGGAAAGGCCTGAAAAGGCTCGGCAAGGCGCACAATACGCATGGCTGCGTCGTCTAACACTCTAATCCCAGAAGACTGTAATACTTCTATATCATCGACATACCCTGAAGGCTGGATGATCACGGCAAGGCGTAGTTCGCCATATAAGTGATTTCGTTTTGCTTCTTCTGGGTAATGTATATTCCCTATACGCTCAATTTTACGACGCCAGTCATCCAAATATTGCGCATCAATGGCTGATTTTGCTGAGACGGAAGTCAGTCGTCGAATTCTCGGGCGCTTTGCATAGGATTGTCGTTGTTGATCGAGCAGGGCTTCTAGCGTGGCGATGTCGTTCGAAAGGTGGCTGGGGATTTGAGTTTCGCCACGGAACTGCTCTTCAAGTGTTTTAGTGGCTTCATCTGGCTCGTTAATGATTTCAAAAACGGCTTCTTGGTTTTGTGTTGCCAACAAGCTTGGTTCATCTATAGGTTGCTGAGAAGCGAGTTGGGGCTGTACTGGGGGAGAGATTTCTTGGATCGTATCGGATAAAAACTGTGCATTCTCTGTCGTTGTCAGCTTCTGTTTTCGTAGCTCTGTCCCGCTTGCCTCTTGATTGGCTTGGGCGATGAAATCCGCTTCGGTAGGTGCTTTTGTCGTGTGTTGAACAAGTGTCACTTCGAGCGTTTTGGGTTTTGGGGAAGGGAGTTCGAAATCGAAGCCAATAATCATCACCATTAGCACATGCAGGCTAATGGCGATGAAAAGCGCGATAGAAAATTTATCAATTACTCGCATCGGCTATTACGAAAGACGTTTCTCGATGGCTTCAATTAACATCATGGCGATATTGAGATCGAATTGAGTGTCTAATTCACGTACGCACGTTGGGCTGGTGACATTGATTTCAGTGAGATAATCACCGATCACATCTAAGCCAACAAACATTAAATTCTTTTCTTTCAAAGAAGGAATCACTTGTTCACAAATCCAACGATCTCTGTCGCTGAGAGGGCGACCTTCACCACGGCCTCCTGCGGCTAAGTTACCACGAGTTTCACCAGAAGCAGGAATACGGGCTAGGGCGTACGGCACTGGTACACCATCAACTACTAAAATGCGCTTATCACCCTGTTTGATTTCAGGAATGAATTTCTGCGCCATGATCTGCTCTGTGCCCATGTTTGTTAATGTTTCAATAATAACGCTGACGTTGGAATCGTCCGGTTTTAGGCGGAAGATAGACGTGCCACCCATACCATCTAAAGGTTTGAAAATAACGTCGCCATGTTCTTTGTGAAAGTTTTTCAATAAATCGGCGCGACGTGTCACAAGTACGGCTGGGCAGCATTGTGGGAATTGGGTTGCGAAGAGTTTTTCATTACAGTCGCGTAGGCTTTTTGGGTCATTTACAACCATGGCACCATCGCGTTCTGCTTGTTCTAAGATCATCGTACTGTAGACAAATTCACCATCAAACGGTGGGTCTTTACGCATCAAGATCACGTCCAGTTCGCCAAGAGCCATTTTGCTCTCGTCACCTAGGTCATAAAAATGCTCTGGGTCTTTGTATACATTGAGCGGACGAGTCATGGCGTAGGCTTTGCCATTGTCTAGGAA
Organism: Marinomonas sp. FW-1; assembly: GCF_005222245.1. Taxonomy (NCBI): domain Bacteria; kingdom Pseudomonadati; phylum Pseudomonadota; class Gammaproteobacteria; order Oceanospirillales; family Oceanospirillaceae; genus Marinomonas; species Marinomonas sp. FW-1. The sequence continues at coordinate 3,793,357 of NZ_CP025987.1, read as the reverse complement.
TAAGTCCTTTTGCTCCATGTAGATAAGTTGCCAACCTTTTTCTGCGGCGGCCCAGAGCATGGCGAGTGAAGTGTCTTTTTTGTAGTTAATGGATGCAATTGGATCCATAACGATGCCGAGCTTAATAGTCATAGGGTGATTCCTAAAGCGAAAGCGACGTTTTAGCGCTTTAATAAAACGATTAATAGATGTTGATGCTATAGAAATATGGGGACGCTGAGAAGAAAAAACACCCATGATTTTCATATAGTTGATTTGAGAAATAAAAAATTGAACTGAATGCGAGCCGTAGAGATAAGAATTGGTCATCCTGTCGGCGCTTGAAGCCATAAGATGACAGAGTCTTTGGGGGCTATGGGTACTCAAAGACTCTGTGTTGATTGCTTACCAGCTGCCGCTTTCGCCTGCATCAAGAAACAGTTCATTCTCTGCTGGTGTTTCTGCTTTGCTAGCGGATGGCTTGGCTTGAGGGCTGGCAGATTCTTTTTCTGTTATTGTACTTTCTGCTGCTTGCAATTCTTCAGTGGCCGTAGCGGGAATATCCGTTGGCGCTTTGGCAGGCTCAAATTGGTCATTGAACCCAAGTACTTGCGGACGATAAATACGGAACGCGCGCATTAACTCGCCTTTTGCATTAAATAGTCTGAATTCAGAAAAAAGCTGATCGTAGTCCGCATTCACGTAATCCTGACGTGCCTGGAACAATTCATTTTCACTGTCCAGTACATCGAGCAATGTACGTCGACCTAAACGAAATTGTTTTTCATAGGCAATCTGAGATTCTTTCGTGGCAATAACGTATTGACGAATATGCTCTTTTTGACCTGATGTTGCTTCAAAGGCGGCCCATGCCAAACGGACTGTTAATTCAGTATCTCTAATTGTATTACGTCGAATTTCAGTGGCTTGTATATTTTGCTGAGACGCTACCTCTGCTTGGCGTTTTTGTGTGTTGCCACTGTAGAGGTTGTAATTTAAGCGCACCATTGCGAGTAGATCTTCGCTTGGCCCTTCGGTTCCATCAATATTGTTATTCCAAGTGCGCTCTAAAACAAAATTAACCGTTGGGTATTTGCCAGCATCGGTAATCTTTTGTGCGCTCTCAGTGGCTGCAACGTCCCATTTAGCGCCTTCAATTGCTGGGTTTTGTTTTAACGCAGCGTTAAGCGCAGAGTCGAGATCTTTTGGAAGTAAGTCGTTATCTGGAATTGGATAAATCAGCTCTTTTGGTGGCATTTCGCCAACAATATTGTTGTAGTTGCTTTCTGCGTCTCTTAAGTTATTCACAGCAGCAAGATAGTTTGCGTGAGCCTTGGATAATCGTGCGGTAATTTGACTGAGGTCGGATTGCCTACCTATGCCTGAATCGCTTTTAAGCTTTATTTGGCCATAAATGCGTTGGTGAGTCTCCAGGTTCAGTTTTGCTAAGTTTACCAGCTCGCGGTAGCGCAAAATATTGGCGTAAACTTGAGCGACTTCAAGAGCGGTATTTTCGACGGAAATGAGAGCGCTCCAGCGATCAGCCTCTGCTTCACTTTGTAAACGTTCTACCTCATTGACCGTAGAGAAACCATTAAAAATAGGTTGATTCAGAGATAAAGTGAGCTCTCGACGAGCAAGGTCAACGTCTGCGGAACCTGGGTTGTCGTCAGCGTAGGTGGTTTCTTGGCCTATTCCCGCAGAAAGGTCGATGCTAGGGTAGTAACCTGAACGTCGCGCAATATCTGCGCTCTCTTTGGTTTCTCGGTATTTTGCAATAGCTTGTCGTACTGTTGGGCTGTTTTCTATTGCGGTATAAGTAGCTTCTTCAAGAGAGATAGCGTGCGATATTGCAGGTACAAAAGCGGCGCCAATATAGACCGTGCAAGTTAACACTATTCGGTAAAACATGTGATTCCCTATCCTTTAAATTTTCTACTTGAATGATAGATCCATTGATTCTATGAATATGTTGCTATTCTGTTATGACGTACAGTTTAAATATCGCCCCATAGAGCGTTGATTACGCTGAGCGCGACAATGGGAGCTGTTTCTGTTCTTAGCACTCTTGGTCCAAGTGAAATGGCATTAAATCCTGATTTTTCAGACAGTTGCACTTCTTTTTCACTAAGTCCACCTTCAGGCCCAATCAATAAAGCGATGCGATTGTTACTGGGTTTTTCGAATTGTCGGATAGGTTTTGCGCTATGGTGATGCAATGTAAGCTTTAACATTTCGTTACAATTCGTGATCCACTCCGTTAATTCTATCGGTGGATACACAGTCGGGACAATACCACGACCACATTGTTCAGCCGCACTGATGGCAACTTGTTGCCAATGTTGCAGGCGCTTTTCCGCACGGCTGTCTTGTAGCTTTACTTCGCAGCGTTCACTAAAAAGCGGCTGAATAGCAAAGACACCCGCTTCGACAGATTTTTGAATGGCGTAATCCATGCGCTCACCCCTAGACAGCGTTTGTCCAACGGTAACTTGAATTGGAGATTCGTTCTCTAACTCTTCGAAATCCGCTATTTGAATACTGGCAGAGCGTTTTTCGACGTCACTTAGTGTCGCATTATATTGACGACTTTTACCATTAAACTCTTGGCCATTAAATACGCGAAGAGGGTGGCCTGACTTTAGGCGCAGAACTTTGCAGAGATGCTGAAACGCTGAGTCTGGTAGGGCAAGGGTGCTATTCTCGTTTAGTTCTGTGTCGATAAAAATTCGTGGAATGCGCATGCTTTGCCTTATGTTTTCGAAAGTATTAAGGATAGAAATAAAAAAGCCTTCTTCTGCCCCATAATGATAGTAGGACAGAAGAAGGCTTTATAGCGGAAATTCAGGGAATTATAAACCCGCAGCTTTACGCAATGCGTCTGCTTTGTCTGTTTTTTCCCAAGTGAAATTTTCGCCTTCACGACCAAAGTGACCGTAAGCCGCTGTTGGTAGATAAATTGGGCGTTTTAGATCCAGCATTTTAATTAAACCAGCTGGGCGTAATTCGAAATGCTCACGAACCAATTGTGAAATCACCGCGTCGCTGACTTTGCCAGTACCGAAGGTGTTGATACTGATAGATGTTGGCTCAGCCACACCGATAGCGTACGAGATTTGAATCTCACATTTGTCAGCAAGACCCGCTGCGACAATGTTTTTCGCCACATAGCGACCAGCGTAAGCTGCAGAGCGGTCAACTTTAGATGGATCTTTACCAGAGAAAGCACCGCCGCCGTGACGAGCCATGCCGCCGTAGGTATCAACGATGATTTTACGGCCAGTTAGGCCACAATCGCCAACCGGACCGCCGATGATGAACTGACCTGTTGGGTTGATGAAGTATTTGGTTTCTTTTGATAGCCATTCCGCAGGAAGCACGGGTTTAATGATTTCTTCCATTACTGCTTCACGAAGATCGGCTTGTTTCACTGATGCACTGTGCTGTGTTGAAAGAACAACCGCATCAATAGCGCATGGCTTGCCGTTTTCGTCGTAGCGGAAAGTAACTTGGCTTTTCGCATCTGGGCGAAGGAAGTCTAGCGTACCGTTTTTGCGAACTTCTGCTTGGCGTTGAACCAAACGATGCGCGTAAGTGATCGGCGCAGGCATTAGTACGTCCGTTTCGTTTGTGGCAAAACCAAACATCAAACCTTGGTCGCCAGCGCCTTGTTCTTTTTCATTGGCTTCATCGACACCGACGGCAATGTCAGAGGACTGTTTACCAATGGCATTCATGACGGCACAAGATTCCCAGTCGAAACCCATGTCTGAGCTGTTGTAGCCAATTTCACGGATAACGCCACGAGATATTTCTTCGATGTCGACCCATGCGTTGGTACGAACTTCACCAGCGACTAATACCATGCCGGTTTTGACGAGGGTTTCACACGCCACGCGGGCTTCTGGATCTTCTGCCAAAATGGCATCAAGAATGGCATCGGACACTTGGTCCGCGATTTTATCGGGATGACCTTCAGAAACGGATTCTGAGGTAAATAAAGAATATTCTGACATATTGAGCTTTCCTCTTTAGCTGAGTTAGTCGCTAAACAGGCATAAAAAAACCTGCTTCGCATCAAAAGTGCTAAACAGGTTCTTGCGTATCTGTTTAGCTGAGTTTATATAGCGCCCGCAAGCCGAGACAAATCGACGCTGTATTAATAGTGCGAATCATGAACTAGCGTTGTTTAAATATCAACCCAGTATGTGGATTTTAATGAGGCAAAAGGCGGTTTTTTTGTTACGATGGTGCAGATTTCTATGTGATTTCATTTTCTTTGCCCTGTGTTTGGGCGTTACGAAGGTGCCAACCTTGTATCGTGGTTCTATCCCGTAGAGAATGTTACTTCTATTGTTCGTTAAGCTATCAGGAGTGGAATAACCATGCCGTCTCGTAAACAACTTGCTAACGCCATACGTGCATTGAGTATGGATGCCGTACAAAAAGCTAACTCTGGTCACCCAGGTGCACCAATGGGTATGGCGGATATCGCTGAAGTGCTATGGAATGATTTTCTAAAGCACAACCCAAACAATTCAAAATGGGTTGATCGCGACCGCTTTGTGTTGTCAAACGGCCATGGCTCTATGTTGATTTATTCTTTACTGCATCTTTCTGGCTATAAATTGGCTATCGAAGATTTAAAACAGTTCCGTCAACTTCATTCTAAAACACCAGGACACCCAGAATACGGCTATACCGATGGTGTAGAAACGACTACTGGCCCATTGGGTGCCGGTATCAGTAATGCTGTTGGTATGGCGATTGCTGAGAAAACGCTCGCTGCGCAGTTTAACCGTGAAGGCCATACGATTGTTGACCACAATACTTACTGTTTCCTAGGCGACGGTTGTTTGATGGAAGGTATTTCTCACGAAGCGGCGTCTCTTGCTGGCACGTTGGGCTTGGGTAAATTGGTTGCTTTCTGGGATGACAACGGTATCTCTATCGATGGTCATGTTGAGGGCTGGTTTACTGATAATACGCCACAGCGTTTTGAAGCGTATGGTTGGCACGTAATTGCAGACGTAGATGGACATGATCCAGAAGCGATCAAAGCGGCGATTGAAGCGGCGAAAGCAGAAACGACTAAACCGACACTAATTTGTTGCAAAACCATTATCGGTTTTGGCTCGCCAAATAAATCTGGTAGCCATGACTGTCACGGTGCGCCTTTGGGCGATGCTGAAATTGCGGCAGCTCGTGAATTCCTTGGCTGGCCATATGCACCGTTCGAGATCCCTGCTGATGTATATTCTGGTTGGGATGCGAAAGAAGCAGGTTCTGCTCGAGAAGCTCAGTGGAACTCTCAATTTGAAGCCTATAAGGCCGCTTACCCAGAATTGGCAGCAGAATTTGAGCGTCGTGTGATTAAAGGCGAATTGCCTGCGGATTTTGAAGCCAAAGCACAAGCTTTCATTCAAGAAAGCCAAGAGAAAGGCGAGAGCATTGCCAGCCGTAAAGCGTCACAAAATGCGATTGGTTTCTTTGGCTCTATGTTGCCAGAGCTGCTAGGTGGTTCTGCTGACCTTGCCGGTTCTAACTTGACTCTATGGTCTGGTTCTAAAGGCATTCAAGACGACCCAGCGGGCAACTATGTGTTCTACGGTGTTCGTGAATTTGGTATGAGTGGCATTATGAATGGTGCTTCTTTGCACGGTGGTTTCATTAACTACGGTGCGACTTTCATGATGTTTATGGAGTACGCGCGTAATGCCGTACGCATGTCTGCTCTTATGGGCATTCAAAACGTATTTGTTTACACGCACGATTCTATTGGTCAAGGCGAAGACGGCCCAACTCACCAGCCTATCGAGCAATTGGCGAATTTGCGCATGACGCCAAATATGTCTGTATGGCGTCCTTGTGATGCAGCAGAAACGGCGATTGCTTGGAAAGCAGGTATCGAACGTCGTACTGGCCCAACCTCTTTGGTTTTCTCTCGCCAAGGTTTGCCTGCGCAAGCGCGTGATGCACAACAATTAGCGAATGCTGCGAAAGGTGGTTACGTTCTGAAAGATTGCGCTGGGACACCTGAGCTTATCTTGATTGCTACGGGTTCTGAAGTGGGTTTAGCAATGGATTCTGCGGAAGCACTAACAGCGAAGGGTACGAAAGTGCGTGTGGTTTCTATGCCATCTACGGATGTCTTTGAAGCGCAAGATGCTGCTTATAAAGAGTCTGTGTTACCAAGTAGTGTGACGAAGCGTGTTGCTATCGAAGCGGCTCACACGGATTACTGGTACAAGTACGTTGGTTTCGAAGGCGCTATGGTAGGCATGACAACGTTCGGTGAGTCTGCTCCTGGTGGCGATCTTATGAAACACTTCGGCTTTACAGTAGACAATGTGGTTGCGACTGCTGAGAAAATACTCGCTGCGTAATCTGGTTGCTTGATAAGTAAAGAGGCGTACGGATGTATGCCTCTTTTTCCTTTTATTAAGGCGGAAGGTGATGATTTTCGGTCACTTTCTTTGCGATGAAGTAGTAGGAATATGTTGCGAGTCGCTATCAATGGTTATGGTCGTGTCGGACGCTCGGTATTACGGGCTCTGTATGAAAGCGGCTACCGCGACCACATTCAAGTGGTTGCTATTAATGAATTGTCCGATATTGAGACAATCAGTTACCTTACTCGCTATGACACCACTCATGGCCGTTTCCCTAAGCCTGTCTCGATCCAAGGCAATGCATTGCTGATCGGAGATGACAGTATTTTATGTTTTTCTTGTGCCACTCCTGAGGCGTTGGATTGGTCTTCTCTTGAGCTTGATATGGTGTTGGAGTGTTCTGGCAGTTTCTCCAGCCGAGAAAGTGCACAAGCGTATTTAAATGCCGGTGTTCCACGAATGTTGCTTTCCCAACCTGCTGCTGCGGATGTGGATGCGACGATTGTCTATGGTTTTAATCACCAAGATATTCAAGCGGATCAGAAAATTGTGTCGGCGGCATCGTGTACGACGAATTGTTTGATTCCTGTTTTGGACGTCGTGAAGCAATTTTCTGGCGTGGCGCATGGTATGACGCAGACGATTCACTCGGCTATGAATGATCAGCCTGTGATTGATGGTTATCATACCAATGATTTACGCCTAACCCGTGCGGCCTTGAGCTCTATTATTCCTGTTGATACCGGTTTGGCGAAGGGTATTACACGGATGATGCCAGAACTTGACGGAAAAATGGGTTGTAATGCGGTGCGTGTGCCAACATTGAATGTCTCAGTGATTGATTTGGTTTTGCGGACTGAACGGGACGTGACAGTTGAGCAAATAAACTCTCAGCTAGAGCAAGCGGCTAGCACAAAATACGCTGGGCTAATGGGGTTCACTAAAGAAGCGCATGCGTCTGTGGATTTTAATCATGATCCACGCTCAGTAATTATAGATAGTACACAAACCCAAGTGATTGATCAGCGAATGGTGAAGTTGCTATGTTGGTTTGATAATGAATGGGGCTACGCTAACCGAATGTTAGACGTGGCTAAGCATTGGGCAGGTGTGATTGAACAATCAAATTTGGATTGAGATATCAGAAGTTTAAACGACGAGGACATCGTACATGACTGTAATTAATATGAAAGACGTGGATCTGACGAACAAAAGAGTATTGATTCGCGAAGATCTGAATGTACCGGTAAAAGATGGCAAAGTAACCAGCGATGCACGTATTCGTGCGGCTTTGCCAACCATTAAATTGGCGTTAGACGCGGGCGCTAAAGTTATGGTGATGTCGCACCTTGGTCGTCCTACAGAGGGGCAGTACGAAGAAGAGTTTTCACTTCAACCTGTTGCGACACATCTTGCTAGTCTGTTAGGACAAGATGTGCCATTAGTTAAAGATTGGTTGGATGGTGTTGAGGTTGAATCTGGTCAGCTTGTTTTGGTTGAAAACGTGCGCTTTAACCTTGGCGAGAAAAAAGATGATGAAACGCTGTCTAAAAAAATGGCTGCCTTATGTGATGTGTTTGTCATGGATGCATTTGGAACGGCTCACCGTGCCCATGCATCAACGCATGGTGTCGCTAAATATGCGCCGGTAGCTTGTGCTGGCCCATTATTGGCAGCAGAGTTGGAAGCATTAGGTAAAGCGCTTGATAATCCTGCTCGCCCTTTGGTGGCGGTTGTTGGTGGTTCAAAAGTATCGACTAAATTAACCGTATTAGAGTCGTTATCTAAAGTGTGTGATCAGCTGATCGTGGGCGGCGGTATCTCTAATACGTTTGTTGCCGCTCGTGGCTACAATGTTGGTAAGTCATTGCATGAAAAAGACTTAATCCCACAGGCTCAAAAATTGATGGCCGATTTAGACATTCCTGAGTTGACGGACGTGCGTGTCGGAACAGAGTTTTCAGAAACAGCGGTTGCAACGATTAAGCCTGTTGATCAAGTGGCGGATAATGAAGAAATTATGGACTTAGGTCCGGATTCTGCTCAAGTGCTTGCTGAAATTCTAAAAAATGCCAAAACCATTCTATGGAATGGGCCATGTGGTGTGTTTGAGTTTGATAACTTTTCTAAGGGCACAGAAGTCGTTGCTCAAGCCATTGCAGACAGTGAAGCTTTCTCTGTTGCTGGTGGCGGAGATACGTTAGCAGCGATCGATAAATATGGCTTAGCCGATAAAATTTCTTATATTTCTACAGGTGGCGGGGCGTTTTTAGAATTTGTTGAAGGAAAAGTGTTGCCAGCGGTTGCGATGTTAGAGTCTCGCGCGCAAAATTAGTATCAAAGAATGACAAAGATCGTTCTAAAAAATTTATAAGTAATAAAAAAGGCGTAAAGCCTATTTCGTTAACATCGGTGTAAGCTTAGTGTGAGTTGTGCTGAAAGCGGTGTTAACGAAAAACAAAACTAGAGAGTGACCTACTCAGCGTAAGCTAAGTATGACAATAACGATAAGGCGTAAGCCACATAGCTTGTGATAAGCAATGCTGTGATTACAAATAATGCGAGTTATCTAACACCGTAACTCCAAACGTTATAAATACAAAACAAGACAAATTGTCAGAGGAAACCTTTTATGCCTTTAATTAGTATGCGTCAACTGCTCGACCATGCAGCGGAACACAGCTATGGTTTGCCAGCGTTCAATGTGAATAACATGGAACAAGTTAAGGCAATTATGGAAGCAGCCCATGAAGTGAACTCGCCAGTTATCATGCAAGCATCCGCTGGTGCTCGCAAATACGCTGGTTCACACTTTTTACGTCACTTGATTGCGGCTGCGATTGAAGACTATCCACATATTCCTGTTGTTATGCACCAAGACCACGGCACATCGCCAGCGATTTGCCAGCGTTCTATCCAGCTTGGCTTTTCTTCTGTCATGATGGACGGTTCTTTGATGGCCGATGGTAAAACCCCGGCAAGCTATGAGTATAACGTCGATGTAACTCGTCGCACGGTTGAGTTTGCGCATGCCTGTGGTGTGTCTGTAGAAGGTGAGCTGGGTGTATTGGGTTCTCTAGAGACAGGTCAAGCTGGCGAAGAAGACGGCGTGGGTGCAGAAGGCATTCTTTCTCATGATCAAATGCTGACGGATCCGCAAGAAGCGGTAGACTTCGTTAATGCGACTGGTATTGATGCATTGGCTGTAGCGATTGGTACAAGCCACGGTGCTTACAAATTTACGCGTCCACCGACTGGCGATATTCTTGATATCGAACGTATTGCGAAAATTGTCGCACTACTACCAAATACGCATATTGTACTGCATGGCTCGTCTTCTGTTCCTCAAGATTGGTTATCTATTATCAATGAGTTTGGTGGTGATATCCCAGAAACTTATGGTGTGCCAGTAGAAGAGATTGTTAAGGCGATTCGTTACGGTGTTCGTAAAGTGAATATCGATACGGATTTGCGTTTGGCGGCAACGGGCGCGATTCGTCGCAGCTTAGCGGAACACAAAGGTAACTTTGATCCGCGTAAATACTTAACAGAAAGTATTAAAGCGATGAAAGCGGTTTGTATCGATCGCTATGAAGCGTTTGGTTGTGCAGGTCAGGCTTCTCGTATTCATACTATGGATCTGGAAGAGATGGCTGTACGTTACGAACACGGTGAATATTCTAGTGGTCGAGTTTTTTAAATCTTGCTCTAAATTGAGTGAGGTTTGATCAAAAATGGCGAGTAGGTGGGGTGAAGAGTAATTTTTTTAGTTTTTTTCATGAAAAAGAAAAAAAACTATTGACCGAGAAATTCAATTACCTATAATGCTCGCCATTCCTTGCGGGAGTGGTGGAATTGGTAGACACGCTGGATTTAGGTTCCAGTGCTTCACGGCGTGAGAGTTCGAGTCTCTCCTTCCGCACCAAATTTTAAAAAAAGCTGACTTTATGTCGGCTTTTTTTATGTCTGAAATTTGTACTCGCCTATCGTATTTCTATTTTTGATTACTCTTTCTACCTTTTTAGGTGTCTGCTGGTATTTTCTTGTTCCTGTTGTCACGAAAGTTCGTTAATTTAGATAGAATATTTCTTTCTGTGGATGGGTATATCAGGTTTGATAATGCATAGGCTTCGTATTTTTTTGGTATTTCTCTTTCTTGGGAGTACTTGCCTGACGGTGCAAGCTGCAAACATGGCTTTAAACCTAATGGATAGCCATGACTATTATCAGCTAAGCCCTAGGCAGGGTCCTTTAGCCGAGCAGTTTACAACCATTATTAATTCTCCTCCTAGCCCGATTCGGATAACGCAAAAAAATGCGATACGTATTGCGTTGTTTCTTTTTGGCGATGAAGACGCTATTGAAAACAAAGCACTGCAAATGACGCTCCGAAAACGCATGCGTGAATTGGGTATTGATTATCGACTGGATGTTTATCTGGGGCGAAACCACAATGAAACGGACTTCTCAGCGTACCTTAAAATAGCAGCAACGCCTCCTGATTATATTGTGATGACGAAACTGGGTTTTGTGCAGCGCCGCTTTTTAGAGCGCTTTTTGCGAGCGGGGAAGACCAAGGTTATTTTGTACGATTTTGCATCACCGTTAACGCATTGGATGAATCATTCTCCGCTAATGTATATCGGTTTTGATCAGAAAAGGGCAACGACTAGATTGGCAAGTTACCTTGACCGTCAGTTCCCCCCCGAGACCACTATTTCAGCGCTGGTGTTGCCAGAAGGATATCTTGGTCATTCACGATGTGATTTATTTTTAGATGAAATGCTTAAGTACAATCGCCACGTTAGCCGTATTCGCGTTGTCGCTGATGACAAGCAACAAGCCTTTGAGGCTGCGAAAGTGTTTTTAAAAGAGACGCCAACGGATTTTATTTTTAGTTGCTCTCAAAATATTTCAGAAGGCGTTGTGGCTGCGTTGGAGGAAAGCGTTGCTGGTTCTAAGACTCAGACTAATGCATGGGGCTTGTCTCCTAATGGAATTGAAGATTTAGTTAATCGGAACGTAAAAGTGACCGTGCTGTTTATGAAAGATAATTTATCCATCGCGGTCGCTGAGGCGATTAAGCTCGATCTCGAAGGCAAGAATATGCCTACTCTCTATGTGGCAAATTCAACATTGATGCCTGCTGAATTAGACTCTGAGAGTTTGCGTTTGATGGTTCAACAAGCTTATCAATATTCGGTGGATTTATGGCGGCAGTAACGGTGAGTTTACAGCGTCGATTACGGCAAAAAGCGTTAATGCTGATGGTCGCTATTTTTTTAGTGGTCGTATTATTAAGTGTCTTTTTTATTGATACTTTGACGCAGGCGGCGAAACAGAAAAACTTGGCGTTGAAGCACCAAGTGGTGGAGCAGGCCTTTAATGCTTATTTGGCGCGTGCTGAAGACGAGATGAAGTTCATAGGACAAGATCTTTCTTCGAGCGATTCTATTGCTGGTCGTGAGTTGGACTTATTATTTAGTCATCATGAAGTATTATTTTTTGGCGGGTTAGATTTTTTCTATATTGAATGGGCAAATGGCAACTACTCCATGGACCCAAGAGCGCGTTTATTTACTAAGGCGGACTTTAAAACGGTTATTGGGGCAGGGCTTCTAAATCGATGGGCGTCGGTTAAGACTGAGGATGGCGCAACCTTATTGGTGCTTAAAACAAAATTGTTATCTGAAGAGCAGGACAGTACTGGCTTTTTGTATGGTTTCATTTCCTTAAATGACAATTTAACCCTAGCCAATGAACTGTTGGATAGTGCTGTGGTTAGCGCTGTTCGTATCTACGATGTGTCGCATAATCGTGTTTTGTTGGAAGAGCACAAAGCGGGAGTGGATTTGTCTGCTAATTCATTGCGCTCGAGTTTACCTTTGATTTCACCTATTCAGGACAATTTACAATTAGATGTGATCGAGGCGAACTCCATCTCCTCGGCAATATTTACAAATGCTTTGCCACTGATTCTATCCGTGGGCGTTGCGTTGTTGGTGTTCTATTTCTTGCTTGTTCGACAGATGAAGGTATTAATTTTTCAACCGATCGAAACGGTTGTGTACAAGCAAGAAGAAGAACTCATCCCTTATATTGAGTTACAGCCGATCCAACGTCAAAGTCGTCAGTTGATGGCTGAGATAGAAGCGAAGGATAAGCGTTTCCTGTTGCTATCAGACTCGGTACACAGTGCAGTTATCTTCTGCAATGAGGTGGCTGAAGTTGAGTTAGTGAATGTCGAAGCTCGTCATATTTTTCCTAATTCAGTTAAAGCTCGAACGCTTTTTGATTTTATGCCTATTACCAGTCATCGCTCTATTCAGGATGCATTAAAGGGGAATATTGGTATTACCTTTGACTTAACATTGACTGAGTTAGGGCGGATATATCAATGGCATGCTTATACATTCAGAAATGAAAGCGACTACCGTGGCTTGTTATTAGTAGGTAAGGATATTACTCAAGAAACTAGTCTCACTTGGCAGCTAGAGCAGTTAAGCCCATTGTCTTCTTTGATCGAGAGGAAAGTGGATACGGATGCCATACTGAACGAGTTAAGTTATCTATCACAATTACCAAGCCATATAGAGTCAAGCCATTTGAAAGGTTGGATTACCTTGTTGCTGTCTGTGCTAGACGGCATTGGTCAGCAGGACCAGGATGTATCTTATCTCCCTCTTGGGGATGTTTTTCGTCAGGAAAGTGATTGTGTCATGGCAGCGATGGGAATCGAAGCAACGCGGGCTTTGGTTGATTGCTCTGTCGAAACGGGTAGCAAAGTCGTGGCGGTTGGCGTGCATTTTCGAGGTTTGGTGCGTACCTTGCTCATGATGGTTATGTCGAATGATATGGCCGAGCGTCGTTTGAGTATTCGATTTAACAGCGATATGGAGCTGGAGATCATTGCGATGAACGACATGGCTTTTCGACCGCTGTTCTTTTGGATGATTAAAATGTTGTCAGAAAGCCTTGGCGGGCATAAAAAAACACTTCAAAACAATGCTCTACAGTTAAATATAATGATGGATGTTAACGAGGCTGGCGAGGATGCTTTATCGTTACAAGCAAACCAAGTAATTGCTTGGATAGCCAATGATTATCCTTATGCTTGCGTTGTAACTGAGGCATTACAGCGGTTTGGTTTGAAGGTAGAGGAGTACGCTTCGACTGACAGCTTTTTCACTCAGTCCAATGTATTAACCAAGTTTGACGCGGTATTGATTGGTTGTGATAAAGACGTCCAATCTCAAATCGATATGACACTGGCTCTGAAGCTGAAACATAAGCGGGACCACCTTCCCATCATTTGGCTTAATAGCCAAACCCCTTCACAAATTGATGATAGCGTTTATACCTTGCAAGGCTGTTTCTTTGATTACAATTTGTATCAGGTATTGCTTAAAGCATGCGAAGAGGATGGGATCTCTATAGCGAACCACAATGAACAGGAAGTATGTTGGGTGATGGTGGGCGGAAGCCGGGTCACTAAGGCTATTTGGTATAATGAATTAGAGCAATGTACTATCGCCACTCAGTGGCTGTCAGATTTGGCGGATTATGATCTGGTGTTATCGTATCAACCTAATGCCATTATCGTGTTATTGGAGCCCCAGTCATCGGCTGTTATATTGGCCGCACAAACTGCTTTTCCTAATGTACGCTTCTATTCTGTGCAAAAGTGGCCGGACATGCCGGATAATGTGATTTTGTTTGATTTGGTTTCACCTAACTCTGGTGAGCAAATACGGTTTTTTACACAAGACGTTATGCAACACAATACAAATTCTAGGAGTAATGAATGAGCGTAATTGGATTAATCGGCGCCATGGATGAAGAAGTAGCTGTTATCAAAGCTTGGATGACAGACGTTCGTGAGCAGTCTATTGCTGGATGTGATTTTTTTATTGGTCATTTTGAAGGTAAAGACGTTGTTTTGCTGAAATCGGGTATTGGGAAAGTAAACGCGGCCGTGTCAACTACCTTGCTATTGTCTGAATTCAACCCTGAATATGTCATAAACATTGGCTCTGCAGGAGGGTTTGATCCTGAGCTACAGGTTGGTGATGTGGTGATTTCTGATCAGGTTGTTCATCATGATGTGGATGTGACAGCCTTTGGTTATGTGATGGGCCAAGTCCCTAATATGCCAGCGACTTATCCTGCTGATGTTGCTTTAATGAACAAGGCGAAAAATGCGTTGCAAGCTGTGACTCAGGTGCAAGCGAAAGTAGGTTTGATCGGCACTGGTGATAGTTTCATGAACGATCCTGTCCGTGTTGAAGCTGTGCGCACAACATTTCCAGACCTTGTTGCAGTTGAAATGGAAGCGGCGGCTGTTGCACAAGTGTGCTTCAAATTTGGAACGCCGTTTGTGGTTGTCCGCTCTTTATCTGATATCGCAGGCAAAGAATCACCTAAGAGTTTTGAAGAGTATCTAAAGGTAGCCGCTGAGAATTCTTCTTTGATGATTCAGCAAATGCTGAAAGGCGCTTAATACATGAGGTCGAAAGGTCGCATCGCGGCTTACTTAGTCGCATGCTGTCCCTTTTATTTAGAGGCTGCAGAAGAGGCGCCTAGCATAACGGAGGCTCAGCCAGTAGAGGTGCAGGCGTCCGATGAGACTGATGAGGCTCCGTGGTGGTTTAGTTCCCATGAAACCGTGTCCAGGACCATCGGTAATTGGTCAACAAACATAGACTCGTTTTTGTCTGGTGAACAAAGTCAGCAGTACAATGATAGTTATGTGGAGATTCGATTTGGTTCCGTCTTAGAAAAGGATGAAAGCTCAGGCTTTTTTGATTTTAGTGCCAAACTAAGACTACCAAATACCCAAGACCGGTTGCGCCTTGTGGTTGAATCAGAAAGTGACTCTTTAGCCCCAGAAAGTCTACGAGGCGAATCCTCTCAGCAAGACAGTGTGGTCAATTCGGCCCTAAAAACCACTATTTCCGCTGCGGTTCGTTACATCAAAGAAGATATCGGCTTAGATGTTGATGCAGGGGTAAAGGTGGATTTCCCTTTAGACCCTTTTTTACGTTTTCGCTTGAAGCAGGGTGAGGTGATCGGTTCGTTTGAATGGTGGCAAAAGCAAGAGGCGTTTGCCTATTACTCTAAAGGTGTAGGAGCGCGTTATGGGATTGGTGTTGGCTACGCGACGAGCCCAACACTGAATTTCGGAATGGATTTTGGTACCACTTGGTTGGATAAAGAAGGGCTATTTTATGTGCGAGAAAACTTTTCTATACAACATCGCGTCAACGATAAAAATCGCCTAGGCTACCAATTGAGCTTTCTGCAATCTGGGGAACATAGTATCGAACCGGACAGCTATTTGTATAATGTTCAATACGAAAGGTTGCTTTATAAAGATTGGCTAATTGGGCAAATTAAACCGCAAATGACGCATGAGGCTGAAGACGATTATGACGGCGTTTTGTCATTAACTTTATCCTTGGCTATTTTGCTAGGGCCAGAGTATCTGCATTAGTTGGTGGATCAATGTTGAATTTTCTCGCGTGTTATTAGATTTGCATTCCGGTAACTCGTATAATGCCGCGCTCTACGATAATTAGTACTTACCGCTTCCAAGAGAGTCAGCTATGAGACCGGATCAAATTCAACCAGAAATGTACCAAGAACAGCTGCAAAAAAAGCAGTCTGATCTCGCTTCTTTAATGGCAACATTGTCATTGCCTGAGATGGAGGTCTATGAAAGTGCATCTTCTCATTATCGTATGAGAGCTGAATTTCGGATTTGGCACGATGGTGATGATTTGTTTTACGCCATGTTTGATTCTGCTGATCCGAGAACTCCCATTCGCACCGATCAGTTTTTGGCGGCGTCGAGCCTTATTAATGAACTAATGCCAAAGCTTTTGGATGCCGTTCGTGACGTTCCAGTCTTGCGCTACAAATTATTCCAAGTGGATTTTCTAACCACGACAACAGGCGAAGCCTTGATCAGTTTGCTCTACCATAAGCCAATTGATGATGAGTGGAATCTTGCCGCTCAGCAGCTCAACAAGTTGTTCCCTGCGTGTCACTTTATTGGTCGAAGCCGTAAGAAAAAACAAATTTTGACTCGTGACTTTGTAATGGAAACCCTCACTGTTGGCGGACAAAAGTTTCACTACCAACAAGTGGAAAACAGCTTCACTCAGCCGAATGCGGGTATTAATGAAAAAATGCTGGAATGGGCTTTAGATGTGACCAAAGAGGCGTCTGGTGACTTGCTAGAGATGTACTGCGGTAATGGTAACTTCTCTATCCCTCTGGCTCGTCAGTTTAAGCGCGTGGTCGCGACAGAGATATCCAAAGTCTCGGTAAACTCAGCACAGCTGAATATCGCAATTAATGGTATGGATAATGTTCAAGTGGTTAAAATGGCCAGTGAAGATGTGTCTGCTGCCTTGAATGGCGATGCTGAATTGCCTAAAAGTTTGCTTCAAGCTGGTGTGAGTGAATTATCGCCTTCTGTTGTGTTAGTTGACCCTCCACGCGCGGGTTTAGATGATGCGACGGTAGAACTTATTCGTAAAATAGATTCTATCCTGTATATCTCCTGTAACCCCGAAACGCTTAAAGCCAATTTAGAAGCGCTTTCTAGTACCCATAATGTTGTTCGATATGCGATGTTCGATCAGTTTCCCTACACCCATCACGTGGAAACAGGCGTTTACTTGGAGCGTAAGACGAATTCCTAATTATAGAAAAAGGCGGCGAAGCCTTTTTCTATATTGAGCGCAACATGACTCATACTTTGTATTGACGATATTTAGATAGTGTTAGCATCAATACTTTGTATGAGTTTCGCTCTTATCATAATGAAAGACATTCTTGTATCTTGAATACGACACAGAATGTTCTGTGGTAACATATGCGCATACATTTTCCCCCACCATAATAGAGAAGTCGAACGAGCCATGAGCAACAACTCACTAGACAAAGGCAAAATCAAAATTTTGTTATTAGAAGGCGTTCATCAATCTGCATTGGACGCATTGAATGACGCTGGTTATACCAACATTGAATACCATAAGACAGCATTAGCGGAAGATGAGCTGATTGAAAAAATCTCAGAAGCGCACTTCATTGGTATTCGTTCCCGCACTCAGCTGACTGAAAAAGTCTTAGCGCATGCTAATAAGCTGGTCGCTATTGGCTGTTTCTGCATCGGTACAAACCAAGTTGATCTAGATGCGGCAAGCGAAAAAGGCATTGTGGTATTTAATGCGCCTTACTCTAATACTCGTAGTGTTGCTGAGTTGGTGTTGGGTCAATTAATCCTATTGCTGCGCGGCATCCCTGAGAAGAACGCAGCATGTCATCGCGGTGGCTGGATTAAGTCTGCTGTGGGTTCTTTCGAAACCCGTGGTAAGCGTCTAGGTATTATTGGTTACGGAAGCATCGGTACTCAATTGAGTGTTTTGGCTGAATCCTTGGGTATGGAAGTCTGCTTTTACGATATCGTCACCAAGCTACCTTTAGGTAATGCTCGCCAGATTAAGAGCCTGAAAGAGCTGCTGTCAACCAGCGACATTATTAGCTTGCATGTACCAGAAACCAGCTCCACTAAGATGATGATTGGTGCGAAAGAAGTGTCACAGATGAAGCAAGGCGCTATCTTTATTAACGCCTCTCGCGGCACAGTAGCGGATCTTGACGCCGTGGCAGAAGCGATTAAAACTGGCGCTTTAGGTGGGGCTGCCATTGATGTGTTCCCTGTTGAGCCTAAAGGCAATGACGAAGAGTTTGTTTCTCCGCTTCGTGGCTTAGACAATGTGATTCTAACGCCTCACATCGGTGGTAGCACAATGGAAGCGCAAGAGAACATCGGTATTGAAGTGGCTGATAAGCTGGTTAAATACTCTGATGTTGGTACGACAATCGCTGCGGTTAACTTCCCTGAAGTGGCGCTACCAGCTCAAGCGAATAATCATCGTATTCTTCATATTCATGAAAACCGCCCTGGTGTGCTGTCTAAGATCAATGCGATCTTCTCTGAGAACAACATCAACATTACGGGTCAGTACCTTCGTACTACGGAGAAGCTTGGCTACATGGTAATGGATGTGGATGCAGAAGAAGGTGAATTAGCGCTTGAGAAAGTGAAAGAAGTAGAAGGCACAGTGAAAGCACGCGTTTTGTTTTAAGCTTGAACGCTAGGTTTTAACAAAGAATCCAGCTTAGGCTGGATTTTTTGTTTCTGGCGTTGAATTCTTTTAGACGGAAAGTGCTTTTTCCCTAGCTAATACCTAGCGTTGTCGTAATGTCTTGAATCTTTTGTTTAATATTATCGGTCACACCCGCCATAAACACTTCAGATTCATTTGCTTGTTCTCTGACTTTTATCACTGCGCTATTAAGCTTATTCATTCCCTGTTTTTGCTCTGCGGCATAGCCAGTCGCTTTTTTCGCTAAATGGGACGACTGCTTGGATTTCTCAAGAATGTCTTGGGCTGATTGACCAAGTGCATGGGTCAGGTTGATCTGTTCTGTCGATGCGCTTTCGATGAGGTCTAGATTCTTCGTCAGCTTATCGGTTGCTGAAGTGAGAAGGGAGAAAATTTTCGTTATTTCTTCTAAAGATTGTTGGGTTCGAGTAGATAAAGTGCGAACTTCCGAAGCGACAACCGCGAAACCTCGCCCGTGCTCTCCGGCTCTCGCTGCTTCAATCGCCGCATTGAGTGCCAGTAGGTTCGTTTGCTCAGAAATGTCTCTAATTCCACCGACAATGGAAGAGGCGCTAGCGACCGAACTGCCTAAGCTGGATAGCGCATTTTTACTGCTGTTAAGGCGCTCAACAGTCGTTTGGTTGGCCTGAGCCAACGAGGCCGCTTGATCAACACTATAGGTCATCGCGGTATTGGTTTCTGCTGCGTAATTCGCGACTTCTTGAGCTCTTACCTCTGCTTTATTCGCTAATGTTTCGACTTGAGTCGACATGCTTAGTGTGCCATCTAACTCTTGTCGTGACGCCATGCTCAGATTATGCACTTGTGCAAAGGAGTTGAGCATGTCATTAAGTGATACGGATATGTTGTTTAGTTCGGTATCTCTTTGCTGCCGCTGTACGGCTATTTGCTCTAAATAGCGATTTAAATAGTGTGCAACATCGGTGAGTTCATTTTTATTTTTTCCGACTGTGAGTGTATTGATATTTTGATGTTCAACTAAGTCCTTAACGGCGACATACAAATCTCTGGCACTTTTGACGACCACTTTGTTTTGGAAAATATGCACGGCTATAGTGGTAAATATCATCAAAAGTACAAAAACAGAAAACGCCATTAATGTCTGCTCTTGCGTTTCTTCCGCGCTTTCTTGAATGTCTTTGGTGCCTTGCCCCAAAATGTCCTCAAGCTGTTTTATCTGATTGCGGATCTTGTTTTGTGCGGTTAGGGCTTGCTGGATATTGATAAGACTGGAATCAACGTCTTTTAAATAACGACTAGACCAAGTATGCAGCTCACTTTTGGTTTCTTCTAATGGGTCTATTTCTTCGTTGCTCTCTTCGGACTCTGTTGCCCAGCCCATTAGTGAAGATAAATCGTCGACGCTTGTTTCCTCTGAACTTTCATCTAATGACAAGATCGGTAGGCTATTGAATTCTGCAATATGAGACTGAAATACCTCAAGGTTTTGCGCTAGACGTTGATGATTCTCTTTTGTTTGGTTTGCTAAGTACTCATCTTTAGCACTGCTCACGTGAGCTAAATCTGCATATAAGATAGCTTGGCTGGCTAGATAGATAGCCGCTGATTGCAGGCCGTTCTGATTTTGGAAGCGTTGAACTTTGTCCGCAAGAGCGTCCAAAGAAAGTAAAGTTTGTCGTTCATTGTTTTCAATTAAGGCAAACGGATTGCCTGAAAGTTTTCCCGCGGCTCTTACATCAGATTGCAGACTTGTTTCAATTTCAATCAATTGTTCGTTGATTGGTTTTTTAATGTTTGACGGCAAAGGATTAAGGGCTGGGCGAATTTTTGTTTCGATGAATTCTTGGGCTGCTTGTAATGCTGATGCCTCTCCAGAGGATAAGTAACCTTCTATTTGTTGCTTTAGTTCAATGGATGAGTACTTCCAAACTTGAGTATATCTATCGCTTTGCTCAAAAGCGCCACGGAACTTCATTAAGCTCCAAAGAAGCAGGGCAATAAGCATGGCCGCAATAACTAGATAGCTCACGGTTGTAGTGCGGGTGACATGGGATATTTTCAATTCAGAACCTGCTTTAATCTACATAAATCGATGAATGCGACTACCTTAATATGAATATGTGACAAAAATGTGACGATCATTGTGTGAGCTATATGGGACAAAAAATTCAAAACTTTATAATTTTGACCAAAAGCGACAAATATATGCCATTTAGCGACAAACGTGACACCAATCCTGACTAATTGGCAAAAAAACCTTCCATGGTCACTTTTTCGTCATTATTTTGTATTAGTTTTATAAGGTTATTGAATAAGCATTTAATTAAAGTGAGTTTTAGCTGAAGAGATGCTTGCGGAATGAAATATCCATTAATTGTATAAATCAAAGGAGCTCAAGAATGACCCTTTCTCGTCGCCAATTCGTGAAAGGCGCCTCTATTGCAGGTGCTGTTGCCGCTACCCCGTTTTCGATCAATAAAGCTATTGCGGCTAACAAAGAGCTGCGCATTTATGCGTGGGCAGGTTATATCACCGATGAAATGTTAGCGGACTTCAAGGCAAAAACAGGTATTAATGCGACGTTTACACCGTATGGAACGAACGATGAGTTAATGAACTCGTTGCGTGCTACGGATGGAACCGGGTTTGATATTATTATGCCAACGGTCGACCGTGTACCTGGATACGTTGATTACGATTTAGTGCAGCCTCTTGATGTGAAAAGAATTAATTGGGATGGTTGTTTAGAAAGTGCCTTATCTGGATCGGATGTCGGTGGGATCGTTAATGGCAAGCGTTACTTCGCTCCATCTGATTGGGGAACCGAGGCGATTGCTTACAATAAAAATGATGCAAAAATCAGTAAAGAGCTAAGCTACGGTGACCTTTGGTTGCCAGAAAACGCAGGTGGCGTAACGGTTCGTGGCCACTCGGCTCTTGTCGGCATTGGTTTGTGGCTAGAAAAAGCGGGCAAACTTCCTTTCCCTTTATTGGATTCGTACAAAAACGAAAAAGCCATGCGTGCTAACTTCGATGTTATCTTAAAAGTCGCTGCCGAACATAAGGGCGCACTTGCTCAGTTCTGGTCGACAGAAAACGAGGCGCAAGGTGCATTCCGTACCAATGGTGCGATTATTGGTCAAACTTGGGACAGTACTGCCTTCAAGTTGCAATCAGAAGGTGAGCCAATTGCCTATGGTGCACCAAAAGAAGGTGCGTTGGCATGGATGGAAGGTTTTGTTATTCCGAAAAATGCCAATAACGTCGACTCTGTCTACGAATTCATTAACTGGTATTACACGCCGGAAGCGGGCGCGATGTTCGTTAAATCTACCGGTTATAACTCTACATCAAAAGGTGCGGATGCTTTATTGCCAGCTGAGACGAAGCAGTTCTTCCAAGACTCTTACAGCGAGCAAGATTTAGCCAACCTTTGGTGGTGGCCTATTCAAGAACCATGGTACGTCGCACTACGTAACGAATACCAAGACCGTTACTTGTCTGCATAACCTCGAAAGCCCCTTGCGACAAATAGGTCGTAAGGGGCTTTTTGTATCGAGAAAAAATAACCAGCGAGAGAAATATGGATAGCAGTGTTCACCTAGATAATACCGTCATGCAATTTGGCGACTTTACCGCCATACAGAAAACCGATTTAACCATACAGTCCGGCGAATTTTTTAGTTTCTTAGGTCCTTCAGGTTGTGGCAAAACGACCATCTTGAATATGATCAGTGGTTTTATCGACCCGACACAAGGCGATATTAAGATTGGTGGTAAGAGCATGCGTGGTGTGCCGGCCAATAAAAGACCAACCTCGATGATTTTTCAAAACCTCGCCCTTTTTCCTCTGATGACAGTGGCCGAAAACATAGAGTTCGGTTTAGAGGTTCGCGGTGTTTCGAAAAGTGAGCGCAAAAAAGCCTCCGATCGCTTGCTCGAATTGGTGGCTCTAGAAGGCAGTGGAACAAAAAAAGTTTCTGAGTTATCAGGTGGTCAAAGGCAGCGTATTGCTATTGCTCGAGCTTTAGCGGTTGAGCCTCAAGTTTTGTTATTGGATGAGCCATTATCTGCATTGGACTTAAAGTTGCGCCAACATATGCGCACCGAATTGAAAGCCATTCAACGTAAAACAGGCATTACTTTCATCTATATCACCCATGATCAAGGCGAAGCGCTGACTATGTCGGATCGAGTCGCGGTTATGTCAGCGGGGCGCATTCAGCAAGTTGCTGATCCCATTACTCTTTATAAAGATCCACATACGGCATTTGTTGCCTCTTTTGTGGGAGAAAATAATGGCGTTTCTGGCAAAGTCGTTGCCGCCAACCCGGATCTTGTTGTGTTGGATTGTGGGCCGCTTGGCAAACTGTCTGGACGCTCGCATGGTAATGTCGCAGTAGGTGCAGACGCTACGCTTTTTATTCGACCTGAACATTTTAGATTGCAGGCTGAAGATGGCATGCACACATTAGGCGCGACTATTGACGAAGTAAACTTCGAAGGCGCCTATCTGACATTGAATGCCAAAACCCCTGCAGATCAAGCTTTGTCTATCCAGCTTGGAACGCATCAATTCTCTGAATCTCTGAAAAAAGGCGCGCCTGTTAGCCTGTCTTATAATGAGCAAGATGCCATTGTGATTGCAGGAGAGGGCCATGTTTAGTCAGCTAAAGTCGCGATTTGGTAGCGGATTAGCGGTTGGCATTATAGGGATGATCGCAATCTGGTTGATTGGTATGGTGATACTGCCTCAGCTTTTGATGGTGGATTACTCGTTTCGACCAAATCTATTGCCGGCCGATATCGGTGGGCCAAAAGATACTTATTCCTTAGTTAATTATGAAACGCTGTTCAGCAATAAAATACATTTGGCGATTTTCTTCAAAACGATCTGGTCAAGCGTGCTGGTGACGGGGTTAACATTAGTTGTTAGTTATCCGATTGCTTTTTACCTTGCTAAAGTCGCAACACCTCAAAAAGCCGCACTGTGTTTATTGTTATTGATCATTCCGTTTTGGATCAATGAAATTCTACGTACGTTTTCTTGGTACATCATTCTCGCCTATAAAGGGCCGCTGAATGCATTGTTACTAGGATTGGGGCTTATCGATCGGCCTATTCGATTTTTGTCCGGCGATGGTGGTGTACTCATTGGTATGGTTTACGCCTATATCTTGTTTATGATTTTTCCTATTTACAACGCTATCGAGAGTTTGGATACCAATCAAATTAAAGCAGCGCGTAATTTAGGTGCTGGCTGGATTCGTACACATTGGCGTGTAGTGATTCCCCATGCCAAGCCTGGGATTGCAACGGGCTGCATTATGACCTTTATGTTAGCAGCGGGAAGTTACGCTGTTCCGGCGTTATTAGGGTCTCCCGGCAGCCGTTGGTTTACTCAAATTATTTACAATTGGTTTTTTGAGGGGGGGGATTGGAACCAAGGGGCAGCGTACGCATTTTTATTGCTAGTCATTTGTATCGGTTTTATTGCCTTGGTGATGCGTGTCTTTAAAGTTGGTTTGGGGGACATTGCAAAATGAAGTCTGAAACAATCATGCGCTTTGCGATACGTTTTTATATTGGTGTGTTTTTTATCTACCTATTTACGCCGCTAATTATTATGGGTTTGGCAACGTTCAATGATAGCCGGTTCCCAACGGTGTCTCCTTGGAAAGGGGCAACGCTAAAATGGTTTGAGGCGCTGGCTCAAGATGGCGCTATGTGGACAGCGCTATGGACCAGCGTACTAGTAGCGGCTGGTGTACTGGTGGTTGCTGTGCCGATTGGTATTTGTTGTGCGTTGTTTTTATCGACGGTTCAGGGTAGGGGGAAAACTTTCCTATACTCGTTGATGATGTCACCATTATTAACACCAGGTGTTATTGTGGGTATTTCAACGCTCATTTTCTGGAAAGGGTTGTCAGTGAGTGGCGGAGTATTCTTAACAGTTGTTGCTCAAACGACCTTTATTGCAGCTTATGTCATGCTCATGGTATTAGCTCGGTTACAGCGGTTTGATCGTACGCTTGAAAATGCAGCGTTGAGTTTGGGGGCTACTCAGTGGCAAGCGTTCCGACGTATTCTTTTGCCTTATTTAAAGCCTGCTATATTTTCTGCGGCAGCGATTGCCTTTTTGCAATCGTTTGAAAACTACAACACGACTTTGTTTGTTAAAGGCTATGACACGACATTAACCGTTTATATTGCTTCCAAAGTAAGAACAGGGTTAACACCTGCGGTAAATGCCCTTGGTTTAGTGATGATTTCTGTCACTATTTTGTTGGCCATTGTTTATGAAGTAAAACGTCGTCGGGAGCTTTCTAGCCGTTCATCATAAATAGATAGTTATAATTGAAATCGAAAAAGGCCATTATTTGTTCAAATAATGGCCTTTTTTACGCTTATTGATTGTTTATTAATCGGCTTTTGCGGCTTAAGCAAATAAATATGACAAAATGATAAAAAACCTCAAAAAAAGGTTGCACAAAATCTGTAGATCCTTAATATACGCCCTCGCTGACACGGACAAGGCTTCAGAGCAACGAAGACCAAGTTCAACTAACTAAATACGATTTGGTTAGCCATTCAAGTCAGCACGCTCTTTAAAATAGATAATCAGATAATTTGTGTGGGCGCTCGCTGGAGGCTTCAGAAGATCCTTTTAGGATCAAAAAAATTGAAGTCTTGCGAAACGTCTAACACGTCAATTCGCTTTATGTTGTTTTGTTGTTCTTCGGGATGATGAAATGATTAAGTTATTGTTAGTGTAATAGATTTTGAGTAAGCAAACTTTTTAACTGAAGAGTTTGATCATGGCTCAGATTGAACGCTGGCGGCAGGCTTAACACATGCAAGTCGAGCGGTAACAGGGGAGCTTGCTCCTGCTGACGAGCGGCGGACGGGTGAGTAACGCGTAGGAATCTGCCTAGTAGAGGGGGACAACATGTGGAAACGCATGCTAATACCGCATACGCCCTGAGGGGGAAAGGAGGGGACTTTTCGGAGCCTTCCGCTATTAGATGAGCCTGCGTGAGATTAGCTAGTTGGTAGGGTAAAGGCCTACCAAGGCGACGATCTCTAACTGGTCTGAGAGGATGACCAGTCACACTGGGACTGAGACACGGCCCAGACTCCTACGGGAGGCAGCAGTGGGGAATATTGGACAATGGGCGGAAGCCTGATCCAGCCATGCCGCGTGTGTGAAGAAGGCCTTAGGGTTGTAAAGCACTTTCAGGAGTGAGGAAGGGCGTTTGGTTAATACCCAAACGTTTTGACGTTAGCTCCAGAAGAAGCACCGGCTAACTCTGTGCCAGCAGCCGCGGTAATACAGAGGGTGCAAGCGTTAATCGGAATTACTGGGCGTAAAGCGCGCGTAGGTGGTTTGTTAAGTCGGATGTGAAATCCCAGGGCTCAACCTTGGAATGGCACCCGATACTGGCATGCTAGAGTACGGTAGAGGGGTGTGGAATTTCCTGTGTAGCGGTGAAATGCGTAGATATAGGAAGGAACATCAGTGGCGAAGGCGACACCCTGGACTGATACTGACACTGAGGTGCGAAAGCGTGGGGAGCAAACAGGATTAGATACCCTGGTAGTCCACGCCGTAAACGATGTCTACTAGCCGTTGGGTTGTAATGACTTAGTGGCGCAGCTAACGCAATAAGTAGACCGCCTGGGGAGTACGGCCGCAAGGTTAAAACTCAAATGAATTGACGGGGGCCCGCACAAGCGGTGGAGCATGTGGTTTAATTCGAAGCAACGCGAAGAACCTTACCTACTCTTGACATCCAGTGAACTTAGCAGAGATGCTTTGGTGCCTTCGGGAACACTGAGACAGGTGCTGCATGGCTGTCGTCAGCTCGTGTTGTGAAATGTTGGGTTAAGTCCCGTAACGAGCGCAACCCTTATCCTTATTTGCCAGCACTTCGGGTGGGAACTTTAAGGAGACTGCCGGTGACAAACCGGAGGAAGGTGGGGACGACGTCAAGTCATCATGGCCCTTACGAGTAGGGCTACACACGTGCTACAATGGCGTATACAGAGGGCTGCGAACTTGCGAGAGTAAGCGAATCCCAGAAAGTACGTCGTAGTCCGGATTGGAGTCTGCAACTCGACTCCATGAAGTCGGAATCGCTAGTAATCGTGAATCAGAATGTCACGGTGAATACGTTCCCGGGCCTTGTACACACCGCCCGTCACACCATGGGAGTTGATTGCTCCAGAAGTAGCTAGCTTAACCTTCGGGATGGCGGTTACCACGGAGTGGTCAATGACTGGGGTGAAGTCGTAACAAGGTAGCCCTAGGGGAACCTGGGGCTGGATCACCTCCTTAAACGATAGAAACCTCTGGTGAGCGTTCACACAAATTATCTGATGGTGTTTTAAATAACACGATATCTCTTTAAAGATTAGGATAAAGTCCTAAGCAAGACGTTTGAATGAGTGATCATATCAAGCTTCTGA
Organism: Marinomonas sp. FW-1; assembly: GCF_005222245.1. Lineage (NCBI taxonomy): Bacteria > Pseudomonadati > Pseudomonadota > Gammaproteobacteria > Oceanospirillales > Oceanospirillaceae > Marinomonas > Marinomonas sp. FW-1. The sequence goes on along the minus strand of NZ_CP025987.1, from coordinate 3,766,356 downwards.
CTTAGTGCTTTGCACTAAACTTGCTCTTTAACAATTCAAATTTTGAAATAGACGATAATCAAGCGTCAAACCGGTGGAAAGCACCTTTAACCTAGGTGACTTTCTAAATCGTAAATCCAGAGGGGTACAAAAGCCCTTTGGTATGTGATCCGAAACTATTTTGGGTTATATGGTCAAGTGACCAAGCGTGCACGGTGGATGCCTTGGCAGTCAGAGGCGATGAAGGACGTGGTAATCTGCGAAAAGGTTCGGGGAGTTGATAAACAAGCTTTGATCCGAACATGTCCGAATGGGGAAACCCACCCGCTTGCGGGTATCGTATGGTGAATACATAGCTATACGAGGCGAACCCGGGGAACTGAAACATCTAAGTACCCGGAGGAAAAGAAATCAACCGAGATTCCCTAAGTAGCGGCGAGCGAAAGGGGATTAGCCCTTAAGTGGTTTTGGTGTTAGTAGAAGGCTCTGGAAAGGGCCGCCGTAGAGGGTGATAGCCCCGTATACGAAAACACCTTAATCATGAAAACGAGTAGGACGGGACACGTGTTATCCTGTCTGAATATGGGGGGACCATCCTCCAAGGCTAAATACTCCTGACTGACCGATAGTGAACCAGTACCGTGAGGGAAAGGCGAAAAGAACCCCTGTGAGGGGAGTGAAATAGATCCTGAAACCGTGTACGTACAAGCAGTGGGAGCGGACTTGTTCCGTGACTGCGTACCTTTTGTATAATGGGTCAACGACTTATTTTCAGTAGCAAGGTTAAGCACATAGTGGAGCCGTAGGGAAACCGAGTCTTAATAGGGCGTTTAGTTGCTGGGAATAGACCCGAAACCGGGCGATCTATCCATGAGCAGGTTGAAGGTTGAGTAACATCAACTGGAGGACCGAACCCACATCCGTTGAAAAGGCTGGGGATGACTTGTGGATAGGAGTGAAAGGCTAATCAAGCTCGGAGATAGCTGGTTCTCCTCGAAAGCTATTTAGGTAGCGCCTCGTATCTCACCATTGGGGGTAGAGCACTGTTTGGGCTAGGGGGTCATCCCGACTTACCAACCCCATGCAAACTCCGAATACCAATGAGTGCAATTACGGGAGACACACGGCGGGTGCTAACGTCCGTCGTGGAAAGGGAAACAACCCAGACCGTCAGCTAAGGTCCCAAAGTTACAGTTAAGTGGGAAACGATGTGGGAAGGCTTAGACAGCTAGGAGGTTGGCTTAGAAGCAGCCATCCTTTAAAGAAAGCGTAATAGCTCACTAGTCGAGTCGGCCTGCGCGGAAGATATAACGGGGCTCAAACTGTACACCGAAGCTACGGATGCTTAGTTTACTAGGCATGGTAGAGGAGCGTTCTGTAAGCCGTTGAAGGTCAAGCTGTAAGGCAGGCTGGAGGTATCAGAAGTGCGAATGTTGACATGAGTAACGATAAGGGGAGTGAAAAACTCCCCCGCCGGAAGACCAAGGTTTCCTGTCCCATGTTAATCAGGGCAGGGTGAGTCGGCCCCTAAGGCGAGGCAGAAATGCGTAGTCGATGGGAAACAGGTTAATATTCCTGTACTCGTGCATATTGCGATGGAGAGACGGAGAAGGCTAGGCCAGCACAGCGATGGTTGTCTGTGTTTAAGGCGGTAGGTTTAGGGCTTAGGCAAATCCGGGCCCTTTTAAGACCGAGAACTGATGACGAGCCCTCTTTTGGGCGAAGTGGTTGATGCCATGCTTCCAGGAAAAACTTCTAAGCTTCAGATATGCAGGAACCGTACCCCAAACCGACACAGGTGGTCAGGTAGAGAATACCAAGGCGCTTGAGAGAACTCGGGTGAAGGAACTAGGCAAAATGGTACCGTAACTTCGGGAGAAGGTACGCCGGCCGGTGTGAAGGACTTGCTCCGTAAGCACTAGTCGGTCGAAGATACCAGGTGGCTGCGACTGTTTATTAAAAACACAGCACTCTGCAAACACGAAAGTGGACGTATAGGGTGTGACGCCTGCCCGGTGCTTGAAGGTTAATTGATGGGGTTAGCGCAAGCGAAGCTCTTGATCGAAGCCCAAGTAAACGGCGGCCGTAACTATAACGGTCCTAAGGTAGCGAAATTCCTTGTCGGGTAAGTTCCGACCTGCACGAATGGCGTAACGATGGCCACACTGTCTCCACCCGAGACTCAGTGAAATTGAAATCGCAGTGAAGATGCTGTGTATCCGCGGCTAGACGGAAAGACCCCGTGAACCTTTACTATAGCTTCACAGTGAACTTTGAACCTACTTGTGTAGGATAGGTGGGAGGCTTTGAAGCGGTGACGCCAGTTACCGTGGAGCCACTCTTGAAATACCACCCTGGTATGTTTGAGGTTCTAACTCAGGTCCGTAATCCGGATCGAGGACACTGTGTGGTGGGTAGTTTGACTGGGGCGGTCTCCTCCCAAAGAGTAACGGAGGAGCACGAAGGTGTGCTCAGCATGGTCGGAAATCATGCATAGAGTGTAAAGGCAAAAGCACGCTTAACTGCGAGACAGACACGTCGAGCAGGTACGAAAGTAGGTCTTAGTGATCCGGTGGTTCTGTATGGAAGGGCCATCGCTCAACGGATAAAAGGTACTCCGGGGATAACAGGCTGATACCGCCCAAGAGTTCACATCGACGGCGGTGTTTGGCACCTCGATGTCGGCTCATCACATCCTGGGGCTGAAGCCGGTCCCAAGGGTATGGCTGTTCGCCATTTAAAGTGGTACGCGAGCTGGGTTTAGAACGTCGTGAGACAGTTCGGTCCCTATCTGCCGTGGACGTTTGAGATTTGAGAGGAGCTGCTCCTAGTACGAGAGGACCGGAGTGGACGAACCTCTGGTGTTCCGGTTGTCACGCCAGTGGCATTGCCGGGTAGCTATGTTCGGACGGGATAACCGCTGAAAGCATCTAAGCGGGAAGCCTCCCTTAAGATAAGATCTCACTGGGACCTAAGTCCCCTAAAGAGCCGTTCGAGACTAGGACGTTGATAGGTTGGGTGTGTAAGTGCTGTGAGGCATTGAGCTAACCAATACTAATTGCTCGTGAGGCTTGACCATATAACACCAAAGTGGTTTTAGAAACACAAAAGACACAGATTACGATAAAGCATCAGCAATGATGAGCATCGGTTTGATACTTGGTTATCACTATTTCAAAATGAATTGTTAAAGATCCAAGCACGTATTCGCGTGTTGTGGTGAGACGAAAAAAGTCCAGCCAGAACAAAACGCAAAACGAATTGCTTGACGATCATAGAGGCGTTGAACCACCTGATCCCATCCCGAACTCAGAAGTGAAAAGCGCCATCGCCGATGGTAGTGTGGGAGATCCCATGTGAGAGTAGGTCGTCGTCAAGCTTTAAAATGAAAAGAACCTCGTCCTGCGAAGCAGGGCGGGGTTTTTTCGTTTTGGAATATCGTCATCTATCTCTTTACTACTTTTGGATACATGTGATTACACGATGCACCGAAGGTGCTAGTGGAAGACATCCGCAGGATGCCCGAAGGGGATGAAGCACCGCTTCAGATCATTGTGGTCGTCGTATCGTGCTCCAAAGTCAGGTTTTTTTCGTTATGGGGAATCAATAAGCTAAGCTGTATTGGCTTGCTCTTTTGTGCCCCGCTTGCGCCTGTCTCATTCTTCGACGCGTCTGCGCGGGTCATCAAAAGAGAACGCCTTATATCGTTTATCTGAGCGCGTCATCAAAAGAGAACGCTTTATATCGTCTATCTGATTTGCCCGAGCTATGAGCTACGCAGCAATGGCTTACCCTCTCGTACTCAGTTTGCGGTTGTCTCATCCTTTGATGTGCTAGTGCGCGTCATTAAAAGAGTGCGCCTTGTATCGTCTATCTGGGCGCTACTTGTGTCATTCGTTTGCGCCAGTTCTGCGTTAGCGTGAATCCACTACGAATATTGTTTAACCTGCTTTACATTATGAACGATCTAATTGCTAATATTGTTAGGTCTTAGATTTGATGAAAAGTTTGTCTAGTCACTAAAGGCTTTTAGCTTTTAGGAAGGGAATGTCGCAATGACATATCGCTACTGTTATTTCAGCGAAGGCGGGAAGCCATTAAAGATGGGAAGTATGCGAAAGCAGTCTATCTTCTGGTATTTCTTAATTGATCTTCTGCTGAGGTTGTTGTGGCATTTTATTTACTTGGTTTATCTATTTTACTGGTTTTTTTACCATTTAAACCTTCCATTATAAAAATCCCTGTATGGTGTGCATCCTTCTTAATCGCTGTGCTTTTGGGAGTCATTGAGGGGATTTTGAGTATCCAAGGGTTAGCGGTGATCTTTGTTTATTCAGTATTGTTATTGGCTTCTTTAGGGCTGCGCGTGGTTTGGCTCCGCAGAGTCGCTGTAGGCATTTTTGGGGTGTTCTCTCTTGCATTAGCGATGCATCTACTGCCGGGCTTCAGCAACTATGCCGTGCTGGTTAGAGAGCCAGTGAGTAGTGATGGAATCCCCTTTAGCTTGTATGCCAACTTTGATAAAGGCTTGGTTGGCTTATTCCTACTAGGCTACTTTTTTAGAGGACAAGCTAGAGTAGGTTACTTTATGGCTTTGCAGAATCCCAAGAAAGCGTTAGTGATATTCTTTGCTACGCCGTGTTTGGCTTTGGGGTTGGCTCTGTTATTCGGTTTGATTCACCTTGATGTTAAGCTGCCTCACTTTTGGTTGGCTTTTCTTGGTATTAATTTGCTTTTCACTTGTGTGGCCGAAGAAGCTTTCTTTCGTGGCTTTATTCAAAGAGGGTTATCTAATTGGTTGGAGGGGAAGCTATCTTTGTTTGTTGCCCCACTGATTACCGCTTTGCTTTTTGGTGTTGCCCATATTGGAGGAGGCGTTGAATATGCCGTCGTAGCGGGGGTGGCAGGTTTAGGTTATGGCTATCTATATTATCTGACCAAAAGAATTGAGTGGTCTATCCTGTGTCACTTTATCGTGAATATTTTGCATTTATTATTATTCACTTATCCCATGCTGGCTTAAAAAGCACTCCGGTGTCGTTAGCTTGATCATTAGTATAAAAAACGGTCCCAATAGGGACCGTTTTAGTTTGAAGCGTTTCTATTATCTAGAGTTATTCTTCCATTTGAGCGTTATCAACAATGTGGTTGTCGCCGATGTCTTTTGGCAGAATAAGGTTGAGAGTAATCGCTACGATACCGCATAGACTGATACCTTGAAGGCTGAACTCACCAATACCAAATGCCATGCCTCCGATGCCAAATACTAAGGTTACTCCGACAATGATTAGGTTGCGTGATTTGTGCAGGTCGACCTGATTTTTGATGAGAGTGTTTAGACCCACAGCAGCAATAGAGCCAAATAGTAAGATCATGATCCCGCCCATAACGGGTAATGGAATAGTTTGTAAAGCGGCGCCTAATTTACCAACCCAAGCGAGGATAATTGCAGCCACGGCGGCCCAAGTCATGATGACTGGGTTAAATGCTTTGGTCAGCATAACAGCGCCGGTAACTTCACTGTAAGTTGTATTTGGTGGTGCGCCGACCATAGCGGCTGCCATTGTGGCGACACCATCACCAGTGATTGTGCGGTGCAGGCCTGGTTTCTTAAGGTAATTTTTACCGGTGACATTGGAGATAGAAAGAATATCACCTACGTGCTCGACGGCAGGCGCGATAGCAACAGGCAGCATAAACAAGATGGCATTAATGTTGAATTCTGGTGCGGTGAAGTTAGGCATAGAAAACCATGCGGCACTGTATACCGGATCAAAATTGACGATGCCAAAGAATAGGCTCAAAACATAACCAACCAGAATACCACCCAATACTGGGAGAAGTTTGAACAAGCCTTTTGCGAAAACGCTTATTAATATGGTTGTTAATAAAGAGGCGATCGCAATGATGATCGAAATGTTCGGGTCAACAGCCTGTACATCGCCCGCTTTTCCAAGAGCCATATTCACTGCTGTTGGTGCTAAGCCTAGTCCGATAACCATGATGATGGGGCCAATAACGACGGGCGGTAAAAGCGTGTGGATGAAGCCTGCTCCTTTTAGTCTGATGGCACCACCTAAGATGACGTAAACAAATCCTGCTGCCATCAATCCACCCATCGTGGCGGGAATGCCCCATGTTTGCACGCCAAACATAATAGGTGCGATAAAGGCAAAGGAAGAAGCAAGAAAAATAGGTACAGTGCGGCGTGTAGTCAGCTGAAATAAAAGTGTACCGACACCTGCACCAAAGAGAGCAACGCTAGGATCAAGTCCTGTTAATAGTGGTACGAGTACCAAAGCGCCAAATGCAACAAATAGCATTTGAATGCCTACAATGGCATTTTTCATATTGTGAGTCCTATTAGGTGGGTTAGTAGATGGAATTTTATAGAGAACCGGTTTCAAGTACCAGACTTTGCTATTTTCGAGGCTAGAATGGGTAAAATCGTTAAGTTAGAAGCAAATGTTGTCTGTTTAAATGTTAAATGTTTACTCTATCTGAACACTCGCTGACATTGTTATTCGATAAGATAAGACGTAATTGTTCATAACTAGTAGAGTCGATAATATGCATCATCATTGTTTTTCAGAATCCATGACGGATTCAAACTTGGTCGGGGCGCAGGCTATGCGGAAATCCCGAAAAACAAAGGCATCTAGTCATTTTCAACGTTTAGCAAGTCGTTCTTTATTGGCCGTTGGCGTATTGTTCAGTCTTACTGCGTGTGCGGCTCCGTCATCTGACCTGGCATCCTCGTCTTCTGCGGCTCAACCGCAAAAGGGTGAAAAGTTTAGCTATGCCTGGTTAAAGGGTTACGCGCGCCAATTAGCGACTAAGCCTTATGAAAGCCACCAAGGCGAAATGCCAGAAAGCCTAAAAGGTTTGGACTGGGACGATTATCAGGAAATTCAATTTAATAAAGATGCCGCGCTATGGAAAGACGAAAAGTCGGAATTCCGTACAGGGCTTTTCCATCTTGGTTTAGGGTTTGATACGCCTATCCATATGAATGAATTGGAGAATGGTCAATCTACTCCGATTCCTTATATGCCATCTGAATTTAATTACGGTAAGTCTAAGGTAAAAGGTGAAGACCTACCTAAAGACCTTGGCTTTGCTGGCTTTAGAATGCAGTTCGCAACAGATTGGCAGCGTGATGTTGTTGCGTTTTTAGGTGCGAGTTATTTCCGAGCAGTGGGTAGTGAGATGCAATATGGTCTTTCTGCGCGTGGCTTGGCTATTGATACGGCGATGCCTCATCCAGAAGAGTTTCCTGTATTTACAGATTTTTGGTTAGAGAAACCTAAGCCAGGTTCTGATGTGGTAACTGTTTACGCTTTAATGGATTCGCCTAGTGTAACAGGGGCTTATCGTTTTGATATGTCACCAGGCGAACCGTTCAAGATGAAAGTGGATTCTGCTATTTATCCACGTAAATCGGTTGAGCGTTTAGGGGTTGCACCAATGACGAGTATGTTTATGGTGGGTGAAAATGATCGCCGAACAAACTATGACTGGCGTGCAGAAATCCACGACTCTGATGGTCTAGCAATGCAAACAGGTAATGGCGAATGGATTTGGCGCCCGCTGAGTAATCCTGCCAATTTGCAGTTTAATGCTTACAGCGACGAAAATCCAAAAGGCTTTGGTTTGCTACAACGTGACCGTAATTTCGATCATTATCAAGATGACGGTGTCTTTTATGAGAAGCGTCCAAGTTTATGGATCGAGCCAATCGGTAATTGGGGTAAAGGTTCTGTGCAGTTGGTAGAGATTCCAACTTTGGATGAAACTTTCGATAACATCGTGGCATTCTGGAACCCAGAAGCGCCAGTTAAAGCCGGCCAAGAGCTGCTTTATAGCTATAACATGTATTGGGGAAGTCATCCTCCTGTGCAGTCTAACCGCGCTCGAGTGGTTGATACCTTCACAGGTATTGGCGGAGTAATTGGTAAGAAACGTCAATATTACAGCAAGCGCTTTGTGGTTGATTTTGCTGGAGGTTCCTTAGCTATGCTAGGTCAGGATACGAAAGTAAAAGCGGTAATTACTTCCTCAGACGGGCGAGTGGAGATTGAATCTGCACGACCACTTCATTCGATTGATGGCTATCGTGCGATGTTTGATTTAGTTCCGCCAAGTGGGAAAGATGCCACTAAGCCAATTAATCTACGCGTCTATTTGGAAGCGAACGGACAGCCTCTGAGTGAGACTTGGCAGTACCAATGGACGCCGCCAGCAGAAAAAGATAGAGAGCTTCACAATGCAGGTCACTTAAAGTAATTCGTAAAGTGATTTGTTTGCCAAGCTAACAAAAAACGCCTGATGTTATGCATCAGGCGTTTTTTTTTGCTTTATTAATATGACGTACAATATTAGCTTTTGCGGCTGTTCAAAAAGTCGCGGTAGGCATAACCACTACGTTTAATGGTTCTTTCCTGAGTTTGATAGTCTACGTAAGTTAGACCAAAACGTTTGCTGTAGCCTTCCGCCCATTCAAAGTTATCCATTAGGCTCCAGGCAAAGTAGCCACGAATATCCACGCCTTCCTCAATGGCTTGATGTAGGGCATTTAGGTGGTCATTTAAATACCGTACGCGTTGATCATCGTTTATGCCCCCATCAATAATATTATCGGCGCAGGCAATGCCGTTCTCAGTGATGTACATTGGCGGTAGGGTGTATTGTTTGTGTAGATTCACTAATAGTTCGGTAAAGGCGTGTGGCGCAACTTCCCAACCAATATCAGTGTATTCGACGGTTTTGCTGTTCTTTACATCTTTGAACATCTTTTCAGAGTCGAAGGCGTTGTGGTTGCAGGTATAGAAATTCATACCTAAGAAGTCCATCTGCTGACATATGATCTCCATATCACCCGGCAAAATGGTCGGCAAATACTGTGGCGCTACGGTTTTTAGAATCTGTGGGTACTGGCCTTTCATCAATGGCTCAATGAAAAATTGGTTGTCTAACGTTTCGCGCATTAAACCAGCAAATTGATCTTCGGCTTTTTCGCTGGCTGCGTAGGAGCGATTCATATTAAGCACAATACCCACTTGAGATTGTGGCGCGTTTTTACGAATTATCGGCAGTGCTAAACCATGTGCGAGTAAAATGTGGTGGGCGGCTTGCCTGCCATATTCTGGCTTGGTTAGCCCAGGTGCATGAATCCCTAATTCATAACCGAGTATGGCGGCACAAAAAGGTTCGTTAAAGGTTGCCCAGCTATCGACCCATTCGGACAACTCTTTAGTCACTAAGTCTGCATATTGCTTAAATTGATACGCCGTTTCTCGATTAAGCCAGCCACCTTTGTCCTCTAGATGCTGTGGTAGATCCCAATGATACAGGGTGACAAATACTGTTAGGCCTTCCGCTTTGAGTGTTTTGAGTAAGTTGCGGTAAAAATCCAATCCGGCTTGATTGGCTTCACCTTTCTCATTCATGACACGAGGCCATGCAATAGATAGTCGATAAGCGTCTACACTAAGGTCTTTGATGAGTTTGATGTCTTGTTCCCATAGATGATAATGGTCACAAGCGATTTCGCCATTGTCGGCGCCTTTCACTTTGCCTGGCGTGGCGCAGAACGTATCCCAAATGGAAGGGAGGCGGTTATCTGCCGTTGTTGCTCCTTCTATTTGAAAGGAGGCCGTTGCCACACCAAAGATAAAATCTGAGGTAAGCATTTTTGAATGTGGTGGTAAGGTAATTGACATGATGTCCTCAGTCTTTTTATTTATTGTCTTCACAAAGATAGGTAAGGTGATCAAAGGTACTGGAGGAAGCGGAAAAGCGTCAATAAAGGCGTGTCAGTTTTAGTAATTTAAGTGTTTTTAAGTGCATTTTAAGTGCATTTTAGCTGCGGATGTAACGCATTGGCGTCAGCTCTCGACCTTGTGCGGTATAAGCACGAAAGCGACTTGCGAGTTCTTCTGGTAACATTTCTGCTTCAATGGTCGTAAAATGATTCGCATTATAAAAGGGCACTAGGTGAGTAAAGGCGAAGCAGTAGGTCGGCATTGCATTAAGTGCTGGGTGTATGTTGTTGATAAGGTGGCTGCCGAGACCAAGGTTGCGGTGATTCGGCTCGGTGACCATGCTGGTGAGTAGCTGATCGTCGGCAATACGTTTGAGTCTAACCGCACAAAGAATAATGCCATTGTCTTTTATTACCCAAATAGGGTCTGCTTTGTTTGGTTTTCCACTTGGGTAATGAGCTTGATAAAACTTTTTTACCAAGGGAAACCAAAGAGAAGGAACTTGTTCTGCGTCGGGGTAAGGCTTTTTCATGATGGCGTATCAGACAAGGGAAGTGTTTAATAATAACATGATCTTGGGGGCTCCTAGGATGTTAGTTCAATTCAATTACTTACAACGAGAGGATTTATTGTGCAGCAGAAAATAGCGTTGTGGTGTTTTTTGGTATTGTCCTTACCTTTGTCTGAGACAGTCAATGCTATGCAGGATCAGATAGAGTTAATCTATGAGCCAGACGAGCCTTTTGCCCAATATATCGCTCGTGCTGAGCAGTATGTCAGTGAGAGAAAGGTATGGGTTAATGCCGATGATCAAGCGAGAGAGCTGTCTGCCGTTTTGCCTTTTGAGTTATTACCCGATGCGAAAAACTGTACTGGAGAAGCTCGTATCGGTGTGTTGTTATCGCATGGTTTGTCGGATTCTCCTTTTTCGATGCGAGACCCAGCCACAGCAATGCAAGCGGCTTGCTATCAAGTAAGGGTCGTTTTATTGCCTGGCCATGGTACGAAAGCAGAAGACCTGATTGATGTCTCCCGAGAGGATTGGCGTACCACGTTCCAAAATGCGGCGGATACATTCAGTAAAGAAGTGGATGTGATGTATGTTGGGGGCTTTTCTACTGGTGGCGCTTTAGCAGCGGAGTACGCATGGCAGCATTCAGATAGTGTCGCTGGTGCGGTATTGTTCTCGCCTGTCTTTAAAGTGAACAGTAGTATCGACTGGCTTTCTCCGTGGTTGGCGATGTTCAAAGATTGGTTGGATAACTACCCAAGTGACGACTTCGCTAAATATGCCTCGATTCCTGTGCCAGCTATCGCTGAGGTGTATAAGCTTTCGAAAGAAGTGCGTAACTTAATTCTTGAAACCCCGAAAACATTACCGGTATTCATGGCGTTATCGGAAGATGATGGGACTGTTGATTCTACAGTGTCAGAAAAAGTATTTGATGCGGGTATGATTGGGTCAAAAAGTCAGATGGTGTTGTATAGCAAAGATCAAATGAGTGCCAATACGGATCGAATTAAAGTTTATAATACCCACTGGCCAGAGGATAGAATATTAGGTTTGTCGCACATGGCGGTTCACGGAAACCCAGAGAACCCTTATTACGGGGTGTCTGGGGAGTATAGGATTTGCGGCTGGCACCAAGCAGATGAGTCCTTGTATGAAGCGTGCCGAACGGATGATGAAAATTGGTATGGTGAAAATTTATCTGCCTTAACGGAAAGTAGCCCTCATGCGGCGCGCGTGTCTTGGAATCCAAACTTCAATGCATTGATGCAGGAAGTGGCTTATTTCATGAAGGCGAATGCAAACAGTAATAGATAAGGAAAGTGCATGTCAGAAAATATAGAGCTTAGTCTTGGGTCGATTAAAATCACGCAATCACAAATAGACCAGTATCATAATGATGGCTATTTGGTATTGGAGTCGATTGTTCCGGAGGCTACCTGTGATGCTCTTAAGTCGAGAATGACAGAGCTAATGGCGACCTTCGATCCCGCCTCTGTACGTTCAATTTTTACCACCAACGAGCAGTCTCGTCATACTGATAGTTACTTCATTGAGTCAGCTAACAAAGTGTCTTTCTTCTTTGAGGAGGAAGCCTTTAATGAGGTGGGTGATCTTAAACAACCACTAGAGCTGTCTATTAACAAGGTAGGGCACAGTCTTCATTTTCAGGATGCGGTCTTTGAGGCTTTTTCGTTGTCTCCTGCATGGGGAGAGTTATTGCAGCAGTTAGGTATGGTTGAGCCACGGGCTGCACAATCTATGTATATTTTTAAACAGCCTGGCATTGGAGGAGAGGTGAATTGTCATCAAGACAGTACTTTTCTTTACACCACGCCAATGAGCGTTATCGGTTTGTGGTTTGCTATTGAGGATGCAACGCTTGAAAATGGTTGTCTTTGGGGGGTGCCAGAAGGGCATCGTCATGGCTTGCTAAAGCGTTTTGAGCGTCATGCACCAGGCTCGATAGAAACAAGAATGGTGACATTAAAAGAGCATGCTTGGCACCAAAGTGAGCTGGTGGCTATGCCTGTGCCGAAAGGTTCTTTAGTTATCTTGAATGGTGAGTTCCCCCACCTTAGTTATGCTAATCGCTCTGCGCACTCGCGTCATGCGTATGCCATTCACGCTGTAGACAATACTTGTGATTACCCTGAATTAAATTGGCTTCAAGCGGCGAAAGGTCAATCCTTTGTGCCGTTTCGGGCAAAGTGAAAAATGAAATTGGAGAGCGTTGATGCAAGCTGTTTTGGCCCTGCTTAGTGATAATGAATTTCACTCTGGTGAAGAGTTAGGAGCCGCACTGGGGGTGACCCGCGCAGCGGTCTGGAAAAAGCTTAAGAAACTAGAGTCCATTGGTATGACTGTGCACTCTGTTAAAGGTCGTGGCTATCGTTTACCAACGCCTATTGAATTGTTATCGGAAGAGAAGCTACGTGACAGTGGTGTGCCAAGTGATGTGACGGTCAAATTGGCGTTCGAGACGGAGTCGACTAATGGTGACGCAAAGCAATATATATCCGCTTGCCAGCCTTTGCCTGTATTGATTGCTACTGAACGCCAGACTAAGGGGAAAGGACGTCGGGGACGTCAGTGGGAGTCCGGCGTTGCGAAAAACCTTACTTTCTCATTCGCTTGGCGTTTTGATAATGGGCCGAGTGTAGTGGAAGGGTTGAGTCTTGCTGTGGGGGTTGCCGTCGCCCGTGTTTTGAAAAATGCAGGTATTCCTAATCCAGGTCTGAAGTGGCCCAATGATGTTCAAATTGATGGGCAAAAGGTGTGTGGCATTTTATTAGAAATGGTGGCGGATCAGGATGTTTGTCATGTGATTATTGGCGTGGGGCTAAATGTCGAGATGGATGATGGCTTTATGACCCATGTCGATCAGCCATGGACTGATTTGGTTTCACGTCTTCAATCTCGTCCGAGCCGAAATGTTATCTTGGCTGAATTAACCAAAGAGTTAATTGATATTTGTCAATTATTTGAAGATGGCAACGGTATGAAGCATTTCCAGCACCAGTGGCAAGCTTATGATGTGCTGTTTAATCAATCCGTTACCGTTAGTACGGTTTCCCAGCAACGCCAAGGGGTTGCCCGAGGCATTGATCAAAAAGGCGCTTTGTTGCTAGAAGAAAATGGAGAGCTGGTGGCTCTGCATGGGGGGGAGATAAGTGTCCGTCGCAACTAAGGTTTTGGTGGTTGATGCTGGTAATACCAGTATCAAGTTCACAGCATTCGAAGACGAGTCTGTGTTGTGGGTTCATCGTGGTGATCATTGCCCAACGGATAACGGGTTTGTGCCTGATGTGATTTACTTTGCTAGCGTGCGCTCTAAAGAGCAAAGTGCATTGATGCATGCGGATATTCAAGCCGAGTACCCGAATAGCAGATGGATGACGCTAACAAGTCAAGCGACAGCTTGTGGGGTTCATAACGCCTATTTTGAGCCAGAGAGATTGGGTGTGGATCGATGGCTTGGTGTCATTGCAGCGCATCATATCGAAGGGGGTGGTGTTGTTGTGGTGGATGCGGGTACCGCTATTAAGGTTGATGTGGTTGATAAGGCTGGGGTTCACCTTGGCGGATATATCACTCCAGGGCTTGCAATGATGGAAGAGTCATTACTTGTTAATACGGCGCGTATTCGTTATGACTCGAATGAAGTGGTTGTTGGGGAAGGTCTGCCTAACTCGACGGCGCGAGCTGTTACAGAAGGGTGTTATGAAATGGCTTTGGGCTTTTTGGAACGCATTTATCAGCAATACAAAGAGTACAAGTGGATTGCCACAGGTGGCGATGCTGAATCTTTGCTAAAGCGTTTGGGCGTACCAGTTGAGCGACAGCCGAATTTAGTGGCGATAGGTGCAAAGTTAGTGGGTGACGAGCAGTTAAGAGGCAATAAATGAAGTGGCTTTTTCTTTTTGTTGTGTTGTTAAATGCTGCCTTTTTAAGTTGGCATAGTTTTGTCCAAGATACGCCGGAAAAAAGCCGAGAGTCTATTTATGGACCGCCTGTCAGTGAAAAAATTTATCTTTTGTCTGAGGCGCCAATTGAGCAATACCCTCAGGTCGATGAGGTCTCTAACGAAAGTCTTGAAAACGCACTTAACAAAGTGATTGAGCAAGCGACAGTCGATGCGCCGGAGTTGTTTTGTCCACGTCTTGAGACAGAGCGCAGTGAAGACAAGAAGCAAATTGTTCGAGTGTTGAAAGATTTCGGTTGGGATTACCAAGATAGAGAGGTGACGGGTAAAAGACCTAAGTTCTGGCTTTATATAGCCGCGCCAGAAACGCCTGCGATAGCTGCGCGTATTGTAAAAGAGCTTGCCGCCAAGTCGATCGACAGCTTTGTAATCAATCGAGCTGAAATGAAGAACAGAATATCCTTGGGTTTGTATTCTTCCCAGGAGAGGGCGGATCAGGCAAGGCAGCGCATTCAAAGCGCCTCGGGCTATCCTGTTGATGTTTATGAACATATGCGAAATGTTCCACTCCAGCAGTTAGATATAGCCCAACCTGTTGATGAAAAAGACTGGGAACAGTTTATGTCACGTTTCGATCTGACAAAGATGATGATAAAAGTCGAAAAAAATCCTTGCTAGTGCTTGCAATTGGCAAGACGATTCATATAATGGCTCCCACCTTTTGGGGTGATGCGTTGTAGCGCTGAGTACGTGGAGGGGTTCCCGAGTGGCCAAAGGGAGCAGATTGTAAATCTGCCACGAAAGTTTCGGTGGTTCGAATCCACCTCCCTCCACCAATTGCGGGTATGGTATAGTGGCTATTACCTCAGCCTTCCAAGCTGAAGAGGCGGGTTCGATTCCCGCTACCCGCTCCAATGCTCATGTAGCTCAGTTGGTAGAGCACACCCTTGGTAAGGGTGAGGTCGGCAGTTCAAATCTGCTCATGAGCTCCAGCTTTCCAATGCAAAAGATAGGTGGTTAAGCCGCCTTTTTTATTGTCTGTTTTTTGGGCAGATACCCTTGCTAAACTTAGCTTGTTTAGGTATCATCCTCCGCCCATACGATTGTAGGCCAATAGTTCAATTGGTAGAGCACCGGTTTCCAAAACCGGCTGTTGGGGGTTCGAGTCCCTCTTGGCCTGCCATATTTCGTATCCTATTTCTTAGTTAGGGATTACCTAAAGTATGAGTTCGAGTACTGAAGCTCAAGCGTCTCGCGGAGACGTGTTTAAGTGGGCAATTGTTGTTCTACTAGTTGCGGTAGGCGTGATTGGTAATAACTTTTATTCTGCTGAGTCACCATTGTATCGCTTGATTGCTATTTTGGTGTTAGCTGGTGTTGCTGGCTTTGTTGCGTTGCAAACTGCGAAAGGTAAAGCTTTTTTCACTTTGGCAAAAGAGGCCAAAACTGAAATTCGTAGAGTTGTATGGCCAACTAGGCAAGAAACCACGCAAACAACTTTGATAGTGTTAGCGGTTGTTGTTTTTATGTCTCTCGTGCTATGGGGGGTGGATTCGTTCCTTGGTTGGATCGTTTCCTCGGTAATTAGTTAGGAGTTGCTCGTGACCAAACGATGGTATGTAGTACAGGCGTACTCAGGGTACGAAAAGCACGTAATGCGTTCGCTTATTGAGCGAGTGCAGGTTATGGGGCAGGAAGAGAATTTTGGTGACATCTTGGTTCCAACTGAAGAAGTGGTTGAAATCCGAGATGGCAAAAAGCGCAAGAGTGAAAGAAAGTTCTATCCAGGCTATGTATTGGTTCAAATGGATATGAATGACGCCTCTTGGCATTTGGTTAAAGGCACTTCTCGTGTATTAGGTTTTATCGGTGGTACGGCTGACAAGCCTTCTCCGATCACGAGTCGTGAAGCTGACGCTATTTTGCAACGTGTTAGTGATGGGGTTGATAAGCCGCGTCCTAAGACTTTATTTGAAGTGGGTGAAGTGGTTCGTGTTAACGAAGGTCCATTTGCTGACTTTAATGGCGTTGTAGAAGAAGTTGACTACGATAAAAGTCGAATCAAAGTGGCGGTGCTTATTTTTGGGCGCTCGACACCAGTTGATTTGGAATTTAGTCAGGTTGAGAAAGCCTGATTTTGTTGAACGGGTAGCCTTCGGGCGGTGACCCATTTGGAGTTGAAAATGGCTAAGAAAGTCCAAGCTTATATCAAGCTACAAGTTAAAGCGGGTCAAGCGAACCCAAGTCCACCAGTTGGTCCAGCACTTGGTCAACACGGTGTGAACATCATGGAATTCTGTAAAGCGTTTAATGCGAAAACTCAAGGCGTAGAGCCTGGTCTTCCAACGCCAGTAATCATTACTGTATACAGTGACCGTAGTTTTACATTTGAAACTAAATCTACTCCTGCCTCTGTTTTGCTTAAAAAAGCAGCTGGTTTGAAGAGTGGTTCTCCACGTCCAAACACTCAGAAAGTTGGTACGGTTACTCGTGCACAGCTAGAAGAGATTGTTGTTGCGAAGCAAGCTGATTTGACTGCTTCTGACATGGATGCAGCAGTTCGTACGATTGCTGGTAGCGCACGCGCTATGGGTCTAGAAGTTGAGGGTGTAAACTAATGGCTAAATTAACTAAACGCGCTCGTTTGATCGCTGAAAAAGTAGAAGCAACTAAGTTGTACACTGTAGAAGAAGCAGTTGCTCTATTGTCTGAGCTTTCTACTGTTAAGTTCAAAGAGTCTGTTGATGTATCTGTTAACCTAGGCGTTGACCCACGTAAATCTGATCAGGTTGTTCGTGGTTCTACTGTATTGCCTCACGGTGCTGGTAAAGATGTTCGCGTTGCTGTATTCGCACAAGGTGCAAATGCTGAAGCGGCGAAAGAAGCTGGTGCAGATGTTGTTGGTTTCGAAGATTTGGCTGAACAAGTTAAAGCTGGTAACCTAGATTTTGACGTTGTTATCGCATCTCCTGATGCAATGCGCATCGTTGGTCAACTAGGTCAGGTTCTAGGTCCTCGTGGTCTAATGCCTAACCCTAAAGTTGGCACAGTAACACCTGACGTTGCAACTGCAGTTAAAAATGCAAAAGCAGGTCAAGCTCGTTACCGTACAGATAAAAATGGTATCATCCACGCGGCTGTAGGCTCTATTGAGTTCGCTGCTGATGCTATCAAAGGAAACGTTGAAGCGCTTTTGGCTGACTTGCGTCGTGCTAAACCAGCATCTTCAAAAGGCGTTTACCTTAAGAAAGTGACTTTGTCCTCTACAATGGGACCTGGTCTACAAATTGATCTAGGCGCGCTTAACGCTACTAAGTAAGCATGTTTAGATCATGAGCTTTGGGGTCTGCCTTCATTTATTTGTTGAGCAGGCCGTCAAAGACCGCAGGAACCCAGAGGGTTTAATAATAACGTTGAAAAATGTTTGTCCTGCGCAGATGGTGTGGCCCGATTCAGATATACTGGATCTAACTCACCAGCAAGTACTTCGAGTAATCGAAGAGTTGGTAAAAATAAGAGAGTGATTCACTCTCTGCTAATCCAGGAGAAAACCAGTGGCATTAGGTCTAGAAGACAAAAAAGCCATTGTCGCCGAAGTTAGCGAAGTTGCTAAAACTGCATTGTCTGCAGTAGTTGCTGATTCTCGCGGTGTTACCGTGGGTAATATGACAGCACTACGTAAAGAAGCGCGTGAAGCAGGTGTTTATGTACGTGTAGTACGTAATACATTGGCTCGCCGTGCAGTTGAAGGTACTGACTTCGAGTGTCTAACTGAGAGCTTTGTTGGTCCTACGTTAATTGCTTTTTCTAACGAACACCCGGGTGCGGCTGCTCGTTTGTTGAAAGCTTTTGCTAAAACTAACACTAAGTTTGAAGTGAAGGCGTTGGCGTTCAACGGTGAGTTGATCCCAGCTGGCGACATTGATCGTTTGGCAACACTGCCTACATACGAAGAAGCGATTGCGAAACTGATGAGTGTTATTCAGGGCGCAACAAGCAAGTTTGTACGTACTCTTGCAGCGGTTCGCGATCAAAAAGAGCAAGAAGCGGCTTAATACGGTTTACCGTGTCCCTTCTTGATAAATATTTTGTTTTATTACCTTCGGGTAATTATAAAGAATGCTAGGAATCTGAGTCATGGCTCTAACTAAAGAAGATATCATCAATGCAGTAGCAGAAATGTCTGTGATGGACGTTGTTGAACTAATTTCTGCAATGGAAGAAAAATTCGGCGTATCTGCAGCTGCTGCTGTAGCTGCAGGTCCTGCTGCTGAAGCTGGCGCTGCTGCTGAAGAACAAACTGAATTTGACGTTGTTCTTACTGCTGCTGGCGATAAGAAAGTAAACGTAATCAAAGCTGTACGTGCAGCGACTGGCCTAGGCTTGAAAGAAGCTAAAGCTATCGTTGACGGCGCTCCAATGACTGTTAAAGAAGGCGCTTCTAAAGATGACGCTGCCGCTCTTAAAGCAGCTCTTGAAGAAGCTGGTGCATCTGTCGAAATCAAGTAATGATACTTGTATTTCCAGATTTCGGCCAATAGTCGAAATGGCTGGTGACATTATTGTCACCGGCCTTTTTGGGTTTCTAAAACTCAAATAAAACCTTAGAAGAATTTTCAAATGGGAGATAATGCTCCCATATATGGTAAGGCCTGATTTGGGCCTTTTGCGTCAATGTGCACAAGCTGGGGAATGCTGATGGCTTACTCATACACTGAGAAAAAACGTATCCGTAAGGATTTCGGTAAACTGCCGCCCGTTTTGGATGTGCCATACTTGCTGGCAATTCAGCTTGAATCCTACCGTAATTTTCTGCAAGAAGGTAAAAGCCTTGCGGAGCGTGGGGAATTAGGTCTGCATGGGGCCTTTAAATCTGTCTTTCCAATGGTCAGCTTTTCCGGCAATGCGGCGCTAGAATACGTCGATTACCGTTTAGGCAAACCAGTCTTTGATGTTAAAGAGTGTCAGTTGCGTGGTGTTACTTACGCGGCACCTTTACGTGTTCGTGTGCGACTTATCATTTACGATAAAGAGTCATCGAATAAAGCAATCAAAGACATTCGCGAGCAAGAAGTCTACATGGGTGAAATTCCACTCATGACAGACAATGGTACCTTTGTAATTAACGGGACAGAGCGTGTTATCGTCTCTCAATTACACCGTTCTCCTGGTGTGTTTTTTGATCACGATCGTGGCAAAACTCACTCTTCAGGTAAATTACTGCATTCTGCTCGAGTTATTCCTTACCGTGGTTCTTGGTTGGACTTCGAGTTTGATCCAAAGGATTGCGTATTTGTTCGTATCGACCGTCGTCGTAAGCTGCCAGCAACGATTTTGCTGCGTGCTTTGGGTTATGGTACAGAACAAATTTTAGATACTTTCTTTGAAACGACACGTTTCTATTTGAAGCGCGATGGTTTTGAGATGGATCTAGTTGCTAATCGCCTACGTGGTGATACAGCGCTATTTAATATTGCTGATGCGAATGGCGAACTTATCGTTGAAGAAGGTCGTCGTATTACCGCTAAGCATATTCGTGTAATGGAAAAAGCAGGTCTAGAGCGTCTATCTGTGCCGCTTGAATACATGCTTGGTAAAGTGACTGCTAAGAATTTGGTTCACCCTTCAACGGGCGAATTGATTGCGGAAGCAAACACTGAGTTGTCTGTTGATTTGTTAGAGGCGCTAGTTGCTTCAGGCATCACTGAAGTGGATACGCTTTACACGAATGATCTGGACCATGGTCCATTTATTTCTGACACACTTCGTATTGATCCGACCAGCAACCAGTTGGAAGCATTGGTTGAGATCTACCGCATGATGCGTCCTGGCGAGCCACCAACCAAAGAATCAGCAGAAGGCTTGTTCCAAGGTTTGTTCTTCTCAGAAGATCGTTATGACTTGTCTGGTGTTGGTCGAATGAAATTCAACCGCCGCTTGGGTCGTGAAGAAGATACAGGTGCTGGCGTTCTTGATCATGATGACATTGTTGATGTTCTAAAAACTTTGCTTGATATCCGTAACGGTAACGGCATGGTTGATGATATCGATCACTTGGGTAACCGTCGAGTTCGTTCTGTTGGTGAAATGGCCGAGAACCAATTCCGTGTTGGCCTTGTTCGTGTAGAACGAGCTGTAAAAGAACGTTTGTCAATGGCGGAAGCCGATGGCCTTATGCCACAAGATCTTTTGAATGCGAAGCCTGTTGCTGCCGCAATCAAAGAGTTCTTTGGCTCAAGCCAATTGTCTCAGTTCATGGACCAAAACAACCCGCTATCTGAAGTAACGCATAAGCGTCGTGTTTCAGCGTTAGGGCCTGGTGGTCTTACTCGTGAGCGTGCAGGCTTTGAAGTACGTGACGTACACGCTACTCACTATGGCCGTGTTTGTCCTATCGAAACGCCTGAGGGACCAAACATCGGTTTGATCAACTCGCTATCTACTTACGCGCGTACTAACAGCTACGGCTTCTTAGAAACGCCATATCGTAAGATTATCGATGGCAAGATGACTGATGAAACAGTTTATATCTCTGCTATTGATGAAGCGAAATATGTTATTGCCCAGGCGTCAGCAAACGTTGATGCGGAAGGCCGTTTGGTTGATGAGTTGGTTCAGGTGCGTCATATGCACGAAACCACTTTGATTCCAAAAGAAAAAGTAAACCTAATGGACGTGTCACCTCGTCAGGTTGTTTCTGTTGCGGCATCTTTGATCCCGTTCCTAGAGCACGATGACGCTAACCGTGCATTGATGGGTTCCAACATGCAACGTCAAGCGGTACCTACGCTTAAGGCTGATAAGCCTGTAGTTGGTACTGGTATGGAAAAAAATGTAGCAAAAGACTCTGGTGTTTGTATCGTTGCGAATCGTGGCGGTGTGATTGAGTCTGTTGATGCAAGCCGTATCGTTGTACGTGTGAATTCAGAAGAGACTATTGCTGGTGAAGCGGGTGTGGATATCTACAACCTGACTAAATACGTACGTTCTAACCAGAACACATGTATTAACCAGCGTACATTGGTAATGAAAGGTGAGAGAGTTGCTTCTGGCGACATTATGGCCGATGGCCCTTCTGTTGATATGGGTGATTTGGCGCTTGGCCAAAACATGCGTATTGCTTTCATGCCTTGGAATGGTTTCAACTTCGAAGACTCGATTTTGGTTTCAGAGCGTGTTGTAGAGGAAGATCGATTTACTTCTATCCACATTCAAGAGTTAACGTGTGTTGCACGTGATACTAAGCTTGGGCCTGAAGAGATCACTGCCGATATCCCTAACGTGGGTGAAGGTGCACTTTCTAAGTTGGATCAATCCGGTATCGTTTATATCGGTGCAGAAGTTGAGCCGGGCGATATTCTAGTTGGTAAAGTGACACCAAAAGGTGAAACACAACTTACGCCTGAAGAGAAACTTTTGCGCGCTATTTTCGGTGAGAAAGCGTCTGACGTAAAAGATACGTCTCAACGTGTTAAAACTGGCACACGCGGTACTGTTATCGATGTGCAAGTGTTCACTCGTGATGGTATCGAAAAAGATGACCGTGCTAAGTTCATCGAGAAATCGCAGCTTGATCAAGTTCGTAAAGACTTGAACGAAGAGTTCCGTATTGTTGAGAAGGCAACGTTTGAACGTCTAGCTGAGGCCTTAATTGGTCAGCAAGCAGAAGGCGGTCCGGGCCTAGCTCGTAATGCGATTATTACGGAAGAATACTTGGCAAATCTGGATCACCCAGAATGGTTCAAGATTCGTGTTGCTAATGAAGAAGCCAGTGAGCAGCTTGAGAAAGCGCAAGCGGCTTTGATTGAGCGCCGTAAAGAGCTTGATGCGAAATTTGAAGATAAGAAACGTAAGTTACAAACAGGTGATGATCTAGCGCCTGGCGTTCTTAAAATCGTTAAGGTTTATGTTGCCATCAAACGTCGTATCCAGCCAGGTGATAAAATGGCCGGTCGTCATGGTAACAAGGGTGTAATTTCTAAAATTATGCCAGTTGAAGACATGCCGTACGATGAAAACGGTGATCCAGTTGATATCGTATTGAACCCGCTAGGTGTTCCTTCGCGTATGAACGTTGGTCAGGTTTTGGAGACTCACTTAGGTGCAGCATCTAAAGGCTTGGGTCGTAAGATCAACGAAATGCTTGTTGCAGAGCGTGAGAAAGCTGAAGCGGTTGCAGAACTGCGTAGCTTCCTTGATGAAATCTACAACGGCTACGAAGGCGACTTGCGTTGTGCTCGTACAGAAGATCTAGACAGCTTTACAGACGAAGAAATTTTAACCTTGGCATCCAACCTAACGGGTGGTGTTCCAATGGCGTCTGGTGCCTTTGATGGTGCGAAAGAAGCTGAGATCAAACGTATGTTGCGCCTAGCTGGAATCAACGAAAGCGGTCAAGTTAAATTGTTTAACGGCCGTACTGGTGATGCTTTTGAACGTCCTGTAACCGTTGGTTACATGTACATGCTTAAGTTGAACCACTTGGTTGATGACAAAATGCACGCACGTTCTACCGGCTCGTACAGCTTGGTTACTCAGCAGCCGCTGGGTGGTAAAGCTCAGTTCGGTGGTCAGCGTTTCGGGGAGATGGAGGTATGGGCACTAGAAGCATACGGTGCTGCTTACACACTTCAAGAAATGTTGACTGTGAAGTCCGATGACGTGAATGGCCGTACTAAGATGTATAAAAACATCGTAGACGGTGACCACCGTATGGAACCTGGCATGCCTGAGTCCTTCAACGTGTTGGTGAAAGAGATTCGTTCTCTTGGTATCGATATCGAGCTGGAAAACGAATAAGCACGAATCACATTTGACCTGCTGGGGAGCAAGACTCCCCGGCCTTACGAGTGGGGCGAATATCCATGAAAGACTTATTAGGTCTTCTAAAATCACAGGGACAATCTGACGAGTTTGATGCGATCCGCATTGGCTTGGCATCACCAGATATGATTCGTTCATGGTCTTATGGTGAAGTTAAAAAGCCAGAGACCATCAACTACCGTACGTTCAAACCAGAACGTGACGGTTTGTTCTGTGCAAAAATCTTTGGTCCTATCAAGGACTACGAATGCTTGTGTGGTAAATACAAGCGTTTGAAACACCGCGGTGTTATCTGTGAGAAGTGTGGCGTTGAAGTGGCTCTGTCTAAAGTGCGCCGTGAACGCATGGGTCACATTGAGCTTGCATCGCCTGTTGCTCATATTTGGTTCTTGAAATCTCTACCATCACGTATCGGTCTTATCATGGATATGACACTGCGTGATATTGAGCGTGTTTTGTATTTTGAATCTTTCATCGTGATTGATCCAGGTATGACGACGCTTGAAAAGGGACAGTTGCTAAATGACGAGCAGTATTTTGAAGCGCTAGAAGAATTCGGTGACGAGTTTGATGCCCGCATGGGCGCGGAAGCGGTTCAGATGTTGCTTCGCGATTTAGACATGCCTGTAGAAATTAACAGCATGCGTGAAGAGCTAAACAGCACGAATTCTGAAACTCGTATTAAGAAGCTTTCTAAGCGTCTTAAGCTTGTTGAGGCATTCTATCATTCTGGCAACAACCCAGAGTGGATGGTGCTAGATGTGTTGCCAGTTCTTCCGCCAGATCTTCGTCCATTGGTGCCTCTTGAAGGTGGCCGTTTTGCGACGTCTGATTTGAACGACCTTTACCGTCGTGTGATTAACCGTAACAACCGTCTGAAACGACTGCTAGAGCTGTCTGCTCCAGATATCATCGTACGCAACGAAAAGCGTATGTTGCAAGAATCTGTTGATGCTTTGCTTGATAATGGCCGTCGTGGTCGCGCTATTACGGGTTCTAACAAGCGTCCTCTGAAATCTTTGGCTGACATGATCAAAGGTAAGCAGGGTCGTTTCCGTCAGAACTTGCTAGGTAAGCGTGTTGACTATTCTGGTCGTTCTGTAATCACAGTAGGTCCATCACTGCGTCTACATCAGTGTGGTCTGCCTAAGAAAATGGCACTTGAGCTATTCAAGCCATTCATTTTCTCTAAGCTTGAACTTCGTGGCATGGCGACGACGATCAAAGCTGCTAAGAAAATGGTTGAGCGTGAAACGCCTGAAGTGTGGGATATCCTTGATGAGGTTATCCGCGAACATCCTGTGATGTTGAACCGTGCACCAACACTTCACCGTTTGGGTATCCAAGCGTTTGAGCCAATGTTGATCGAAGGTAAAGCGATTCAGTTGCACCCATTAGTGTGTGCGGCATACAACGCCGACTTCGACGGTGACCAAATGGCGGTTCACGTTCCGTTGACGATTGAAGCTCAGCTTGAAGCTCGTGCTTTGATGATGTCTACGAACAACATCCTATCGCCTGCAAATGGTGAGCCTATCATCGTTCCTTCTCAGGACGTTGTATTGGGTCTGTACTACATGACTCGTGAGAAAATTAATGCCAAGGGTGAAGGCATGGCATTTTCTGACATCAAAGAAGTACACCGTGCGTATGGCGCTAAACAAGTTGAATTGCATGCGAAAGTAAAAGTGCGTATTAGCCAAGTTGATACGACGCTTGAAGGCGAAAAGGTCCCTTCTACTTTTATTGCAGACACAACCGTTGGTCGCGCTTTGTTGTTTGATATTGTTCCTGATGGCCTACCGTTCTCAGTGGTTAACCAAACCATGAAGAAGAAGGCGATCTCTAACTTGATCAACGAGTGTTACCGTAAAGTAGGCTTGAAAGAGAGCTGTATCTTTGCTGACCAATTGATGTACACAGGTTTTGCTTATGCAACTGCGTCTGGTTCTTCTGTTGGTGTTGATGACTTTGTTATCCCACCAGAGAAAGCCGCGATCATTGCGAAAGCGGAAGCGGAAGTTAAAGAAATCGAATACCAATACGCTGATGGTCTTGTAACCCAAGGCGAGAAGTACAACAAAGTAATCGATTTATGGTCTCGTACTAACGAAACTGTTACTGAAGCCATGATGAAAAACTTGGCAAAAGAGATGACAATCAATAAAGCGGGCGAAGAGGTTGAACAGCAATCTTTTAACTCGGTTTACATGATGGCTGACTCTGGTGCCCGTGGTAGTGTGGCTCAGATGCGTCAGTTGGGTGGTATGCGTGGTCTGATGGCGAAACCAGATGGTTCCATCATCGAGACACCGATCACTGCGAACTTCCGTGAAGGTCTATCAGTACTTCAGTACTTTACCTCTACACACGGTGCTCGTAAGGGTCTAGCCGATACGGCATTGAAAACAGCAAACTCTGGTTACTTGACTCGTCGTCTAGTAGACGTAGCGCAGGATTTGGTTATCACTGAAGTGGATTGTGGTTCTACAAATGGTATTTCCGTTGCGGCCATGATTGAAGGTGGTGACGTGGTTGTACCTCTTGGTCATCGTGTATTGGGTCGTGTTGTAGCTCAAGATGTGATTGATGCGAAAGGCAATCAAGTTCTAGCAGCGGGTACTTTGATCGATGAGCACGATGTTCGTACTATCGAAGCCGCTGGTGTGGATGAGATGATTATTCGCTCTGTTATCACTTGTAATACGCGTCATGGTGTATGTGCTAAGTGTTACGGACGTGATCTTGCTCGTGGTCATCAGGTTAATATTGGTGAAGCCATTGGTGTTGTGGCAGCGCAATCTATCGGTGAGCCAGGTACACAGTTAACAATGCGTACTTTCCACATCGGTGGTGCAGCATCTCGAGCATCGGCAATTGACAGTGTTCAGGTGAAGAGTGCAGGTACGGTACGTTTCAATAAGATGAAGAGTATCGAGCGCCACACTGGACATCTAGTTGTTGCATCGCGTTCTTCTGAGTTGGCAATTGCTGATGAAGCGGGTCGTGAGAAAGAACGTTATAAGCTTCCTTACGGTGCTGTATTGAGCGTGCGTGAAGGTGATCAGGTTACGGCAGGTCAAATCGTTGCTAACTGGGATCCACATACACACCCAATCGTATCGGAAATGGAAGGTCGCCTTGAATTTAGTGGTATGGAAGAGAACGTTACTATTCGTCGCCAATCTGACGAAATGACGGGTCTTACTACTATTGAGGTTATGGAAATTCGTGATCGTCCAGCGGCAGGTAAAGACCTTCGTCCGATGATTTCTGTTGTTGATGCAGAGGGTAACCCTGTGTTGATTCCAGGTACCGAATCGCCAGTACAGTATATGCTTCCTGAGAAAGCTTTGTTGAGCTTGGATCATGGTGCAACTGTGAAATCTGGTGAGGTTCTTGCGCGTATCCCACAAGAATCTATTGGTAACAAAGATATTACCGGTGGTTTGCCACGAGTGGCTGACCTATTTGAAGCGCGTCGCCCGAAAGATCCAGCTGTTATGGCTGAAACTAGCGGTGTGGTTAGCTTTGGTAAAGAGACAAAAGGTAAGATCCGTCTGGTTATCACACCACAAAATGGTGATGATCCAGTTGAGACTTTGATTCCTAAATGGCGTCAGATCAACATCTTTGATGGTGAAGAAGTGGCTAAAGGCGAGATTATCGCCGATGGTCCTTTAAGCCCTCATGACATTTTGCGTCTTCAAGGTGTAGAGGCTTTGGCTGATTACATCACTAACGAAGTGCAAGAAGTTTACCGCTTACAAGGCGTTGTGATTAACGATAAGCATATCGAAGTTATCGTTAACCAAATGTTGCGTAAAGTAGAGGTTGGTGAGTCTGGTGATACAGATCTTATCCAAGGTGATCAGGTTGAGTATACTCAACTTCTAGATGCTAACGAAAAAGCGGAAGCAGAAGGTAAATTCCCTGCTAAGTTTGAGCGTGTGCTACTAGGTATCACGAAGGCTTCCTTGGCTACTGAGTCCTTTATATCAGCAGCATCTTTCCAAGAGACTACTCGAGTTCTTACGGAAGGTGCGGTAACTGGTAAAAAAGATCACTTGCGTGGCTTGAAGGAAAACGTTGTTGTAGGTCGCTTGATACCAGCTGGTACAGGTTTGGCATACCACAATGAACGTAAGCGTAAGAAAGAGCTTGCGTTAGCAGCAAAAGAAGGAAGTTCTTCAGTAAGTGCCTCAGATGTTGAAGAAGCATTGAGTGCAGCACTGAAAGACTAGTTATTTGCTGTAAAATCGCGAGGGAGGTGATTTTTTAGTCGCCTCCCTATTGACTGTTTTATAGGCGCAAATTAAACTTGCGCCTCCTTAATTTTGGCGATTTCCGCCATAAGAATTGGATTTGTGGAGCTTGTCTAATGGCAACCGTTAACCAGTTGGTTCGTAAACCACGTAAACGTAAAGTGGCAAAGAGTGACGTTCCTGCGTTACAAGCTTGTCCGCAACGCCGCGGTGTCTGCACTCGCGTATATACTACTACACCTAAAAAGCCTAACTCGGCTTTGCGTAAAGTATGTCGTGTTCGCTTGACTAACGGCTTCGAAGTTACTTCCTACATCGGTGGTGAAGGTCACAACCTGCAAGAACACAGCGTAGTGCTGATTCGCGGCGGTCGTGTAAAAGACCTTCCAGGTGTTCGTTACCACACAGTACGTGGTAGCTTGGATACTTCAGGCGTACAAAATCGTAAGCAAGGCCGTTCTAAGTACGGTACTAAACGTCCTAAGTAAGCTAACGCTACTTAATTCATCGTTTAGACATAATTTTTTAATACAGTAAGGCCGAGCGATAATTATATTGTCTCGGACGAACCTGAAGAGGATATAGATATGCCTAGAAGACGCGTCGTCGCTAAGCGTGAGATCCTTCCGGATCCTAAACACGGAAGCCAACTTCTTGCGAAATTCATTAACCACGTAATGGTTAGTGGTAAAAAATCTGTAGCAGAAAGCATTGTTTACAATGCGCTAAACACTGTAGCAGCGCGTGCTAAAACTGAAGAGCCAATGGCTATCTTTGAAAAAGCACTAGAATCAATCCAACCAATGGTTGAGGTTAAATCTCGCCGTGTTGGTGGTGCGACTTACCAAGTACCTGTTGAAGTTCGTCCAGCTCGCCGCGCAGCACTATCTATGCGTTGGTTGGTTGATGCTTCTCGTAAGCGTGGTGAAAAATCCATGGCTTTGCGTCTAGCAGGTGAAATTCTAGATGCTGCTGAAAATAAAGGTTCTGCTGTTAAGAAACGTGAAGACGTTCATCGCATGGCAGAAGCTAACAAAGCATTCTCTCACTACCGTTTCTAATCATCCGGAGAAGGATACACAGTGGCACGTAAAACACCTATCAACCGCTACCGTAACATCGGTATTTGTGCGCATGTTGATGCAGGTAAGACAACGACAACTGAGCGCGTTCTTTTCTATACTGGTCTGTCTCACAAAATAGGGGAGGTGCACGATGGTGCTGCCACTATGGATTGGATGGAGCAAGAGCAAGAGCGTGGTATTACCATCACTTCAGCAGCGACAACATGCTTCTGGAGTGGGATGAATAAACAGTTTGACGAGCATCGTGTCAATATTATTGATACGCCTGGACACGTAGATTTTACTATTGAAGTAGAGCGTTCTCTGCGTGTTCTGGATGGTGCCGTTGTTGTGCTTTGTGGTTCTTCGGGTGTGCAGCCTCAGACTGAAACAGTTTGGCGTCAAGCAAATAAATATGAAGTTCCTCGTATGGTGTTCGTCAATAAGATGGACCGTACAGGGGCGGATTACTTTTCTGTTGTACGTCAGCTGAAAACGCGACTAGGTGCTAATGCTGTGCCGATTCAAATCAATGTTGGCGCTGAAGAAGATTTCAGAGGCGTAGTAGACTTGGTTTTGATGAAAGTCATAATGTGGAATGAAGAAGATCAAGGTATGACATTCTCTTTGGAGGATATTCCTGCTGATCTACTTGATGACGCATTAGAGTGGCGTGAACTAATGGTTGAGGCGGCCGCTGAAGCGAGTGAGGAGTTGATGGACAAGTACCTTGAAGAAGGTGAGTTGTCTATTGAGGATATAAAAAGCGGTCTGCGAGCCCGTACGCTTTCAAATGAAATAGTTTTGGTGACGTGTGGTTCTGCCTTTAAAAATAAAGGTGTGCAGGCTGTTTTGGATGCTGTTGTTGAATATTTACCTTCACCGCTTGAAGTTAAAGCGATAGAGGGTACGCTTGAAGATGGTGAGACTGTTGTGACACGAACAGCTGATGATGAGGCTAAGTTCTCTTCGTTGGCGTTTAAGATAGCGACAGACCCATTTGTAGGTACCTTGACGTTCATTCGTGTGTATTCTGGTGTGTTGCGTTCAGGTGATGCCGTTTATAATTCTGTTAAGCAGAAGCGTGAACGTGTTGGTCGAATGGTTCAGATGCACGCTAACAATCGCGAAGAGATCAAAGAAGTCTTGGCGGGTGATATTGCCGCCATCGTGGGTATGAAGTATGTAACCACGGGAGATACGCTTTGCGATATGAATGATGTTGTTGTGCTGGAGCGTATGGAGTTTCCAGAGCCTGTTATATCTGTTGCAGTGGAGCCTAAGTCTCAAGCTGATCAGGATAAAATGGCTGTTGCGCTGGGTAAATTGGCGCAAGAAGATCCATCTTTTCGAGTGGAGACGCATGAAGAGACGGGTCAAACAATTATTTCCGGTATGGGTGAGTTACACCTTGATATTCTTGTTGACCGTATGCGTCGCGAGTTTAAGGTGGAGGCAAACATTGGTAAGCCTCAAGTGTCCTACCGGGAGAAAATTCGCAAAGAAGTGGTGGTTAATCACAAATTTGTGCGTCAATCCGGTGGTCGTGGTCAATACGGTCACGTCGTAATGAAGTTAATCCCTACTGATAAAGATGGGCTTGAGTTTGTTAACGAGATTGTTGGTGGTGCTATTCCTAAAGAATACATCCCTGCGGTAGAAAAGGGCATTTCAGAGCAAATGAAGAATGGTGTGATCGGCGGCTTCCCTTTGTTGGGGCTGAAGGTTGTGTTGTTTGATGGTTCATTCCATGATGTTGACTCTAATGAAATGGCCTTTAAAATTGCAGCTTCTCAGGGATTAAGAAAAGGGGCAGTTGATGCTGATCCTTGTATTCTTGAACCTGTAATGAAAGTGGAAGTTGTGACTCCTGAGGAGTACATGGGTGACGTGATGGGAGACTTGAATCGTCGTCGTGGACTTGTTCAGGGGATGGACGATTCCCCGTCAGGGAAAATTATTCGTGCTGAAGTTCCTCTTGGGGAGATGTTCGGATATGCAACTGACGTGCGTAGCTTGTCGCAAGGGCGTGCAAGTTATGCGATGGAGTTTGAGAAATACGCTGAAGCACCGGCTAGTGTGGCAGACGCGATCATCAAAAATGAAGATTAATCATCATACTTACTAATTCTTAAGGTGTATGTATCATGGCAAAGAGTAAATTTGAACGTAGTAAACCGCACGTTAACGTTGGCACAATCGGTCACGTTGACCATGGTAAAACAACTTTAACTGCAGCATTGACTCGTGTATGTGCAGAAGTATTTGGCGGTACTGCCGTTGCTTTTGACGGTATCGATAACGCTCCTGAAGAGCGTGAGCGTGGTATCACTATCTCTACTTCTCACGTAGAGTATGATTCTCCAACTCGTCACTACGCACACGTAGACTGTCCTGGACACGCCGATTATGTTAAAAACATGATCACTGGTGCTGCTCAAATGGATGGCGCGATCCTTGTTTGTGGTGCAACTGACGGCCCTATGCCTCAGACTCGTGAGCACATCCTTCTTTCTCGTCAAGTAGGTGTACCTTACATCGTAGTTTTCCTAAACAAAGCTGACTTGTTGGCTGAAGACTGTGGCGGTGCGGATTCTGAAGAATACGCAGAAATGCTAGAGTTGGTTGAAATGGAATTGCGTGACCTTCTTTCTGAATACGACTTCCCAGGTGATGATACTCCAATCATCCCAGGTTCTGCTTTGATGGCATTGAACGGCGAAGACGACAACGAAATGGGTACTACAGCTGTTAAGAAGCTTGTAGAGACTCTTGATGCCTACATTCCTGAGCCAGAGCGTGCTATCGATGGTGCATTCTTGATGCCTATCGAGGACGTATTCTCTATCCAAGGTCGTGGTACGGTTGTTACTGGTCGTGTTGAGCGCGGTATCATCAAAATCCAGGAAGAAGTTGAGATCGTTGGTATCGTTGATACTACTAAAACAACTTGTACTGGTGTAGAGATGTTCCGTAAGCTTCTAGACGAAGGTCGTGCTGGTGAGAACTGTGGTATCCTTCTACGTGGTACTAAGCGTGAAGACGTACAGCGTGGTCAAGTATTGGCTAAGCCTGGTACTATCACTCCTCACACTGAGTTCGAAGCAGAAGTATATGTTCTAGGTAAAGATGAAGGTGGTCGTCACACTCCATTCTTCAAAGGCTACCGTCCACAGTTCTACTTCCGTACAACTGACGTGACTGGTGCTTGTTCTTTGCCTGAAGGCGTAGAAATGGTTATGCCTGGCGACAATGTTCAAATGACTGTTGAACTAATTCACCCAATCGCGATGGACGAAGGTCTACGTTTCGCGATCCGTGAAGGTGGTCGTACAGTTGGTGCTGGTGTTGTAGCTAAAATCCTTAAGTAATTAGATAGTAATATCTGATTGCTTTTGATTTAGAGAAAGGCCACTCGCATATCGGGTGGCCTTTTTATTTTATGGTTTATTTTGTTTGTTCAGAAATTGGTTACTTGACAACCAGTTTTTGAATGGCTAATATTCGCCGTCCTTAAAAAAGGATTGTGGCTTAATAAATGTACAGTTAAGTCATTACAACATTGTATTTGGAGTTGGAAATGCAAAGCCAAAAAATCCGTATTCGTCTGAAAGCATTTGATCATCGTCTGATTGATGCTTCAACACAAGAAATTGTGGATACAGCGAAACGTACAGGTGCGCAAGTGCGTGGACCGATTCCACTTCCTACTCGCAAAGAGCGTTATACAGTATTGATTTCTCCACACGTAAACAAAGATGCGCGTGATCAGTATGAAATCCGTACACACAAACGTGTTCTAGACATCGTTGAGCCAACTGAGAAAACTGTTGATGCTCTAATGAAGCTAGATCTTGCGGCAGGCGTGGAAGTACAAATTTCTTTGGGTTAATAGCTCAAAGTTTGGGGTGCGAGAACCGACTGGTTATCAGTCGGCTTATGCACATTAGTGGAATGATCTGGAATGGTCAGCCGTAGCGGGTGATAGCCCCATACACAACTGGCAAATGAGGTAAAAAATGGCTATTCAATTAGTCGGACGCAAAGCCGGAATGACACGTATCTTTAATGAAGATGGTGTATCCGTGCCAGTAACCGTCATCGAGGTTGAACCGAACCGCGTTACTCAGGTGAAAACAGCAGAAACTGACGGCTACCAAGCTGTTCAAGTAACTGTAGGTTCTCGCCGTTCGAGCCGCGTTAACAAAGCTGCTGCGGGTCATTATGCAAAAGCGAACGTTGAAGCAGGTCGTGGTTTGTGGGAGTTCCGCCTGGCAGGTGACGAAAAAGAAATCAATGTTGGTGATGAGCTAACTGTTGCTGATTTCGAATCTATCCAAATGGTTGATGTAACTGGTCAATCAAAGGGTAAAGGGTTTCAAGGTGCCATCAAGCGTCATAATTTCCGTACGCAAGATGCTACGCATGGTAACTCATTGTCTCACCGTGCACCTGGCTCCATCGGCCAATGTCAAACACCTGGTCGTGTTTGGAAAGGCAAGAAGATGGCTGGCCATATGGGTGCTGCACAAGTCACTACACAATCACTAGAAGTGGTTCGCGTAGATGCAGAACGTAACCTTATCCTTGTGAAAGGTGCCGTACCTGGTGCAGTAAATGGTGATGTTATTCTTCAATCAGCTGTTAAAGCTCGCTAAGAGGGGTAGACAATGAACTTGAATCTTACAGGCGCAGAAGGAACGGTAGAAGTTTCTGATGTAGCCTTTGCTCGTGAATACAACGAAGCGTTGGTACACCAAGTAGTTACATCTTACTTGGCTGGCGCTCGTCAAGGCTCACGCGCTCAAAAAACTCGCTCTGAAGTAGCAGGTGGTGGACGCAAACCTTGGAAACAAAAAGGTTCTGGTCGTGCACGCGCAGGTACTATCCGTAGCCCTCTATGGCGCTCTGGTGGTGTTACTTTCGCTGCGAAACCACAAGATCACTCTCAGAAAGTGAACAAGAAGATGTATCGTGCAGCAATGCGCACCATCTGGTCTGAATTAGTACGTCAAGACCGTCTTGTTGTGGTTGAAGATCTTAAATTGGAAGCTCCAAAAACTAAGCTCTTCATAGCAAAAATGACAGAATTGAATATTGAGAACGCTTTGATTGTTTCCGATAACTTGGATGACAATCTGTTTTTAGCAGCTCGTAATATTCCTAACGTAGATGTGCGTGATGCAGCGTCTATCGACCCTGTTAGCTTGATTGCTTACGACAAAGTGTTGGTGACAGTTGGTGCTCTGAAACAAGTTGAGGAGGCACTAGCATGATCGGCGAACGTATTTATAAAGTTCTGTTGGGTCCACACATTTCCGAAAAAGCTACTATCGTTGCCGAAGGTAATGGTCAGTACGTATTTCGTGTAACTGGTGATGCAACTAAACCTGAAATCAAACAAGCTATCGAAGCGCTTTTTGAAGTCAAAGTTGAGTCTGTTCGCACGTTGAACCATAAAGGTAAAACTAAGCGTACAGTTCGTGGTCTAGGTAAGCGTAAAGACGTGAAAAAAGCGTACGTACGTTTGGCTGAAGGTCAAGACATTGATTTCATGGTCGCTGAATAAGGGGAGATAGGTCAATGGCTGTTGTAAAAAGTAAGCCAACGTCTGCAGGCCGTCGTCACGTTGTTAAAGTTACTAACAACGATTTGCACAAAGGCGCACCATATGCACCTTTGCTTGATAAGAAAAGCAAATCGGGTGGACGTAATAATAACGGACGCATCACTACGCGTCACGTAGGTGGTGGTCATAAGCAGCATTATCGTATGGTTGATTTTCGTCGCAATAAAGATGGAATCCCAGCGGTAGTTGAGCGTTTGGAATATGATCCAAACCGTTCTGCAAATATTGCACTGATTAAATTTGCTGATGGTGAGCGTCGTTACATTATCGCTTCCAAAGGTATGGCTGCAGGCAATGTTGTTTTAAGTGGTGCAGATGCGCCTATCAAAGCGGGTAATACTTTGCCTCTGCAAAATATCCCAGTTGGTAGTACCGTACACTGTGTCGAGCTTAAGCCAGGTAAAGGTGCACAAGTTGCACGTTCAGCCGGTGCTTCTGCTCAGCTAGTTGCTCGTGAAGGTCGCTACGTTACTCTTCGCCTACGTTCAGGTGAAATGCGTAAAGTATTGACAGAATGTCGCGCTACTTTAGGTGAAGTATCAAACTCTGAGCACAGCTTACGAGTTCTTGGTAAAGCTGGTGCTACGCGTTGGCGTGGTGTTCGTCCTACCGTTCGCGGTGCGGCGATGAACCCAGTGGATCACCCACATGGTGGTGGTGAAGGTCGTAGCAAAGGTGGTCGTCACCCAGTTACACCATGGGGTGTGCCTACTAAAGGTTACAAAACGCGCAGCAACAAGCGTACTGATAAACTTATTGTACGTCGCCGTACTAAGTAATAAGAGGAAACGACTGTGCCACGTTCACTAAAAAAAGGTCCTTTTATCGACCTTCATTTGTTGAAAAAGGTAGAGGCTGCGGTAGAGAAAAACGATCGTCGTCCAATTAAAACTTGGTCGCGCCGTTCTACTATCTTCCCTGATTTTGTAGGGTTGACTATCGCTGTCCATAATGGTCGCCAGCATGTTCCAGTTCTAGTAACTGAAGATATGGTCGGTCATAAATTGGGTGAGTTCGCTCCGACCCGTACATATCGTGGTCATGCTGCGGACAAGAAAGCCAAACGGTAATAAGGGGTATTAACATGAGTGAAGTAAGCGCTTCATTGAAGGGTGCTCGCCTCTCAGCGCAGAAGGCCCGTTTGGTTGTAGATCAAATCCGCGGCAAATCTGTTAGCGAAGCACTGAACATTTTAACGTTCAGTCCTAAAAAGGCGGCAGTAATTGTCAAGAAAGTACTAGAGTCTGCTATAGCTAACGCTGAGCATAACGAAGGTGCTGATGTAGATGACTTGCGTGTGTCTACGGCTTACGTTGATGAGGCTATGACTCTGAAACGTATTATGCCACGTGCCAAAGGCCGTGCTGACCGTATTCTAAAACGCGGTTGCCATATTACAGTTAAAGTCGCTGACTAATTAGGAGAAACCCAATGGGTCAGAAGGTTCATCCAACTGGTATACGCCTAGGGATAGTTAAAGATCATACTTCTACTTGGTATGCTAATAATCAAAACTACTCTAAGCTGTTATTAAACGATCTTCAGGTTCGTGAGTACTTGGAGAAAAAATTGGTCCAGGCTTCTGTTTCTCGTATCGAGATTCAGCGTCCTGCTCAGACAGCCCGTATTACAATTCACACTGCCCGTCCGGGTATCGTGATCGGTAAGAAAGGTGAAGATGTTGAGAAACTACGTAACGCAGTTTCTGAAATGATGGGCGTACCTGTCCACATTAACATCGAAGAAATTCGTAAGCCTGAAATGGATGCGAAATTGGTTGCGCAAAATATTGCAAGCCAACTTGAGCGTCGTGTTATGTTCCGTCGTGCTATGAAGCGCGCAGTACAGAATGCTATGCGTGCAGGCGCGAAAGGTATCAAGGTTCAGGTAAGTGGTCGTTTGGGCGGTGCAGAAATTGCACGTGCTGAGTGGTACCGTGAAGGTCGTGTACCTCTACACACTCTACGCGCTGACATTGACTACGCTACTTATGAAGCAGCTACAACTTACGGCATCATTGGCGTAAAAGTGTGGATCTTCAAAGGCGAAATCTTGGGCGGTATTGAACAAGTGCGAGCTGATAAAGGCGCACAAAAGAAGAAGTCTAAGTAGGGGGTAAGTCATGTTACAACCGAAACGTACTAAGTTCCGCAAAATGCAGAAAGGCCGTAACCGCGGTCTTGCTCTTCGCGGAAACCAAGTTAGCTTTGGTGAATTCGGATTGAAGTCCACTGAACGTGGTCGTCTTACTGCTCGTCAAATTGAAGCGGCGCGTCGTGCAATGACTCGTCACATCAAACGTGGTGGTAAAATCTGGATTCGTGTGTTCCCTGATAAGCCGATTACCCAAAAACCTCTTGAGGTTCGTCAGGGTAAAGGTAAGGGTAGCGTAGAATACTGGGTTGCACAGATTCAACCTGGAAAAATGCTTTATGAAGTTGAGGGTGTATCAGAGCAGCTAGCTCGCGAAGCGTTCGCGTTGGCTGCTGCTAAGCTTCCTCTGTCCACAACTTTCGTAACGCGTACGGTGATGTAGATGAAAGCAAAAGAACTGCAAGAAAAGTCTGTAGCAGAGCTACAAGCGACCTTGATTGAACTACTACGTGAGCAATTTACTCTGCGCATGCAGAAAGCCACTGGTCAGTTAGCGCAAACTCATTTGCTCTCGCAAGTTCGCCGCAATATCGCACGTGTTAAAACCGTGCTAAATGATAAGGCAGGTAACTAAGATGGCAGAAACAAAAGCGCGTACAGCTACTGGTAAAGTAGTCAGCGATAAGATGGATAAAACCATCACGGTACTAGTTGAGCGTACAGAGAAACATCCGCTATACGGTAAGTTCATTCGTCGTTCTACTAAACTACACGCTCACGATGAAAACAATGAGTGTCAGATCGGTGATACCGTTAAGGTCGTAGAAACACGTCCTTACTCTAAGTCTAAGACTTGGAATCTGGTTCAAGTTGTCGAGAAAGCTGCAGCTGTATAAGCTGCACCTTCCTTCGTGAGACTTGTTATCTAATTTGATTGGAGAGCAGTAATGATTCAAACAGAATCGATGCTTGATGTTGCAGATAACAGCGGCGCAAAGCGTGTTCAGTGTATTAAAGTACTGGGTGGCTCACATCGTCGTTATGCTGCTATCGGTGACATTATTAAGGTCACAGTGAAAGAAGCGATCCCACGTGGTCGTGTTAAAAAAGGGCAGGTTCTAAACGCAGTAGTTGTTAGAACTAAGAAAGGTGTTCGTCGTTCTGATGGCTCAGTGATCCGTTTTGATGTAAACTCAGCGGTTCTATTGAATGCTTCAGGACAGCCTATTGGTACTCGTATCTTTGGCCCTGTAACACGTGAGTTGCGTACTGAGCAATTCATGAAAATTGTTTCTCTTGCACCTGAAGTGCTGTAAGAGAGAGAGGGGACATTATGCGTAAAATCAAACGTAACGACGAAATTATCGTGATTGCTGGGAAAGACAAAGGCAAGCGCGGCAAAGTTGTTAAGGTAGTAGACGAAAACCGAGTTCTAGTTTCTGGCATTAATACTGTTAAGAAACACGAGAAACCAAACCCTATGAAGGGTTCAACTGGCGGTATCGTTGAACAAGAAGCACCTATCCAGGTTTCTAATGTAGCCATTTTTAACAGTGCTACGGGTAAAGCGGATCGCGTCGGCTTTAAATTGAATGAAGATGGTACGAAAGTACGTATCTTTAAATCAAATAGTGAAGCGATCGACGCCTAAGAGCGAGAATTATAGCCATGGCGAGACTTAAGCAAGTTTATAAAGATCAAGTTGTAGCAAAACTTACTGAAGAGTTTAGTTACAAAAACGTGATGGAAGTGCCGAAAATCACTAAAATCACACTAAATATGGGTGTTGGTGAAGCTATCGCAGACAAGAAACTTCTTGAGCATGCGGTAAATGATCTTGAAGCACTTAGCGGCCAAAAAGTTGTAGTGACTAAGGCTCGTAAATCAGTAGCAGGCTTTAAAATCCGTGACGGTTACCCGATCGGTTGTAAAGTAACTCTACGTGGTGAGCGTATGTGGGATTTCTTCGACCGTTTGGTTGATGTTGCTATTCCACGTATCCGTGACTTCCGTGGACTTAATCCTAAGTCTTTCGACGGTCGTGGTAACTACAGCATGGGTGTTAAAGAGCAGATTATCTTCCCTGAAATCGATTACGATAAAGTTGATCGTGTACGTGGTATGGATATTACCATCACAACGACAGCTCGTACCGACGAAGAAGGTCGTGCTTTGCTAGCCGCCTTTAGTTTCCCTTTCAAGAAATAAGAGGTAGGAATCATGGCTAAAATATCAATGATTCAGCGCGAAGCAAAACGCACCAAATTAGTAGCTAAGTTCGCTGAAAAGCGTGCTGCTCTAAAGGCGATCATTAGTGACGTTAATGCATCGGACGATGAAAAGTGGGAAGCAACGCTTAAATTGCAAGCGCTTCCACGCGATTCATCTTCTTCACGCCAGCGTAACCGTTGCCAAATCACAGGTCGTCCGCACGGTGTATACCGTCGCTTCGGTCTGTCTCGTATCAAACTGCGTGAAGCAGCGATGCGTGGTGACGTACCAGGCTTGAAGAAAGCTAGTTGGTAAGCAAGTAGAGCGCGATCATAATACATGGCAGTGAGTGGGGTGTCTAAATACTGGACATTCTGCTCGCTGCTGTGTACTATGCGCGAGCTCTATTTGCTGCACAATGGTTTTTTAAATTAGGAGCTCTTAAATGAGTATGCAAGATACCCTTGCGGATATGTTTACACGTATTCGTAATGCACAGATGGCCTCTAAGACATCTGTGAGTATGCCTTCATCTAAAATGAAAGCATCGATTGCTGCTGTACTACGCGAAGAAGGTTACGTAGGTGACTTTTCTGTAGACGAAGCAGTAAAACCAACGCTTACTATCGAGTTGAAATACTACGAAGGTAAGCCAGTTATCGAACAAATCAAACGCGCATCTCGCCCAAGCTTGCGTCAATACAAAGGCACTAGTGCTCTACCTAAAGTAGAAGCTGGCCTTGGTGTTGCTATCATCTCTACCTCTAAAGGTGTGATGACAGACCGTGCAGCTCGTGCTGCTGGTATCGGTGGCGAAGTAATCTGCACAGTATTCTAGGAGTTAGTATGTCTCGAGTTGCTAATAGTCCCGTGACGCTTCCTAGTGGTGTAGATTTGACCCTAAATGGCCAAAATGTTGTTGTAAAAGGCGGCAAAGGTTCTTTAGAGTTTAATGTTCACTCAAGCGTTCAAGTGTCTAAAGAAGAAAATGTTATTACCTTCGCTGCGCGCGATGGTGCAAAACAAAGCCGTGCCTTAGCTGGTACTACTCGTGCTTTGATCAACAACATGGTTGTTGGTGTTAGTCAGGGCTTCGAGAAAAGATTATATCTTCAAGGTGTTGGTTACCGTGCTGTGCTTAAAGGCAACGTACTTAACCTATCTCTGGGTTTCTCTCACCCAGTAGATTACGAATTACCTGAAGGTATAACAGCTGAATGCGCTTCTCAAACAGAAGTTGTGATCCGTGGCATTGATAAGCAAGCCGTGGGACAAGTTGCTGCAGAAGTTCGCGGTTTCCGTCCACCAGAGCCATACAAAGGCAAGGGTGTTCGCTATTCTGACGAAGTAATTCGCCGTAAAGAAGCTAAGAAGAAGTAGGTAGGCATTCATGAACACTAAAAAACAATCTCGGATTCGTCGTGCACGTCGTGCTCGTTTGCATATTCGTGACTTAGGTGCGAATCGTCTTACTGTACATCGCACACCACGCCATATGTATGCTCAAGTGATTTCTCCTTGTGGTAGCAAAGTACTAGCTAGTGCTTCTACTCTTGAAGAGGCTCTTCGTGGCACAGCGACTGGCAACAAAGCAGCGGCTAAAGAAGTCGGTACTTTGATTGCTGCACGCGCTAAAGAAGCAGGTGTCACTTCGGTCGCTTTCGACCGTTCTGGCTTCAAATACCATGGCCGCGTTCAGGTTCTTGCTGACGCTGCACGTGAAGCCGGTCTAGAGTTCTAAGGGGTAGCAAATGGCAGTTAATGATCAACAAACTAGCGACCTCCAAGAGAAGCTAGTTCAAGTAAACCGCGTTGCTAAAGTTGTAAAGGGTGGTCGTATCTTCTCTTTCACAGCTTTGACAGTCGTTGGTGATGGTAATGGTAAAGTTGGCTTCGGTCGTGGTAAAGCGCGTG
The DNA here is from genome assembly GCF_005222245.1 of Marinomonas sp. FW-1. Taxonomy (NCBI): domain Bacteria; kingdom Pseudomonadati; phylum Pseudomonadota; class Gammaproteobacteria; order Oceanospirillales; family Oceanospirillaceae; genus Marinomonas; species Marinomonas sp. FW-1. The sequence goes on along the minus strand of NZ_CP025987.1, from coordinate 3,726,177 downwards.
AAGTTCCTCAAGCTATTCAAAAAGCAATGGAACAAGCTCGTCGCAACATGGTTTCTGTGAAGCTTGATGGCGATACTCTTCAGTATCCAGTTAAAGCTAACCACGGTGCGTCTAAAGTTTACATGCAGCCTGCGTCTCAAGGTACTGGTATCATCGCCGGTGGTGCAATGCGTGCGGTTCTAGAAATCGCTGGCGTTCACAACGTATTGGCTAAATGTTACGGTTCTACAAACCCAGTAAACGTAGTTCGCGCTACGATCAAAGGTTTGCAGGATATGAAAGCACCTGAACAAATCGCAGCTAAACGCGGTAAGTCAGTCGATCAAATTTTGGGGTAATGTGTTATGGCGAATAATACCATCACAGTTCAACTAACCCGCAGCCCGATCGGTCGTCTTCCAAAGCACCGTGAAACTGTAAAAGGCTTGGGTTTGCGTAAAGTTGGCCAAACTCGTCAGTTGGAAGATACTCCAGCTGTACGTGGCATGGTTAATAAAGTTTATTATATGGTTAAAGTGGTAGGGGAATAACATGTTCTTAAATACACTTCGTCCTGGCGAAGGTAGCAAACATGCTCCTAAACGTGTTGGTCGCGGCATTGGTAGCGGCTTGGGTAAAACTGGCGGACGTGGCCATAAAGGTCTTAAGTCTCGTTCCGGTGGCTCAGTAAAACCTGGTTTTGAAGGTGGTCAAATGCCTTTGCAGCGTCGTCTGCCAAAATTCGGTTTTACTTCACGTCAGGCAAAGTATGTTGCTGAAGTTCGTTTAAACGAGCTTGCTGCTGTAAATGCTGAAGTTGTAGATTTGGCTGCTTTGAAAGGCGCCGACATTCTAGGTCATCAAATTAAGACTGCACGTGTAATCTTGTCTGGTTCTATCGACAAAGCGATTACTGTACGTGGTCTTAAAGTGACTAAAGGTGCTCGTGCTGCTATCGAAGCTGCTGGCGGAAAAGTCGAGGAATAAATGGCAAAGCGTGGCTCACTACCTGCTGGTATGCAAAACGGATTAAGCGAGCTTTGGTCTCGTATTCGTTTTGTGTTCCTAGCAATTATTGTATATCGAATTGGTGCACACATTCCTGTTCCAGGTATTAACCCTGATAGGTTGTCTGCTTTATTTGATCAAAATGAAGGCACTATTCTGAGTTTATTTAACGTATTCTCAGGGGGCGCGCTTGAGCGCATGAGTATTTTTGCGCTTGGGATTTTGCCCTATATTTCTGCCTCTATTATTATGCAGTTATTGACGGTTGTGAGTCCTCAGCTAGAGCAGCTAAAGAAAGAGGGTGAGGCGGGGCGTCGTAAGATTACCCAATACACTCGTTACGGCACTGTTTTACTTGCTTTGGTTCAGTCTGCCAGTATGGCAGTTGGCTTAGCAAGCCAAGGGATTTCTTTCAGTAGTGGCATAGAATTCTATGCGGTTGCTGTTGTTACTCTTGTTGCTGGTACTGTTTTCTTGATGTGGTTGGGTGAGCAGGTAACAGAGAAAGGTATTGGTAATGGTATTTCCATTCTTATCTTCGCTGGTATCGTTGCAGGCCTTCCATCTGCTCTAGGCCGTTCGTTTGAGTCGGCTCGTCAAGGCGATATAAATATTTTGGCTTTGTTGCTGATTGGTATTTTGGCCATTGCGACTATCGCGTTCGTTGTTTTTATCGAGCGTGGTCAGCGTCGTATTACGGTTAATTATGCTAAGCGTCAACAAGGCAAAAAGGTGTTTGCCGCACAAAAGAGTCATTTGCCTCTTAAAGTGAATATGGCTGGTGTAATACCACCTATCTTTGCTTCAAGTATCCTTCTGTTCCCTGCTTCGATCGGCCAATGGTTTGGTCAAGGTGAAGGAATGGAATGGTTGCAAAATATCTCTTTGGCTCTAGCTCCTGGGCAACCGCTCTATGTGTTGTTATTTGCGATAGCAATTGTTTTCTTTTGCTTCTTCTATACAGCACTAGTGTTCAACCCTAAAGATGTGGCAGATAACTTGAAAAAATCCGGTGCTTTTTTGCCGGGTATTCGTCCAGGCGATCATACAGCTCGATATATTGATGGTGTAATGACCCGTTTGACATTGTTTGGTGCTTTATACATCACTCTAGTGTCTTTGATGCCTCAATTCTTTGTTGTTGCGTGGAATGTTCCATTCTACTTTGGCGGTACTTCTATGTTGATCGTAGTAGTGGTTGTCATGGACTTTATGTCGCAAGTTCAAAGTCATTTGATGAGTCAGCAATACGAGTCATTAATGAAGAAATCTAATCTGACTGGTTATGGTCCAAATGGCCTAATGCGTTAAGCGTAGGTTGGAGTTGAACATGAAAGTACGTGCATCTGTAAAGAAAATCTGTCGTAACTGCAAAATCGTTCGTCGTAACGGTTCAGTTCGAGTGATTTGCATTGAGCCTCGTCACAAACAGCGTCAAGGTTAATCGCGAGTTCGCTCGATGATGGGTAAGGGTGGTTGATTTATGTCCTAAAGATAGGCATAATCAGCCGCCCTCATGAAAGTAAAATGATGAATTAACATTTAATCATCAATAACAACGGAGTAAAGTGAATGGCTCGTATAGCCGGTGTCAATATTCCTGACAATAAACATGCGGTCATTTCTCTGACTTACATCTTCGGAATTGGTCGCACTCGTTCGCGCGCTATTTGCGCTGCTACAGGTGTTGCAGAAACTGCGAAAATCGGTTCATTAAGTGATGAAATCCTTGATGAACTTCGTGGCGAAGTTGCTAAGTATACTGTAGAGGGTGACTTGCGTCGTGAAGTCAGTATGTCTATCAAACGCTTGATGGACTTGGGTTGCAACCGCGGGATTCGTCATCGCCGCAGCCTACCAGTTCGTGGTCAACGTACCAAAACGAACGCTCGTACACGAAAAGGTCCTCGTAAACCTATTCGTAAGTAATTTAAACGCGTTTCGCTCTAGCCACTAAGTTTGCTAGAGCTGAGCATTAAATAGGAAAGTGCAATATGGCTAAGCCAGCTACGCGCAACACCAAGAAGAAAGTCAAAAAGACGGTCGTCGACGGTGTTGCTCATGTACACGCGTCATTTAATAACACGATCGTGACTATCACTGACCGCCAAGGCAACGCTTTGTCTTGGGCTACTGCCGGTGGTTCTGGTTTTCGCGGTTCTCGTAAAAGTACTCCTTTCGCAGCTCAAGTAGCAGCGGAACGTGCCGGTGCTGTCGCACAAGAGTTCGGCCTTAAAAACGTTGACGTAATGATCAAGGGCCCAGGTCCTGGTCGTGAGTCCGCAGTTCGTGCATTGAATGCATTGGGCTTGCGTATCAATAACATCACAGATGTGACGCCAATCCCGCACAACGGTTGCCGTCCACCTAAGAAACGTCGCGTTTAATTGAGGAGACAGATACATGGCTCGTTATATAGGTCCAACTTGTAAGTTGTCTCGTCGTGAAGGTACCGACTTGCAATTGAAGAGCGGTTCACGCGCTCTTGAGTCGAAATGTAAAGTAGAGACAGTTCCTGGTGTGCATGGCGCACGTCGCGGACGTCTTTCTGACTACGGCTTGCAGTTACGTGAGAAACAAAAAGTACGTCGTATGTACGGCGTTCTTGAAAAGCAATTTCGTAATTACTACAAATCTGCTGCTCGTCTAAAAGGTGCTACTGGTGAAAACCTTCTGCAACTTTTGGAATCACGTTTAGATAACGTTGTATACCGCGCAGGTTTTGGTTCTACACGTGCAGAAGCTCGCCAGTTAGTAGGCCATAAAGGCATTCTAGTAAATGGCGCAACGGTTAACATTCCGTCTTACCAAGTTAAAGCTGGTGACGTTGTGTCTATCCGTGAAAAAGCTAAGAAGCAATTGCGTGTACAAAACGCACTAGAGCTATCTAAAGGTCGTGCACCGATCCATTGGATCGAAGTTGATTCAACTAAACTGGAAGCAACTTACAAAGCTGTTCCAGAGCGTGCCGATTTATCAGCTGAAATTAATGAGAACCTAATTGTCGAACTTTACTCTAAGTAAGTCGGTAATTAGGATTAAGAAATAGGTGGATCTATGCAGCGTTCAGTGAGCGAATTGTTAACCCCACGCAACATTGAAGTACAGGAACTAGGCAAAACTCGTGCTAAAGTGACACTGCAACCGCTAGAACGTGGTTTTGGTCACACTTTGGGTAACGCGTTACGCCGCATTCTTCTATCTTCAATGCCAGGTTGTGCGATTGTTGAAGTTGAAATCGACGGTGTATTACACGAATACAGCGCAATCGAAGGGGTTAAAGAAGATGTAATTGAAATTCTTCTTAACCTGAAAGGAGTTGCGATCGCTCTACACGGGCAAGATGAGGCAACTCTTACTTTAAGTAAAAAAGGTCCTGGTATCGTAACAGCTGGTGATATCCAGTTGGTTGCTGATGCAGAGATCGCTAACCCAGATCATGTTATTGCGCACTTAGATGATACTGCTGAGTTAACTATGCAGATCAAAGTCGCTCGTGGTCGTGGTTATGAGCCTGCTGATGCTCGTGTTGCTGGCGACGATGAGACTCGTCCAATTGGTCGCTTGCAACTGGATGCCTCATTCAGCCCTGTTCGTCGTGTGGCTTACAGTGTCGATAATGCTCGTGTAGAGCAGCGTACAGATTTGGATAAACTTGTCATTGACATCGAATCCAATGGTACGATCGATCCTGAAGAAGCAATACGTCGCGCAGCGACTATTCTACAACAACAAATTGCTGTATTCGTCGCCCTTGAAAGCGAGAGTGAAGCACCAGTTGTAGAAGAAGAGGATGAGATTGATCCAATTTTGCTACGCCCGGTTGATGATCTTGAATTGACCGTTCGCAGTGCTAACTGTTTAAAAGCAGAGAACATTTATTACATCGGTGATTTGATTCAACGTACTGAGGTTGAGCTTCTTAAGACGCCTAACCTAGGTAAGAAGTCGTTAACTGAAATCAAAGATGTTTTAGCACAGCGTGGTTTGTCTTTGGGAATGCGTCTAGAAAACTGGCCACCAGCTAGTTTGAAAGACGATAGCAAAGTTCTAGCTCGCTAGGTCATTGTTCCCTGACCACCGTAGTTTGGTAAGGAATGTAAAATGCGTCATCGTAAGAGTGGACGTCACTTAAACCGTACTAGCTCACATCGTAAAGCGATGTTTAAAAACATGGCAGCTTCTTTGTTCGAACACGAAGTTATTAAAACTACGTTGCCGAAAGCGAAAGAATTGCGTCGTGTTGCTGAGCCGTTAATCACATTGGCGAAAGTTGATTCTGTTGCGAATCGTCGCCTTGCCTTTGCTCGTACTCGTAGCAAAGATGCAGTAGGTAAATTGTTCTCTGAACTTGGTCCTCGTTACCAAGCTCGTCCTGGCGGTTATGTTCGCATTCTAAAATGTGGCTTCCGTGCAGGTGACAACGCACCTATGGCTTATGTTGAATTGGTCGATCGTCCAGTTGCAGAAGCTGCTGAGTAATATCAGTTTGTAATAAAAAGCCGAGCTAATAGCTCGGCTTTTTTTTGCGAAAAATAAATGAAAAGGCAGTTATAAAAAAACACCTGTAAAGCTGGCCTCTACAGGTGTTTTTTTGTTTCTATCTAAACCGGCTATTTAAGCATGTCTTTAAGAAATCGTCCGGTATGTGATTTATCTGCCTTACTAATTTCTTCAGGTGTCCCTTCGGCGATGATATAGCCTCCACCACTACCGCCTTCTGGGCCTAAGTCGACAATCCAATCAGCTGTCTTTATAACGTCTAGGTTATGTTCGATGACCACGACGGTGTTGCCATGGTCTCTTAGTCGATGAAGAACTTTCAGTAGCTGCTCAATATCAGCAAAGTGTAGACCCGTTGTTGGTTCGTCCAAAATGTACAGAGTGGTACCTGTGTCACGTTTAGACAGTTCTTTTGCCAGTTTGACACGTTGTGCTTCACCACCTGAAAGTGTTGTTGCAGCTTGCCCAAGGCGTATATAGCCTAAGCCAACATCCATTAATGTTTGCAGCTTTCTGGCAATAGAGGGTACAGGATCAAAAAATTCTCGCGCATCCTCAATAGTCATTTCTAGGCATTCGTGAATATTCTTACCCTTGTAATTTATTTCTAACGTTTCACGATTGTAGCGCTTACCTTTACAGGTATCACATGGCACATAGATGTCGGGTAAGAAGTGCATTTCAACCTTGATTACGCCATCGCCTTGGCAAGCTTCGCAGCGACCACCTTTGACGTTAAAGCTAAATCGACCAGGCTTATAACCTCGAGAACGGGATTCTTGAGTGGCCGAGAATAATTCTCTCATTGGCGTGAAGATCCCAGTGTATGTCGCAGGGTTTGATCTTGGCGTTCGACCTATTGGGCTTTGATCGATGTCGACACATTTATCGAATAAATCTAAACCTTCTATACGTTCGTGTGGTGCCGCTTTTAATGTGGTTGCACCGTTCAGAGCTGTCGCCGCAAGTGGATACAAAGTGCCATTAATTAGAGTTGATTTGCCCGAACCCGAAACACCAGTAATGCAAGTCATAACGCCAACAGGAATACTTAGATCAACCGTATTTAGGTTGTTTCCTGTCGCGCCAATCAGTTTAAGAAATTGTTTATCTTTAGCTTGATGGCGTATAGCTGGGATGTCAATTTTACGTTTTCCGGTTAAAAACTGCCCGGTTACTGATTCCGGACAATTCATAATATCTTGAGGCGTTCCACTGGCAATAATTTGACCTCCGTGAACGCCTGCACCAGGCCCAATATCAACAACAAAATCAGCTACGCGGATCGCATCTTCATCGTGTTCAACCACAATGACTGTGTTGCCTAGGTCACGTAAGCGAGTTAGCGTGGCTATTAAGCGTTCATTGTCACGCTGATGTAAGCCGATTGATGGTTCATCAAGAATGTACATTACACCAACTAAACCTGCGCCAATTTGGCTGGCTAGGCGAATACGCTGTGCTTCACCGCCTGACAAAGAGTCGGCTTTGCGATCAAGTGTCAGATATTCAAGTCCAACATTGACTAGGAAGGTTAATCGATCGCGGATTTCTTTTAGAATCTTTGAAGCGATTTCGCCTCTGGCTCCTGGCAGTTCAAGTGTCTCGAAATACTTCAAGCAATCTATGATTGGGTAGGTGACTACTTCTGGTAGAGTCTCGTTGGCAATAAAGACATTCCGTGCAGATCGGTTTAGTCGTGAGCCATGGCAATCAGGGCAAGGCTGAATGCTGATGTACTGTGAAAGGTCATCACGTACGCTATCAGATTCGGTTTCATGGTAGCGGCGCTGTAGGTTAGGGATAACGCCTTCAAACGCATGGGACCGTGTCATCTTGTCGCCGCGTTCATTTATATAGATGAAGTCTATTTTGTCTTTGCCTGATCCTTGCAGAATGCGCTTCTTGAATTCGTTCGGGATATCTTTGTATTTGGCTTCAATGTCAAAGCCATAGTGTTTTGCTAAGGCGTTGAGTTGTTGGTAGTAAAAAATGCTGCGTCTACCCCAGCCGCGTATGGCACCTTCAGCAAGAGTCAGTGTCTCATCTTGAATAATTCGATCTGGATCAAACATTTGATGAGTGCCTAAACCATCACAGGTTTGGCAGGCGCCATTCGGGTTATTAAAAGAAAATAGCCGAGGTTCTAGTTCGGTTAAGCTGTATCCGCAAACAGGGCAGGCGAATTTACTAGAAAAAATATATTCTTCTTTTTCGTCATCCATGTTGATGACTTTGGCGATACCATCGGATAAGCCTAGGCAAGTTTCAAATGACTCAGCCAAACGAAGTTGTAGGTCAGAACGCACCTTAAAACGGTCAATGACAACTTCGATGGTATGTTTCTTATTTTTTTCTAATATTGGTGCATCGTCCAAATCGACAACAATGCCATCGATTCGTGCACGAATAAAACCTTTAGATAGCAAGTCGCTAATGGTGTGTAAGTGCTCACCTTTGCGATCCTTAATGATGGGAGCAAGTAGCATCATTTTAGATTCTTCAGGCAGCGATATAACTTTATCAACCATTTGTGATATGGTTTGCGCCTCTAATGGCTCACCATGATCGGGGCAGCGAGGCTGACCTGCTCGAGCAAATAACAATCGTAGGTAATCGTAGATTTCTGTTATTGTACCCACTGTTGATCGTGGGTTATGAGAAGTGGACTTTTGTTCGATAGAGATGGCAGGAGAGAGACCTTCAATGTGGTCTATGTCTGGTTTTTCCATCATGGACAAAAACTGTCTAGCGTACGTTGAAAGTGATTCTACATAGCGACGTTGTCCTTCAGCGTATAGAGTATCGAACGCGAGGGAGGATTTACCTGAGCCGGATAGGCCAGTAATCACCACAAGTTTGTCTCTTGGGATGTCTAGGTCCACATTTTTTAAATTGTGAGTGCGGGCCCCGCGTATGGTAATGGTATCCATGTGTCTCCAATGTGAAGTCGATCAACAGAAGAAATCTGCCAGTAAATTAAATAACTGTCTATTTTTACAGTAGTTGAAATGGAGCTTCAACGGTATTTTTTGTAAAATTGACATCTTTTTTCCTAACCTTCAAAGTTAAACGGTTAAAACCTCTTTATGGATCTACTTGAACGCCGCTCTGTTTCTGCTTTAGCGCTGATCTATTTATTCAGAATGTTAGGCCTGTTCCTGATTATGCCCGTTATCAGCGTTGCAGCTGATGGACTGGACGGAGCCGACGCCGCTCTGATAGGAACCGCCATTGGTATTTATGGCCTCACGCAAGCCAGTTTACAAATTCCGATGGGCATGTGGTCCGACAAAATCGGCCGTAAGCGCGTCATCGTAATTGGTCTTTTGTTGTTTGCTGTAGGGAGCTTGATTTGCGCCAATGCCCATGACATTACGACCTTAATTGTTGGGCGAGCAGTGCAAGGGGCAGGGGCTATTGCGAGTACTTTGATGGCCCTATTGAGTGATGTAACAAGAGAGCAAAACCGCACTAAGGCTATGGCGCTGGTCGGTGTGAGTATTGGCGCGTCTTTTATGTTGTCCTTGGTTTTAGGGCCATGGTTATTTGCTCTGATAGGCCTTTCTGGCCTGTTTTATTTGTCTTTTGCACTATCTTTACTGGGCATACTCTTGATCCTTTTTGCTGTGCCGAATATCGTCCAACATACTTTTCGACGTGATACGACACCAAGTCTTACCGCTTTGGGTTTGGTATTAAAAGATTCCAAGCTGCGCTTTCTTAATGTGAGTGTCTTGTTGCTGCATGCAAGCTTGACGGCGATGTTTGTGACGGTGCCCAACTTATTAATTGAGCAGTTTGGTTTACCCTTATCTGAACACAGTTTGTTATACTTGGCGATCATGGGTTTTGCCTTTGTTGGTATGCTACCATTAGTGATTATTGGCGAATCAAAAGGCAAAATGAAAGGCGTCTTAATCGCTGTATTCATTTTGTTAGGGGTAAGTGCAATAGCGTTGCAATGGACGCCTTATTTGTGGGCTTTTTCAGTCTTACTGTGCGTCTATTTTGTTGGTTTTAATTCACTAGAAGCGATTTTACCATCCCTAGTGAGTAAACTGGCTCCAGTAGGTTATCGTGGAACGGCCATGGGTGTGTTTTCTACTCACCAATTTATGGGGTCGTTTCTAGGCGGTATTGGTGGCGGCTGGTTGTTACAACACCATTCTAATGATGGTGTTTTTTGGGTAGTGGGTGTTGTATTTTTGGCTTGGTCTCTCGTTTGTTTGACTCAGCCAGCGCCTCGTCAATTGAGTGGTTTGGCGTTTAGCTTACCTAATATGAATAATGAAGAAATAGCAAAGTTAGCGGATCAACTTGCGGAAATCCAAGGAGTGGAAGGCATGCAAATTTTTAAAGATGAGCAAACGGCTTATCTGAAAGTCGATAAAAAATTATTAGACAAAGATGCGTTGAGGCGAATAGCACCTCAGGTTCATCTTTAATAACACCTATTTATCTTTTAGTTGGAGAAAAGCCTCATGGCACGTGGAATTAACAAAGTCATCTTAATCGGTAACGCAGGCAATGATGCTGAAGTGCGTTTTATGCCTTCAGGTGCAGCCGTTGCTAATGTTAACTTAGCAACAACAGAAAGCTGGCGTGACAAGCAAACAGGGCAAATGCAAGAACGTACAGAATGGCACCGAGTGTCTTTTATGGATCGTGGTAATTTTCGTCTTGGTCAAATTGCTGGCGACTTCATCAAAAAAGGTTCTAAAGTCTATGTAGAAGGCTCTTTGCGTACCCGCGAGTGGGAAAAAGATGGCATCAAACGTTATACGACTGAAATCATAGCGAATGAAATGCAATTGCTAGATGGTCGTGGTGATAATGCCGGCCAACAGCAGCAAGGTGGTTACGATTCTATGCAGGGCGGCGGCTATGGCCAAGCGCCACAGCAATCTGCGCCACAACAAGGTGGCTACAATCAAGCGCCAGCTCAGCAACCTGCTGCGCCAGGCGGATTCAATCAGCCGCAAGGTGGATACGGTCAAGCGCCACAGCAAGCCGCGCCGCAACAAGCGGCCCCTCAGCAAGCAGCGCCACAGTCTTTTGGTAGCTGGGGCAATGCGCCACAGCAGGCGCCTGCTCAACCAGCACCACAGCAGCGCGCGCCACAGCAACCAGCGCAACAGCCAAAGCCACAACAAGCGCCAAACTTTGATGACTTTGATGATGATATTCCATTCTAAAACAGGAATGTTTTACCACCATTAAAGTGATAAAGGCTCCTTTCAGGGGCCTTTATTGCTCTATAGTGGTGTGCTAAATATGATGGTTAAATCAAAGAGGGTATAAGTTGTGAACGACGAAGATGAAACGTCTTTGTTCGCGCAAGAAGTGGCGGGTATTAAGCCACTTAAAAAAAGCGAAGTGTATCTGGGTAAGAAAGGCCCTCAGGTCGACTTCTCCGCTCGCCAAAAGGCAGCGTTGATCGCTAAAGAGGCGGACAGGAATCATTTGTCGCAAGACTATGTTGAACGAGTTGAGCCCAATGATGTGCTTGAATATAAGCGTTCTGGTGTGCAAGACGGGGTGTTCAAGCGTCTTAGGCAAGGAAAATACGGTATTGAGGCGCGCTTAGATTTGCATCGACATACCGTTGCTCAGGCACGAGAGCAGGTGTTTCAGTTTGTAGATGACTGTATGCGCAATGATATTCGTGTTGCGATTATTGTGCATGGGAAAGGAGATCGTACGCCAGATCCTGATGGTCGTGCCATGATTAAAAGCCATATTAACAAGTGGTTGCAAGAGCTTGATGCTGTGATGGCGTTTCATAGTGCACAACGTCACCACGGAGGTTTGGGGGCGGTGTATGTACTTTTTAAAAAGACGGAAAAAGCACGTCTAGATGACTGGGAAAAACATCAAAAACGCTAAGGTCTTATTTCGTTTTACAAAGGGCGGCCTACGTTAGTTCGTGCAGTAAATGCCATATTTTTGCTATAATCCCGCCACTTTGCTGTCTTGAGTTTATCCAAGCTGCCCTAAAATAATGTAATTATCGTATTCTGATTCTATCGAGGTAGAGAATGGCAAATAGCACCGCGCACCATCCTGCATTTACGTTTCTTCGCAGTGAGTTTATCGATGCTCTGAACGTTACCGTTCAAGAGTTTGAGCACACAGTTACGGGAGCTAAACATTTTCACATCGCGTCTGAGAATGACGAAAACGTATTTCTAGTTGGTCTAAAAACCGTACCAACAGATTCTTGCGGCGTCGCACATATTCTTGAGCACACGGTGTTGTGTGGCTCTGAGCGTTTTCCGGTTCGCGATCCATTCTTTATGATGATTCGACGTTCATTGAATACCTTCATGAATGCTTTTACTTCTTCTGATTGGACGGCTTATCCGTTTGCCAGTAAGAATAAAAAAGACTTCCATAACCTGTTGGGTGTGTATCTGGATGCGGTGTTTTTTTCCCGCTTAGATGAATTGGATTTTTCTCAGGAAGGTCACCGTTTAGAATTTGCTGAACCCGATAATGCAGAGTCTGAATTGACGTTCAAAGGCGTTGTGTTTAATGAAATGAAAGGCGCGATGAGTTCCACCACATCCGTCTTGTGGCAAACGCTAACCAAATACTTATTCCCGAATAATACTTACCATTTCAACTCTGGTGGTGAGCCATCTGATATCCCGGATTTATCTTACCAAGATTTGTTGGCGTTTTATCGCAAGCACTACCATCCTTCGAATGCAGTCTTCATGACATTTGGTGATATTCCAGCGCAAACACTACAAGCTGAGTTCGAAGAAAAGGTATTGAGCCGCTTTGAGCGTTTAGACGAGCAAGTCAGTGTGCCGAATGTGAAGCGTTATTTCTCTCCTGTACGAGTGGAAGAAGGTTACGCTGCCGATGAAGTGAAAGAAGACGGCAGCCACGTGGTTGTTGGTTGGCTGTTGGGCGAAAGCACCGATCTAAATCAGCAGTTCGAAGCGCAACTTTTGTCTAGCGTCTTGCTAGATAACAGTGCGTCGCCTTTGATGCGCGTATTAGAAAATAGCGAGCTTGGTCGTGCGCCATCGCCTTTGTGTGGTCTTGAAGACAGCAACAAAGAAATGAGCTTTATGTGTGGGTTGGAAGGTGTAAAACGCGAAGATGCGCCAAAAGTAGAAGCTTTGGTCTTATCGACACTGGAGTCCATTGCAGAGACTGGTATCCCACAAGATATGGTTGATGCCATGCTGCACCAATTGGAACTCAGCCAGCGGGAAATCGGTGGTGGTAGCTATCCATATGGTTTGCAATTGATTCTGGCAGGTTTGTCGACTGCGGTTCATGCTGGTGATGTGATTGCGCAGCTTGATCTTGACCCTGTTATCACTGCGATGCGAGAGAAAGTGCAAGATCCACAGTACATCCCGAATTTAATCAAACACTTGCTGCTGAATAATGCACACCGAGTCACGATCACATTAAGCCCTGATGATGCTTTAGAAGCGCGTCGAAATCAGGCAGAGAAAGATCGCCTTAGCCAAATTAAAGCGGCTTTGTCTGATGCTGATAAACAACAAATTATTGACCGCAGTGCGGCCTTAAAAGCACGTCAGTCACAGGTTGATGACATGAGTATTCTGCCAAAAGTAGGTCTAGAAGATGTGCCTGCGCGCTTGCCTGAATACGAAAATGAGAAGGTGGAGGGGGATTTACCTATCACCTTTTACCCTCAAGGGACAAACGGCTTGGTTTACCAGCAATTAGTGATTGATCTGCCTGAATTGGACGAAGAAGAAACGGAATATTTGCCTTTGTTCTCTTCAATGATGACAGAACTGGGGATTGGAGAAGACGATTATCTTGCTGTTCAAGAGCGTCAAGCTCAAGTGTGTGGCGGTTTAGGCGCTTCTAATTCGATTCGCGCCACCATCAAAGACCGTCAGGACTTGAACGGTTACTTCATCTTGTCATCGAAAGCCTTGGTTCCCAATGTTAAGGCGATGAGTGATTTGTTGAAAGATACTATACTTAATGTGCGCTTTGATGAGGCAAGCCGAGTGAAAGAGCTGGTGGCTCAACGTCGTGCTCGTCGCGAACAGTCTATTACGGGCCAAGGTCATTCATTGGCGATGGCGGCAGCGTCCAGTGGTATTTCTGGCTTAGCTGCGCAGCAAGAGAAGTGGAGCGGCATGTCTGGTATTCGTTCGGCGATTGCGCTAGATGATGCGATGAAAGCCGACAGCAGCACTGTTGAAAATGTTTTGGCGATTTTCAAGCGTTTGCATACTAAGTTGTTGCAAGCGAAGAAACAGCTTTTACTGGTTGCAGAGCCACAGCATGAAGCGAATGTCTTGAGCGAAGTGCAGGCTGTTTTTGCTGATCTACCTATGGGGAATGGGCAGACAGCATTCTCAATAGCCCCAGTAGACTCTAAAGTAAATGTCGCTTGGTTGACATCGACGCAAGTGAACTTCTGTAGTAAGGCGTTCCGCACGGTGTTTGGAGAGCATCCTGATGTTGCAGCACTGACTGTATTGGGTGGCTTCTTGCGTAACGGTTTTTTGCATCGAGTGATTCGAGAGCAGGGTGGTGCTTATGGCGGTGGCGCAACGTTTGATGGAAGTACAGGGTCGTTCCGCTTCTATTCATACCGTGATCCACGTTTGACTGAAACCTTGTCAGATTTTGATGCCTCTATTGAATGGATGATAAATGAAGAGCACACAGAAGATGCGCTTGAAGAGGCGATTTTAGGTGTGATTGGTTCCATGGACAAGCCTAGTTCGCCTGCGGGAGAAGCGCAAAGCGACTTCTATGTGCAATTGCATGGCCGCAGTTTGGCTTACAGAGAAGCGTTCCGAGCCAAGGTCTTGGCGGTCACGGTTGAGCAGCTACAGCAAGTTGCCAAGAAATATTTGATTAAAGAAAATGAAAGTGTCGCGGTAGTAACGTCCACATCAAAACGTGCGGAACTCGAAGCGTTAGGGTTTGATATCCAAACCCTTTAAAAATAATTTAATAACAAAAATATAAAGCAGTTTTTACTGACGGAAAATTAAATGGATCAGTTTCACGATATACGCCCCTACAACGACGATGAGGTCGCCGAGGTGTTGAATAATCTGGTTAACACTCCAGATTTTATTAATACAATTATTGGTTTTCGCTTTGCGCAATGGCCTAAGTTTTTGAAGGCGCCTTTGGCCTTTGCTGTTAAATTGGCTTTAAAGCGTCAAATTGCCAATATCTCAAATGTTCATGAATTCCAAATGCGCGTTGCAAGCTATATGGAGCGCATGATCAAAACGACAACAACGAATGTCGAGTATCGAGGTATTGAAAAACTAGAGAAAGGCGTAGGCTATTTGTTCTTATCGAACCACAGAGACATTGCTATGGATCCGGCTTTTGTCAATTATGGTCTTTACTTAGCAGGTTTGGACACAGTGCGTATTGCTATAGGTGATAACTTATTGCGTCGTCCTTTTGTGTCCGATCTCATGCGTCTAAATAAAAGCTTCATCGTGAAGCGTTCTGCGAATGGTATCCGAGAAATGATGGCGGCGTTTGGCCAGCTGTCTGCTTATATCACTGAGTCGTTAATGAAAGATCAGGCCAATATTTGGATTGCTCAAAAAGAAGGGCGCGCCAAAGATGGCTTGGACCAAACGGACCCTGCGATCATAAAAATGTTTTTCATGGGGCAGAAAAAAGAGAAAGTGCCTTTCCCTGAAGCGATGGCAAATCTGAAGGTGGTTCCAGTATCGATTGCTTATGAATATGACCCATGTGCGTTTGATAAAGCGCGTGAATTGCATCAGAAATCCACTACTGGGAATTACGAAAAGGCAGAATTTGAAGATATCGATAGTATCAAAAACGGCATTGTCGGGCAAAAAGGCAAAGTAGTCGTCACTTTTGGCGATGTTATAAAAGATGGCTTTGAAACGCCTGAAGAGTTTGTTGCCGAGGTGGATCGTCAGATTATTACTAATTACGCGATTCAGTCTTCAAATGAGGCCGCGTTGGCGTTACAGCAAGGCTTACCCACAACAGACAGTGCATTCAAGAGTTACCTTGAGCGTTGCCCTGAGAACCTAAGAGAGACTGTGTTAGCAATGTATGCAAATCCATTGAAGCAACAGCAAAGATATCTGAATAAATAAACATAGGGAGTAAGCTGTCAATGAGTGCATGCGTGTCGGTAAGGTCTTGGATCGGCTCAACAATATTTGCCATTTATTACATGATGTCCACCGTTCTATTTGGTGTGCTTGCGCCTTTGGCAACGATTTTGTTGCCAAAGAATTACCGCCAGCCAGTATTGAATCTGCATAACAAAGGTCTGTTGTTTGTTTTTCGGATTTTTTGCGGTGTGAAAGTCGAGATTATTGGTCTAGAGAACATTAATAAAGATCGTCCTGTTGTGCTGGTGGCGAACCATCAAAGTGAATGGGAAACCTATGTGCTGCAAGTGCTAATGGCTCCCGTATCAACGGTTTTGAAAAAAGAGCTTTTATCCGTGCCTTTCTTTGGTTGGGGGTTGCGTATGGTTCAGCCCATTGCCATTGATCGTTCTCAACGCACTAATGCGTTGAAGCAAATTATCAGTCAGGGTAAAGAGCGTTTAGATGATGGTCGCTCTGTGCTGATTTTTCCGGAAGGAACGCGTATTGCACCAAATAAAGAGCAGGCATTTAATAAAGGAGCGGCTATGCTTGCTACTTCTGCCGGCGTGCCAATTCTTCCGGTTGTGCATAATGCTGGTTACACTTGGCCTGGAAAGAAGTGGCGTAAGTATCCAGGTTCCATTCGAGTGGTTATTGGTCCTATTATTGAATCTGAAGGGAAGAAAACGTCTGCGTTGCATGATGAGATGGATGTGTGGATGAGAGCTGAAATGGCGAAGCTTCCACGCGGAAATGATTTTTTGTATTAGCCGAATAGACGTCATAAAAAAGCCGCATCATTTGATGCGGCTTTTTTTTGTTTAGGTTTTATTTATGCAGAGTATTTTTTGAATACTAGGCTGGCGTTAGTGCCGCCAAAACCAAAGCTGTTAGACATGATTAGGTTCAAGTCTGCATTATCTTTGCGAGTTGTAACAACAGGGATGTTGCCTGCTGCTGGATCCAGCTCATCTACGTTTGCTGACGCTGTGATGAAGTTGTTTTCCATCATTAGTAAGCAGTAGATAGCTTCATGAACGCCTGCAGCACCCAAAGAGTGACCAGACAAAGACTTAGTAGAGCTAATCAGTGGGATCTTATCACCGAATGTTTCGTTGACAGCTTGAAGCTCTTTCATGTCGCCAGCAGGTGTACTTGTGCCGTGAGTGTTGATGTAATCAATATCGCCATCAATTGTGCTCATTGCCATCTGCATGCAGCGTACAGCGCCTTCGCCTGAAGGGGCAACCATGTCGTAGCCATCAGAAGTAGCGCCGTAGCCTACTAGTTCAGCGTAGATTTTTGCACCGCGTGCTTTGGCGTGTTCTAGCTCTTCAATAACAAGCATACCGCCACCGCCAGCAATAACGAAACCATCACGGTTTGCATCATAAGCGCGTGACGCTTTTTCTGGTGTATCGTTGTACTTTGAAGATAAGGCGCCCATGGCGTCAAACATACAAGTTTGAGTCCAGCTCTCTTCTTCGCCACCACCAGCAAACACGATGTCTTGTTTGCCAAGTTGAATCAGCTCCATAGCGTTACCAATACAGTGAGCACTAGTAGAGCAAGCTGAAGTGATTGAGTAGTTAACGCCTTTGATCTTGAATGGTGTTGCCAAACAAGCAGAGACAGTGCTTCCCATAGTTTGGGTTACACGGTATGGACCTACGCGCTTAACACCTTTCTCGCGAAGTGTGTCAGCAGAGTCAACAAGGTTTTTAGCGGAAGCGCCGCCAGACCCTGCTACTAAGCCTGTGCGAATATTGGACACTTGGTCTTCTGTTAAGCCCGCATCTAAAATAGCTTGTTGCATAGAAACGTAAGCGTACGTTGCTGCGTCGCCCATGAAACGGCGTACTTTGCGGTCAATGCTTTCAGCATCTAAGTCAATGCGACCACAAACGTGGCTGCGAAAGCCATGTTCTTTATAGTCCTCAGCAAAACGAATGCCGGAACGGCCTTCGCGCAAGGAGTTTAGAACGCTATCTTTGTCATTGCCTAGGCAGCTGACAATGCCAAGACCTGTTACTACTACACGACGCATAAATGTGCCTCTTTCATTCTTAATCTTTAGAAGTTATCAGTTGAAGTAAATAAGCCTACACGCAAGTCTTTTGCAGTGTAAATTTCACGACCATCAACTTTAACGCTTCCGTCTGCAATTCCCATCACTAGTTTGCGTTCAATAACACGCTTCAAGTGAATGTGAAAGGTAACCTTTTTTGCTGTTGGAAGGATTTGTCCAGTGAATTTCACTTCGCCAGAACCTAGTGCGCGCCCGCGCCCTTTATTACCTTTCCAGCCAAGAAAGAATCCTACTAGCTGCCACATCGCATCTAAGCCAAGGCAGCCAGGCATAACTGGGTCGCCAGGGAAGTGGCATGCAAAAAACCATAAGTCAGGGTGTATATCTAACTCAGCAATGATTTCGCCTTTGCCGTGTTCCCCGCCTTCAGTTGAGATGTGAGTAATGCGATCCATCATTAGCATATTGCCGACAGGAAGCTGGGCATTACCTGCACCAAACATTTCACCGTGGCCGCATTTTAATAGTTCGTCTTTTTCAAAAGATGAAGCTGTAGTCATTATAGTCCTATATCCACATCCAGCCGGTGACTCAAAATAGTCTGGTGGATTGTCGTGGTCCAGTTTGCAGTAGAAAATCCAGCTGATTATATCGGTTTGGAGCTGTAATATGAATGTTTGAACGGAAAAAAACCAAATTACCTGCATGAAAAATGATCATATTTACGTTCTTTAGAGGGTTTGGCTAGGATAAAGCTGACAAAAGGCGACTTTTTAAAGTGGTTTGTTGTTTCCTGTTAGGAGGCTTTTTTCTGCTAATATGCTTCTGCTTATTCTATTTTGGTTGTCTGGGTGCCTTTATGAGTTCGAAAAGAAATATAGATCTGTCTGTTTGGCGCTACGAATTTGATGGTGGCCATATTCAGGGGTATGTGGGGGAGGTTGATGAAAGTAGGCCAACGCTGCATTTTTTGCATGGTAATGGTTTCTCGGTAAGAACCTACCAGTC
Source organism: Marinomonas sp. FW-1 (assembly GCF_005222245.1). NCBI lineage: Bacteria > Pseudomonadati > Pseudomonadota > Gammaproteobacteria > Oceanospirillales > Oceanospirillaceae > Marinomonas > Marinomonas sp. FW-1. The sequence continues at coordinate 3,707,526 of NZ_CP025987.1, read as the reverse complement.
TTTTTTGGCTAAGCTCGAAGGCTATAACCTTATTATGCAGGATGCTGCTGGTCATGGTGGGTCGACAGCTGGGCATAAATTTATTGGCTGGAATAAGACCGCATCGCGCTTTGTTGACTCATTAAACGCACAGCGACCATTGTTACCGAAAAAGGAAGTGATTGGCATCGGACATAGCTTCGGTGGCTGTATGACAGCATTAATGAGTAATCAGGAACCTTCACTTTTTGATCGATTGGTTTTGTTGGATCCGGCTTTGTTTCCTCCTCGCTTAATTTGGATGATGCGCGGTGTAACGCTTTCAGGACTGAAAAGCCAAATACCGTTGGCGCGACAAGCCCGTCGTCGTCGAACTCAGTGGGAAAGTCTTGCTCAGGTAAAAAGCAGTTTTTATGAAAGAGGGACATTTAAAGGTTGGGAGCCAGATTGTTTAGAAGATTATATTGCTTCGTCTATTAAGTGTGATGAAAAAGGGCACTATCAACTGGGTTGTCCTTCTTGGATGGAGGCGGAAATTTTCTCTAGTTATCCTAAAAAACTGTGGAGCTCAATTTCGAACATTTCTGTGCCTACCTATATTATTCAAGGCAAGGATACCTTTGATTATTTTAAAGAGGCATATCGGCTAGCGGCCAGACTCAACCCAAACATTCAGGTGATTGAGGTGGAGGGCGGTCATTGCTTTATGCAGCAGCATTCTGCGAAGGCAGCATTGGCTGTAATGGATGTTTTAAGACAAAAATGACAGAAGACCAAGCTCGAGGTGAGCGGGCTTGGTCTTTTTTGATAAAGGCTAGTTTCGGCGTTTAACGGAAGCATTGGCCAAGGCAATAAGTGCTGCCTTGTAGTCTGATTCTGGCAGTGACTCGATTGCTGAAATTGCTAGGTCGGCTTGTTCCTGAGCTTGTTGTTGAGTGTATTCAATCGCACCGCAGCTCTGCACGTCCCCGATAATGGTCTCTAATTGCTCAAGCCCACCGGTTAAAATGGCTTGTCTTACTCGTGCTACCGCTTCTGGCGAGCCGTGCTTCATCGTGAAGATAAGTGGCAGGGTAGGTTTGCCTTCGGCAAGATCATCGCCAACGCTTTTGCCCATTTCTTCGGCTGTGCTGGTGTAATCCATTACATCATCTATTAGCTGAAAAGCTGTGCCAACGTGCATGCCAAACTGTCTCAACGCTTCTTGATGCTCTTGAGTAGCGCCAGCAATTACGGCTCCACAAAGTGCCGCGCCCTCAAACAGTTTTGCTGTTTTATACTGAATAACTTTTAGATAGCTTTCTTCTGTTGTGTCAGGATCGCCACAATTTATCAACTGCTGAACTTCGCCTTCAGCGATGATGTTGGTGGTCTTGGCCAAGATACTCATACATTGCATGCTGCCCACGTCGACCATGATCTGGAAGGCACGAGAGTAAAGGAAGTCGCCAACCAAAACGCTTGGTGCATTTCCCCACTCCTCATTAGCGGTCTTTTTGCCTCGGCGCATATCTGATTCATCCACTACATCGTCGTGCAAAAGTGTTGAAGTGTGGATAAATTCAATGATAGTTGCCATTTGAATGGCTTGCTCGAGTTGTGTTTTATCTAGCTCTGTACTGGCCCGTGCTGCCAATAAAACCAGCAGTGGTCTTAGGCGTTTCCCGCCATTACTAATAATGTAGTAGCCGATTTGTTCGATTAGGGGGATGTCACTACTAAGTTGTGACACAATATAATCATTAACTTGGCCAAACTCGTTGGCCACAACATCGTGTATTTGTATAGGTTGCATGCAATTTCCGAAGCTAAATAGTCTCAAGCTGATCAGCAAGTGTGCCTCATGCTAGGTAAGGCTTGTGTCAGGGTCAACCCAAATTGCGAAAAATGTATAAAGACGTTGCTTTTAGCTTGTATTGGTTGGTGTGATTTTGTACAATCTCGCGTCCGATTTACCCACATTTTGCTCCCTATCATATGGTTAGCGATTTTTGTCCGATTCGGATAAAAAGTGACTGCCACTAGAAGTAGGTCAAATTCAAATTCAGTAGCCGGGTAAATCTCATTGGAGAAGAACATGTTTGCAGTGATCAAAACTGGCGGTAAGCAATACCGTGTAGAAGAAGGCCAAACCCTTAAGGTTGAGAAATTAGCTGTTGAAGAAGGTGGCGCGATTCAGTTCGACGACGTTCTTCTTGTAAGCAACGGCGACGACGTTAAAGTTGGTGCACCAGTTGTAGAAGGCGCTAAAGTAACAGCTGAAGTTGTTGCTCATGGTCGCGGAGATAAAGTTAAAATCTTGAAATTCCGTCGTCGTAAGCATTCTATGAAGCGTATGGGTCATCGTCAGTGGTTCACGGAAGTGAAAATTACTGGTATTAACTAAGCGCTAACTATTCAAATTTAAGGAGTAAGTCATGGCTCATAAAAAGGCGGGTGGTAGTACTCGTAACGGTCGCGATTCCGAGTCGAAACGATTAGGTGTCAAACGTTTTGGTGGTCAAGTTGTGATCCCAGGTAACATCCTTGTTCGTCAGCGTGGTACACAGTTCCACCCTGGTGCTGGTGTTCAAATTGGTAAAGATCACACTTTGTTCGCTGTTGTTGAAGGCCAAGTGAAGTTTGAAGTAAAAGGTAAGTTTAAGCGTCGTACAGTTTCTGTCGTAGCTGCTTAATCACTTGCTAAAAACTTAAAAAAAGCTCCGCGACGCGGGGCTTTTTTTTTGGAAGAATTCTATAATCAGCTTTATTGAAACTGATTAAACCACCGAAGAGGTGTTACTGTGAAATTTGTTGATGAAGCCAGTATCTATGTAAGAGCAGGTAAAGGCGGAAATGGTGCGTTAAGCTTTTGGCGAGAAAAGTTTGTTGCTAAAGGTGGCCCTGATGGCGGTGATGGTGGCAACGGCGGCAGCGTTGTGTTGGTTGCTGATGAAGCTCTAAATACCTTGATTGATTTTCGTTTTACGAAAAAATACATCGCGGAAAGTGGCGAAGGCGGTCAGGGGCGAGACATGACTGGCTCCAAAGGGGCGGACTTAGAGATTAAAGTGCCTGTTGGTACGACTGTCATTGATGATGATACAGGCGAAACGCTTGGCGATCTTGTACGTGATGGGCAAAAGTTAAAAGTGGCTCAAGGTGGTCATCACGGTCTAGGTAATACTCGATTTAAGTCTAGTACTAACCGTGCACCTCGCCAAACAACCAAAGGAACGGTTGGTGAAGAGCGGACGCTGAAGTTGGAGATGAAAGTCTTGGCAGATGTGGGATTGCTAGGTCTTCCTAATGCGGGCAAATCGACGTTTATTCGCGCGGTTTCCTCTGCTAAGCCGAAAGTGGCGGATTATCCTTTTACGACCTTGGTGCCGAACCTTGGTGTGGTAAAAGTTAAAAAGCATCAGAGCTTTGTTGTTGCCGATATTCCAGGAATTATTGAAGGGGCATCCGAAGGTGCGGGCCTTGGTATTCGTTTCTTGAAACATTTGGTACGTAACCGTATTTTACTGCATATCGTTGATTTAGCGCCTTGGGATGAGATTACTCCTGCAGAAGCGGCGGTTATTGCGGTAAATGAATTGCATCAGTTCAGTCCTACTTTGGCGGAACGTGATCGTTGGTTGGTGTTGAATAAAACGGACATGGTTCCAGAAGATGAGCTGGAAGAGCGTTGCCAGAGTGTTATTGATGCGCTTGGCTGGGAAGGTAAAACTTACCGCGTTTCGGCAATATCTGGTGAAGGCACAGAAGTATTGTGTTTGGATCTGATGACAGCCCTTGATGAGCAGCGTGAATTGCTAATGGATAACCCAGAAGCACGTGAAAAAGAAGACGCGGTTCGAGCATTGATTGATGAAGAAGGCCGAAATCGTATTATGTCGTTGCGTGAGAAACGCCGTTTGGAAGGCAAAATGCTGGACGACGATGACTTTGATGATGACGATTACGATGTAGAAGTAGAGTACGTTAGCTAATCTGGTGAGTGGGAAAAAGTAGTATCATGGATATGCGAGAGAAAATAGCGAAGGCGCAGCGTGTTGTTATCAAGATCGGTAGTGCGTTATTGACCAATGATGGGCAGGGTTTAGATGTTGCTAGGATTGGTCTTTGGGTTGCTCAGATAGCTGAGTTGCGAGCGCAAGGTAAGGAAGTTGTTCTTGTTTCTTCTGGTTCTATTGCTGCTGGTATGAAACGCCTTGGTTTTTCTTCTCGCCCCACTCAGGTGAATGAGCTTCAGGCTGCGGCTGCAGTAGGGCAAATGGAGCTGGTGGGGGTCTATGAATCTCATTTCGAAAAACATGGTTTGTGCACGGCGCAAATTTTGCTGACTCATGATGACTTATCTAATCGTCGACGCTATTTGAACGCTCGATCTTCGTTGCGAACTTTGCTTGGCTTTGGCGTTGTACCCATAGTTAATGAAAATGACACAGTTGTAACTGACGAAATACGTTTCGGAGATAATGATACCTTGGGCGCTTTGGTTGCGAACTTGGTAGAGGCGGATGTATTAATTATTTTAACGGATCAGCATGGTTTATTTGATAAAAATCCTCGAGATCATAAAGATGCAACATTAATCGCTCATATTTCAGCATCGGATGATCGTCTTGAATCAATGGCAAGCGGTGGTGCTGGTTTGTTGGGTAGCGGTGGTATGTTAACGAAAGTTCGAGCGGCTCGTTTAGCGGCTCGCTCTGGCGCGGATACCTTGATTGCGTCTGGTCGCGAAGAAAATGTCATTATTCGTGTCGCCTCCGGCGAGGTGCTGGGGACTTGGCTGCAGCCTGAGCATGGTCGTGTTGCTGCTCGAAAACAGTGGTTGGCTGGACACCTTAAGAGTCGTGGTGCCTTGGTTTTAGATGATGGTGCGGTTAAAGCGCTGCGCAAAGAAGGTACCAGTCTTTTGTCTGTGGGCGTAAAAGATGCTCAAGGTACTTTTTCGCGTGGTGATATGGTGATTTGCGTTGATCAGCAAGGTGAACTGGTGGCTCGAGGTCTGGTGAATTACAGTGTGGCTGAAACGTTGAAGTTGTTGGGTCAGCCCTCTTCTTGTATTGGTGATATTTTAGGTTACAAGGGTGAGCCAGAATTAATCCATCGCGACGATTTGGTGATTATTTAAAGAGGTGGTCATGGCAAAACCGGGTAAAGTGGGATTAGAGCGCATCTTGAGTGCGTCCAAATATTCCTATCAAGGTTTACGTGCTCAGTGGAAGCATGAAGCGGCTTTTCGCCAAGAGGCGTTTTTGTTTTTGATTTCTTTGCCTTTTGCTATTTGGCTTGGTGATTCCGGTCTTGAACGCGCTGTGCTGATTTTTTCGGTAGGTATGGTGTTGATTGTTGAAACGTTTAATTCTAGCGTTGAGGCTGTAGTAGACCGTATTAGTCATGAGCATCATGAGTTGTCTGGTCGTGCCAAAGATTTGGGTTCGGCGGCTGTGATGCTGGCTTTAGTGTTGGCGGCGATTGTGTGGCTGGTGATTTTGCTCGGGTGAGGTTGTGCTTGGGCAAGTCGATAAAATTTAGATATAAAAAAACCGGCATTTGCCGGTTTTTTTATAGGTATTAGGCCAGTGCTTTGATTTTAGCACTCAAGCGGCTCTTATGACGAGCTGCTTTGTTTTTGTGATATAGGCCTTTGTCAGCGGCTTTGTCTAGCTTTGAAGTTGCTAGAACGTAAGCTGCTTGTGCGTCAGCTTGATTGCCTGCTTCGATAGCCGCATCTACTTTTTTCAAGTATGTGCGAACCATTGAACGAAGGCTACCATTGTGAGCGCGGCTTTTTACTGCTTGGCGCGCGCGTTTTTTTGAACCGGCGGAATTTGCCACGGTCTGGCTCCTTTAATTTGGAATTAGTTATGACCCAGCACTGTGCTGTGTCATGAAATGAATGTCAAGTTTTAACTTTGAAATCTCGCGGCGGATTTTACCAGTTTTTAGCGCAGTCACAACCCTATTATACAAATTTTAATCAAATGAGCTTATATATTTGGCTGCGCTCTTGCTATCGCTGGTGTTATTCTTGGCAGACCTGTCTATTGTCTAAGTCGTATTTTCTTATGTCTGAAAAAAATATCGCTACCAATAAAGCGTCTAAGTCTTTGTCTTTATTGCGTTCTGGTGTCCTAGTTTCTATTTGTACTTTTCTTTCTCGTATTCTTGGATTGGTAAGAGATGCGGCTTTAGCTTATGTTTTGGGGGCGAGCGGCAGTGCTGATGCTTTTTATGTCGCTTTTAAAATTCCTAACTTTTTTCGCCGCTTATTTGCGGAAGGGGCGTTTGCTCAAGCGTTTGTTCCTGTTTTAAGTGATTATCGAGTTAAAGAAGGCAAGGCCGAGGTGCGGGCGCTGATTTCAGCCGTATCAGGATCGCTGGCTTTGGTGTTGCTGTGTGTTACTGTGCTTTTTATGGTGTGCGCGCCTTGGGTGGTTTATGTTTTTGCTCCCGGCTTTGCCGGTGATGATGGGCAGGCTGCATTGGCATCAGATCTGTTGGTCATTACTTTTCCATATCTGTTATTTATTTCGTTAACCGCCTTGGCGGGCGGCATTTTAAATTCTCATGGTGAATACGCTGTTCCAGCGATCACACCGATTTTCTTGAATATCTCTCTTATTATTGCAACTGTGTTCTTTGCCCGCACCGCAGCGCAGGCGGAAACGGCTGTCGCTTGGGGAGTGTTTTTTGCGGGACTGATTCAGTTGATGTTTCAGGTGCCGTTTTTGGCGAGATTACGATTGCTGCCCATGCCGACGTTAGGCTTTCGTCATCCAGGTGTGAAACGAATTTTGCTTTTGATGGGGCCGGCGTTGTTTGGTGTGTCTGTCAGTCAGATTAATTTGTTGCTAGACACTGTATTGGCGTCTTTTTTACAGACAGGCAGCATTACTTGGCTGTATTTGTCTGATCGTTTGTATGAGTTGCCGTTGGGTATTTTTGCTATTGCTATCAGTACGGTGATTTTGCCTTCGTTATCACGCAGTTTTGCGGGGGGTGAAGCATCGAAGTTTTCAGAAACGCTGGATTGGGCGCTGCGAATTTTATTGCTGATTGCGATTCCATCATCGCTTGCCTTGTTTATGTTGGCTGAGCCCTTGATTGCGACAATCTTTTATCGGGGAGAGTTAACGGTAAATGATGTTCAGATGGCTGCGCAAAGCTTGCAAGCATATTCATTGGGTTTAGTGTTTATGATGTTGATTAAGGTGTTGGCTCCCGGTTACTACGCCAGACAAGACACTAAGACGCCTGTGCGTATCGGTATTATTGCGATGGTGTCGAATATGGTGCTGAATTTAATACTGGTCTGGCCGCTTGGGCATGTTGGGTTGGCTTTGGCGACGAGCTTGTCGGCTGGCTTGAATGCGTTCTTGTTATGGCGTGGCCTGTATAAAAAACAATATCATGTGTTTTCTGCTCAATGGGGGCGTTTACTGCGCATATTGTTGAGTGCTACGTTGGCACTTGGTGTGTGTTTGTACTTGTTTCTTCAACAGGGTTGGCAGTGGACGCAAATGGAAGACTTGTATCGAGTAGGCTGCACCTTGTTGGTGGTTGTTTGTGGTGTGCTGGTGTACGCTCTGGTTGCTGTGATGGCCGGATTGCGTCCTTCTACTTTAAAGCATTAGATGTCTATGATGTGTTTTTTGCTTTGATTGTGAGTTTGCACAGCTTGTTCAAGTTCTGGCCTACCTTCATTTGGTTAACTGCTATATAATCCGTGGTATTTTTTTCGACGCTGGATTTAATTGTTTTGTACGGGGTTCTATGGAGTTAATTCGCGGTATTCATAATATCCGTTCAAAGCATAAAGAATGCGTGCTGACGATAGGGAATTTTGACGGTGTTCATTTGGGGCATGGTGCAATTTTGGCACGTGCTAAAGCATTGGCTAAGCAATATGATGCTCCAGCCGTAATTATGATCTTTGAGCCTCAACCCAGAGAGTTCTTTGCGCCGGATACAGCGCCAGGTCGTATTGGCCGTCTGCGAGATAAGGTTAAGTTGTTGGAGGGTCAAGGGATTGATTATGTCCTTTGCATGCCGTTCAACCCTAAGCTTCAGCAGTTAGACGCACAAGCATTTTGTCAGCAAATCTTATTGGACGGTTTGTCGGTAAAGCATTTGGTGGTGGGTGACGATTTCCGTTTCGGATGTGATCGACAGGGCGATTTTTACTACCTGCAAGAGTTTGGTAGTCAGCATGGCTTTGATGTTGAAAATACACCATCGGTGTTAAATGCTCTGAATGAGCGAGTGAGTAGTACTTTAGTTCGAAATGCTCTAGAGCGTGGTGATATTTCCGCTGCGCAAATGAACATGGGGCACACGGTTTCGCTAAGTGGTCGTGTGATACATGGGCAGCAGTTGGGACGAAAGTTAGGTTTTCCGACAGCAAATGTACATCTTAAAGGAATTAAGGCTGCATTGTCTGGAGTGTACGCTGTGATCTTTATGGTTGATGGCGTTTCTCACAATGGTGTAGCGAATGTCGGTGTACGTCCTACTGTTCAGGGCAAAACGCCGATACTGGAAGTGCATTTACTAGATTTTACTGGTGACTTGTACGACAAATATGTGCAAGTGACTTTCTGTCATTTTATTAGGGCAGAGCGAAAAATGGCCAGCCTAGATGCGCTGGAAAAACAAATTCAATGTGATAAAGAAGAAGCGTTACGCTTTTTTGCTAATCAGTGAAAAGATGATCTTTGAGGATGAATCGATAAACCATGAGTGATTATAAACCGACACTGAATTTGCCAGATACAGACTTCCCAATGCGCGGAGATTTGGCAAAACGTGAACCTGCAATGCTTAAGCGTTGGCAGGATATGGACCTGTACCAGAAAGTACGTGATGTAAGTAAAGGCCGTAAATCTTTTATTCTTCATGATGGCCCTCCGTACGCAAATGGCAGCATTCACATTGGTCACGCGGTTAACAAAATCCTCAAAGATATTATTGTTAAGTCAAAAACTGTTAGTGGCTTTGATGCACCTTATATCCCAGGCTGGGACTGTCATGGTTTGCCAATTGAGCACAAAGTTGAGCAATTGATCGGTAAGGCTGGAACAAAAGTTTCTTATAAGGAATTTCGTGCTAAATGCCGCGAATACGCCTATACGCAAATTGAAGAGCAGAAAAAAGACTTTATCCGCTTGGGTGTGATGGGGGATTGGGAAAACCCTTATCTGACAATGAACTTTGTTACCGAAGCAAATATCGTTCGTGCTTTAGGTAAAATTGCGGAAAATGGCCATTTGGTAAAAGGTTTTAAACCTGTTTACTGGAGTGTGGTTGGTGGTTCAGCTTTGGCGGAAGCGGAAGTGGAATATCAAGATAAAACGTCTTTGTCTTTGGATGTGCGTTATGCGCCGCAAGATGAAGCCGCGTTGCTTGCTAAATTCGCAGATGTTGAGGGCGAAGGTAAGGTTTCTGTTGTGATCTGGACGACGACACCATGGACACTGCCTGCCAGCCAAGCGGTTTCTATTCATCCAGAGTTCAATTACGCCTTGGTTGAAGTGGATATGGGCTTGGGCAAAGAGCGTCTTATCCTTGCTGAAGACATGGTTGAAGGTGTGATGTCTCGCTACGGCGTCACTGACTTCCGCATAGTGGGTCGCACTGTTGGTGCGGAACTGGCTGGTACTGAGTTGAATCATCCGTTCCTAGAGCGTGATATTCCCGTTATTTTGGGTGAGCACGTCACCACTGAAGCGGGTACGGGTTGTGTACATACCGCACCTGACCACGGCGTAGATGACTTTAACGTCGGTCGTGAAAATGGCATCGGTACGATCAATCTTGTGCAAGACAATGGTGTTTATTCCGATGCGGCTGGTGAATTTGCTGGTTTGCACGTCTATAAAGTAGATGGTGCTGTGCTTGAAGCGCTAAATCGTAATAACGCCTTGGTATTTGAATCTAAGATCTTCCACAGTTATCCACACTGCTGGCGTACTAAAACGCCACTGATTTTCCGTGCAACACCTCAGTGGTTTATCAGCATGACCAAAGAAGGTTTGCTAGATGCTGCTAAGCATGCTGTCGAAGGTGTGAAGTGGGTCCCAAGCTGGGGGCAAAACCGTATGGAAGGAATGTTGAATAACAGTCCTGACTGGTGTGTGTCTCGTCAGCGTACTTGGGGTGTGCCAATTGCTTTGTTTATCAACAAAGAGACTCAAGAGCTTCATCCTGAGACGCCTCGTTTGATTGAGGAAGTCGCTAAGCGCATCGAAGTGGAAGGCATTGACGCTTGGTTTGAAATGGATGCAGAAGAGTTGTTGGGTGCTGAAGCTGAAAAATACAGCAAGGTAACTGATACCTTGGATGTATGGTTCGATTCTGGTGTGACTCACTACTCTGTTATTGATCAGCGTGATGAATTGAGCTTCCCTGCCGATTTATACCTAGAAGGTTCAGATCAGCATCGTGGTTGGTTTCAATCATCTTTAAAAACATCGATTGCAGTGCGTGGTGTGCCGCCATACAAGCAAGTTTTGACGCACGGTTTTACTGTGGATGGCGACGGCCGCAAAATGTCCAAGTCTCTGGGTAACGTATTGTCACCTCAGAAAGTGATGGACACGCTAGGCGCAGATATCATCCGTTTGTGGGTGGCGGCAACGGATTACACCACGGAAATGACGGTGTCTGATGAAATTCTTAAGCGAGTAGCAGACTCTTATCGTCGAATCCGTAATACCGCGCGCTTCATGATGGCAAACTTGAATGGCTTCAATCCTGCTACCGATATGGTGTCTTCTAAAGACATGATTGCATTGGATCGCTGGATTGTAGACCGTGCGGCTTTATTGCAAAAAGAGTTGAATACGGCCTACAACGAATACCAATTCCATACTGTGAACCAGAAAATCCAGAACTTCTGTTCTGTGGATTTAGGTGGCTTCTATTTGGATGTCATCAAAGACCGTCAGTACACGACACAAAAAGACAGCTTGGCACGTCGTTCTGCGCAAACGGCGCTTTATCATGTGATGGAAGCGTTCTCTCGTTGGATTGCGCCTATTTTGAGCTTTACGGCTGATGAAATTTGGCAAACATTGCCAGGTGAGCGTGGCGAGTCTGTTTTCTTAGAAACATGGTATGAAGGCCTTGAAGAGCTTTCAGGTGAAGAGCCTATGGGGCGTGAATTCTGGAAGCAAGTTCTTGAGGCTAAAGTAGCGACCAATAAAGTGTTAGAAGCCGCTCGTAGCGAAGGTAAGATGAAGGCGAGTTTAAGCGCGAATATCACACTTTATTGTGATGATGCTTTACAAGCAACATTGAACCGTCTTGGTGAAGAATTGCGCTTCGTCTTGATCGCCTCTGACGTTAAGGTGTTGCCTTTGTCTGAAGCTGGTGATGGTGCTGTCGCGACAGATCTTGATAGCCTGAAAGTACATGTAGAATTGAGTAAATACACTAAATGTGTGCGTTGCTGGCACCATCGTGAAGAAGTGGGCAAACGAGAAGCGCACCCTGAATTGTGTGATCGTTGTATCTCTAACTTGCCAGATGGAGAAGGTGAACAACGCCTTTACGCTTAATGACAGCTTTAATTGTGTGGCAACGAGTTCAGCGCTGGTGGGCGCTGGCTCTTATCCTTTTTGCTTTGGACTGGATGACAAAGCAGTTAATTTCGTCCAATTTGTTTTATGGACAAGAGATTGCTGTTTTTCCATTCTTTGACCTGACCTTGAGGTACAACACTGGTGCTGCGTTCAGCTTTCTCGCGCAAGCGGGAGGGTGGCAGCGTTGGTTCTTCTCGTTGATCGCATTGGCTGTAGCTGTTGGTATCAGTTGGCGATTGGTTAAAATCGCAGAGACAAATCGCCTAGAATCACTGGCCCTGACATTTGTGCTGGGCGGTGCCATTGGTAATCTTTACGACAGATTGGTGTATGGCCATGTTGTAGATTTTCTACAATTCCATTGGCAGCAGTCATGGTATTTCCCTGCGTTTAATCTAGCGGATACTGCTATTACTATAGGTGTTATTTTAATGTTGCTTGAAGGCTTCGTGACGAAAAAGCAGGAAGGTACAAACAAATGAACGTAATTACGGCAACAAGCCGAGTCACTCTGCATTTTGAGTTGTCACTTGAAGATGGCCAAATCGTTGATTCAAATTTTTCTAAGGCGCCAGCCAGCTTCGTGTTTGGCGATGGCAGTTTGTTGCCAGACTTTGAAGCGGCTTTATTAGGAATGTCTGCAGGACAAGAGGCCTCTTTTGTTATGCCCCCAGAAAAAGCTTTCGGTGCGCATAACGAAAGCAATATCCAGCGTATGCCTCGGTCTCAGTTTTCAATGGACCTAGAAGAAGGCATGGTTGTGTCTTTTGCCGATATGAGTAAAAACGAGCTACCAGGTGTTATCGCTGAAATTGGTGAGCAGGAAGTGATCGTTGATTTTAATCATCCTCTTGCTGGGCGCTCGCTAACATTTCGAGCTCAGATTGTTGATGTAGAGGAGGTCGCATGAGCTTTGCTATTCAATTAGCGAACCCACGCGGCTTTTGTGCTGGCGTTGATAGAGCAAT
>NZ_CP025987.1:3535000-3690000 GCF_005222245.1 Marinomonas sp. FW-1 | reverse complement strand
GAAATTCCTTGTCGGGTAAGTTCCGACCTGCACGAATGGCGTAACGATGGCCACACTGTCTCCACCCGAGACTCAGTGAAATTGAAATCGCAGTGAAGATGCTGTGTATCCGCGGCTAGACGGAAAGACCCCGTGAACCTTTACTATAGCTTCACAGTGAACTTTGAACCTACTTGTGTAGGATAGGTGGGAGGCTTTGAAGCGGTGACGCCAGTTACCGTGGAGCCACTCTTGAAATACCACCCTGGTATGTTTGAGGTTCTAACTCAGGTCCGTAATCCGGATCGAGGACACTGTGTGGTGGGTAGTTTGACTGGGGCGGTCTCCTCCCAAAGAGTAACGGAGGAGCACGAAGGTGTGCTCAGCATGGTCGGAAATCATGCATAGAGTGTAAAGGCAAAAGCACGCTTAACTGCGAGACAGACACGTCGAGCAGGTACGAAAGTAGGTCTTAGTGATCCGGTGGTTCTGTATGGAAGGGCCATCGCTCAACGGATAAAAGGTACTCCGGGGATAACAGGCTGATACCGCCCAAGAGTTCACATCGACGGCGGTGTTTGGCACCTCGATGTCGGCTCATCACATCCTGGGGCTGAAGCCGGTCCCAAGGGTATGGCTGTTCGCCATTTAAAGTGGTACGCGAGCTGGGTTTAGAACGTCGTGAGACAGTTCGGTCCCTATCTGCCGTGGACGTTTGAGATTTGAGAGGAGCTGCTCCTAGTACGAGAGGACCGGAGTGGACGAACCTCTGGTGTTCCGGTTGTCACGCCAGTGGCATTGCCGGGTAGCTATGTTCGGACGGGATAACCGCTGAAAGCATCTAAGCGGGAAGCCTCCCTTAAGATAAGATCTCACTGGGACCTAAGTCCCCTAAAGAGCCGTTCGAGACTAGGACGTTGATAGGTTGGGTGTGTAAGTGCTGTGAGGCATTGAGCTAACCAATACTAATTGCTCGTGAGGCTTGACCATATAACACCAAAGTGGTTTTAGAAACACAAAAGACACAGATTACGATAAAGCATCAGCAATGATGAGCATCGGTTTGATACTTGGTTATCACTATTTCAAAATGAATTGTTAAAGATCCAAGCACGTATTCGCGTGTTGTGGTGAGACGAAAAAAGTCCAGCCAGAACAAAACGCAAAACGAATTGCTTGACGATCATAGAGGCGTTGAACCACCTGATCCCATCCCGAACTCAGAAGTGAAAAGCGCCATCGCCGATGGTAGTGTGGGAGATCCCATGTGAGAGTAGGTCGTCGTCAAGCTTTATATTAAGAAAGCCCTGATAGCTGATGCTGTCAGGGCTTTTTTCGTCTGCGGTTAGCCGTCTTCACGTGCACGCAGCAATGGTTTGCTCTTGCTGCAACCGTGGCTTGCTCTTTTGTGCCCCGCTTGCGCCTGTCTCATTCTTCGACGCGTCTGCGCGAGTCATCAAAAGAAGACGCCTTATTTGTCTATCTGGGCGCGTCATTAAAAGAGATTGCCTGTGTCATCTATCAGAATAGGTTGTCCCTTATCACTCGCTTCTCTATTTGCTCACCAATTCATTTATGTTTGTCTTGTTAGGTTGGTTTTTGAAGATAGTCTTCATTAATGTCCAAATAAAGTTCAAATAAGTTTGAACTCTAACTATTCCCTTTAATTTTTGGAAATCAGGTCTACAATGAAATGACATTTTAAATAAAGGAAGGAGTTTGAGATGACAAAAGTATTGGTTCTTTACTATTCAAGCTATGGTCACATTGAAAAAATGGCGCAAGAGGTGGCCGAAGGTGCTCGTAGTGGCGGTGCGCATGTCGATGTTAAGCGCGTGCCTGAGTTGATGCCGGAAGATGTGGCGAAGAATGCGGGTATCAAGTTGGATCAGCAAGCTCCCGTTGCTAAGCCTGAAGAGTTGGCGGATTATGATGCTGTTATTTTTGGCTCGCCAACCCGCTTCGGTAATATGGCGTCTCAAATGCGTAACTTCCTAGATATGACTGGCGGTTTGTGGGCTCAAGGCAAGCTCGTTGGTAAAGTGGGCAGTGTCTTTACTTCCACTGGTACGGGTGGCGGCAATGAAACCACTGTACAGTCTTTTCATACGACTTTATTTCATCATGGTTTTGTCGTTGTGGGATTACCTTATTCTTGCCCAGAATTGGCGGATATAAGTGAAGTCAAAGGGGGATCACCTCTAGGAGCGGGAACCATTGCAGGTGCTGATGGTAGTCGTATGCCTTCAGATAAAGAAATAGCGATGGCTCGATTCCAAGGTAAGCATGTGGCTGAGATTGCGGCTAAATTAAGCGCATAAAGCAATTTAAAATAAAAAAGGGCAAACGGAAACGCTTGCCCTTTTTTGATTTGGTTAACCTATCCACAATGGACTACAAAAAGCCCATTATTTCTGTTTTGTTAATAACTTAGGCACTTATCCACTTCATTTGCTGCGCCTAGAATGACGGCGACACGTTGGTGAATGGCCTCTGGTTGGATATCTAGAATACGCTGCGTGTGCGTGTGTGCTTTACCGCCAGCTTGTTCTAGCAGCATGGCCATTGGGTTAGCTTCATACATTAGACGTAGCTTGCCAGCTTTAGATGGATCTTTGTTATCCCAAGGATAGATGAAGATACCGCCACGACAAAGAATACGATGTACGTCACCTACCATGGCAGCGACCCAGCGCATGTTGAAGTTCTTATCACGTGTTCCATCTTTGCCTTTTACTAAATCATTCACGTAGTTCTGCATATTGGCAGACCAGAAGCGTTGGTTCGACATGTTGATGGCAAATTCTTGGGTGTCTTTTGCTACTTGAACGTTCTCGTTAGTCAGTGTGAAAATCTGATTAACTGGGTCGAAAGTAAACATGTTTACGCCATTGCCAGTGGTAAGAACTAACATGGTTGATGGGCCATATAGAACATAGCCAGCAGCTACTTGTTCTTTACCAGGGATCAAGAAATCTTCTTCAGTTGCTGGCTTATCACCCGTTTGGCGGTAGATGGAGAAAATGGTTCCGACCATAGCGTTAATATCGATATTCGATGAGCCGTCTAATGGGTCAAAGGCGATAAAGTATTCACCATCCGTGTTAGCAGGAACAATGTGGTCCTCTTCTTCTGAGGCAATGGCTCTAACAGCAGGGCAGGCAAGTAGGGCGTCTTTTAGCATGTCGTTAGAAATAACATCCAGTTTCTTTTGTTCTTCACCCTGAACATTTTCATTGCCGGCCATACCTAAAATTCCTGCTAGCGAGCCTTGTTTTAGTGCGTCAGATATCGCGATACAGGTATCAGTTGTTACTGTTAACACGGCTTGTAATGACGTTGGTGTCGCGCTGGATGCTAAAACATCAGGTAGGTTTTGCATGATCTGGCATTTCCTTGTTATTTGAAGTTGTTTAAATTATGCCACTCTAGACATTGGGTGTCAGCCAAGGTAGGAATATGTAGGCAAAATAAATAGGGGAAACAGATGTTTTCGGATAATCTATGCAAAATACTGAAAAGGAATCTTTATGCCTGATTTTATCGTTCATCATTTAGAATTAAACGGTCAAGGTGGCGCGACGGCTTTATCGCCACTTGATTTGCCAACAGTTGTTCCTGAAAGTGGTTGTCGCTGGATACACTTAGATTGTCTTGAAGAGGCAGGGTTCGATTGGCTTTCAAGTTTAGAGGGGATTCCCGAGACCGCAGTAGAAGCGTTATTCGCAGAAGAAACGCGTCCTCGCGCAGTGAGAATGGGGAACGGTTTATTGCTGACATTACGAGGGGTGAATTTAAATCCTGACTCGAATCCTTCAGACATGGTGTCATTACGTCTGTGGGTAACGCCTAACTTTATTGTTTCTAGCCGTCGCCGTCGGTTGTTGTCTGTGCAAGATACCGTGAAGAATCTTGTTAATAACGAAGGTCCGCTGAATACCGGCGACATTGTGGCTACGTTAACCGAAACGCTGACTGGCCGAATGGCGAAAATAATCCATGATCTTGAAGATGAATTATCAGACTTAGAGGAAAGTATTGGAGAGGGAATTGAAGCTGATCAGCGTGATTCTCTTGTACAGCGTCGACTTGAAACTATTCGTTTAAGACGTTTTCTTGTACCGCAGAAAGAAGCCATTAATAAATTAGCACAAGAGTCGCTTACTTGGATGACACCGGATCAAACATCACAAGTGCATGAAGCTGCCAACGATATAACACGATATGTAGAGGGACTAGAGTCGCTACGTGAACGTTGTTTGTTAATGCAAGAAGAGTTCGCCAACTTACAAGGCGAGAAGATGAATGCTCGTATGTATGTACTGTCTATTCTATCGGGTATTTTTATGCCACTTGGCTTTTTAACGGGGTTGTTTGGTATCAATATTGGCGGCATGCCAGGTACAGACAGTGGTGCAGCTTTTTGGGTGTTCTGTGTGGTTTTGGTGGCACTAGGCGGCGGTCAGTTTATATTGATGCGCAAAAGCCGCTGGTTTTAAGTCATTTTAGGCGCAGCGTGCTAATGCTGGATTATTAAAGTATTGCAGAGCCTCAATAACTTTCGAGGCTTTGCATGCAGTCAGGTTACTTTTTGATTGTCTTGATGCCGTCTTTTGTCGCCAGCAACAAAATATCCGCAGAACGCTTTGCGAACAAGCCATTTGTTACCACACCAACAATACCGTCGATGCTTTTTTCAAGCGCAATAGGATCAAGGATTTCTAAATTATAGACATCCAAAATATGGTTGCCGTTGTCTGTAACAACGCCTTCACGATAAACCGGATCCCCACCTAGTTTGACTAATTCACGTGCGACGTGACCGCGAGCCATTGGAATGATTTCTACAGGTAGTGGAAAATCACCCAGTAATTTTACTAGCTTGGATTCATCTGCAATACAGACAAACTCGTCACTGCATGCTGCCACGATTTTCTCTCGAGTTAATGCAGCACCACCGCCCTTAATTAAATGTAGATGATCATTTGATTCATCCGCACCGTCAACGTACACACGAATGCTATCCACGCTGTTGAGGTTATAAACAGGTATGCCGTGTTTTTTAAGTCGCTCTGCTGACGCTTCTGAACTTGCTACTGTGCCATCAAATAAATTTTTGTGTTTGGCCAGTTCGTCAATAAAAAGATTGGCAGTGGAACCCGTGCCAACCCCAACGATGGTGTCGGTCTCTAACATTGGCAGAATGTAAGCTACCGCAGCTTCAGCAACGGCTTGTTTTAATTCGTCTTGGGTCATGGCGGTGTGCACCTTTTATTTATCATTTTCTAGGGGGCGGTCAATTTGACTTATCTTTGTTGGTAAGTCACCTCTTATGGTGACGATATTATAGGCGCTTAAACAGGCGATTGTTACCCCTCCTTGATCGCCCAATTTAACGATTCTATGCTTTTTTCATATCGATTTAGAGGTTATCTGTCTTTGCGCCAAGAGAGTTGAAAGAGTATATTTCCTACTCGGTTTTTTTTGACTAGCAGTCAGCTTAGATGTCGCTAAGAACATCATGTTGTCGATTTATATTCGTTTAGGAAGCACTATGCCTCATACCATGATTAAAAAAATTCTACAGGCACGCGTTTATGACGTTGCTGTAGAAACACCACTGTCTCGAGCCAATCAATTGTCTAACCGATTGGGCAACGAGATTATTTTGAAACGAGAAGATTTACAGCCAGTTTTCTCTTTCAAAATTCGTGGGGCATACAACAAGATTTGTCAGTTAACGCCAGAAGAACGTGCTCGTGGTGTGATTGCGGCTTCAGCAGGCAACCATGCCCAAGGTTTGGCATTGGCGGCGAAGAAATTAGGGATTCACGCCACTATAGTAATGCCTGCAACTACGCCAGAAGTAAAAGTTAGCGCGGTAAGAAATCATGGCGCAGAGGTTGTGTTGTTCGGTGATGCCTTTGATGAAGCGTCGGCTAAGTCTCGCGAAATTATGGAGCAAACAGGCCAAGTTTATGTTCATCCATTTGATGATTTGGACACCATTGCAGGCCAAGGTACGATTGGCATGGAAATTCTGCATCAGCATGAAGGCAATATCGACGCTATCTTCATTCCTGTTGGCGGTGGCGGTTTGATTGCAGGTGTTGCGGCATATGTAAAATATTTGCGCCCTGATATTAAAATCATCGGTGTTGAGCCAGAAGACGCTGCTTGTTTGAAAATTGCTATGGAAAAGGGTCAGCCTACACGCCTGCCTACTGTAGGCATTTTCGCAGAAGGTGTGGCAGTGGCGGAAATTGGTCAAAATACTTTTGCTATCGCCAAAGATACTGTCGATGAAGTCATCACAGTGACGACGGATGAAATGTGTGCCGCGATTAAAGATATTTACGATGATACTCGTGCGATTACAGAGCCTGCAGGTGCGTGTGCTTTGGCAGGTTTGAAAAAATACATCGAGCGAGAAGACGCGAAAGGCCAAACGTTAATCGCCATTAACAGCGGTGCGAATGTGAACTTTGACCGCCTCCGTCACGTGTCTGAGCGGGCGGAGTTGGGTGAAAAGCGTGAAGCCATCATTGCGGTAAAAATCCCAGAGCAACCTGGTAGCTTTAAAGATTTTTGCCAAGCCTTGGTGGGGCGTAACATCACTGAGTTCAATTACCGTTATGGAGATGACCAGCAAGCCGTTATTTTTGTTGGCGTTGCTTTGGGCGGAAGCCCACACAGCCGTAAAGAATTACTGGAAGACCTGAAAGACTATGGAATAGTCGACCTAACCGACGATGAAACCGCCAAAGTGCATGTACGTCATATGATCGGCGGGCATTTACGCAGCGATAAAGGGGAGTTGTTGTACAGCTTCGAATTTCCTGAGCGTCCTGGTGCTTTGCTGAAGTTTTTGAATACCCTAGGCGGACAATGGAATATTTCCATGTTCCATTATCGTAATCATGGTGATGCTTATGGCCGAGTACTGGTGGGATTACAAGCGGTAGGTGAAGAAACAGATGTGACGCAATTTTTAGATGAGTTGGGCTATCCGTATCAAGACGAAAATAACAACGAAGCCTGTAAGCTGTTCTTTCGCTAAAAGCGTGAAAATCGGTTATCATTAGCGCAACGTTTTTTTGAATTCAGCCCTCTGACTGTCACCAGTCAGAGGGCTGTGTGATTCTGATGTGTCGCCATCACTAGCGGCATATATACTGTTTAAAGGTCTCCCTTGTGAATATTCAAACTCTTCTAAATCAGCGCATTCAAGCGGCTATGGTTGCGGCTGGCGCACCTGATACTGCGCAAGCGTTAGTTCGCCAGTCGGCAAAAATTCAATTTGGTGATTACCAAGCCAACGGCATTATGGGGGCAGCTAAGGCGCTGAAAATGAACCCGCGTGACTTCGCTCAAGCCACTTTGGATAAGTTAGATCTCTCTGACCTTACCGATAAGGTCGAGATTGCAGGACCAGGGTTCATTAACATTTTCCTGAAAAATGCGTGGCTAGGTGCTGAGCTGAAGCAATTACGCACCAGCGAGCGTTTAGATATTCCAGTGGTAGAAGCGCCAGAAACGGTTGTTGTTGATTACTCTTCGCCAAACCTTGCCAAAGAAATGCACGTTGGTCATCTTCGTTCAACGGTTATTGGTGATGCTGTTGTTCGTACATTGGAGTTTTTAGGCCATCACGTGGTTCGCCAAAATCACGTGGGTGACTGGGGAACTCAGTTTGGTATGTTGTTGGCGTACATGGAGCGTTTGCGAGCACAAGACGCTAAGATCAGCATGGCCTTGTCGGACTTGGAAAGCTTTTATCGCGCGGCGAAAACCTGTTTCGATGAAGATGAAGCCTTCGCTACTCGCTCTCGTGAGTTAGTTGTTGCCCTTCAATCTGGTGATGAAGAGTGTTTGGCGCTTTGGGATGAGTTTATCAATATCTCTCTTACGCACTGTGAAGAGACTTATAAGATGCTCGGCGTGTCTTTGGAACGCCAACACGTGATGCCAGAAAGTGCTTATAACGATGATTTAGCGAATGTTGTTAACGAGCTGAAAGAACAAGGTATGCTGCAAGAATCCAACGGTGCACAGTGTGTATTCATGGAAGAGTTTGCCAATAAAGAAGGCGAAATTACGCCTGTTATCGTTCAGAAAACTGGTGGCGGTTTCTTGTATGCCACCACTGATTTGGCGGCCGTGCGCTTCCGTCAGCATACGTTGAATGCTAATCGTGTGTTGTATTTCGTTGATGCTCGTCAGTCTTTGCATTTCCAACAGATCTTCACTTTGTCTCGTAAAGCCGGCTTTGTGAAACCAGAAACACAATTGGAACACATGCCGTTTGGCACCGTGATGGGCAGCGATGGCAAACCCTTCAAAACTCGTTCTGGTGGCGTAGCGAAATTGTCATCTTTATTGGAAGAAGCGCAGGAACGTGCTTACCAATTGGTGGCGTCGAAGAACCCAGAAATGAGTGAAGAAGAACTTCGTAACATTGGTCGTGTGGTCGGTATTGCGTCGGTGAAATACGCGGATTTGTCGAAAAACCGTACCAGTGATTACGTCTTCAATTGGGACAGCATGTTGAGCTTTGAAGGCAACACAGCGCCTTACTTGTTGTACGCTTATTCACGAGTGGCAAGTATTGTTAAACGTTCTGAGATCGATCTAGCGAGCCTGACAGGTGATATTTCTGTTGAAGAGCCGCAAGAGCGAGCCTTGGCGATGAAATTGTGTCAGTTCGAAGAAGCTATTCAACAAGTCGCGAACGATGGTATGCCACACTTCTTGTGCTCTTACTTGTACGATTTAGCCGGTACCTTTATGACTTTCTACGAAGCTTGCCCAATTTTGAATGCCGAAGACGACGTGAAGCATAGTCGTTTACAATTGGCGTTGAATACCGCTTCTACACTGAAGCTTGGCTTATCTTTGCTAGGGATTGAAACACTAGAGCGTATGTAAAATCTCTCTATCGTTCTGTTTTAATGAAGATAATAAAAGGCGCTTTTCTAGTGGATTAGCGCCTTTTGTATTTTTAATCTTAAGTGACATAATCCGCACATAAAAGAGGATTAACAAAGAGGAAGAATCAGCAGATGAAGATTTATATTGCCTATACAGGCGGCACGATTGGTATGGTGCCTTCGGATCAAGGCTTAGTACCCGATGCGGCATTTGCTGACCATCTAGCTCAACACTTAAACGCATCCGATGAGCTTGCCCACGACTTTGTGATTGCCAGTTATCCAACTTTGATCGATTCATCCAATGCGACGCCGAAAGACTGGCAAACCATTGCCCGTGATATTGAAAGCAAATGGCATGATTTCGATGCCTTTATCGTGCTGCATGGCACTGACACAATGGCGTACACATCGGCGGCGTTGTCTTTTATGTTTGCTCACAGTAATAAACCCATTATCGTGACTGGCTCGCAAGTACCTATGTATAAAGTGCGCACCGATGCAATGATTAATGTGATGGGCGCGATTTCAGCGTGTGAGGAAGGCGTGCAAGGTGTCTTCTTGTTTTTTGCAGGACGCTTGATAGAAGGTGATCGCGCCCATAAAGCGCACACCAGTGACTGGCAAGCTTTCAGTTCTCCGAACTGCCCAGAGCGCGGTGTATTAGGCATTGATTGGCGTTGGAGATCTAATGAGAGTGCGCAAAAGCCAGTGGTTATTCAAATCCCAGAGATGGAAGAGGGCGCTGTGACTATTTTGCCGGTGTTTCCTGGGGTTCAGGCCGAGCACTGGCAAGGCTTGCTTAACGGCCAAGTAAAAGGTGCTGTGCTATTAAGCTATGGTGCAGGCAACGCTCCGGATAAGGACCCAGCTCTGCTAGCACTGTTGAGCACGGCAACAGAGCGCGGTGTGGTCATTGTGAATGTGAGCCAATGTGGCGCAGGTAGTGTGGCGGCTGGAGCTTATGCTGCAGGATCAGCTTTGGTTAAGGCAGGAGTGGTTTCTGGGCAAGACATAACCTATGAAGCCGCGTTTGTTAAGTTGAGTTTTTTGATAGGGTTGGGTCTGTCGAGCGAAGAAATTAAACACTGCTTCGTATAAAGAAAAGCGAAAAGGGATTTTGCATGGCATTTTTATATGTGCTTTTAGTACTGATTTGGTCAACGGGTTTTATTACGGGCAAACTCATCGTCGGTCGGATTGATCCTAACGTTTTTTTGAGTATCCGTTTCGTTTTGTCGGGTTTGTTATTTCTTGCTATTGCCCTAGGGCAGCGTCGGCGCTTTCCAATGTGGAATGAGCTTCCCAAGCACATTATTGCGGGTATGTTGATGAATGGTTTTTACTTAGGCTTTGCCTATGTGGCCATTGCAAAAGGCTTGCCCGCTGGCGTTATGGCCTTAATTGGGGCGTTGCAGCCTGCATTGGTGACTTTGCTTGCCTTCTTGTTGATCAAAGAGAAAACCTCTCTGAAAGGCGTAATCGGCATGTTGATTGGTATTGTTGGGCTAGTGTTAGTAATCAGTCCCGCGCTAGAGCTGGATATGAGTCATGGCGGCGTGACTTTGCTGACGTTTGCCTTAGCGTGTGCAGCGATATTTACCTTGTCTCTTGGTGTGACTTATCAAAAGATGTCCATCTCATCGTCTGATATTTTCAGTTCCATGGCGATTCAAAACCTCGCTGCGAGTGTCGTCTCGATTGGCTTTATGCTGTTACTCGGTGAGACGTTGTTTGTCGTGCAGCTGGAATCTTTCTTATTAGTAATTTGGGGCGTGCTGGTGTTATCTGGCGGTGGTGTTTTCTTAATGGTGTGGTTATTAAGAAAAGTCCGAGCATCACAAGTTTCCACTATGTTGTTATTAGCGCCCCCGCTAGCGGCAGTAGAAAGTTATTTTTTATTTAGTGAGTCCATGACAGCGGTTCAGATTATCGGTTTTGTGATTACGATTCTTGGGGTTTACTTTAGTCGGGCAAAATCCAGCGATAAATGAAAGGGAAAAGAACGTGTTTTTCTATGACAATCCATTGAGCTTCGTTTTGGTGTGTTTAAATAAAATCACGATATGCTTTAGTTTCTTATAAAAAAACTACATTGGTTAACATGCTATTTGTTATTAAACGACTACTATTAAATTTGTTTGCATTTTATGTTTTTAATGATGGATTTTAGTAGGTGGGTATATGGGGTTGTTTGCAAATAGTAGTGAAAAACAAGCGCTAGAGCAGAGTATTATTGCGGTCATTACAATCGATACGAAAAATACGGTGACTTTTTTTAACCCCGCTGCAGAGAAACTGTGGGGTTATAGCCGTAAGGAAGTGATTGGGCAAAATGTGGCGATGCTTATACCTCATGAACTAAGAGCAAATCATGATGGGTATGTTCAACACCATAGAGACTCTGGCGATGATAAAATTGTCGGCAGTTCCCGAGAAGTACAACTACAAAGAAAAGACGGCGTAAGAGTTTGGGTGCAATTATCTTTATCTCAGGTGCTGGTGGGTAAACAGAAACATTACACGGCATTTGTTAGAGAAGTCACCAATGAACGACGTGAACAAGAGATAACAAGGCAAACGCTAGAACAAGCATTAGACGCAGTTGTCTGTATTGACTTAAAAAACTGTGTGACGTTATACAATAAAGCCGCTGAGAAACTTTGGGGTTATACGAAAGAGGAAGTGATTGGCAATAATGTTAAAATGCTTGTGCCTGCAGCAATACAATCCCAGCATGACGAATTAATTGATCGAAACCGCCGTACAGGTGTCGATAAAATTGTTGGCACTAGCCGAGAAATTAAAATCGAACGCAAAGATAAGCAGGTGGTCTGGGGGCAATTATCGCTATCAAAGATTGAGCTTGATGAAGGTACGTTGTACACAGCTTTTGTCAAAGACGTTACCGAAGAAGTTAAACAACGAGCTGAGCGAGAAATGTTGTCCTTGGTGGCAAATGAAACTGATAACGCCGTTATTATTACTAATGCTTCAGGTTTGATTGAATATGTTAACCAAGGGTTCGAACGTTTAACTGGCTATGAAATGGATGAAGTTCGTGGCAAAAAGCCAGGGACTATTTTACAAGGTCATGAAACTAATCCTGCAACAGTAGACAATATACGCCGCCATATTGCTAAAAAAGAGCCTTTTTACGATGAAATCCTTAACTACGCTAAGAGTGGTGATCCGTATTGGGTTTCTCTTTCAATTAACCCAGTATTTGATGATGAAGGAAACGTTAAAAACTTTATTTCCGTGCAAGCAAATATTACCCAAGTTAAGCAAATGGCGCTGGATTTTACACGCAAGCTAGATGCGATTAGTGAAGCGTTGGTAATGATTGAGCTTGATACGAAATTCTCCCTAATCAAAGCGAATACCCTGATAGAGAGCAAACTTCAAGGTCTCATGAAAGCCGCAGATTTTGGTTTGTATATCATGAACAGATTAACGGACAACCAGAAATCAGAGCTAAACAAAAAGGGTAGTTTAAGTTTACAGACGGATATAAAGAGTAATGGCGAGGTACTCAGTATCGATGCCAAATTATGTGTTTTGCGAAACTTTAAGGGTGAAGTAACCCAATATGTTTATTTTGGTATTGATATTACAGATCGCAAATTGACGGTTATCAAAACTCAAGAAGCAATGTCTGAAGTGGTTGCGGTGAGTAATAAAATCAGTGAGATGGTTAGCACCATCAACGGCATTTCTGAGCAAACTAACCTACTGGCTCTAAATGCGGCTATTGAAGCCGCGAGAGCAGGAGAGATGGGGCGAGGTTTTGCTGTCGTTGCTGACGAAGTGCGATCTCTGGCTGCTAACTCTAAGAATTCAAGTAATCAAATCGACGGTTTAGTGAGTGATACGCTCTCAAAAGTGGATGAGCTTGCTGAGCTACTGAAGAAGATAGACAACTAAGTTCTGAATGAAAAATCAAAAGTCAGGCTAACTTAGCTAGCCTGACTTTTTCTTTTTTCAAGGATTCTCAACTTAGTTAGCTTCAGCGCGATCAATCAAGGTGCCGAAGCGTTCTACTCTTCCCAGTTAAAATTATTCTATGCCTTGTCATTAGGGCTTGAGCATTACCTTGAAAGTGTAGGTCACCGTCAAAGAAACCATCGCCATTCAATAATTTTCGATAGGACGAACTTGGTTTTGCGCCAGTATGCGAGTTTTGATTTTATCAAATCTGTATGATGAACTTAATGATAATGGGTTTTATTACCATTATATTTATGTAAAACTATCAAAATTGATAGGATGTCATTAGTAAATTGTATTTATGGATAAAACAAATCGCCAACCAAACTCTTCTCTATTTAGGCAAGAAGTCTTACATGAGAAGCAGCGCTCTCATATGGGGCAAGTGCTTATTCATCAGCCTGCAAACTATGTATGGGTTGTACTCGTTGCAGTTTTGCTCGTTATTCTTGTAATAGCATTTGTACTCTTTGGTATTCATACTCAAAAGGTGAGGGCTCCGGGTATTCTAGTTCCAAGTCAGGGTGTGCTTAGAATTCTAGCTCCAGTACAGGGCCAAGTCGAAGAGGTGAAGGTCAGAGAAGGTCAGTTTGTTAACGCTGGTGATCCCTTATTCACAGTCACTGATGAGCGAGTTTCCAGTATCGGTGAATTACAAAACCTTTTAGCGGAAACGCTGGCACTGCGAGAGTCTTTAATAAAACAAGACAAAGAACAGGCCAAAGTCAGATTTGCTCGCCAGAAAAAATTATTCGCACTTCGCCTTTCTTCGATGGAATTGGAAAAATCGCAATTTGACGTTGAAATTGATTTGTTAGAGCGAAGAGAGGGGCTAGCAGAAAAGAGTCTTAACCGCTTGCGAGTCCTACATGATCAAAGGCATGTTGCTGAATTTGAATTACAAAATGCAGAAGCAGAGTTATTAGTTTTAGCTAGCCAGAAGCAATCTCTCATACGTAGCCAAAGTAGCTTAGAAAATAATCGTTTAGAGTTAATCGCTCAACGCCAAGATCAAGAAGAGCAATATCAACGTCAGATGACGGACGCTGAACAAAGATTGGCGTTATTACAGCAGGAAATAGCTGAGAACACTGTGCGCTCAAAGCAAATAATACAAGCGCCTTTTAGTGGAAAAGTAACAGGTTTAAATATTCAAGCAGGTCAGCAAGTCACGATCAATACTTTAATGGCTAGTCTAGTGCCCCAGAATAGTAAGCTACAAGCTGACCTATACATCACTCCCAGTCAAGTGGGTTTTATAGCCATTGATCAAAGTGTTTCGCTCCGTTACACAGCCTACCCATATCAGAAATTTGGCATGGCGCAAGGACGTATTATGAATATTGCCAGCAGTCCATATTCACTCCAAGAACTCCCCACACACATTGCTAGTATTCTGCAGAATACTGTAGTCACGCAAAATCAAGCGCAGAACTTTTATAAGGTTACTGTGGCGATAAACTCCCAGCATCATGGGTATTCTCAGCCTTTACTCCCAGGTATGCAGCTTGAAGCCGATATTAAGCAGGATACGCGCAGAATTTATGAATGGATACTCGATCCTATTTATTCAGTTGTACGAAAGATTTGAATTGAATCAGTGAGAAAATAATGAATTTAACAAGTCGGGAAAAGGAAGTTCTACAGATTTTAGCCGAGGGGAAAAGCAATAAAAAAATTGCTGCTGAGCTTAATATCAGTCATTTCACAGTGAGAGATCATATTTCCTCACTGCTTCGAAAGAAGCGGGTTTCATCTAGACAGCAGCTGGTATCAATTTATTACGGTGAATATTTTAAATAACGACGACTTTAAACCCCCTACATCTGTAGGATTTTATTTTAATTTTATGTCTGTAATAATACATTCTTTATGACTAGTGTTAGTGATATTTTTACGAAAATATAGTTTTTTATTTTGGAGTCACCTTTGGGAATTAAAAAAAATATTTTTTTTAAATCGGTTTTAAAGGTTTTATTAAGAATTATTTTTGTAGGTGTGATTAGTGGGGTCTTAGGAAGTCTCATTGTTGATTTTTTATAAATGTTTTCTTGATAGGGGGATAAATGAGAGAGCTTAATATAGCTGATTTAGAGTGTGTTGGCGGAGGTGTTGGTCCATTAGTTACGGTTCCTGTAAAAATGGCTGTAGGTGGTGTGTCGAGTGCTTTGGGTTATACCATAACTAATGCAATTCAAGGTCAAGAGATAACACAAAAAGGCCTTATTACATCTTTTTCAGTTGGGGCTTTGTCAGGAGGCGGGGCGAGTTCTCTTAGAACGTCTGTACTTTCTTCTACTGGTGGAGCGGTAGCTGGAAATGTTTTGGACTCTATGGATGGCTCGAATTATTGTTCTAGCGATGGTACAAGCTACTAAATATATGATGAATTCAATGCATTAAATTTTCTAAAGGTAGTGCGCTTTGAAAAATAAGTCATATGATCTTTTTATAATGGTTTTCAAGGTAATTCTTGGTGGTGTCGTCGGAGGTATCATTTTATCTTTTACTAGTTTCTTTGTTTTTTATTGTAGTGGCAGTTAAAGCAGTAGTAGCTGATGTCGATTATCTAACTAATAGTTAATTCAATTCAAGGTAATCAGCCAACAGTGCAAGGAGCTACGACAGCTGCAGTTGTTGGTGGAACTGCTGCTTTGGTAAGCCCCTTATCCCCCATATTCTTAGGACGACAGTGTTGTCTTCTATTGCTGGAGGGGCTGCAGGAAATGTAGCTGATGGCTCTGATTATTGTTCGGATGTTACAAAATATAATCAGTATGATTTTCTTATTGATCTTAAAAGGATTTTGATTTTGTTCGATACCTATAGGGATAAATTTTTTTCTAACCATATTTATAAAAAACCTTTCCTTTTTAAAAATATCGTATCTGATATTGATTTGTCTTGGAAAGATATTAGTGAAATGTATGAGAGGGCAGACGCATCTGATCCTAGCTTTAAACTAATGAATGGTCATGAGGTACCAAAATCAAAGTATTTAGAGTCCTATATTAATGTAGGAAGAGTGGAATATCGTTATATAAAACCTGTTATTTATGATTATATGAGAAATGGGGCAACTCTGGTTTATAATCGTATTCGAAATGAGCCCTTTATAAGCAATATTTCTCGGGAAATAGCTAATTTCGCTCAAGCGCAGGTCATTACCAGTGGTTATGCTGCATTCAGTGCTAAGCCCTCCTATCGTTGTCATTGGGATACGCGTGACGTCTTTGCGGTTCAGTTAAAAGGCCGTAAGCGTTGGATTTTAAAAGAACCAACCTTCAAACTCCCTTTGTACATGCAGCAAACGAAAGATATGCCAGATGCTGAGGAACCAGAAGAGGTTTATTTAGATGTTGTACTTGAAGAGGGCGATATTTTATATGTACCTCGAGGCTGGTGGCATAATCCTATTCCCATGGGAGAAGAAACGTTTCATTTAGCTGTTGGAACTTTTGCACCAACGGGTTTTGACTATATTAATTGGCTTATACGAAAAGCTCCTAATATTATCGATGGTCGTCATAATTTACATGGTTTTCAAGAAAGTAAGAAATTATTAGATCGATTCGGAAAAGAGTTTGCCTTATTAATGTCTGATGAATCGACTTATGAACAGTTTATGGAAGATTATATAGGGCAGCATCGAGTTGATTCGCCAATATCACTTGGTACTCTTGCCAATGGTAAGATAAGTCAACTGGAAATGACTCAAAGAATTAGACTTAATGTGAATTTACTCTATCCGTTTTCTAATAACTTTGTGATAGTGAATGGTAACAAAATAAACTTAGATGAGATTAGTCAGAAGCTTATTAACTATATAAATAAGCATCAGGCTTGTACCATCAGCGATGTTCTATCTGTATTCTCAAACTATCCTAGAAATAAACTTCACGAATTATTATTTCAACTTGCATTGAATGATGTACTAGAGTTGATTTCAGTTTCTGACAGTGTGGTCATTGGTTCGGAAGACAATAATGCTACCCTGAACATGGTTTGATAAAATGAAAGCTATTCTTCAATCAGAAAGCCATGAATGCGGACTTGCTTGTCTTGTTATGATTGCCAGTGCTTATGGCTCGTACTTAGATCTTCCAACCCTACGGCGACGCTTTTCTATCTCAGTTAAAGGTACCAGTCTTCCACAAATCCTTCATTATGCGCAGTCATTAGATTTTTCTAGTCGCCCAGTTCGGTTGGAATTAGATGAGTTGAAGCAACTTCGTCTGCCTTGCATCCTCCACTGGAGCTTGAATCATTTTGTTGTGCTAGAAAAGGTAGGGGCGCAGAAGGTGACGATTCTGGACCCTGCTGCGGGACGAAGAACATTAACAATGGACGAGGTCTCTCGTTGCTTTACTGGGGTTGCTCTAGAACTGACGCCAAATTCAAGATTCCAGTCTGCAGAAAAGAAGCCTCGTTTACGACTTCGCGAATTAACTGGACATGTTCTTGGTTTAAAACGGGCTCTGGTAAATATCCTTATGCTTGCTTTAGCTTTAGAAGTTGTTGCTCTGTTATCGCCACAAGTTATGCAATGGGTTGTTGATCATGCCTTGGTTTCGGCTGATTATGATTTATTGTTGTTAGTTGTCATCGGTGGTTGCCTTTTGTTGGTGATTGACTTTGTCTTGCGCATGGCAAGGGGATGGATGGGGCTCAGGCTAAACCAACAGCTGACGCTGCAATGGACCAGTAATTTCTTTCACCACTTATTGAGACTGCCTTGGTCTTTTTTTGAAAAACGGCATTTGGGTGATATTACGGCCCGCTTTCAATCCTTAGATGCTATTCGTGCCGTTATTACAAATGGTGCTGTGACTATCTTGCTTGATGCACTGGTTGCTTTGATCACGCTCACACTGATGACACTCTATAGTAAAATGTTGACTGTGATCGTTCTGACTGCGGTTGCGTTATATGTACTTCTTCGTTGGGCTTTTTATGTGCCCTTACGACATGCTATGGAAGAGCGTATCGTTTTAGCGACAAGAGAAAATGCGTATTTTTTAGAAACTATTCGTGCCGTCCAGCCTTTGAAACTCTTCAATTCAACACCCTTACGATTGGCTACCTGGCAAAACTTACTGACCGATGTGCAGAATCGAGATCTTAGAACCCAAAAAATGTTGTTGGTATTTGGTGGCTGCAATACGTTGATTTTTGGTTTAGAGGGAATGTTGCTTCTGTACGTCGGTGGAGTTGCGGTTTTAGGTAACACCCTAACGTTAGGGATGTTGTTGGCGTTCCTTGCTTACAAAAGTCAATTTACTACTCGCGCAAGCAAGCTGATCGATCTTGGAATTGAAATCAAAATGCTATCTTTACATGGAGAGCGCTTGGCTGATATTGCTCTTGAAACACCAGAGTCAGATATTGCAATCGAAACGGACCTTAGCAGGATAGAGCCACGTATCGAGTTTAAAAATGTATCTTTTCGATATGCTGATGGCGAGCGTTGGGTCATTAAAGATCTATCCTTCACAATTGAGGCTGGTGATGCGGTTGCCCTAGTCGGTCGTTCTGGCTGCGGCAAGTCTACTTTATTTAAGCTCATGTTAGGGCTGTTAGAACCAACCGAGGGTGATATTCGTATCGGTGGTATTTCGATTCGTCAGCTGGGACCAACGGCTTTAAGGAATATAGTTGGTGTGGTGATGCAAGATGATCAGCTCATGGCTGGTTCTCTTGCTGAAAATATAGCGTGTTTCGAGGCTGGCTCAACCCAAGAGCGTATCGAAACCGCTGCACAGCAAGCCAATATTCATAAAGCTATTATAAATATGCCAATGGGCTACCAAACGTTAGTCGCTGAAATGGGGAGTGGTTTATCTGGTGGACAAAAGCAGCGGCTTTTATTAGCAAGAGCGTTGTATAAGCAACCTAGTATTTTGGCATTGGATGAGGCGACCAGCCATTTAGATTTACATGGCGAACAGCATGTTGTGAGTAACTTACAGTCATTGTCCATGACACGAGTCGTTATTGCCCACCGTAGAGAAACGGTTGCCATGGTTTCTCGGATTATTCATCTCGAGCAAGGAAAGATAACAGAAGACATTCGTCTAGATGCGGACGAAGTTGCATAATAGCTAATAAGGATAAGCTAATGTTGCGGTATATAGTGTTTGTTTTATTCGTTTTTGTTTTTTCTCAAACAAAAGCCTCACCCGAGCTGATCAGAAGTTGGGATGGAATTTACGAGTACCGGTTAAAAAATGGCATGAGCATTTTGTTAGCCCCCGATTCTGATCAGAAAGTCATTCATGCCGACCTTGTGTATTTGACAGGCAGTTTAGCTGACCCTGAAGGCGCTTCTGGTACGGCGCATTTTCTTGAGCACATGATGTATAAGGGTACAACGCAGCGCACAGGGCCGCAGCTTCTGGCGGGTTTGCAAGAGCAAGGCATTCAGTTCAATGCAACGACCAGTTTTGATCGAACTCGCTATTCCGCTAGATTAAATGCAGATTATAGAAAGTTGGATTTTCTGTTAGAGCTGGAAGCAGAGCGTATGTCGGCTCCCGTTTTTTCAGAATCTGATATGAATGTCGAAGTAGAGGTTATTCGTCAAGAGATTGCTAAAGCAAAAAATGATGCGGTAGCCATGTTTAGTCAGCAGTTGCTAGCAGAGGCATGGAGTGGAAAAGGATACGGACGTTCTGTTCTTGGCAGCTATGATGAATTACAAAGTGTTAAGCTGCAAGACCTGCGTCAATTTCATACCAACTATTACCATCCTAATAATGCTGTGCTTGTGTTAACAGGTGGTTTTGACTTAGATCAAGCCCTTTCATCCGTGCATGATCGATTCGCGAAAATTAAGCCTTCTGCTCATGCTATCCACAGCATCAAATATATTCCTTCGAAAAATACAGAAAGTACTATTCACGTTCAGCAGGGAGGGCTGAATATATTGGCTTTGAGTTATGAGTTACCACCTAGTCAGGATGAGCGTAATACCGCATTGGTTGCACTTGCCGAAATGTTAGCAGGTGAACCTCATGGACGGCTTTATCAATCACTTGTTGTCCCAGGAAAAGCCCAATCTGTTTTTGTCATTCCCCAATTTTTTCGGCAAGGAGGGCAAGTGATAATTGGGGCAGTATTAGGGCAAGGGCAATCGCCGCAGGTTATTCAGCAAGAGCTTATCGCTCAAATAGAACGGCTACGAGAGCAACCAATACCGATGGAGGAATTAGCGCGTATTCAGACGATGAGACGCCCTCTTAAAAACTTGATCTTAAATGATGCTGCCAGCTTATCGGACGTACTGTCTGAAGCCGCTGCACAGGGGAATTGGTTGCTCAACTTTCAGCGCCATGATCAAGTTGAGAAACTCACACCTGTACAATTACAAGTTCACGTTGAGACTCTATTGGCTGATAAAAAGCCTGTTGTGGGTTATTTGCTAGCGCTGCAGGAAGTGAATAGTGTTTCAGATAATACTAAAGAGCCGCTAAGTAGTGACAGAAGTGCAACATCAACAAAGAGGTATTTAGGGGGAGCTGCTGGTGAAAAAGCAGCGATAGAGTTAGATATGCCAGATGTTGAGGAGTTCAATGCTTATATTAGA
The DNA here is from genome assembly GCF_005222245.1 of Marinomonas sp. FW-1. Classification (NCBI taxonomy): domain Bacteria; kingdom Pseudomonadati; phylum Pseudomonadota; class Gammaproteobacteria; order Oceanospirillales; family Oceanospirillaceae; genus Marinomonas; species Marinomonas sp. FW-1. Next base: position 3,669,516 of record NZ_CP025987.1, on the reverse strand, counting down.
ACAATAGAAAGTAGTATTCTGCGTGATAACCTGAGCAATGGCATGAAAGTGGCGTTACGTCCCTTACCAGACAGTAAAGACCTGATTAGAGGGCATCTTAATCTACGTTTTGGTAACCCAGACACTCTGAAAGGAACCCAAGCTGTATCAGACCTTGTTGGCACTTTGCTGATCAGAGGAACACATAAGCGCAGCTATCAAGAACTGATAGATAGAGTGAATCAATTGGGCGCAGGTTTTCATGTTATGCCTAAGCGCGGAATGTTAAGTGTTCGCTTTGCTAGTCCATCTGGTAAGGTAACAGAGGTGCTAGGCTTGATCGCTGAGGTGTTAAAAGTTCCTGCTTTTACTGAGAGAGAGTTTGATCTGGTTAAAAGGCAGCAAATGCAAGCCTTAATGACTCCGGTTACTCAGCCTGTAGATATTGTAAATAGAGCGTTGCGACGCTATACGGAACAACACTATTCGCAACAGGATGTTAGACGCCACCTAGAGCCAAAGGAGATGCTGCAGCAGCTTGAAAAGGTAACTCGAGAAACGGTACAACAATTTCATAGAGACTATTATGGTGCCCAGCATGGGGAGGTGGCGATTAGTGGAAATTTTGATTCTGAGCAAATAAAAGAAGCACTAGAGGTACTGTTTGGCAACTGGATGAGTCGATCAACCTACGAGCCAATAGTCATAATGCATAATAATCATATGCCTATTCGTCAGTCACTCAAGTCGAGCTCGAACTCTGGTTACTACAATGGGCGTATTTACTTTGCAGCAAATAGTAAGTCGGTAGAAGGTGCAGAGCTTTTTATTATCGAGCATGTGCTCGGTCGACATCCACTAACGTCTCGTGTGAGTAGACGATTGCGTGAGCAAGAACAACTTTCCTATGACATTCGCTCATCGATACGTGTACCAACTCAAGGCGACTATGCTTTTGTGAGTATCCGAGGAGACTTTTCCGCTGGGCAAGGTATGCGGTTAGCCGATGCTGTTAAAGAGGAAGTTGCTCGAATAGCGGACTTTGGTATCTCTCAATATGAGTTGGATCTAGCCAAATCAACGATACTGGATAGTCGCCGTCAAACCTTAAATAATGAAATTAAGGTTCTTGATCTATTATCAAAACAACTGGCTGAAGGGACGACAATGGAATCTTGGATTGACCGCAACAATGAATACGCAGGCGTGACTTTAGACGGAGTCAATGAAGTAGCTAGTCGTTATTTTAAAGTGGATGAAATGGTAGAGATTTTGGCTGTGCCGAAGTAAGGTTAACGTTTAAACGCATTTCCAGCATGAGAGTCATACATTACTTTCATGCTGGCTAATATTACTTTAAAGACGGCCTCTCTCAAGTATTCTCAACTTAGCTTCAGCGCGATCAATTAAGGTGCCGAAACGTTCCATTTCATCGACGAAGTGGTCGAATTCAATTTTGCTAGGTAGCAGTTGGCTATCGGTTTGTAGATGCTGAACTAGTTGCATTCTGGCATTGGTGGTGAATTCTTTGCTCCAAGACCACTGAGCGCGAAGCAAGCGTGCTAGGGTTGCTGCTGGTAAGTCGCCGATGTGATCTGCTAGCAATCCTTCCCAATCGAATTCGAAGTTTTCCATTACTTTGTGAAGTGTCATCAAGGCTTGAGCATTACCCTGTATGCGTAGGTCGCCATCAAAGAAACCATCGCCTTCTAGCAGTTTTCTGTAGGCTGCACTCGGGCCTTTAACAAGGGTATCTAGTCGTGGGTCGAGCTCGATTTCATCCAAACTTTCTGGGCGGTCTAGCATCACTCCCTGTTCGAGGATATGAATTTGCAAAATAAAAGCGAAGTCTTCTATATAAAGAAAAACTTGTTGTCCTGCTAATTTGCTTAGACGTTCTTGGGACGGTGTGTCTTGTTTAAGGGCGAGGTTGATCGCATTTTCAATGGCGCTGAGTGCCGATAAACTGAGTGAGCCCATAAAATATCTTCCCAATAGTGGCTTGAATACGGTTAAAACTAAAGCTGGTGGATTTGAATCACTGAAGTGTCACGCGTCTGACCTTCTTTTTCAAGGCGGTCTAGGTACATTTGCCACAGCTCATCATGATTTTTGCCAATGTTGTAGAGATACTCCCAAGTATAGAGACCAGTATCGTGCCCGTCATCAAAGGAAATTTTTAGAGCATAATTGCCTGCGCCTTCGATGTTATTAATAGCCACGTGTTTTTTGCCATATTGCAGAATGGGCATTTGTAACCCATGCCCACGAACTTCGGCTGAAGGTGAATGCACTCGCAGATATTCAGCACTAAGGCGAAAGCTCTGCCCATCCGCAAAGGTGATGGCCAATTCACGGGATTGCTTATGATAGTTAATCGACGTTGGCGCAGGTGTTGCCATGGTTTTGTCCTATAAAGCCCCTTAACGGGGCTGTTTTTCAAGAAGAACTTGTCTTTTTAGAAAGATGATTCAATTACAGTATGTATTGGCTCAAATCTTCATTTTTAACAATCTCACCAAGCTGCTCATCAACGTATGCCGCGGTAATATCGACAACTTGATCATCAGGCATGTCGCTGGCGGAATAAGAGACTTCTTCAAGCAAGCGTTCAAGCACCGTATGCAAGCGGCGAGCACCGATGTTTTCTGTACGCTCGTTTACTTGAAAGGCGATCTCAGCAATACGATGAATCCCTTCTTCAGTGAAGTTCAAATTGATATTTTCTGTTTTTGCCAGTGCCACATATTGTTTCGTTAGAGAGGCGCTTGGCTCGACCAAAATACGTTTGAAATCGTTGACTGTAAGCGCATCTAGCTCAACACGAATCGGTAGACGGCCTTGTAGCTCAGGAATCAGATCTGAAGGCTTTGATAAGTGGAAAGCACCAGACGCGATAAATAGGATATGATCGGTTTTTATCATGCCGTATTTGGTGCTGACAGTACAACCTTCGACTAATGGTAATAAGTCACGTTGTACGCCTTCACGTGATACTTCACCACCAGAACGTTCTGAACTTTTGGCAACTTTGTCGATTTCATCTAAGAAGACGATACCATTTTGCTCCACAGCTTCGACTGCGCGGGCTTTCAATTCTTCTTCGTTAACCAGTTTTGCCGCTTCTTCATCACGAACCTGACGCAAAGCTTCTTTTACTTTCATTTTGCGCTTTTTGGTTTTTTGCGAGCCAAAATTAGAGAACAGGTTTTGCAATTGGCTGGTCATTTCTTCCATGCCTGGTGGGGTCATGATTTCGACGCCCATTGGCGCATCGGCCACGTCAATGTCGATTTCTTTATCGTCTAGTTGGCCTTCGCGTAATTTCTTACGGAAGGTTTGACGTGTGCTGTTGTCTTCTAATTCTGGGTCGCCGCCACGGGCTGGTGGCAATAGCACATCAAGAATGCGGTCTTCTGCGGCGTCTTCGGCTTTGTGACGCAACTTGGCTGTTTCTTGTTCGCGCAGCATTTTAATTGCCATTTCAACTAGATCACGAATAATGGATTCTACATCGCGACCCACATAACCCACTTCGGTGAACTTAGTGGCTTCGATTTTAATGAAAGGCGCATTGGCCAGCTTCGCTAAGCGACGAGCAATTTCGGTTTTACCAACCCCTGTTGGTCCTATCATTAGAATGTTTTTAGGGGTGACTTCTGTTCGCATCTCTTCTGGAAGTTGCATGCGACGCCAGCGATTGCGCAGCGCGATAGCAACAGCGCGCTTGGCTTTTTGTTGGCCAATAATGTGGTTGTCTAAGGCGTTAACCGTCTCTCTTGGGGTCATGCTGCTCATTATCAATTCTCTTCTCTATTCTTGAATTATGTTGACTATGTCGCTTTGTTAGCAGACATCCTAGGCGGATTTGTCTTCAAGCTGTGGGTCTATTGTAATTTCTTCGATGGTTAGACTGTGGTTGGTAAAGACACAGATGTCCGCAGCAATGTTAAGGCTTTTCTCGACGATGTCTTTGGCGCTTAACTCTGTGTTGTCAATTAAAGCGCGCGCAGCGGCTTCTGCGTAATTGCCACCAGAACCAATGGCTAATGCACCGTGTTGTGGCTCGACTACATCGCCAGTCCCTGTGATGATTAGGGTGCTTTCTTTATTGGCGACGATGAGCATGGCTTCTAATTTGCGTAGTGCACGGTCTGATCGCCAGTCTTTAGCAAGATCGACGGCAGCACGAACAAGGTGGCCTTGGTGTTTTTCAAGTTGGCCTTCAAAGCGCTCGAATAGGGTAAAAGCATCCGCTGTACCGCCAGCGAATCCAGCGATGACTTCACCATGGTATAAGCGGCGCACTTTACGTGCGTTGCCTTTCATCACAGTGTTGCCTAAAGATACTTGTCCATCGCCGCCTACGACGACTTGGTTGCCTTTACGTACAGTTAGAATCGTTGTCATGGGTCTACTCCAGTTTCGATTCTAATAAAGTGGGGGCGAGCAGAAGGATTTCAAGCAAGGATTGCATACAGAATCTGTTTCCATTTTCTGTATGCAATCTATACGAGATGGAGAGGAACGTTATTGTTCTTTTTTGACCTTGTAAGAATAGGGTGCGATGTCCATTGAAACGAGCTTGTCTTCGGCGCGATTCATTTTGGAGCGCGATTCATAAGGGCCTAATACCACGCGGTACCAAGGTTGTTCATCTTGCCCTATGGTTTTACGTATGCTGCTTTCGACAAGTCCAGATAGGATGAGTTGTGCTCGCATGCGATCAGCGTCTTCAGGGTTTCTGAAAGAAGCCGCTTGCAGCATGTAATAAAAGTCTTGCTCGCCACGAGGTGTTGATTGATAAGCGTCTACATGACTGGTATCAACTTTACTGTCTTGCAGTATTTGGTAGAACTCGAAGGTGTCTTTCTTCGGAACAACCTTGATAGGCTCTTCTTTCGCCGGTGTAGGCTTAGGTTTAGGCGCTACTTTCGTTTTCTCTACTGGTACAGAGACCGTTTTTGGCGCGACTTGGTTAAGTTGCATTAGACCATAAATAAATGCGACAAGGATGGCGGGTACTAGTAGCCATAACCACCACGCTGTTTTGCGTTTTTGTGGGGGAGGCGTTCGACGAGTCGCCCCTTTTTTGGGACGGCTGCCTTTTGCTGCAATTTGAATGGGGCTAAACATAATTTGGGCTTTTTGCTATGTGTAAATAGGGTGCTGAATCGATTGCGCACATTATGCGTGCAAGATCAGTAAGTTTCCAGTGGATCTACATCAATTGCAAAACGAATTCTATGCTGTCGAGTCGACAGCTCTAGCCAATCGCTGATCATTTGGGTCGCTTGATGCAAAGGTGCTCGGTTAGCCGCTTTAATCGAGATCAGTGCTCGGTGTTGCCCAGCCTTACGAACAATGATGGCTGCATAAGGCCCAACCAAATAAACTTCTTTTGCGAAGTGGGGTTCAAGGTCATTTCTCATAGCGGATAATAGCTGCATAGCTTCTTGTTCATTACCCGATTCGGCTCGCACTATAACTTGGTGATAAAAGGGTGGAAGCGCAAGCGATTTTCGCTCTGCCAAGCCGTCTATAGCAAAATGCTCATAGCCAAGATTGCACAAAGATTCGATCGCGGCATGGTCTGGGTGATACGTCTGTAGCAAAACGTGCCCAGGTTTTTTGGCGCGACCAGCACGCCCTGCGACTTGGGTAATAAGCTGAGCTGTTCGCTCCATACCCCGAAAATCAGACGAAAATAATCCCGCATCAGCATCCATGATGATCACCAAAGTGACGTTGGGAAAGTGATGACCTTTGGCTAGCATCTGTGTACCGATGAGAATCGCTTGGTCATGTTCATGAATTTTTTGGGTGAGCTTCGCCATGGCCGATTTACGCTGAGTGCTGTCGCGGTCAATACGTAAAATGGGCACGTCTTTAAAAAGCGTGCTGAGCTGAGTTTCAATTTGCTCTGTGCCTTCGCCAACAGTAAACAGTTCTTCTGATTGGCACTCTGGGCAAGTATGGAGAAGTGCTTTTTGCGTGTCACAATGATGGCAATGTAGCTTATTCGCGCGTTTGTGCACGGTGAGATTAACATCACAATGATCGCATGCCGCGATCCAGCCACATTGGTGGCACATTAATGTGGGCGCGTAACCTCGACGGTTTAAAAAGACTAGGACTTGTTCTTTGCGTTCTAAGCATAATTTCATGCTGGCAAGCGCTTGTTCGCTGAAACCATGAACGAGGCTTTTCCCTCGCAGGTCGACTCTCTCCATTTCTGGAATGTGTGCATTGCCTGCTCGTTGACGCAGTTTTAACCAAGCAAAACGTTTTTGCAGTGCATTGGTTAGGCTTTCATATGATGGCGTGGCGGAGGCCAGTAGTACGGGAACATTTAGTGTTTGAGCCCGCTTTATCGCAAGGTCCCGAGCATGGTAGCGAAAGCCCTCGTGTTGTTTGTAAGAGGTATCATGCTCTTCATCGATAACGATCATGCCAAGGTTGGGGGCGGGAATAAAAGCGGCAGAGCGTGTGCCTATAATGATTTTTGCATGGCCGCTGGCAGCTAATAACCAAGCGTCTAAGCGCTCTCTATCGCTCATGTTGGAATGCATTAAGACGATGTCAGTGTTAAACCGAATTTCAAAGCGCTTTAGGGTTTGTGGGGTTAGACCGATTTCTGGCACCATCACCAGCACTTGTTTACCTTCTTCAATCAGGCGCTCCATAACGCGCAAAAAAACTTCTGTTTTGCCGCTGCCCGTCACGCCATCCAGTAAAGAGACATTGAACTGATGGCGATAATCTAATAGATGTTCAGTTGCTCTCATTTGCTCTGGGTTAAGCGTTGGTGGAACCTGAGTTTGGTGTGCGTGCTTTTCTCCGCCTTTGTTGAAGGAGCGAGGTTCGCGTCGTAATAAGCCTTTTTCTTCTAAACTTTTTCCTGCCGCCGGAGCAAGGTCTAATACTGACGCCGCATGTTGGCTTAGGCCGTTTGGGTGCTGTTGCACTGCTTTTAGAAAATCTTGCTGACGGGGCGCTCTACTTAGCTGTTCAAGATCGAGAGATTGTCCTTGTGGTGTGGTGAACCACCAATTTTCCGTGCGAAACTCTGCGTTTTCACCTTTACGAAGTAGGACTGGCAAGGCATGAAATATCACATCGCCAATTGGGTGGTGATAGTATCGTGCAGCCCATTCACACAGTGCCATTAACTCAGCCGTAATGACCGGACTTTCATCTTGGAGAGAGGTTAGCGGCTTAACTTGTTCAGGATCCCAGTCACAAGTGTCGCTAAGGGCTACGATAACACCAAGACGGCTGCTTTTACCGAAGGGAACTTTCACGCGCATGCCTGGCTTTAACTCATGCCTCAGCGCTATCGCTTTGGGTACTTTATAGTCAAAGAGTGTCCGCATTGGCACGGGCAAAGCGACTTTAATGTATGGGGGAAGTGTAAGAAGCGCTTCAGACATGCGTTAGATTGAACCTTTTAGTAGAGCAAAAATGACAGTTCTTAATGATTTAGATAAGTGTACGTCAGAGTGGTGACTAAGGGCGAGTCACAATTTTATAAGAAAAGCGTTATAAAAAGGTTGCTGATTGGATCATAGATCCCTAAAATACGCCGTTCTTGGATCCACTGTACAATGTCTGTACAACGAAACGTGCGGTGCTTGGCGAGGCGATAGCCCATTTATATATCGATCAAGTGGCGGCACACCAAACTTTAAGGTAACTACGATGAAAAAAGATATCCACCCAGCTTACTCTGCGCTTACTGCAACTTGTACTTGTGGTAACACTTTGAGCTTGAACTCAACACACGGTCAAGACATGCACATCGACGTATGTAGCAAATGTCACCCTTTCTACACAGGCCAGCAAAAAATGTTGGACACTGGTGGTCGTGTTGATCGCTTCAACAAGCGTTTCGGAGCGCGTCGTACTACTAAGTAATTGGTGGAATGACTGTGATCCCTTTAAAAAAGCGCCAAGTTCTCTTGGCGCTTTTTTTGTTTTTGTCCTTTGTGGTTCAAGCAGAGGCGCTTTGTGTCGCGAATGGTCCGCTTGAAAAAGCCAAGATAAAACGCATTGTCGATGGCGATACAATCCATCTTGTTGATGGCCGAAAAGTCCGGCTGGTGGGAATCGATACTCCCGAACTCGATCACAAAAAAGGCAATCATGAGCCTTTTGCGGTTGAGGCAACAGAGTTTGTCCGCTCTCGTCTCGACCAATTTGTTTATATTCAAACGGCAAAAGTCGACAAAGATAGATATGGTCGTAATTTGTACTATCTTTTCGATAAAGATCGTATTTCGTTGACAAGTCAGCTACTATCCGAAGGCCTTGGTTATCGTATTGCAATCCCTCCAAACTTAGCTTATCAGGCTTGTTTTGAGGCATCTGAAAACATAGCTCGCAAAGCACATAAGAAATTATGGCAGCAATCTTTGCAGTGGCAGCCAAAAGCTGGTTTTGCAATTTCTCGTGTTAACATCACCTCAATTACTAAGAACCGAGGGGGTTGGTGGCTAGAAACCGATCAGGATCTAGTAATCAATTTGCCACCTAGTGTTATCGACTATTGGCCAGCTCAAGAAATATTTTATCTTGAGGGGCGAGAGATAGAAGTACGTGGTTGGCAGCATCGAAGGAAAAGTCGACATTCAGACTTTAAATCTTGGGTACTTTCGGTAAGGCACCCTAATGATTTGCTTGAGGTGAAAGACTCTGTCAGTCCTTGATTAATAGGATATTCCTATGGTCTTACGCTTTAAAGTATTAGATATATCGATTATTCTGACGACACAAAATTATAAGGTGCCACTTTCGAAGCTTTTGTAGGCTTGGGAACAAGGCCCAATTTGGCTATGATAAAACTAATGAATTACACCAAATAGACGGAAACATAATAATGGCAGAAGACATAAAACAAGCTGCACTGGACTACCATGAGTACCCAGTTCCAGGAAAATTGAGCGTTACTATTACTAAGCCAACAGCAACGGCTCGTGATCTTTCTCTTGCATACAGCCCAGGTGTGGCTGAGCCTTGTCGTGAAATTGCAAAAGATCCAGAGAATGCATATCGCTATACTGGAAAAGGCAATTTAGTCGCTGTTATTTCTGATGGTTCAGCGATTCTTGGTTTAGGTAACCTAGGTCCATTGGCGAGCAAGCCAGTTATGGAAGGTAAAGGTTTATTGTTTAAACGCTTCGCTGGCATTAATTCTGTTGATGTGGAAGTTGAATCTGAAAGCCCACAAGCCTTTATTGATACCGTTGCTCGTATTGCGAACACATACGGCGGTATTAACCTAGAAGACATCAAAGCACCTGAGTGTTTTGAAATTGAACGTCAATTGATCGAACGTTGTTCTATCCCAGTGTTCCATGATGACCAACACGGCACAGCGATCGTTACGGCAGCAGGCCTTTTGAATGCGCTTGAGCTTCAAGGCAAAGACATTGCTGAGGCTAAAATTGTTTGCTTAGGTGCTGGTGCGGCGGCAACGGCTTGTATGAAACTGATCATCGCTTGTGGTGCGCAACGTGAGAATATCTTCGTTCTAGACCGTAACGGTGTTATCCATTCTGGTCGTACAGACTTGAACCAGTTTAAAGCAATGTTTGCGATTGATACTGATAAGCGCACGCTTGATGATGCTATTGATGGTGCTGATGTATTCATCGGCGTATCTGGTCCAGATCTATTGTCTGCTGATCAGCTTGCTAAAATGGCGGCTAACCCAATCGTTTTTGCTTGTTCAAACCCAGATCCAGAAATCAATCCAGAGCTTGCTCGTGCAACTCGTGACGATTTGATTATGGCAACAGGCCGCTCTGATTATCCAAACCAAGTGAATAACGTGCTAGGTTTCCCTTTCATTTTCCGTGGTGCTTTAGACGTTCGTGCGACTAAGATCAATGAAGAAATGAAGATTGCTGCGGTTCACGCACTTAAAGATCTTGCGAAAGAAGAAGCGCCAGCGGATGTTGTTGCAGCATACGGCGGCGGTGCATTGACGTTTGGTAAAGAGTACATTTTGCCAAAACCAATGGACTCTCGTTTGCTTAACGTAGTGTCTGCAGCGGTTGCACGCGCAGCGGTTGATTCTGGTGTGGCAATGCTTCCATACCCAGATTTCTACCCACTAGAGAACCTTGATCACTTCGGTGCTTAATCGAATCGTGATCTGCTAAAAAGGCGACTCCCTAATAAGGAGTCGCCTTTTTTATGGCTGTGATTTTCGATGAACAAGCAGCAATAGCTTGGATAGTGTTGGAGGCCATAAAAAATGCCAGCATAAAGCTGGCATTTTCATATCTTACCAAGGTGTATTAGAACAAATTCTCTAATACGTTATTTTCTCGTTTCTCTTCTTGTGCTTCGTTGTCATTACTAGAGTTATTGGATTGTGGTAAATCCAGCTCTCTTTGTGCTGGCACGTGGTCTCTTCTAAATATTTCGAAAATGGCATTAGACTGCCCAGGCAGTGCTCGTTCGCCTGTGTTCGGGTCGATTCTGACGGTAACCAAAGAAGACGGTTTTGCAACATAGGAAGGCTCTGTGCCTTTCAGTGCTTCGCGCATGTAATCAATCCAAGGCGGCAGCGACACAGAGCCACCCCATTCACCGCGACCTAGCGGAGATGAGTTGTCAAAGCCACTCCATACGGAGGTGACTAATTCGCCATTAAAGCCAGAGAACCAAGCGTCGCGTCCATCGTTAGTGGTACCTGTTTTGCCGGCAATATCATCTCGTTGGAGCACACGAGCACGTCGCCCTGTACCGTATTTGATGACATCTCTCATCATGTCATAAGTGATGTAGTTCACTTCTGGGTCAAGCACTTGCGGTGCGACTGGTAAGCTCTTAATGCCTTCAGGAGTGCTAAACAGCCCCATCTGCTGTTCGTCATCATTGGTTTTTTCCAGCATAGTACAGGTTTTACAAACGGTGACTGGGCTTGCTTGGAAAAGCGTTTCATTGTTGCGGTCTATCACTCTATCAATAAGGTAAGGCTGTACTTGGTAGCCACCATTGGAAAACACGGCATAACCTGTTGCGATCTGTAGTGGCGATAGGTTGGCACTGCCCAATGATAATGACAGGTTATGTGGTAGCTCATTTGGATCAAAGCCAAAGCGTCTTAAGAAATTAAGAGTAGGCCGAACGCCCAGCTCATCCAATAGACGAACAGAGACGATGTTTTGTGAGCGATACAGTGCTTGGCGTAAACGTGTCGGCCCATAGAATTTGCCGCCGTCGTTGGTTGGACGCCAAGCGGATGCCAAGTTTGAGTCATTAAATACAACAGGCGCATCGTTGATAATGCTGGCTGCTGTGTAGCCTCTATCTAATGCGCTGGCATAAATAAAGGGTTTAAAGTTGGAACCAGGTTGGCGCTTAGACTGAGTGATACGGTTGAACTTGTTTTCATAAAAATTAAAGCCACCGACAAGTGCTTGAATTGCGCCATCTTTACTGTTCAAAGAAATTAATGCGCTTTGAACGGTTGGCTTTTGGGCCAATATCCAGCCAAGTTGGGCGTCTGGTCGCAGGCGCACAATATCACCGGGAACTAAGACATCAGCGACGGTCGTTGGCGCTGGACCCTGTGAATCTTCATTGATATAAGGTTTCGCCCATTTTATTGCATCCCACGCTAGCGTGGCGCGTTTACCATCTGCTAGTCGAACGTCGGCTGTCTTGTTGTCGGTGCTAATAACCAGAGCGGTTTGCCAATTATAAAAGCGCTCTATGTCTTGTAAGGCTTTTTCTTGTTCTTCGAGCGGTGCTTCAACCAGGTCCACTCGGGTATCAATGGAGCCTCGGTAGCCATGACGAGTGTCGTAGCTTAAAACCCCATTAAAAATAGCGCTGTTAGCGGCTTTTTGGCGAGTCGAATCGATGGTTGTATAGACGGTCATTCCCGTGCTGTAAAGGTCATCGCCGAAGGTGCTGTATAGTTCTGCTCGAACCATTTCTGCAATGTAACCTGCTTCAATGTCTGGCATGACGCCGTGGTTCTTAGCGGTAATAGGTGCTTCAACGGCTTCTTGGTAGGCATCTTTATCAATCATGCCTAGGGACAACATGCGTTGTAGAATCCAGTTGCGGCGGATCAAGGCGCGAGAAGGGTTTACGATAGGGTTAAAGCGAGAAGGTGCCTTTGGTAGGCCCGCTATCATTGCTAGTTGCGCAAGATTCAGCTCGTTGAGATTCTTACCATAATAGACCTGAGCTGCGGCTTCGAAGCCATAAGCTCGATTACCTAAGTAGATTTTATTCACATAAAGTTCAAGGATTTCATGCTTAGTGAGCTCTCGCTCCATTTTTAAGGCAATAAAGATTTCTGTGAATTTACGAGTGTAGGTCTGTTCAAACGAAAGGAAATAGTTACGTGCCACCTGCATGGTAATGGTACTGCCACCACCTTGCTTTTGTCCGGTAGTAATAAGCTGCATCACGGCTCGTCCTAGGCCAAGAATGTCTACCCCCGGGTGATGATAAAAGTTGGTGTCTTCTGCGGCTAAAATGGCGTGTTCTAAATTGGTTGGAATCTCTGCGTAATTAATCGGCGAGCGGCGTTGTTCTCCGAATTCACCAATTAGTTGGTTGTCAGCAGTATAGATGCGCAGCGGTATTCTTAGTTCTATGGCTTTAAGCTCATCGACTGTGGGAATGCGGTCTTTAACGTTGTAGTAAATGGCATAAGTGATGCCGACAGCGCAAAGGGCCCCAAAAAGACCGAGAAAGAAGAGAATTTTAAGTGTCTTGGCCATATGAATCTAATCAATACTGAGTGAAAAAAAGCCATTATACCTAAGATTATCCTAGAATAGGCGCTTAACTTTGCATCAAATCGTGTTATCTTGGTAAAAATTTGGCACGGATGTCAAATGAAGCTTTGTATTGAATAACCTATAATTTCAAGGATGAATGATGCGGTTGGTTCCTAGCTATGCTGTTGCTGTTTATACGGCTGAGCAGTGTACGTTTTATGATTCTTGTAAAGCGGCAGAATTAGTCGCATTACAATCGATTGATCAGGACAGCTCTGCGCCTGATACTCTTCAATTATCTGCAATACATCAAACTTTACCTCTTGAATCGTTATCTCAACATGTTCCTGTGCTGGTTTTAGTGCCCGATGCTTGGCTTACTGTTTCTCGATCTCAGGTAGACCACTTAATTCCTGTCTCGTTGTTGCCTTTGGCTGCGCTGAGTTATGCGACGGAAATTACTTTTTTGCCACCTGAGGCGGTGCAGTTCAATTATTCGCAGGTTTCCTTGTCGGATAAACGTTCAGAGTTAACTGTGTTTGCTTGTTCGAGTGAATGGGTCGAGCAGCTTTGTCGCCCTTTTCATGGCGTGGCAAAAAACTGTGTGATTATGCCGTTTAGTCAATGGCAGAGGATGAAGCCGTCATCACGATCGTGGTCACGCTGCAAAAAGCAGGCTTTGTCTACTTATCAGCCAGAAAAGGTGAAAAGCCAAAAAACACGCGTATTGTTAAGCTACTTGTTGGCGTTGAGTTTGCTCGTTCAAGGAGGGGCACTTGGGTATCTTTTTTCTCTGCATAAACAAACGGAAGATGCATTCTTAGCCCGTCAGGAAATATCGGAATTACAAGCCTCTTGGAAAGCGGTTCGGATCGAAAATGATTTCACTCAGTCAGTCCTGAGTGCAGTACAAGCGTTTCCTAGAAGGGTTCAGCTGTTGGCAGTGAGAAGTGACGGTGTGAAGGCTGAGATTCGAATGACGTTGCCTGAGTCTGATTTAGATACCATTTTCATTGGCTGGCAGCATCAATTCCCGCAATGGCTCTGGGAAGTAAACCAAACCTCACAATCCGCTGTTTCTATGCACAATAATGCGGAGGTATTGGATGTCTCTATTTCCATTTTTTCCGGTTAGCAAAGGCTCTTTGTTACGCGTCAATCTCTTGTTTGTGCTGTTGTTGGTTATGTTGCAGTTGGCGGTTTGGTATCCCTTTCTTTCTGCTGCTCAGAATAACGCAGACCAGCAATTTAAGCTGAAACAAGGCGCACAGCGTTCGTGGAGTGCCATACAACGACAAAGTCGCGCGTTGGCAAGGGTTCAATTGACGGATCACCCTTGGTTGCAGCACCAAATAATCGATACCGCGCAAAATATGGCCTCCGCGTGGGAAGTCAAAGGCACAGCGTCTCTGCCGCAATGGCAAGCGGCATTAGAGCAAATTGAGGAGCGATTTGCCTTAACCTTGTTATCAGTGTCATGGCAAAAAGAGAACAACGGGCAGTGGCAAGGAAAAATGCACTTTTCGATTCAGGCTCCAAAAATGAACCGTGAGTACCACAATTGGTTACCAGCGCGCATTTTGATCGAGCGTTTCAATCAAAGGGATTGGCAGCTGCTGTCGACGATGCGCACGTCAGAAAATACCTCTGCCTTGGTTCAATATAAAAATCATCGCTACTGGGTACAAGAAGGGAGTTGGTTGCCTTCGGCGGGATTGTCAGTTGGGGCAGTATCGTTAGATCAAGTTACTTTAATCGCAAACGATAGCTCCTTACAGACCTTGGTGATACGCCAAAAGGGAGAAGCTGATGATTAGTGTATATTTGCGGGTTTTGGTTGTTTTTTCTGTGATCAGCGCACGCTCTGTTTATGCAATGGATGTGTATTTTGAATCTCGCCCCTTGCAAGAGGTACTACCTTGGCTCGCGGCACAAATGAATGAGAGCGTGGTCATAAGCCAAGAAATAGACGATGTATTAACCTTATCTATAAAAGATGCAAGTTGGAAAGAGGTGATGGAGGCGGTTGCTCAACCGCCGCATTTGCGTCTCGAATGGCAAGGATCTGTCGCTGTATTAATGCCAAATGTTATTAAGGATGAGTCAGAGAGCAAGGAAGCGAAAGCCATTTGTCAACGTGCTTACTGGGTATTAAAGCACGCCAAGGCGGAAGTTGTTGGTGTGCACTTACAAACATTGTATCCGTCACTTTCTTTAATTGTTGATAGTCGTACGAATTCGATTGTTGCTTCTTCGTGTGAATCATTTGAAGGTGTTCGTGAGACATTGGTGTGGTTAGATGCACCGCTCCGACAGATAGAAATCAGTGCGCAAATTGCTCAGGTGAGCCGTACCGCGCAATCTCAGTTTGGTGTTAACTGGCAAGCCAAGTTGTCTGACGGTGTTCGATCTTCAATGGGCGGTGCGGTGGATTTGGGGGCTCTTACACCGTCAACCAGTTTAAGTTTTGCCAATGCTGGTGGCTCTGGATTGTTGGCTTTCACATTGGAGATGATGGAAGGGGAAGGTTTGGCTAATGTGGT
Source organism: Marinomonas sp. FW-1 (assembly GCF_005222245.1). Taxonomy (NCBI): domain Bacteria; kingdom Pseudomonadati; phylum Pseudomonadota; class Gammaproteobacteria; order Oceanospirillales; family Oceanospirillaceae; genus Marinomonas; species Marinomonas sp. FW-1. The sequence goes on along the minus strand of NZ_CP025987.1, from coordinate 3,654,242 downwards.
GTCCAAACCTAAAATCGTCACATCTGAAGGTCAGGCGGCTCGAATTGAGTCGGGGACAGAAGTGCCTTATCAAACCGTAAATGATGACAAAGTGAGTATCGAATTTCGCCAAGCAGCGCTGATGTTGGAAGTGACGCCCTTTGTAAAAGAGGGAGGCAATATTTTGTTGTCGCTTAATATTCATCAAGACTCTGTGGGTGACCTAGTGAATGGTGTTCCTAGCTTGAAAACCAATCGTTTAAAAACGCAGGTGGTCGTGAAAAACCAAGAAACGCTTGTTTTAGGGGGGATTTTTCGCGAAGAACGCTTTGAATCAGAGAGCCGAGTACCTTTCTTTAGTGCGATTCCATTGTTGGGCGAGCTGTTTAAAAGACGATCAGAACAGCAAGAAAAGGTTGAATTACTTGTATTTATTACGCCAAAGCTGCTACAAATGTCAGTTAACTAGGCCGCAGTCTAAATCTGCTTAATTCCGATGTAATTGAATACAATGATAAAAGCCCCCAATATTATTTTAGTAGGCCCGATGGGCGCAGGAAAAACGACAATAGGCCGTTTGATTTCTCAATCAATGGATAAAGACTTCTATGATCTAGATAAAGTCATAGAAGATAATGCTGGTGCAGATATTCCTTGGATTTTTGAGAGGGAAGGCGAGGACGGTTTCCGTAAACGTGAAACCCAAGCCTTGGCGTCTGTTGCACAGTCAGATAAAGGTGATTCTGTCTTGGCGACTGGTGGCGGCATTGTGATGCGTGAAGAAAACCGAGACATTCTTCGTGAAAATGCTCTGGTTGTATACCTGTATGCTTCTGTCGCACAGCAGTTATATCGGACATCTAAAAGTAATCACCGTCCGTTATTGCAAACCGGTGACCCCAAAGCAACACTCAAAAAACTGTTTGAAGTTCGTGATCCTTTATACAGGGAAGTGGCGACCCTGGTGATTGAAACGGATTCTCGTCACCCCAGATCTGTTGCTAACAAGGTGTTAGACGCTATTAAGCGCCATTTAAAAGAGGAGACAACTACATCCTAATGCGTACATTAACCGTTGATCTGAACGAGCGCAGCTACCCCATTTATATTGGTCGTGGCATACGTCAGCAAAAAGCCCTTTTTGATGAAGCGATCCATGGCAAACAGGTCATGATAGTGACCAATGACACGATTGCCCCACTTTATCTAGATGCGATGGTTGACATGTTGTCAGCTGACTACAAGGTTGATACTTGTATATTGCCAGATGGAGAAGAGTTTAAAACACTCGATACTTACGGCATGATAATGACATCACTGTTGGAAGCCAAACACAATCGAACCACGACAGTGATTGCTTTAGGTGGTGGTGTTGTTGGTGATATGGCAGGTTTTGCCGCAGCGACGTATCAGCGTGGCGTGCCTTTTATTCAAGTGCCAACTACCTTGTTGTCTCAAGTGGATTCTTCTGTTGGTGGTAAGACAGGCGTTAACCATCCTCTTGGTAAAAACATGATTGGGGCATTTTATCAGCCTCAAGCGGTGATTATTGATACCGATAGTTTGTTAAGTTTGCCTCAACGAGAGTTGTCGGCAGGTATGGCTGAAGTGATTAAGTACGGCCTGATTTGTGATGTGCCATTTTTTGATTGGCTAGAACAAGAAATGCCGGCTTTGATGTCATTAGATAATGACAAAATTAGCGAAGCTATTTATCGCTCTTGCTTGGCTAAGGCCAATGTCGTTGCGCAAGATGAAAGAGAGGGCGGCGTTCGTGCTATTCTCAATTTAGGCCATACCTTCGGTCACGCTATTGAAACCCAAATGGGCTATGGCAACTGGTTGCATGGCGAAGCTGTCGCAGCAGGAAGTGTGTTGGCAATGGATCTTTCATGGCGCATGGGCAATATCACTGATGAGGATTTTAGACGCACGGTTGATCTCTTTAAAGCCGCTAAACTGCCTATCTTGCCGCCAGCAAACATGACCCTGGCCAATTTTGTTGAACGTATGGCATTGGATAAAAAAGTGTTGGATGGCAGTTTGCGTTTGGTGCTACTTGGCGCTTTAGGCGAAGCCATTGTAACATCAGATTTTCCAATGGAAGACTTCAATGCTTGTCTAACGGATGCGCTTGAAGCGAGTAAACAAGCTAACCTTGCCATTTCTTAATGGCGACTTATTGTTGAAGGACGATTATGGCAAAGCCAGACTTTCAGTTTGATTTAGAGGATGCGCTTAATCAGCCGCCAAAAGCCACGCTGAGGGATCCTTTTGGCTCGAAAGACGCATCGGTTTATTTTGCGTCTGAAGAAGGCAATCAGCAATTGGCTTTGCTAGAACATTTAAGTCGTTACAGCAATTTATTGTCTGTTGTGCAAGGACCACAAGGTAGCGGTAAAAGCCGCTTCCTTATGGAATTCGCGCGTCACCAAGACGAAACAACCATAGTTAGCCATGTTAAAGCCACAATGTTAATGACGGCAGGTCAGTTGCTACAGGCTATATACGCTGGATTCTCTGGTCATTTTACTCAGCCACCAAATGAAACCACGTTTGGGCCTTTGCTAAAGTTCTCTCATGATTTAGAGGAAAAAGGCCAAGCCGCATTGGTGTTGATTGATAATGCGCAAGAGTTAAATACAGATGCTGTCAGCATGCTATTAGATATGATGTCTTTAGCGACAGACAATCAAACTGTGCCACATGTGGTGCTGTTCAGTGAGTATTCACTTGCTAGGAATCTAGACTCTTATCAAAGCGCCCGTTATGAGCAATTAAGTCATTCTTTTACGCTCGCACCTTATTCACTTGAACAAACAAAAGCGTATTTATTACATCGTATTCGCGCGGTGAGCGGTGGTATTAACCTGCCTTTTAATGACAAGCAGGTGAAACAAATCCACCAAGAATCGGGCGGCTACCCTGGACGTATAAACCAGGCTGCACAGGCATTAATGGGGAATGGTAATAAGCCTTCGAAATCCGGCATGCGTTTCAATCTTGCTATGGGATTTCCGCTAGCACACATGGCGCTTTTGTCTGTGGTGATGTTGGGTATTCTGGTTGCCGTGTTATTTTCTGATAAGCCTGATAAATCAACCGCGACAGCAGACAGAGCCAGTAATGTTATTCCTTTGAGTCCAAGACAAGGCCAGTCATCGGCGGAAACCATTGCTAGAATTGATGCGATGCAGCGTAAAATTGGTCAAGAAGGGGATGTCGTTCTGCCACCCATTCCTACTGACTCATCGTTGCCTGCTATTAGTACTTCGCGATCATTGCCTGCCACAACGCCCGCAATGACAAATTCTACTATCTCTACGGCACCGATTCGCTCAGAAGCGCCCGAATTGGCAGCTGCGCCAATCGTCGAGGAAGCGCCAGAAGAGGTTGCCACGAGAACCGAACAAGCTAACCTGAAAGTAACGAAAGACCCTTTTGATAAGACGGAATGGTGGCTTTCTCAGAATCCTAATCGATACACGCTGCAGCTCTTAGGAACGCATAATAAAGGTACGGTGCAGGACTTTATTCGTGACCAAGGTGGCGTTGATGCATTTGGCTACTTTAAATCGAAACATAACGGCAAAGACTGGTTTGTCGTGGTTTATGGTATGTATCGTAATCGCAGTGAAGCCATCGCCGGTGCCGAAACGCTTCCAAAAGATATCCGCGATTTGAATCCTTGGGCTAGAAGTGCTCGAGGTATTCAGGACGATATTCGAAAAGCCCAGTGATTTGACTGTGGAATGAAGCAGAAAACGCCGCATAAATGGTTTTTTGTGACGCTTTTGTATAGCCATCACCTAAATTTAGTAAAAATCACTGTAATTCTCTGAAAAACATGAATGAACAGTGGAATTTTCTGTTTGCAAAAACTCCCGCCATAGATAATTCTCTAAGTCGCCGCTATTTGCCAGTAAAACCCCTCCAAAAACCGTCTAAATAACATAAAACAGGGCTACGTCAGTTTGAGTAGTGCTCTTCGTCAGGGTAGTATGATCATCCATTTCGGTGGTGTTTTGGGTAGATGATAGTCATTCTCGAAGCGAGATCATTCGCGTTTTCGCTTTTTAGCCCAGCCACCTGATAATCGAATTTATATCTAATCTTTATTTTTTTTTACGTTTCAACTGTGGGAGTTGGTGTATGAATGCAGGCCTTTATCGTCCTGGCGAGTTCAAAGACAACTGTGGCTTTGGCTTAATTGCGCATATGGAAGGCAATACCAGCCATGAGCTACTTAAGACAGCTATTGAGTCTTTGACATGTATGACACACCGTGGCGGTATCGCTGCAGATGGTAAAACAGGTGACGGCTGTGGTCTTCTGATCCAAAAGCCGGATCTATTTTTACGTGGTGAAGCGCACGCTTTATTTAATCACACCTTGTCCGACCTTTACGGTATCGGCATGGTGTTTCTTGATCAAGATGAAACACTAGCAAGCGAACAGCGTAATGTACTAACGCAAAAGCTAACAGATGAAGGTTTGAATGTCGTGGGTTGGCGTGAAGTGCCAATCGATGCGTCTTGCCTTGGTATGATTGCGATGGATTGCTTGCCTCGTATTGAGCAAGTGTTCGTTGATAGTAATCGTATGGACGCACGCACTTTTGCAACACGTTTGTTTGTGGCGCGTCGTCAAACTGAAATCGCGTTGGCGCAATACGAGAATTTCTACATCTGTTCTTTGTCAGATAAAGTTCTGGCGTATAAAGGTTTGATGATGCCAGTGGATTTGCCTTTCTTTTATAAAGATTTAGGCAACGAAAAAATGCAAACTGCGATTTGTGTTTTCCACCAACGTTTCTCTACTAATACCTTACCAAAATGGCCATTGGCTCAACCGTTCCGCATGTTGGCGCATAACGGCGAGATCAACACTATTGAAGGTAACCGTAACTGGGCATTGGCTCGTACTAGTAAATTGCGTACGCCTTTGATCCCTGAGCTACAAGACCTGCAGCCGTTAGTGAACTTAACGGGTTCCGACTCTTCTTCTATGGATAACATGTTGGAAGTTTTGGTAACGGGTGGTGTTGATATCTTCCGTGCTGCACGTTTGATTATTCCACCAGCGTGGCAAAACGTTGAAAACATGGATCCAGAGTTACGTGCTTTTTATCAGTACAACTCCATGCACATGGATCCTTGGGATGGCCCAGCTGGCTTGGTAATGACCGACGGCCGTCATGCTATTTGTATGCTTGACCGTAACGGCTTGCGCCCTGCGCGTTGGGTAATCACTAAGAACGGCTTTATTACGCTGGCTTCTGAAGTGGGTACTTATGGCTACAAGCCTGAAGATGTTGTATCGAAAGGTCGCGTTGGCCCTGGCCAAATGCTAGTAATTGATACGCAAAACGGCAAAGTACTTCATACGGATGACATTGATAATCGCCTTAAATCCATGCACCCATACAAAAAATGGTTGAAGCAGGAAGCGATTCGTATTGAATCATTGTTGGAAGAATCGTCTCTTGAATTCGAACCTTTCACTAAAGAAGAAATGCTGACCTATCAGAAAATGTTCCAAGTCTCTTTTGAAGAGCGCGAGCAAATTTTCCGACCATTGGCAGAAAGTGGCCATGAGGCAGTGGGCTCTATGGGTGATGACACGCCTATGGCGGTTATGTCTAGCCAAACTCGCCCAGTGACAGATTACTTCCGCCAGAAGTTTGCACAGGTAACCAACCCACCAATAGATCCGCTACGCGAATCGGTTGTGATGTCGTTGGAGACGTGCATTGGTGTAGAGCGTAACTTATTTGAAGAAACGCCAAAGCACGCAAACCGTATTATTTTGTCGTCACCAGTATTGTCACCGCGTAAATACAGCCGTTTATTGGCGTTAGATGATCACCGTTTCCGTTTGGTGCGTTTGAGCACGAACTACAACCCAGAAGACGTTTCCCTTGAGCAAGCGATTAAAGACTTGCAAGTAAAAGCGGAAGAAGTCGTGCGTAATGGCGCAGTAATTGTTGTCTTGACTGACCGTGATATCGCCAAAGGCCATTTGCCAATTCCTTCGCCTATGGCGGTGGGTGCTGTGCATCATCATTTGTCTAAACAAGGTTTGCGTTGCGATTCAAACATCATTGCAGACACTGGCTTTGCGCGTGATCCACATCAGTTTGCTGTGTTGCTAGGCTTTGGTGCAACAGCGGTTTACCCATACCTTTCTTATCGTTTGATTAACGATATGGTTGATAAAGGCGAAGTCTTGGGTGATCCAATCGCTTGCCACGTGAAATACCGTAAAGGTATTAACAAAGGTTTGATGAAAATCATCTCTAAGATGGGTATTTCTACTATTGCCTCTTACCGTGGTGCGCAGTTATTTGAAGCGGTTGGTTTGGATACTAAGGTAGTTGACCTTTGCTTCAAAGGCGTACCAAGTCGTATCAAAGGCGCACGTTTTGAAGATTTCCAAAAGGATCAAGAATCCATCGCGAATAATGCTTGGAAATTACGCAAACCGATTCAACAGGGCGGTTACTTAAAATACGTCCATGAAGCGGAATATCATGCGTTTAACCCAGACGTTGTGCGCAATTTGCAAACCGCTGTGGGCAGTGGTCGTTTTGAAGACTTCACCAAATACACTGAGCTAGTAAACAACCGTCCAGCGTCTATGTTGCGCGACTTGTTTAGCTTGTCAGATAAGGCGAAACCGATTGCCTTGGATGAAGTAGAATCCATCGAAGAGATTCTGCCTCGTTTCGACTCTGCTGGTATGTCCTTGGGTGCCTTGTCACCAGAAGCACACGAAGCCCTAGCGCAAGCGATGAACGAATTAGGTTGTCGTTCTAACTCAGGTGAGGGTGGTGAAGATCCAGCTCGTCACGGTACAGAGCGCCGCTCTAAGATCAAACAAATTGCATCAGGTCGTTTTGGTGTAACGCCTGAGTACTTGGTGAATGCTGAAGTATTGCAGATCAAAGTTGCTCAAGGTGCGAAACCAGGTGAAGGTGGTCAGTTGCCAGGCGGTAAAGTAAACGGCTTGATCGCTCGTCTACGTTACGCGGTTCCAGGTGTTACCTTGATTTCACCACCTCCGCATCATGATATTTATTCTATCGAGGATTTGGCTCAGCTCATTTTCGATTTGAAACAAGTAAACCCAGATGCTTTGGTATCGGTGAAACTGGTTTCTGAACCGGGGGTTGGTACGATTGCGGCGGGTGTTGCAAAAGCCTACGCGGATTTGATTACCATCTCGGGTTACGACGGTGGTACTGCGGCATCGCCAATTACTTCTATTCGTCATGCTGGTTCTCCTTGGGAGTTAGGTTTGGCGGAAGCACAACAAGCCCTTCGTTCTAACGATCTACGTGGCAAAATTCGTCTACAAACAGATGGTGGTTTGAAAACGGGTCTGGATGTGGTGAAAGCGGCGATTCTAGGCGCTGAAAGCTTTGGTTTTGGTACCACACCAATGGTGGCTATGGGTTGTAAGTTCTTACGTATTTGTCACTTGAACAACTGTGCGACTGGGGTTGCGACTCAGGATCAAATGCTGCGTGATGAGCACTTCATTGGCACAGTGGAAATGATCAAAAACTTCTTCCGCTTTATGGCAGAAGATACGCGTCAATGGTTGGCTAAACTCGGCGTAGCTCGTCTGCAGGACTTGATCGGTCGTACGGATCTATTGGCTATTTTGCCTGGTGAAACGGACAAACAGCGTAGCTTAGATCTATCACCAATTTTGAAAAATGATCTGATTCCAGCCGATAAAGCACAATACTGTGAGTCACCATTCAACCCGCCACACGACAAAGGCTTATTGGCTTTGAAAATGTGGGACACAGTTAAAGATGCGGTTGAAGAAAAAGAAGGCGGTGAATTTGCCTTTGAAGTGACGAACTGTGACCGTTCTATTGGTGCGCGTTTGTCTGGTGAAATTGCTAAGCGTTACGGTAACCAAGGCATGATTGATGCACCACTAACACTTAAATTGACAGGCACAGCGGGTCAATCCTTTGGTGTGTGGAACGCTGGTGGTTTGCATATGTACCTAGAAGGTGATGCTAACGACTACGTTGGTAAAGGTATGACTGGCGGTAAGTTGGTTATTCGTTCACCAAAAGGCTCGATGTTCAAGTCACAAGACTCTGCCATTATCGGTAACACCTGTTTGTATGGCGCGACGGGCGGTAAATTGTTTGCCGCAGGTACGGCTGGTGAGCGTTTTGCAGTTCGTAACTCTGGTACGCACACCGTTATCGAAGGCGCAGGTGACCACTGCTGTGAATACATGACAGGCGGTATGGTGACTGTGCTTGGTAATACAGGTTACAACTTTGGTGCGGGTATGACTGGCGGTTTCGCTTACGTACTCGATTTAGACCGTACCTTCGTGGATAAGTACAACCACGAATTGGTGGAAATTCACCGCATCGGTACGGAATTAACGGAAGAGTATCGTTCACACCTTCGCTCTGTGATCGAAGAATACGTCCGAGAAACTGACAGCGAATGGGGCCAAGAGATCTTAGAAAACTTCTACGACTACATTGGCAAGTTCTGGCTAGTGAAACCAAAAGCAGCAAGCTTAGGCGCGCTATTGGCTAACACTCGTCAACGTCCGGAATAAAACACGCTGTTATGGGGCTTGGTTTGATTGAGTTTAGATCAAGCCCTGTGAACGAATCAGTCTGACCCATTTGAGAGAAGCGCCGCTTGTTTACAGGCGGCCGAGGAGATAGCAGCTTATGTCTGAGCGCTTGAATAACGCATTTCAATTCGTCGAAGTGGATCGAAAGGATCCTAAGAAAAAGCCTTTAATTACACGTAAAGGGCAGTTCGTCGAAATTTATAAACCCTTTGAAGAAGCCGGTGCGAAAGATCAAGCACACCGCTGTCTAGAATGTGGCAACCCTTATTGTGAGTGGAAATGCCCAGTACATAACTACATTCCAAACTGGCTTAAGCTAGTGAGCGAAGGTAGCATTTTGGAAGCGGCTGAGTTGAGCCACCAAACCAACTCTTTACCAGAAGTGTGTGGCCGTGTTTGCCCACAAGATCGTCTTTGTGAAGGTGCTTGTACCCTTGGTGAAGGTGGTTTCGGTGCGGTAACCATTGGTTCTGTTGAGAAATACATTACAGACACAGCGTTTGCTTTAGGCTGGCGCCCAGATATGTCTAACGTCGTACCGGTAAACAAAACCGTTGCTATCGTTGGTGCAGGCCCTGCTGGTCTAGCTTGTGCAGACATCCTAGTGCGCAATGGCATCAAGCCTGTGGTATTTGATAAGTACCCAGAAATCGGCGGCTTGCTAACCTTTGGTATTCCAGAATTCAAACTGGAAAAAAGCGTCATGACACGTCGTCGTGAAATTTTTGAAGAAATGGGCGTGGAGTTTGTTCTTGGTACTTCGGTTGGTGACGATGTGCCATTTGAACATGTATTGGAAGAGTACGATGCCGTGTTTTTAGGCATGGGTACTTACAAATACATGAAAGGCGGCTTCCCTGGTGAAGACCTTCCAGGCGTTCACGATGCCTTGGATTACCTGATTTCTAACGTCAACCATTGCCTAGACTTCGAAGAAGACGAAGCTGACTACGTGAACTTAAAAGGCAAACAAGTGGTTGTCTTGGGCGGTGGTGATACTGCGATGGACTGTAACCGTACCGCAATTCGCCAAGGTGCGAAAAGCGTGACGTGTGCCTACCGTCGAGACCAAGAAAACATGCCAGGCTCTCGTAAAGAAGTGCAGAATGCCAAAGAAGAGGGCGTACAGTTCCTTTTCAACCGTCAACCAGTTGAAATCATTGGTGATGGCAAAGTAGAAGGCATCAAGGTGGTCGAAACGCAAATGGGCGAGCCAGACGAAAACGGTCGCCGTACAGCGGAGATTGTTGAAGGCAGTGAGCAAATCATTCCTGCTGATACGGTATTGATCGCCTTTGGTTTCCAAGCAAGCCCTGCGCCCTGGTTCGAGAAATTTGGTATTGAAACAGACGCTCGTGGACGTGTTATTGCGCCTAAGAAAGGCAAGTACATGTTCCAGACAACCAACGAGAAGATCTTCGCTGGTGGCGACATGGTGCGTGGTTCTGATCTTGTGGTAACGGCCATTGATGAAGGTCGTAAGGCGGCGGAAGGGATTATGGATTTCCTAGACGTGTAAACGCGACCTTGTCGAGTTGTGAGTCAAAGCGCCAATCAGAGCAATCTGATTGGCGCTTTTGTTTTGGTGATTTGGAATGGAAAACGATCTAAATCCCAGTCCGTGCCGTATCAACCTTATCCATTCACAACAACAGGCTAATTATGTTTTCTTTTCTTAAGTCCGACCCGATTAAAAAACTCGACAAAGAATATGGCGAGTTATTAGAAAAAGCCATGCAAGCCCAACGCAGCGGCGACATCCGACTTTATTCAGAACTGACAGAGAAGGCAGAGTCTTTGAAAGCCAAGATAGACGAAGCTAAGTCTGCATAGGTCGAGTGATAAAAAACGCGGAACCAGAATGGTGCCGCGTTTTTAGTTTGATTAGATGGCCTTATTAAACCATTAAGACGGTGTGGCGTTGTCCATAGGGCGAATCAGCGCCAAGCTTTCTTCTGCGAAACCTGTACCCGCTTCGGTGTAGAAGTTGAAGACGTTGTCTATGCCGCTGTTGATGAGGATTTCTCTTTCATCTTGGTAACGGGCAATCGCGGCGATTTGTCCTGTGTAATTGGCTTTACGCAGTTGTATGGCGACATTGGTGGTGTCTTCTGCGGCAGGCAGAGCCAGCAAGACCAAATCAATTCGGGAGGTGTCTAAACGCTCCCATAAGTCAGCGTCTTCACCGTCACCGTAGAAGACGTTTTCTTGGTCGGCTTGCATTTGGTTTATACGATTACGATCGGCATCCATACCGGCAACAGTATCGCCCACAAACCCTTTCAACGACTCGAATGCACCGCGTCCAACTCGACCTAAACCTACCACCAGAATGTCGCTATTAACCGGCTGTACGAAGCGGTCTTCAGGTAAACAGTCTGTGCTTTCAAAACGACGAATGAAATCTTTGTTTTTGCGGTACATACGGTGAACGTTACGGTAAAGCACGCTGGTGATGACGAAAGAGAAAGACACGGCTAGAGCCAAAACAACCAGCCATTCTTTTTCTAACCAGCCGTTTGCCACACTTAGAGCAACAACAATAAGACCAAATTCGCTGTAGTTAGACAGAATCATCGACGACAGGAAGGACGTTCGGCCGCGTAGTTTCATCTTGGTTAGCAACAAGAAGAAGAGTGCGAATTTGGCCAAAATAACTAAGGTAATGATCAGGCTTATGCCGACCATGCTTAGTGTAGGTAATGCCGTAAAGCCAATGGATAAGAAAAAACCGATCAAAAATAAGTCTTTAAAATTCATCAGTGATTTGTTCATTTCTGCGGCTTTTGGGTGTGACGCTAATAAGATGCCGAAGATCAGCGCCCCTAAATCGCCTTTCACGCCAACCAAATAAAACAGTTCATAGCCACCTAGGGCAAGAAAGAGTCCTGTTAGAGGTAGCATCTCCCCGTGACCCGCCTTATCGACAATCTTATTGATGACTGGGCGGACGAGTAACAGTCCAAACAGAGCCAATGCCCAGATGGATGGTATTTTGCCTGTGGCTGCGACAAGGAAAATAACCGCCACTATGTCCTGCATAACCAAAATGCCAAGGGATAATTGTCCGTGACGAGTTTTTAGCTCGCTACTTTCTTCCAGCAGTTTCATCACACAAACGGTGCTGGAAAAACTAAGAGCAAAACCAAGCAAGGCAGCGGTTTTAAAATCTAATAGACCGAAATACGGTAAGCTCAATGTGCCAAGTAGTAAGGCAATACCAGCAAATATTATGGTGCTTATGCCCATATGACTTAGTGTTGATGCCCAGACTTCGCGCTTTAGGAGGTCCTTAACATGCAGCTTCAAGCCGATGCTAAACAACATGAGTGTAATGCCTATATTGGCAAGAGAATCCAGAGTATTACTTGGCTCTAACCCTGCGTAATTAAGGAGAAACCCTGCCAACAAAAAACCAATTAGTGGTGGTAAGTTGATTAACTTGACGGCCAGTCCACAGGCAAATGCGAATAAGATCCAAATGAATTCCATAGATTCCTTCTGATATTCAGAGTGGTAAAGGGAAGTTTTATCATACGGAATTTGACCAAGCCGCGCAGCACGTAATATAGAAAAATACCCGTTCCCGCCGAATTAATTAACATATCAAAAATGATATAAAGACAAACATTTATTCTATTTGATTGGTATGTTCATTTTGCCTACTCTGAATGATAGGTTTTTCAAGACCTGATTGGCTCGAAAAAATAATCATAAAAAATATACGGTCACTGAAGCGTGTTCCTTATGGTGCTTGCCTTGACTGTAACAGGAGAAGCTAATGAACTATCTAAAAAATGCCATTGCTGGTTTAGTACTGGGTGCCACTGCATTGAGTTCCGCTAGTGTCTTGGCTGCTGAGGGTTATGTTGGTATTGCGATGCCAACCAAGTCGTCCGCGCGTTGGATCACTGATGGTGATTCCATGGTGAAACTCTTCGAAGATGCGGGTTATAAAGTCGATCTGCAATACGCAGAAGATGAGATCCCGAACCAACTTTCTCAAATTGAAAATATGATCGTAAAAGGCGTTGATGTTCTTGTCATTGCTGCGATCGATGGTACGACTTTATCTAACGCATTGGAAAATGCTGATGCGGCTGGCATTAAGGTTATTTCTTACGACCGCCTGATCAAAAACAGTCCTTATGTTAGTTACTACGCGACATTCGATAACTTCAAAGTAGGCGTGTTGCAAGCCAAGTCTTTGGTGAGCGGCATGGAAAAACGTGGTAAGGGTCCTTACAACGTTGAATTGTTCGGTGGCTCTCCTGATGATAACAATGCTTATTTCTTCTACAACGGTGCCATGTCAGTGCTTCAGCCAATGATTGACTCCGGTAAAGTGAATATTGTGTCAGGCCAAATGGGCATGGACACAGTAGGTACATTGCGCTGGGACGGTGCGACTGCTCAAGCGCGTATGGATAATTTGCTATCAGCTCATTACACAACCAAACGTGTAGATGGCGTATTGTCACCCTATGACGGTATTTCTATTGGTATTTTGTCCTCTCTTAAAGGCGTAGGTTACGGTTCTGGCAATCTAAAAATGCCGATTGTGACAGGTCAAGACGCGGAAGTGCCTTCAGTCAAATCCATCATCGCAGGCGAGCAATACTCCACTGTTTTCAAAGACACTCGTGAATTAGCCAATGTGACTGTTGGTATGGTGCAAGCAGTATTGAATGATGCTAAGCCTCAAATTAATGATACCAAAACCTATGATAATGGTATCAAGGTCGTTCCTAGCTATTTGCTTGAGCCTGTAACAGTAGACAAATCCAACTGGCAAGATGTGCTATTGGGCAGTGGCTACTATACGAAGTCTCAGATCGAATAAGCGCACGATTACTGTGCTTATCAATACTCTATAAGAACTTTTTATTTGTCCTAACTCAACAATAATAAAGCAGCAAGTGCGCTATTGACCGTGAATCAATGCGGTAATGGCGCACCTGCTAATGGGATGTTTTATGGAAAATATTATTTTGGAAATGCGCAGCATTACCAAGACATTTCCTGGAGTAAAAGCCCTCGACTCGGTGAACCTGAAAGTTCGTGATGGCGAGATTCACGCTTTAGTGGGTGAAAATGGCGCAGGTAAATCAACTCTCATGAAAGTGTTGAGTGGGGTTTATCCACACGGAAGTTATGAAGGTGATATCCTTTTTAATGATGAAACCGTCGCGTTTTCCGGCATACCGGACAGCGAAGAAAAAGGCATCATCATTATTCACCAAGAGCTAGCATTAGTGCCGCTCTTATCCATCGCTGAAAATCTTTTTTTAGGTAATGAGAATGTCGAGGCTGGCGTTATAGACTGGCCAAAAACCTATTCTCGTACACTCGGTTTATTAGAAAAAGTCGGACTAAAAGAATCGCCTTCCACTTTGGTTGGTCAGTTAGGTGTGGGCAAACAACAGCTTGTTGAGATTGCCAAAGCCCTTGCCAAAGATGTGAAATTATTGATTTTGGATGAGCCAACAGCAGCGCTGCAAGAGAACGACAGTGCCAAGTTGCTTGACCTATTGCTGGAATTTAAAGCTCAGGGTATTTCCTCCATCCTGATTACCCACAAATTAAACGAAATCAGCCGTGTAGCAGACAGCATCACAGTAATCCGTGATGGTGCTTCAGTCTCCACGCTAGATTGTCGTGCGCAAAGCATCAGTGAAGAAGACATTATTCGCGATATGGTTGGCCGTGATATGGCACACCGTTACCCAGTAAGAAAGAACCCGACCAAAGAAGGTCACTTAGGCAAAACCTTAATGGAAGTTAGCAACTGGAATGTTTGGCATCCTGAAGCCGTCGATCGTCAAATAATCCATGACATCGCTTTCAATGTGCACGCTGGAGAAATTGTTGGCATTGCCGGGTTGATGGGGTCAGGTCGCACAGAATTAGCGATGAGCCTATTCGGACAAAGTTACGGCAAAAATATCCAAGGTGAAGTGCGTTTACGTGGCGAAATCGCCGATTTGTCCACGGTACCTAAAGCGATAAAAAGTGGTTTGGCGTACGTAACGGAAGACCGTAAAGAACTGGGCTTGATTCTTGAAGAAACCATTCAAACCAATACCACGTTAGCCAACTTAGATCGAGTGTCGTCGAGCGGTGTGATTGATGAAAACATCGAGCGCCAAGTGTCGGAAGACTATCGCAAAGCACTCAATATTCGTACCCCAAGCGTATTCCAGAAAGTGATGAACTTATCTGGGGGAATCAACAAAAAGTGGTGTTAAGTAAATGGCTGTACTCACAGCCTGACGTACTGATTCTAGACGAGCCAACTCGCGGTATTGACGTGGGTGCCAAGTTTGAGATTTACAGCATCATCAATGAACTTGCCGATGATGGCAAAGGTGTGGTGATGATTTCTTCAGAGATGCCGGAGTTGCTGGGCATGTGTGATCGTATTTACGTGATGAACGAAGGCCGCTTTGTTGGTGAGTTAGACAAAGCGAATGCGAGCCAAGAAAAAATCATGTCAATGATAGTGAAAGCGTAACGGAGCAATAATAATGACAACAAAAGAAACCTCTACAGTGGTCCAATCGGCACCTTCTGTTACCAGCTACTTGAAATCACATATGCGTGATTACGGTATGTTGATCGCACTGGTTGTGATCATGGGCATGTTTCAGTTTTTGACTGATGGCACTCTGATGCGTCCGGTTAACTTAACCAATTTATTCTTACAAAACAGCTACATAATCATCATGGCCATTGGCATGTTGCTGGTTATCGTTGCGGGTCATATCGATTTATCGGTTGGCTCGGTAGCAGGTTTCATTGGCGCATTGGCGGCCGTGATGTCTGTTAACTATGATTTGCCAACCATTCTTGTTGTGCCTGTGTGTTTGGTAGTTGGCTTGATCATTGGTGGCTTGCAAGGCTATTGGATTGCCTATTGGAAAATCCCCGCCTTCATCGTGACCCTGGCGGGCATGTTGGTGTTCCGTGGTTTGACGTTGGCGTTACTTGAAGGCCAGTCTGTTGGGCCATTTCCGAAAAGCTTTCAGCTATTAAGTACGGGATTTATCCCTGATGTTTTTGGTGTGGGGCGTCCTAATGTCACCGCGCTGGTTTTAGGCGTGTTGGCTGCGAGTGCCATTGTGTTTTTGGCAGCACGTAGCCGATCTAGAGCATTGAAATACGGTATTCAAGATGAGCCTTTCTCTTTCTTTATCGTAAAAAATGCTTTGGTTGCCATCGCTATCATTTATTTATCTTACCTATTAAGTACTTACCGTGGTTTGCCAAACGTTCTAATGACAATGGCTGTATTGATCGCGGTTTATACCTTCTTAACCAACAGCACCACAATTGGCCGTCGTATCTATGCTTTGGGTGGCAATGTCAAAGCCGCCAAGCTTTCGGGTATTAATACAGAGCGTTTAACGTTTTTGACGTTTGCCAACATGGGCATGTTAGCCGCACTGGCTGGTTTGATTTTTGCGGCTCGTTTGAATACAGCGACACCAAAAGCCGGTTTCGCCATGGAGCTAGATGTTATCGCCGCTGTCTTTATCGGTGGTGCTTCCATGACGGGTGGTGTGGGTAAAGTCATCGGTGCGGTGATTGGTGCCTTTATCATGGGCGTAATGAATAACGGGATGTCGATATTGGGTATAGGGATTGATTGGCAGCAGGTGATTAAGGGCTTGGTATTGCTCGCTGCGGTTATCTTCGACGTCTACAACAAACAAAAAGCGCGCTAAGAACGCGGGTTAAAGGAGTAATTTATGTTGTTTTTATCTCAAATTAAACAAGGTGGTGTGGTGTGTCGCGAAGGCAATGAAGCACACCTTGTACTTCATGCATCGAGTGTTTATGAACTCGCAAAAGAAGCCGTTAAAAGTGGCGTGCCGCTGAAGTCTATTATCGAAAAACATGGTTTAGGCGAATCTGTGGATTTGTCTGAGTTGGCGAAAAATAACCAGCTAGATTGCCCTGTGCGCCATCCAGATCCAGCACACATGTACTTGACTGGAACAGGATTGACGCATTTAGGTTCTGCTTCGACACGTAATGCTATGCATGCGAAAAGCGAAGAATTAACCGATTCTATGAAGATCTTCCAAATGGGTGTTGAAGGCGGTAAGCCGAAAGACGGTGAAGAAGGCGTTCAGCCAGAATGGTTTTACAAAGGCAATGGTGCTGGCGTGGTTGCACCGGGTGATGCTCTGCCTTCACCATCTTTTGCATTAGATGGCGGTGAAGAGCCAGAAATCGCGGGCTTCTACCTAGTGGGTGATGATGGCAAAGTGCATCGTCTAGGTTACACCTTGGCGAATGAATTCTCAGATCACGTAACAGAGCGCCAGAACTATTTGTACTTGGCTCATTCAAAATTGCGTCCAGCGTCATTTGGTCCTGAATTGCTAGTGGGCGAATTGCCAATGCACATTGACGGCCATTCACGTATCGAGCGTGGTGAGAAAACCCTATGGGAAAAAGGCTTTTTATCCGGTGAAGACAATATGTCACACACCTTTAAAAACTTAGAGCACCATCATTTCAAATACTCTATTTTCCGCCAGCCTGGGGATCTGCATGTGCATATGTTTGGCACAGCGACCTTATCGTTTGCGGATGGTGTTCAGGCTCAAGAAGGCGATGTGTTTGAAATCTCATCACCAACTTTTGGTTTGCCATTACGCAATGCCTTGGCGAAAGAAGCAGAGTTATCGACCGAGGTAGATGTGCTATGAAAAAGCCAATGGCCGTTTATCCAGATTTAAAAGATCGTTCCGTCTTCATTTCCGGCGGCGCGACAGGTATTGGTGCCGCGATTGTTGAAGCGTATGCCAAGCAAGGCGCAAAAACGGCCTTCGTAGATTTGGATGAAAAAGCGGGCTCTGCGCTTGCTAAACGTCTGAATAAAGAAGGTTATGAAGTGCGTTTTGAGGTCTGTGACATCACAGATATCCAAGACTATCAACGTAAAATCCGCGCGGCCGCAGAAGCGTTTGGCCCGATTTCAGTGTTGATGAATAACGCAGCCAACGATGTGCGCCATTCTTTGGAGTCACTGACGGAAGAGCGTTTTGATGAATTAGTGGGTGTGAACATCAAGCATGCCATGTTCGCAGCGCAAGCTGTTGCGCCGATGATGCGCAAACTGGGCGGTGGTTCGATTATCAATTTTGGTTCTGTGGGTTGGATGATGCCGACAGCGGGTTACCCAACTTATGGGACAAGCAAAGCCGCTACGCATGGCTTAACGCGCTCTCTTGCCCGTGACTTAGGTGGCGCTGGCATTCGAGTAAATACCCTAGTTCCTGGTTGGGTGATGACAGAAAAACAGCTGCGCATGTGGGTTGATGATGCGGCAGAAGAAAAGATTAAACAAAGCCAATGCCTAGCTGGCAAGGTGCTTCCTGAGCACATCGCCAATATGGCGTTGTTTTTAGGGTCTGATGCGGCAGCCATGTGCTCGGCGCAAAACTTTATTGTTGATGGAGGTTGGGTATGAGTGATTCTAAGCAAAATAAGTTCGTACCAAAAGCATGGCCCCGCAAATTACGTTCAACGGAATGGTTTGGCGGTACTTCACGTGATCACATTTATCACCGCAGCTGGATGAAAAACCAAGGCTTACCAGCGGATTTATTTGATGGTCGCCCAGTCATTGGTATTTGTAATACTTGGTCGCAACTTACCCCTTGTAACGCCCATCTTCGCGACCTTGCTGATCGAGTAAAACACGGTATTTATGAAGCGGGAGGCTTGCCACTGGAGTTTCCTGTGTTCTCTGTGGGTGAAAGTTCACTGCGTCCAACCGCTATGATGTATCGCAACATGGCGGCGATGGATGTGGAAGAAGCTTTGCGTGCTAATCCGCTTGATGGTGTTGTCTTATTGGCGGGTTGTGACAAAACGACCCCAGCGCTTCTTATGGGCGCATGCAGTGTCGATATTCCAGCGATTGTTGTGTCTGGTGGCCCGATGTTGAATGGCTACTTCAGAGGCGAGCGTGTAGGTTCTGGTACGGCGTTGTGGCAAATGTCGGAAGACATCAAAGCGGGCAAGATGACCCAAGAAGATTTCCTTGAAGCTGAGCAATCTATGTCTCGTTCTGCGGGTGGTTGTAACACCATGGGAACAGCCAGCACTATGGCATCGATGGCCGAAGCCTTGGGGATGGCGTTATCGGGTAACGCCGCCATTCCTGCGGTAGACAGCCGTCGTCGAGTCATGGCGCATCTTACTGGCCGTCGCATCGTCGATATGGTTAAAGACGATTTGAAACCGTCTGATATTTTGACTCGCCAAGCGTTCGAAAACGCGATTCGTGTCAACGGCGCGATAGGTGGCTCCACCAATGCGGTCATTCACTTGTTGGCCATTGCTGGTCGTGTTGGCGTAGATCTAAGCCTAGATGACTGGGATAAGTTAGGCCAAGAAATTGCCACTATTGTTAACCTAATGCCGTCCGGCAAATACTTGATGGAAGAGTTCTTCTACGCAGGCGGCTTGCCTGTAGTCATCAAGCATTTGGCAGAAGCAGGTAAGCTTCATAAAGACGCTCTTACCGTGTCTGGTGAATCTATTTGGGAAGAAGTGAAAGAGGTTCGCAACTGGAACCCTGACGTTATTTTGCCTGTTGAAAAAGCACTGACACAAAAAGGTGGCATCGTTGTATTGAAAGGCAACCTTGCACCACAAGGTGCGGTATTGAAACCGTCTGCTGCGTCAGCGCATTTGTTGCAGCACCGCGGCCGTGCTGTGGTGTTTGAAGACATTGACGATTACAAAGCCAAGATCAATGACGAGGCGTTGGATATCGATGAAAACTGCGTCATGGTGCTAAAAAACTGTGGGCCGAAAGGTTACCCAGGTATGGCAGAGGTTGGCAACATGGGCTTGCCGCCAAAAGTATTGCGCAAGGGCATTAAAGACATGGTGCGTATTTCAGATGCTCGTATGTCGGGAACGGCGTATGGCACTGTGGTTCTGCATACTACGCCAGAAGCCGCCGCTGGTGGGCCATTAGCCGTGATTCAAAATGGCGACATGATTGAATTAGACGTGGAAAACCGTCGCTTGCATGTAGATATTTCTGATGAAGAAATGGCAACACGTTTAGCGAACTGGAAAAGTCATTTGGAACCGCCAAAAAGTGGTTACATCAAATTATTCCATGACCACGTACAGGGTGCCGATACCGGTGCCGATTTTGATTTCCTAAAAGGATGTCGAGGCGCTGCGGTACCAAAAGATAGCCATTAATTAAAAAGCAGAGAGGAGTGAGTATGTTAACGGGACAGCATTTTATTGCCGGTAAATGGGTAAAGGGCGACGCAACATTTTCTTCAACGCCTGCTACAGGACCTTCTCATGAATTTGCCGTTGGTCGCGTATCTGATGTGGATGCCGCAGTAGAAGCCGCCGAAGCGGCGTTTGAAGAATTTGGTTATTCTTCTCGTGAAGAGCGTGCGGCTTTTTTGAATGCGATCGCTGATGAAATTGATGTGTTAGGCGATCAAATTACAGAAATTGGCGTGCAAGAGACAGGTTTGCCTGCGGCACGTTTGCAAGGTGAGCGTGGCCGAACCACAGGCCAGTTACGTTTATTCGCTGAGCGTATTTTGTCTGGTGAATACTTGGATCGTCGTTTTGATGAAGCCTTGCCTGATCGCGCACCGTTGCCACGTCCTGATATGTACATGGTACAACGTCCAATCGGGCCTGTGGCTGTGTTTGGGGCCTCTAACTTTCCATTGGCGTTTTCAACGGCAGGTGGTGATACGGCGGCGGCCTTGGCGGCGGGTTGCCCAGTAGTGGTCAAAGGGCATTCTGCTCACCCAGGAACAGGTGAACTTGTCGCGCAAGCGGTTGAAGCGGCGATGAAACGTTGCAAGATGCCAGCGGGCGTTTTCTCCTTGATCCAAGGCGGTAACCGTCAAGTTGGACAAGCGTTAGTACAGCATCCGTTAATCAAAGCGGTTGGTTTTACTGGCAGTTTGGCGGGTGGTCGTGCTTTGTTTGATTTGTGTGCGGCGCGTCCAGAGCCGATTCCTTTCTTTGGTGAGTTGGGTTCTGTAAACCCAATGTTTGTCATGCCAGAAGCGGTAAAAAATCGTGCTGAGGAATTAGGTAAAGGTTGGGCAGGTTCATTGACTATGGGCGCTGGTCAGTTTTGTACTAACCCAGGGATTGCGGTGATGTTAGACAATGCCGACTCAAAAGCCATGATAGCCGCAGCGAGTGCAGCACTCTCTGAAATCTCTGCGCAAACTATGCTGACGGATGGCATTGCTGATGCGTACCGTTCTGGTGTGGCGGCGATTGAGAAAACAGGCATTGAGTCGGTGGTTCGTAGCGCAGACACAACGGATCGAACGGCATTGCCAAACTTGTTCACGGTAACGGGTCAAACATGGTTAGATCATCCAACACTGCACCAAGAAGTCTTTGGTCCTCTTGGTTTGGTTGTGTTGGCGGACAGTGTTGAGCAAATGGTCGAATTAGCTCGTCATTTGGAAGGTCAGTTGACGTGTACCATTCATCTTGACGAAGGCGATCATGCCGCGTGTCAGAAACTGTTGCCTGTGTTGGAGCGTAAAGCAGGGCGATTGTTGGCGAATGGTTTCCCAACGGGTGTTGAAGTGAACGATACCATGGTGCATGGCGGGCCGTATCCGGCATCGACAAACTTCGGTGCAACCTCAGTCGGCACCTTGTCGATTCGTCGTTTCTTGCGTCCGGTTTGTTACCAAAATATTCCAAAAGCTTTACTACCAAAAGACTTGGTAGATTAATGCTTTGGCGTTAGATCTTATTAATCGACTTTGATAGGTCGGTTTGTATTGAAAGTAAGCCCAAGGCGGGTTGTTGAGCGAGTTCGGTTTTGAAAGCAGCCGACTCGCTTTTTTTTGCTTCTTGGTCAAGTAATAGCGAAGGGTTACGCGTTTGCAGGTTTTTGTTCCAACTCGGCAAGCACCAAACGCTTGAGTTGGTTGGCAAGAGGCGATAATTGGCGGCCACGCATTTGCAGTAAATAGTAAGGACTCATAACAATCTTTCGATCTAGTTTGAGCGTTTTTAAATCCGCTTTTACTTTATGGCCAACCAGCAAGTCGCTTACTTCCCTTGCCATAGGCGCAATGGCGTTGGATGAAACAAGAATCGCGATCAATGCCAATAATGACGTGCTGTTGGTGATACTTAGTGGCAATTCGGCGCGTTCTTCCATAAAGGCGGCTTCAACGGCCTCTCGTATCGGTGCGCGGTGAGATTGCATGACCCATTCAAAATGAACCAAGTCTTTTACTCTTACCACATCTAAGTGAGCCAATGGATGGTCTTTACGAACCAATAGGTTGACCGATTCTGTGCGCGCTGGGTAAATTTCAAATTCGTTGGCATCGTATTGTTTGGGAATACGGGCCAGCACGAAGTCATTGTGTCCTGCCACTAAATCGCGCACCAAAACATCACTGGTGTCGACGTTTATATCGATCTCAGCTTTTGGTGCGATCGCGCGCAATTGCTGAATAGCAGGAATAACAAAACCTACCGCCGCGCCAGTTACTGCGCCAATGGCAGTTGTTCCACCGCCGCCTTCTTTTAGCTCGTCCACTTCACGGGCAAGATCGCGCAGCTCAACTAAAAGGTTGTGCGCCCGACGGGCTACGGCTTGACCAACCAAAGTAGGTTCCATGCCTTTGGCATGACGAATAAATAAACGTGTGCCAATGGTTTGTTCAATTTCACTCAACATGCGTGACGCAGCGGGTTGTGTCATTGCCATTTCATCGGCAGCAATCCCCAGTTGACCATGCTCGGAAATAACCGAAATTAAACGCAATTGATTGAGCTTTAAATGCTTGGCCAGACCTATGTCCATATCGACCTCTATTATTGTTTTTAATAGAGACATCTTACTCTAAATAGAAGCTATTAGCGTCTAAAATTGACAAAAAAGCCCAAATAAATGGGCTTTTTAAGCGTTTTTGATTTCAGTAAATGAGGGCGAAAAGTTGTTCGCTGAAAGATTCGCTACTGTGTTTTGATGTGCGAATTGCAGTGTATCTTTGAGTGCTTTTATTAAGTGATTGGTAGATATCGTAAGAGGCGAGTAAACTATTGATCCACTTTATCAATGCTAAGGAAAAGGATGTCTCTGCTAAATTCACAATCGACTGCTGGAACTCAAGTAAAACGCTTGGCTGAAAAAGAGCTGGTGGCGCTGTTTGCTCTGATGATGTCGCTTACTGCGTTAAGTATGGACGCTATGTTGCCAGCGTTTCCGCATATTGCTGAGTCGTTGGCGATTGTGGATTATCAAAAAACTCAGTGGATTGTCTCGGCAATGATTCTGGGAATGGTATTTGGCGAGATCATTTTTGGCCCGTTGTCGGATGCGATTGGTCGCAAAAAAAGCATTTTAATTGGCATCAACATTTATATTGTCGGTTCGGTTATTGCGCTGTTAGCGTCATCCATCGAGGTGTTTTTACTGGGGCGTTTTATCCAAGGGTTTGGTGTGGCGGGGCCAAAAATTGCGTCTCGTGCCTTGATTCGAGACATGTATAAAGGCGCTGCCATGGCGCGAATTATGTCTTTTGTGATGATGGTGTTTATTCTTGTCCCCATGCTTGCGCCTTCCTTGGGGATGTTGGTGATTAAAGTGGCCGATTGGCGCTGGATTTTTGCCTTATTAATGATACAAGCAGCTGTTGCCGGTGGTTGGCTTTTGTTACGACAACCTGAAACATTGTCAAAAGAAAACCGTATCCCATTGAATAGAAAGCGTTTAATGGCTGATGTACGTTTTATTTTGAGCCGTCGTGATGTGATGGCGTTTACCATTTTGTTAGGTTGTATTTTTGGTGCCTTGATGCTGTATATAAGTACGGCGCAGTCTATCTTCCAAGATGTGTATGACACGGGGGATCGTTTTCCTTTGTTTTTTGGCGTGCTGGCGATAGGTTCTTCGATTATCAATTTTTCAAACGGTAAAATTGTTTTGCGAGTCGGTATGCTTCGCTGTGTTTTTGGGGCGTTAAGCGTTATGTGTACGACAGCGTTTATTCTTTTGCTCGTGGCGGTGTTTTTTGCTGGTGTCCCGCCTTTTGTTTTCTTCATGGCCTTGGGGATGATAATGTTTTCTTGCCTAGGTATGGTGTTCGGTAATGTGAATGCCATGGCGATGGAACCGTTAGGCGCTGTGGCTGGACTTGGAGCATCATTGATCTCGTCTTTATCAAGTTTTCTTGCCATTGTGTTAGCAACGGCAGCAGGTCAGTTCTATAACTTTACGGTTATTCCTTTGGCCAGCAGCTTTGCTATTTTTTCCATGATTGCTTTGGTGATGCTGAGATATGGGCATAAGTACAGTCAGCGTGATGCTGAAGAATAAGGTTTTTCTGCACATAGTGAGGTTCCTAAAGGTGGGTGTCATCCTGCCTTTACAAAAATAGGGTAGAATAGAGGCTCAGTTTTTCAGTAAGAGCACACCTATTTCTATGTCATCCCAAATATCCCAATCTGATACTTTAGCCAAACAACTCTTTTCCATGACATGGCCAATGTTGTTTGGCGTTTTGTCGTTGATGAGTTTCCAGCTGGTGGACAGTGCTTTTATCGGACAATTGGGTATTTTACCTTTAGCGGCGCAGGGTTTTACCTTGCCGATCCAGATGATTGTGATTGGTTTGCAAGTGGGCTTAGGTATTGCGACGACGGCCATTATTTCTCGTGCTTTAGGCGCAGGTGACAAGCGTTATGCCAAGCAATTAGGCGGTTTGGTGCTCATGATGGGAAGCATAGGGATCGCTTTCTTTAGTGTGATTATTTGGCTGCTACGTCATCCTATTTTGGCGCTATTGAGTGCGCCAGACTCTGTTTACCCTGTTATTGATTCTTACTGGCCTCATTGGCTGCTCAGTGCATGGGTGGGGGCGCTAATCTATTTCTATTACAGCATTTGTCGTTCCAACGGTAATACCTTATTGCCAGGGATTATGATGATTGTGACCAGCGTGCTTAACTTGGTGCTGGACCCCATTTTTATCTTCACTTTTGATCTTGGTTTGAATGGCGCTGCGATGGCAACCACAGTGGCGTTTGCTATAGGTACTTTGATTGTTGCCCCGCAAGTGGCGCGCAAACATTGGCTCACTTTTGATTGGCAAGATCTTCATATCGGCAAAAGCTTGGCGTCGATTGGTCATATTATGGGGCCTGCGATGGTTAGCCAATTGTTGCCTCCGGTTTCTTCTATGTTGGCGACCAAACTCATTGCGGGATTTGGTACGGCAGCGGTAGCGTCTTGGGCACTCGGCTCGCGCTTTGAATTTTTTTCTATCGTGGCGGTGTTGGCTTTGACTATGTCTATGCCACCCATGGTAGGGCGTTTGTTAGGTGCAGGCCGACTAAACGATGTGCGTTACGTCGTGCGTTTAGCTTGTCGTTTTGTATTGTCGTTTCAGTTGGTGATCGCTGTGATTACTTTTCTTGTCTCTGGTGCTTTGGCAAATCTGATGACCAGCGACGAAGAAGTCTCGACGATCTTGCATTGGCATTTGATGATAGTGCCGGTGAGTTTAGGTCTACTCGGCATCTGTATGTTGATGGTGTCTATCTCTAACGCCTTAGGTAAGTCCTACACTGCTCTAACAATCTCGGCATTGCGCTTGTTTGCTTTCTTCTTGCCTTGTTTGTGGGTTGGGTCGGAAATCGCTGGGCTTAAAGGGCTGTTCTTCGGCGTCTTGATCAGCAATGTTCTTGCCGGTGTTTGTGCTTGGTACATGTATCTCAGAGCGCTTGAGCAGGTTGAGAAAAAGCTGAGTAAGGCCTAATACCGCAATATCGTCCAATCTTTTTTAGTTTTTCTTCGCTAATCTATAACTATGGTTTAGGTTGGTTTTGAGAGGTTGTGATGTCGTATGTTGCCTATCGATTTATTGTTCATTCGTAAAACACACTGAAAACTAAGGTCTTTTCGCATGTTTTACGCAAAGACCTTGGTATCATGCAAGACGGATTCGAAGCAGAAGTGGGTAAAGGCAATCTATTCACTTTGATCAAAGAGTTGAGTGTTTTCTCAAAAGTAGAGGCCGTCAAAAAGAGTCGTGTTCAAGGGGAGTCATTCACCTTAGTGATGTTTGTCGATTTCGAATTTGAGGAGTATGCTGCTTAGATGTTTTTGATAGGTCTGATGATGTGTTGAACATACCGCGAATCGTTTGGATTATGATGTGTTGTTTGGCTGGGTTGTGGCTGTTTTTATCCGCTTCAACACAGGTGACGTCTTATGCATCCTTTTCCTATACAAATGCTTCACACACGGTACATCAGGACATGGCGTCATTGTCTCAGTCGTCAATGTCTGATGTGAACTTAGCCTTTGCCTCGCATGACCATGCTAAAGACATGGGTTACTCTGATTGTGTTGATCATTGTGCTTTGGCTGTTTTGCCTCCTCTGTTGTTACTTTTGGCCATTGCGGTTATTTATTGGCCTGCCTTGTCGTTGATTGAAAAATGGCGACATAATTTCTTAGAGCTTGTCACTCCTCCTCCCCGTTTGTCTACGTTAATTGCCAACTAGCTGTCTATTTAACAGCATCCAATATCACTGATGGTCTTAGTGTTATTCATAATGCTGAATAACGTCTGAGCTGTTTATAAGTCATTAATAACGTGAGATATAACTATGACACTTTTTAAAAAATATTTTTCTGCTGCTGCCATTCTAATCATGAGTTCGGCGATTGCTGGCTGCGCTACTTCGTCATTAACGGACGATATGGATCATCATCAAATGGATCATTCGGAGCATGCTTCTCAGTTTATGCAAGGCAACCAGAAAATGATGAAGGATATGCATGCAACGGAACTGACTGGTGATGTTGATTACGACTTTGTTGTTGGCATGATTCCTCATCATCAAGGTGCAATTGATATGGCGACGCAGTTGCTTGCATCTGCGGATGTTTCTGACAAATTGAAGCCTTTGGCGGTCGATATTGTAGCGGCGCAATCGAGCGAGATTATGTTTATGCGAGATTGGCTTGCAAGTTATGGGGAAGCGAGACCATCCGCTGACGCTGAGCAAATTAAAGCCGCGTATGCTGCTATTAATGCAAAAATGATGGCGGATATGCATCAGCTTCCTGCAAGTGGTGATGTGAATCGTGACTTTGTGGCAGGTATGATTCCGCATCATGAAGCGGCTGTAGCCATGGCAAAAGTACTTTTAGAGTTTAGTCGTGATCCAGCGCTTATAAAAATGGCGCAAGCGGTTATTCGTGACCAAAACCGTGAAATTGCCTTCATGCAGCAGTACTAAGTACTTCTGTTGTCGATAAGCACTCACAATAAAGTCCCGCTCAATATTACTATCGAGCGGGACTTTATTGAGCATTTGTTGAACTTATTAATGACTCTTTGCCCTGCTGTTTCTCTCAGACGTGAGATACAATACTTATTCTTGCACCCACACAAACCTATTTCAACGTCATAAAACACACATCTCCAGCGTTTATTCTATAGGTTGCGAGCCGTGCCAAATTACGTGATTAGGCTGAAATAAGGTGCCGAGCATATCGAGGAAGTAGCATGTTAAGATTTTTCAAAATCCGCAATGGGTTGATTCAAGAAATTTCCAAAGACGATGAGAATTTTGCCACCCTTCAAAAAGAAGCGAACTGGATTGATGCCGCAGAACCCGATGACGATGAGCGTTTACTGCTTAAAGCGTTGCTAAGAACCGATCTTCCTGAATCGGATGATGTGGAAGAGATCGAAGCGTCCGCTCGTTGTTTCGTTGACCAAGCAGGCATCCACGTTCACTCATTGTTTTTAAATCAAACAGAAGGGCGCCATAAAACCGCCACGGTTGCTTGTATCTTGCAACAAGACAGGCTGATCACCATCCGTGAAACAGAATTAGCCGATTTTAGATTGCTGCGCATGCGTGCTCGCCGAGGGCACATTTTGGTTGATTCTCCAGCGCATTTGCTGGTGACCCTGCTGGAAAACAAAGTAGAGAATCATGCCGATACCCTAGAGGACTCTCATCGCCAGTTAGAAGAGGTGAGTCATCTCGTGTTAGAAGATGATGAAACCGAGCTGGATACCATCATCGAAAAATTAGCTCGCCAAGAAGACAGTAATGGAAAAATCCGCCTTTGTTTGATGGATACACAGCGTAATATTTCCTTCTTGTTGCGTCATTTGCCCAACAAACAAGAGTACTCGGAAACGCTACGCGAGGTAATGCGTGACGTTGAAACCTTGATGTCTCATACCACCTTTTTGTTCGACAAAATTAACTTCTTGATGGATTCGACTCAGGGCTTTATTAACATCGAGCAGAATAAAATTATTAAAATTTTCTCCATTGCCTCTGTGGTGTTTTTACCGCCAACCTTGGTTGCCAGTATCTATGGGATGAACTTTGAAATAATGCCAGAGCTGGGGTTTGATTACGGCTATCCGGCGGCACTAGGTTTAATGGTGTTTTCTGCGTTTGCGCCTTATTGGTACTTTAAACACCGTGGTTGGTTATAGGCCCGTTGATATTTTACCGCTATAACATGGCATGATTTAATAGAAAACTATTTGATCATGCTGTGCTCCTGCCTCATTCTCATACGTATTTTCCGGTTACTAGGACTGCTCTAATCTGTCTATCTTCTTATTTCAGTAATTACTTATTGAAAACGTGGTTGAGAATGACTACCATTTGTTTGGTGTTTTTTATTCATTGGAGAGTATCGTGGAAGATTCAGTTCAACAGAAAATAATCGACTTTTTACAGGTCGGTGGACCTGTAGTATGGATATTGATGGTTTTTTCTGTCGTTGCTCTAACCATTGTCCTACTGAAGTTGTGGCAGTTGTCTTCCTTGCGTGCAGAAAGTCTTAAAACCAGTAATCTTGCCTTAAACGATTGGCGTGCAGGCAATTGTGAAGAGGCACTCGAAAAGCTAGATGAAAAACGTCCAATAGATTCATTAGTGGCTTATACGATGCGCGTGCTATTAGAGACGAGTACTCAAGCGGAGTTGATTCGTGAAGAAGTAGAGCGTCGTGCGATGAATCAACTAAACCAGCTGCGCTCTTATCTTCGTCCATTGGAAATTATTGCTACCTTGAGCCCATTACTAGGTTTGCTCGGTACGGTATTGGGGATGATTACCGCTTTCCAACAGATGGAAGGTGCGGGTAATCAAGTTGACCCTTCTGTTTTATCTGGCGGTATTTGGCAGGCCTTGCTCACGACAGCGGTTGGTTTGGCAGTGGCGATTCCAGTTGTGACATTGCAAAGCTGGCTAGAGCGCAAGGTCGAGCGTATTGCTCACAATATGAATGATGCTGTTACGCAAGTATTTACCAGTAAACAAACAAAAGAATTAGTAGAAAAGGCTGACGAAGAGTTATTGCATGCCGCTTAATTTGCCTCAGCCTAAGCGTAAGAACGCGATTAGCCTGACGCCACTGATTGATGTGGTGTTTATCTTGTTGTTGTTTTTCATGCTGACCTCGACTTTTGTGCCTTGGCGACTTGTCGATACGCCTTTGTCTGTTTCTAGTGATCAACAAGATCCGGCTCAAGAAAAACCAGACAACCTTGTGCTGACGTTAAAGCAAAATGACGATCAAGTTTGGGTTGACGGGCAAGCTCTGAGGTTCTCGGATCAGGCCGCTTTTCAAACACTCATCACAGATCATAACGAAGGTGTTTTTGTTATTAAGGCTGAAGATGGTGTGACGTTGCAGACATTGATGCATCTTGCTGATCGCTTAAAGCTTAATGGTGCAAAAACCGTGTCTATTGCGAATGCCTTTGCTATGCCGGAGTCGAAATGAAAATAGGCGAAAAATACGCCGCGAGAAACGCCAGCAACGATGACAACATGGTGCCGCTGATTAATGTGGTGTTTTTGATGTTGGTTTTCTTTATGGTCGCAGGACAAATCCAAAAAGTAGACCCTGTAGCCGTTATTCCTCCTCAATCGATTAACGAAGCTCGAGCGACAACCGATCCCAATGTTGAGATCGTTTTAGGCGCAGATGCCAGCTTGTATGTGGACGACGTCTTATTTGTCGTTGATGACATTCAAGCTTACCTAGAACAAGCCCTTGCTTCATCATCGAACCCAGACGCTTTTTGGGTTCAAATTAAAGCCGATGGTGCTATTTCGTTAGAAAAACTACGTCCTATTTTTAATCAAGTGCGTTTAGCCGGTCTTACAAAGGTTAGCTTGGCAACCCAGCTAGAGCGAGGAAACGAATGATTTCCACGCGGCATTGGATTATTGCGGGTGGGCTTGCTGTTTCTGTCCACGCAGCGGCTTTTTATGCGGCATTTTATGCGCCAACGGAAGGCAGTCAGTCTGCTGGTTCGCAAGGCATTGAGTTTGACTTAGGTATGGCTGGCGACCTCGGCGCTTCAGCACAAACCACTGTGGCCCAAACAGAAAGCAAAGAGACTGAAGAAGTAATAGAAGAACAGGAAGTAATAGAAGAGCCGATTGAAGAAGTTCAAGAGGAAGTTGAACCAGAAGTCGAGCCAGAGCCTGTTGTTGAACCAGAGCCTGTTGTTGAACCAGAACCTGTCGTCGAACCCGAGCCAGAGCCCGTTGTTGAACCTGAACCTGTCGTCGAGCCTGAGCCAGAACCGGTTATTGTGAAGCAGGAATCTCCAATTGAAATGGTGAAGCCAGAGCCAAAACCTGAACCTAAGCCAGAACCAAAACCTGAGCCTAAGCCAGACCCAAAACCGGAACCTAAGCCAGACCCAAAACCTGAGCCGAAAAAAGAAGCACAAGTCGTAAAAAAAGCAGCGTCTAAGCCTGTTGCCGCGCCATCTGCAGCAAACCAACAAGCCACAACGGGTAGCTCTAATTCGGCAACGACAGGAGGTAACCCCGGCGCGACGGCAAGCTACTTCACTAAGCTAACATCAGTGTTGGCCAACAATAAGCGCTATCCAAGAGCATCTCGCCGTCGTAATGAAGAAGGGGTTGTTTCCTTATCTTTTGTCGTTCATGCGGATGGCTCCGTGTCGAATGTGGTCATTACAAAAAGCTCAGGTCATAAGCGTCTTGATAAAGCCGTATTGGATATGATTAAACGCTCAGTCCCACTACCAGCTTTCTCTAAAGACATGGCTGAAACTGAGCTAAAAATTAACCTTCCTGTGTCCTTTACTCTCAGCGAACTTCGTTAGGCTTTGTTACTGAGCGATGAGCTTTACGGGTGCTGGGTTCTTAGGAAGCAGTAACCAAACCTTACCAAAATGCTTCAGCTGGCCTGCGTGGAAGTGGGCTTCTTCCCCAATGCCCTGATACCAATCAATATGCCCTGGCCCTTTAATTGCGCCGCCTTTATCTTGAGCGAGTAGTAGGCGGAACTCATGGCCAATTAAGTTGCCATAGGTGTCTAGCTTAGGAACTTGCGCCAATAAAATGGAGCCAAGTGGAATGACGTTAGGGTCGACGGCGGCGGAATACAAAGGTGTTAAAGGTACATTGGCAGCCCCAATGGGCGACGTTGGGCCTTCACTGAAAAACAAATAACTAGGGTTCGTCGATAAAATTTCACGGTTGCGATCTGGGTTATTGCTTAACCACTGACGAATACTTTGAGCGGAAATGTCAGCTCTATCTATCTCGCCACGCTCAATCAGTTCTTTACCTAAACTGCGGTAAGCATGGCCGTT
Organism: Marinomonas sp. FW-1; assembly: GCF_005222245.1. NCBI lineage: Bacteria > Pseudomonadati > Pseudomonadota > Gammaproteobacteria > Oceanospirillales > Oceanospirillaceae > Marinomonas > Marinomonas sp. FW-1. The sequence goes on along the minus strand of NZ_CP025987.1, from coordinate 3,622,950 downwards.
TACACCGCCCCATGACAGCAGCTTTTGTTCGCCATCCTCATATTCAATCACGCCGGAACCTTGTACATGCAAGAAAAAATTGTCGATCAAGCTTGAGGTGTAAGCAATTTCCAGCCCTTGTCCTGCTAGCGCATTTTCAAAATCTATTTCTTCACGAGAAGGGTACTTTCCGTCAGCATTTCGTTGTGCAGGCTTGCGATAAAGCGGGTAACGATAGACTTCATCAGGTAAATGTCGGACCGGCAGAATGGGCACATAGTAACCTGTTATTTGAACGTTACCTCTTTGATCTTGTCCCGCTAATTGATGGGCAATAAGTTGGGGTTGCTGAGCTGGGTTCTGTAGCCAATTGTTTATTTCTTCGGCAACGATTCTTAAATCAGCCACGCTGGTTTGGGTATTTTCTAATAATAACGTTTTATCTTGGATGCGATTTAAGTAGGTGATTTGCTGTTGCAGGCCACTCTGAAAGCTGTCGTCCGGCATCGGCAAACCTGGTGGTAGGCTTTCTTTTAAATATAGCGTTTCCCGCTTAAGCGCAGTGGTGTCACGGCCGTTGTTTTCGAAGTCATTAGAGCTGTCTATTTCATTGACGCTACAGCTGCTAAGGAGCACGAAAGAAGCAAGGCAAAGTGGGCGAAGTAGAAAGCGGTGTGGTGCTTTAGTGGGTAAAAAATGTCGTATAAAAGATGAAAAAATCATAAGCCCTATTTCTATAAAAAAATCGATAAAGTAACTGTATGTGATGTTTTGACCGCACAGAAAGAGCGAGGTTCATCTTGAATTTTTATAGAAGCGAAAGCAATCACTAGACGAGAGTTTTACACTTTGCCAATGCGCTGTCGTCTAGAACATTAAATACTCGTAGGCTTGTCTTAGACCAATGAAAACGTCTTGGTCGCCACCTCTGTCTGGGTGATGCTTCTGAGCCAGTTTTTTATATTGCTGTTTAATGTCTGTCTTGCTGGGATTTGAGGTGGTTATTTGCAATGTCTTGAGTGCTGAATCTCTATTGCCCGGTAAGCTGATGCCTTTGTAAAAACTATTTAGTAGCTGGACCACGGCGTCGGCATCGGTTTTTTCGTATTCTTCCCAATCGAGGTAGTAGGCTGCTAGCTTTACGTCTACGCTGTCGTTTAAATGGGTACTGGTGGAGTGCTGAATTTGCGTTGTGCTCTGAAGGTTAATGCGTAATGCGCTAATATTCAGTAAGAGGTTTTCTTCTTGCCATAAGCTGCTTTGTAGCTGATATAAGGCGTTCATGATGAGAAAATGCTGACGGAAAAGTTGCAGGTTCATATCGTCAGCGAGTTGACTGAACTCGGGTAATTGTTCTTTTAGTGCCTTAAGAATATCGAACTCACTGATACCATCAGGGTGAAGTCGAAGAATTTCGAGGATGGGGCCGACTAAAGGATTTTTCATATCTGTCTCGTTTGCTTAGGCATTTATTCATTACAGTGTATGTTACCAATCTGAAAAGGGTCAAAGTTGCGCCGCGTATTTTTTAATAATGGGATCTTTTAAAAGACAAAACTATGTTGTGGATTATCGTCATACTGGGTGTTATTGCGTTGATCGTTGGACCAAGCGCATGGGTGAAATTTACCTTGAAACGTTATGCAACCGACCGAAAGAATCTACCAGGAACGGGAGGAGAGCTGGCGACTCACTTGGTGAAACGCTTTGAGTTAAATGAAGTGAACATTGAAACCACACAAGAAGGCCACGACCATTTCGATTTTGGGCAACATGTTGTTCGCCTCAGCCCTAGTGTATTTAATGGACGTTCTTTAACCGCCGTTGCTGTAGCGGCTCACGAAGTAGGGCACGCCATTGCGCATGAAAAGAAACAAAAAATCTCCCATTTAAGCACGCGCTATTTGCCCTTGGCGCATTTTGCTCACCGTATTACAGCAGGCTTGTTACTCGGTTGGCCAGCCCTGAGTTTGCTGTTGCATATTCCCTATGCTGTGCCTTTGCATGCGCTGGTGGTTGGTCTATCTGGGTTATTGGCGGTTATCGTGCAACTGGCGATACTGCCAGAAGAATGGGATGCCAGCTTTAACAAAGCACTACCCATATTGAGAGAAGGTAACTACATCCCACAGGAAGACCTACCCAAAGTGAAGAAAATCCTCACCGCCTGCGCCATGACTTACGTGGCTGCCGCTTTGCTTAGAGTACTCTTTGTGTGGCGCTGGTTTAAGCGATAACTCCTTTTTCGCCTCCGCCTCGTAGGTCGGATGAGGGAGGCACGACCGTGTTGATGTAAGTCGCGCCTTCAGACCGACAGATCGCTTCATCACAAGACTCGAACCAAACGGCGTTTTTCTTCGAAACTACCGCCTACCTCATCAAAACGCCGTTTTGGTTCTCATTGTATGGATGTATTAAGCCTTGTAGGTCGGATGAGGGAGGCACGACCGTGATCCGACATATCTGCGTAAGCCGCGCCTTTAGGCTGATAAGTCACGTCAAACGGCGTTTCACTTCGAAACTACCACCTACCTCATCAAAATGCCGCTTGGTTCTCATGGTGAATGTGTTTAAGGGAGCTGCCTTCTTTATTTGTCGAACTACATAATCTATAAACAATTGTCATAAAAAAGGCATGAACTTCGCATAAAATCGTCTTACTATTAAAAGCTGACTTTTTGGTTAGTGCTTAGATAAGCCGTTGTTTGTATGAATGGAGTTTTTTCATGAATTTTTTTGTTCCTAAGGGCGCGTCAATTTTCGCCTCTTCTTTGTTGTTTGCCGCGATGGCGCAGGCTTCTACCATTGACCTGCGAGTCATGGAGACCACTGATATACATATGAATTTGGTGGATTACGATTACTACGGCGATAAGCAAAGTGATGCGGTTGGATTGTCTCGAGTGGCGACTCTTATCAAGGCGGCGCGCGCTGAGGTGACGAACTCGGTGTTGGTAGACAACGGTGACTTATTGCAAGGTACGCCATTGGGCGACTATGTTGCCAAAGGGCGAGTATTGCGCTTTGGTGAGACCCACCCAGCGTTTAAGGCGATGAACTTGTTGGATTACGATGTGGGTAATATCGGTAACCATGAGTTTAACTATGGCTTAGACTTTTTAATGAAGAGTTTAAGTGGCGCTAATTTCCCTTATATTAACGCAAACGTGTATGTCGACGATGGCGATGACGATGCGTCAAACGATCAGCCTTATTTTCAACCTTATATTATCAAAGACAAAACTTTCGTTGATTCTGACGGCAAGCAACAAACGGTTAAGATAGGTTACATTGGCTTTGTGCCACCTCAAATTATGTCTTGGGATAAAGATAACTTAACGCATAAAGTTATTGCCAAAGACATTGTTGAAACGGCGAATAAATACGTACCAGAAATGAAAGCCAATGGTGCGGATGTGGTCATTGCCATTCCACACAGTGGCATGATGAACTCTCCTTATTTGAAAGGTGAAGAAAACGCGTCTTATCACCTAGCGAAAGTCGATGGTATTGATGCGATTCTATTTGGTCACTCCCACCGTATCTTCCCTGGCGACAAGGCATTAGCCGAGTTTGAAGGTGTGGATGGTGAAAAAGGCACGGTATTTGGAAAACCTGCGACCATGCCTGGCTTTTGGGGTTCTCACCTTGGGGTGATTGACTTGAAGCTGGAGCCTGCGGGCGACGGTTGGAAAGTCGCTGACGGCAAAGCGGAAGTTCGTGCGATTGCGCGTCGTGAAGGCCGAACTACGGTGCCTTTAGTGGAAGCAGATGATGGAATCAACAAAGCGGTAGAAACCGAGCATGAAGGGACGTTGGCTTACATGCGCCGTAAAGTAGGTGAATCTACCTCAGACATCAACAGCTTCTTTGCCTTGGTACAAGATGATCCATCCATTCAGATCGTGAACAACGCGCAGATTTGGTACGTGGAAAATATTGTTCGTGGTACTTCTTACGAAGGCTTGCCTATTTTGTCTGCCGCAGCACCGTTTAAAGCGGGTGGTCGTGGTGGTCCAGAATATTACACCGACGTACCAAAAGGCGACATTGCCCTGAAAAACGTCAGTGACCTGTACATTTATCCGAACGATTTGAAAGTGGTGAAACTGACTGGTGCACAAGTAGTGGAATGGTTGGAAGCCGCAGCGGGTCAATTTAATCAGATCGACCCTAATGCGACTGAGCCACAACAGTTGGTTAATGCTTCTTTCCCAACCTACAACTTCGATGTGATTGACGGTATCTCTTACAAGATCGACGTTACCCAGCCTGCACGTTATAACGGCGAGGGCGAAGTCGTGAATCAAGATGCACACCGTATCACTGATGTTATGTTCAACGGTGAAGCGCTTCGACCTACGGATGAATTCCTTGTGGCAACCAACAACTATCGTGCTGGCGGTGGCGGTCATTTCCCTGGCTTGAATGGTGACACCATTGTTATTGATGCGCCGGATAAGAACCGCGATGTAGTTGCTAACTACTTGTTGAGCCAAAATACCATTAACCCAGCGGCAGACAATAACTGGACATTCACTGGTTTTGGTAAGGCGAAGGTGTTGTTTACTACGTCACCAAAAGCCAAAGACGCAGCAGGTAAGAACATGCAGTATCAATCTTTGGATGACAACGGCTTTGCTATCTTTGAGTTGAAATAATTCAGATAAAATAGCAACAAGTACCTAAACGAAAAACGCCTGCTAGGATCTAGCAGGCGTTTTTTTATGGGTTGCTCAGCCGAGCTTAACGTTGTTTGGTTTCAAACTCTGGGTGAATCCAAACAGGCGCATCTAGGCTTGGGAGCGGTGCTTTGCCAAGAATCATGTCGGCGGCTTTTTCTGCGACCATGATGGTTGGCGCATTCAAGTTGCCGTTGGTGATGGTTGGGAAAATAGACGAATCCACCACGCGAAGGCTTTCGATGCCGCGGACTTGGCACTGCTCATTCAGAACCGCCATTGGATCGTTATCGTCGCCCATCTTACAGGTACAAGAAGGGTGATAAGCACTTTCCACGTTTTCTTTTACCCACTGGTCGATTTCTTCGTCGCTCTGGATATTCATGCCAGGCTGAATTTCATCGCCACGATAATCGTCTAGCGCAGATTGTTGCAACACTTCACGCGTTAGGCGAATCGTATCGCGCCAGTCTTGCTTGTCTTGTTCGGTAGAAATGTAGTTAAACAAGATGCGCGGTTTCGCGGCAGGATTCGCAGATTCAATCCACAATTTACCACGACTTTCAGGCTTGTTTGGTCCAACGTGTACTTGAAATCCATGGCCTTCTACCGCTGCTTGGCCGTCGTAACGCATAGCAGCAGGCAGGAAGTGGTATTGAATGTTTGGCCATTTAAGACCGGCACGAGAGCGAATAAAACCACAAGATTCAAAGTGGTTGGTCGCGCCAAGGCCGGTTTTAAATAGCATCCAACGAGTACCGATCAAGCCTTTGCTGATTAAGCCAAGCTTACTGTTTAGTGTCACAGGCTTCTTGCAGTAGTACTGGAAGTAGACTTCCAAATGATCTTGCAGGTTTTCACCCACGCCTGGTAATTCGTGAAGCACAGGAACGCCCGCTTTTTCGAGCACGTCTTTTGGGCCCACACCGGACAGTTGCAATAATTGAGGTGAGCCAACTGAGCCAGCCGATAGAATCACTTCTTTGTTGGCGGTAACTTGTTGAGTTTGGCCATTTTTGCTGAACTCAATGCCTGTGGCTTTTTTGCCGTCAAAGGTGACCTTGTGACTAAGTACACCGGTTTTGAGGGTTAGGTTAGGGCGCTGCATAGCACGACGTAAATAAGCGTTCGACGTTGAAGCACGTACGCCATTTTTCACCGTCATGTGCATCGGGCCAAAACCTTCCTGACGGAAACCATTGTAGTCGTCTGTTTTGCCGTAACCGGCTTCTTCGCCAGCATCAATAAAGGCTTGATAAAGCGGGTTGTAGGTCATGTCGTTGCCGTTGTTAGTCGACAATGGGCCTTCGCCGCCACGGTATAAGTCCGCGCCGCCTTTCCATGTTTCGGCTTTTTTGAAGTAAGGCAGGCAAGTTTGGTAGTTCCAGCCTTTGGCGCCGTTTTCTTCCCATTGGTCGAAATCGCAGGCGTGACCACGAACATACACCATGCCGTTAATGGATGACGATCCGCCTAACACTTTACCGCGCGGGCAATGCATTTCGCGGCCATCAAGACCTGGTTCCTTATCTGTGTGGAACTGCCAGGCGTATTTTTCGGTATTCATTGGATAAGACAAAGCGGTTGGCATTTGGATAAAGATGCTCTTATCAGAGCCACCCATTTCCAGCAGCAACACCTTGTGTTCGCCACTTTCTGTCAGTCGGTCTGCCAGCACACACCCTGCGGAGCCAGCACCGACGATGATGTAATCGTACGTTTCGTTTGCCATGACCATTTCTCATTTAATAAGAGCCTCACTTATTGCAAGGCTCGTTTAGTAAGAGTCTCGCCTAGTAAGGGCTTTGAATGTCGTTCAAATCGACAAAGACGCTCTTGTTTTGTGTGTAGTGGTATAAGGTTTCGATGCCATTTTCACGGCCGATGCCTGATTGTTTGTAGCCACCCACTGGCATTTCTGCAGGAGAAGCGCCCCACGCATTAATCCAGCAAATGCCAGCTTGTAATTGATTAATTACGCGGTGAGCACGAGCGAAGTCTTTGGTGAATACACCCGCTGCCAAGCCAAGTTTTGTGTCGTTGGCGCGAGCAATCACTTCGTCTTCATCGGTAAAGCTCAGCACGGACATTACTGGGCCGAAGATTTCATCGCGCACTTGTGGCATGTCGTCGGTGCAATCGGTAAAGACAGTCGGAGCAACAAAAGCGCCTTTGTCTAAGCCGTTTTCAGTGACTTGGTAACCACCGCACAATAGAGTCGCTCCTGCGTCTTTGGCGGCTTGAATGTAGCCCAAGACTTTTTGCATGTGGTCTTTAGAGATCAAGGCACCGACTTGTGTGTCCATGTTCATTGGGTCGCCAATGATCATGGCTTCAGTGCGCTCTTTTAATTCCTTGGTAAAAGCGTCCATCATATCTGCGTGAACGAAAACGCGTGTACCATTAGTACATACTTCGCCTTGTGTGTAGAAGTTCGCCAGCATGGCGGCAGAAACGGCTTGGTCCACTGGCATGTCTGGGAAGATGATCATAGGCGATTTACCGCCAAGTTCCATGGTGACTTGCTTCAAAGATTGTGCAGAAGCAGCCATGACCTTTTTACCTGTTCCAACTTCACCTGTGAAAGACACTTTGTCGATGTCTGGGTGGTTAGTGATCATTTGACCTGTGCGTGCGTCCCCTTGGATGACGTTAAAAACACCATCAGGCAAACCTGCTTGGGTAAAGATCTCTGCCAGTTTAAGAGCGGTAAGCGGTGTTTCTTCTGAAGGTTTGAAGATCATTGCGTTACCAGCGGCTAGGGCTGGGCCTGATTTCCACATAGCGATTTGGATTGGGTAGTTCCACGCACCGATGCCAGCACAAATACCCAGTGGCTCGCGGCGAGTGTAAAAGAAATTACCATTACAAAGGTCTTGGTAATCGCCTTGGATTTTATCGGTTAGGCCTGCGTAATATTCGATCACGTCAGCGCCCGTTTGAATGTCTACGCAAATAGCTTCTTGAAGTGGTTTGCCTGTGTCTAGAACTTCAAGACGAGCCAGTTCTTCGTTTTTTTCACGTAATAGCTCGGCTGCTTTTTTTAGAATGCGTCCGCGTTCTACAGGGCTCATTGCCGCCCACACTTTTTGACCTTGTTTTGCAGACTCAATAGCGGCATCTAGTTCAGCTTGTCCCGCGTGTTCGACTGTTGCAATCACTTCGCCAGTGGCTGGGTTGATTGTCTCAAAGTGTTCTCCGCTGGTGGATGCATGGTAGCGGCCGTGAATGTATTGCTGCTGATGTGCCATGATGTGCCTCTTTAAGTCTGTTTCAATACTCTGTTTAGAGTCGTTGAGGTATTTGATTTTTATTAAACGCGCGTTTAATAAAAACAATTGTACATATTCTGACTATAAATTGCAGCTCGAATCCATCAATTAGTGGGCTTAGGGCAAAAAAATGACGTTATGATGTTCGCTTTTTAAGGCGCTACTTATAAGAAAAGAGAGGAAAAACGAGAGGTTAAGAAAGATAAACGCCTCTACATAAGAGAGTAGAGGCGTAAAGAGAATTTTTCTTAGTTGCGGTGTTATTTAAAGGCTGATTACACCATTTGATTCATAGCTGATAGGGCTTGGTACATAATCGTCCGCCATGTCATCGTTTAGCCATTCAGTGCCATCAATCACGTATCTGAACTGATAAACAGTGTCTATATCCAAATTGAGTGTTGACGCAAAGACACCAGATTTTTGCTTTTTCATCGGATTAGCCGTGCTATCCCAATTATTGAAGTCTCCCACGACCGCGACATTTTTTGCGTCACCGACGGTTTCTGCAGGCAATGCAAATTTCACTTTGCATTCGGGTTTTGTCTTTAAGTAGGTTTTCTCAATCATGTCCAGCTCCGTTATCTTTGATAGAAAAATGAGTGAAGGCTACGACAAAAAGCCTGAAGGGTAATAATGTGAGCAAGCAAGGCTTGCGCCATCTTTTTTAACTACTTAATTTATTTAAAGAAAAGATTTTCGCTCTGCTTTATTGTGCTTATTTCTATGGGTTTTATTGTGTTGAATGTGTCAGTTGTGCGCTATTTTTGGGCTTACTAATACGTACAATTTGCTGACGTAAATTCACAATTCACTTGCTCCAAATGTTCTACACTAAAATTACAACAAAAATAATGAGGTGTTTGTATGGACCTTCAAATGGGCGTTCTCATTGTGTTAAGTGTGATGCTTGTTATTAAAGTGATTTATTTGGCGTTTTTTAAACGACCAGAACGACACGGTCATCATCGCCATGCGCATCACTCAAGCCACCATCATCACGACTCTTGATAGCAAAGAGTCATATTATTGGTTATGACCTCGGTAGCGTTTGTTTTTCGCTTCTTTGATTGTATTTAGGTCTACGAGGACGAGTCCGTCCACACAGTAGCCAAAGTCGGCATCGACACCAAAATCTAAGAAGCGAACCCCGCCCGGTTCACATAACTCACTGTATTGCTTGAACAAGGTTGGCACACTCGCGCCAAAGTGACCAAGTTGTTCTTTTAGTATTCGAAAGTCTTCTTCGTAGTCTTCGCCACTGAACATATCGGTAATAATGTCATTGTGTTCGGCGTTCACTTGATATGGCGTGAAAGAACGCGCTAGGTGCTCTTGGTCGGCAAAGTAGAGCTTATAAAAGGAAACGATAAAATCTTTCGCGACTTGTGGGTAGCTGTTGCTTAGGCTTACTGGGCCGAACATATAGCGAATTTCAGGGTGTTTATCTAAATAAGCCCCAATGCCGTACCACAAATAATCTAAGCTACGCTTGCCCCAATATTTTGGCTGAATAAAGCTGCGACCAAGCTCGATGCCTTGCTCAAAATAGGGTTCCATGTCACAAGAGTATTGAAATAACTCGGCACTGTAGATGCGATTTGGCGTTTCTGATTTCATGTATCGAGCAACTTCGCCAATACGGTATGCACCGACGATCTCTAGTTCTTCTTCATCCCATAGAATCAAGTGACGATAATATTGGTCAAACTTGTCTAGATCAGAGCGTTCGCCAGTACCTTCACCCACTTTACGGAAGGCGATTTCACGCAAACGCCCGATTTCTTTCATGGTGACGGACATTGGATCGTAATCAAACAGATAGATCTGTTTGTTGTCCTTGGTGCTGCCAAGGTGTTCTGAGATTTTCAGCTCTTGTTTGATCATTTGTCTGTTTTGCGGGTGCTCCACCGTTTTTTCGGTTTTAAGCAGTGGCTTTTTGCCTTTAGCAATACGGTACAAATGACGTTTTACTAATTTGTTTTTCTCTTTGTCGCTTAATGGCAGTTTGGCTAATTCTTGAATCGGAATCGCTTGACCAACTTGCATGGGAATTTTGCGGTTACGCTGGCGAAACATCTCATTAGCAAGCTGTACGGTAGAGAGCGGACGGTATAGTAAGGAGCTGGTGTAAAACAACATCGAGTTACGTCCGCCGATGTGGACAGGCAGTAATGGGCTGTTGGTTTTTTGCGCCAGCTTAAGATAATTTTGATTCCATTTCTGATCTCTTACGCCACTTGGTGACATGCGCGATACTTCGCCAGCGGGGAATATGATGATGGCTTCTTCATTGTGTAGGCAGTTCATGATGGCTTTAAGCTGCTGGCGCGCGGTTTTTCCGCCAAGATTATCCACGGGCAACACCAGCTGTTTTAAACCATCAAAGCCCATTAATAAATCATTGGCGACGATTTTGACATCGGGACGAATTTCGCCCACTAGGCGCAACAGCGCTAGCCCATCTAAAGCGCCAAGAGGGTGATTGGCGATGATCATCACACGACCACTGGCAGGAATATTTCGTCGATCAACTTGGCTAACGTTATAGCTAAAGTTGAAATGATCCAGAACGCGATCAATAAATTCGAAGCCGACACAGCCGTGGTTTTTTTCCAGGAATTGGTTTACTTCACTTTCGTGGAATAAGCGTTTGAGGACGCTTAACGTCGGGCGAGTGATTAAAGGGCTTTTATCGAAAAATTGAGGAGATTTACTGGCAATCATTTGTTCGACTTGTATCACAGTGGTGCTCCGCTCTAATAAGTTTTTGGATATCTTATTAGTGAGAGTAGAGCGTCAGTATGACAAAGGCGTGACGTTTATATGGCGGATGTGTGACGCACCATAAACAAATAATACACAGGTCGTAAGGCAGAATGGATTAGCGTGGCTAACTTGCAGTAGTGTTGTCTTCGTCTGTTTTTTCTTCAAATTTATAAAAGAAATTCCATAGGCAATAAACTGTGATGCCTGCTGAAATCATGGCCCAAATAGGTTCGTCTGCCGTCCATTCAATAATGGCCCAACCAGCACAGAATAAAGTGGTAACAACTCGACGCCATTTAGGGCGAAAAAACGCGCGATCAGATTCAGACAGCATAGTTTTCCAGTGTCAATTAAACAGGTAATTATCAGAGCCAATAGCAGGGGATATCTACGAAAAGTAAAATATCCCTTAAGCTTATTGAGCTTTCGTTTTGCTATTTCCTAGGGAAATATGACGTGATCCCGTTAGCTGAGATTGTCCGCTAACCCCTGAATCGATTTTATCTATCTGCCCACCACGAGCTAGAAACTCTTGCATTTGCTTTTCAATGGATTCCGAGGTTTCCGAAGCTGCCGGCTGTTTCTTCTTAGTTGCCATGATAAATAGTCCTTGTTTTTAGATTGAACAAGGACTATACCAGATTTTCACAATATTTGCTTGTTATTGGCTAACGTCTGCAATCGTGTGTCTATCTTATGCGGCACAGTGCTGCGAAGCATGGCTTTAATGTGGCGAATAAGGGTGATGTCGACGAATGAGAGGGTTCAATAGTCGTGTTAACCAACCCGTAAATTCAATAGGTGCATCCAAGACAGTAAGACAAATACACTCTGCGTCTTTGGTGACGATAGGCTTGTGCTTATGGCTTGCATCTCGGTTAATAAAGTCACCTTGGCGGTACACACCGCTTTCATCGGAAAAAGCACCTTCTAGCACTAGGGTGATTTCATCGCCAGTATGGGTGTGAGTTGGCATGTGCGCACCCGCTTTGACCCGCGTTAGAGCAACTTGCGCGCCGCCTTCTTCATTGTAGAGTGTGGCAATTTTAAAAGACGGTGATAAGCGCATCCAATTTAGATCATCGTAACTGCTTTTGATGAACTGTCGTAAGCTGCGAGGAATACGATACTCATCTTTCCAGCTTTGTTCTGGCTCTGTTGCCGTTTGCTCTTTTTCAGAATGTCTTGCTCCGGTAGCTCTGCTAGCTTTTGGAAGAAGCTGTCTTTTAAGCTATCAAGACGACGCTTTTCGGTCTTGGCTTGTTCAAACAGATGCGTTCCAAGCATTTCGAGTTTACGAATCTGCTGTTGGCATTCTGAGCAATGCTCTATGTGAGTAGACACACAAAGAGAGTGCGCTAAAGGCAATGAGCCAGCGGCATAATCGGTCAATGTTTCAATCGATGGATGGTAGTTAATCATCGATACTACCTCTTAACGTAAATAGTGAGTTTGTGCAAAGCGAGACGGACGCGAGATTTTATCGTTCCAAGGGGAAGTGATAATTCTTCTGCCGCTTCCTTGTGGGTTTTGCCTTCTAAATAGACTTTGGCCAAAACCTGCTTTTGATCCTTGGGTAATTTATCTAAACCCTGTTTAATGCGTTCTTGATCTCTTTTTTGCTGAGCGTCTTTAAATGGGTCTGCATTTTCGTCGACCACGTTTTGCCAGAGGAATTCTGGGTCGATATCCGATTGATGTCGGCTATTCTTGCGCAAGTAGTCGATACGGGCATTTCTTGCCAAAGTAAAAACCCAAGTATTGAGTGACGCGGACTCTGGCTTGTAAGTGTGCGCTTTGTTCCAGATTCGAATCATCACTTCTTGGGCGATATCATCGGCCATCAAATTGGCACCGGGTTGAGCCGCAAGACAGAAACTTCGGATCTTAGGAACATAGTAATCGAACAAGCGCGCAAGAGCCGCTTGGTCTCTTGTTTCAGCCACGGCAAGCATGTCTGCAGCGCGTTCTTCATCGTATTCTAGTTGGGTTACGCGTTCCATTTTGGCTCCATTAATGAAAGCTATCTCGACGCCTTGTGTGCGTTATAAATGTATTTACGTCATTTGGTTAAGTGTGGATCACTTTAACGATCAAAAACAATTAAAAAATAATGATCCAAAGTTCTGTTTTTTGCGTTTAAATCAAAGAATCAAACACCTGACAAGGTAACAGCTAAGGTAAGTGATGAATATGGCGGACGCTAAAGTAGATCCCAGTTCTTTGTTAATAGAGCGCTTCAAGGCTTTTTATCTCGATGTGAAGCACCCACAGCTCGACAAAATTGATGATATATACACAGAAGATGTATTGTTCAAAGATCCCGTCCATGAACTGCGCGGCGCAGAAACCTTGCATGCTTATCTTTCCGAAATGTGTGCCAACGTTCACAGCGGACGTTTTGAGTATTTGGATCAGACTGTGTCTGAAAATACGGCGTACATAAAATGGAATATGCATTTCAAACACCCTAAATTGGGTAAGAAGACCATCACAGTGCGCGGTATTAGTCAGGTGCAATTTGATGAACGTATTTACTTTCATGAAGATGTTTATGATCTAGGGCAATTAATCTATGAGCATGTGCCCTTATTAGGTGTTTTTGTGAAAGGATTAAAAAAGCGTTTGGCGACGTAGGGAGAGTGTTCAGATGAATCAAGCAACACAAAAAGACACAGTGTGGATCACAGGTGCCAGTTCAGGTATTGGCTTGGCGCTTACCAAATGTTTTTTAGATGCTGGTTGGAAAGTCATTGCCAGCGCAAGAAGCCCAGGCGAGCTAAGCGCCTTGATAGACGCCAATGAAAACCTTTCTTTTGTTCCTTTTGATATGACAGACGAAAGCCAAATGGATGCTGTCAGAGAGGCATTGAGTGCCCAAACCGATAAGCTGGATTGCGCGGTATTAAACGCCGGCACGTGTGAGTATTTAGATATGACAGAGACAAATCCTGACTGGAAAATGATGGACCGGATCATGTCAGTGAATTTTATTGGTTTGGTGAACAGTGTCGAAGTGTCTCTCCCGCTATTGAAAAAATCACCGCGAGCGCATTTGGTTGGGGTAAGTTCACAAGCCGTGCAAGCTGCTTTTCCTAAAGCTGAAGCTTATGGTGCCAGCAAGGCGGCAATTCGCTATTTTTTGTCTTCCTTAAGAATGGATTTGAAGCAATATAATGTGGATGTGACTTGTTTGCTGCCCGGTTTTGTTGATACACCATTAACGCAGAAAAATACTTTTGATATGCCGTTTCTTATGTCCGCTGATGACGCGGCAAAGCGTATGTTTACGGCTTTAAAATCACGACCTTTTGAATACGCCTTTCCTAAGCGTTTGACTGCTATGTTGTGGATAGGTCGACATTTTCCAAAATTGTGGCTGTCTAAATTAGCGCCTAAAAAATCATCTTCTACTTCAGCTTAGCTGGGTAATGACAAATTACGTTTTAAGGGGACAATGAGTGAAAATTGCCATTATTGGATCAGGGATTTCCGGATTAACCAGCGCTTACCTTTTGCAGCAACAACATGATGTTACCGTATTTGAATCTGCAGAGCGTATTGGTGGTCATACAGCCACCGTCAATGTAGAAGAAAACGGTAAAACTCGTGCTATTGATACCGGTTTTATTGTATTTAATGATTGGACTTACCCTAACTTTATCCGCTTGATGGATGAGCTGGGCGTGAAATCAAAACCAACAGAAATGAGCTTCAGCGTAAGTTGTCAGCGTACAGGGCTAGAATACGGCGGGAACAATCTTAATACTCTGTTTGCGCAACGCCGTAATTTGTTGAATTTTTCTTTTATTGGCATGTTAAAAGATATTCTGCGCTTCAACAAAGAAGCCATCCAAGACTTAGAAAGCGGCAGTCTAAAAGAAGGCGTGACGCTGGGTGAATACCTCAAAGAAAAAGGCTACGGTAGCCGTTTTGCAAGTCATTATTTGATTCCCATGGGGAGCGCTATTTGGTCATCTACTTTGGATGAAATGATGGATTTCCCTTTGGTATTTTTTGTTCGCTTCTTTAAAAATCATGGCTTACTGAGCGTGAATGATCGTCCACAATGGCGAGTGATTGAAGGGGGTTCATCCGCTTATTTACAGCCTTTAGTGTCTAAATTCGAAGACAGAATTCAGCTGGGCGCGGATATATCGAAAGTAGATCGTTCAGCTGAAGGCGTGGTGATACATTTTGCTGATGGTTCTACGAAAGATTTTGATCAAGTCGTGTTTGCTTGTCACAGTGACGAAGCGTTGGCGTTATTGGCTGACCCTTCCACAGAGGAGCAAGCCATTCTGTCAGCCATTCCTTATCGTAACAATGATGTTGTATTGCATACTGATACAAGATTATTACCGAAGAAAAAATTGGCATGGTCGAGCTGGAATTATCATTTGGGATCTGACCGAACTAAGCCAGCCACGCTGAGCTACAATATGAATATTTTGCAGCACTTTTCCAGCGATACAACGTATGTCGTCACCTTGAATCAGACGGATATGATCGCAGAAGACAAAATTGTTGGGCGTTTTCAGTATTCTCATCCTACTTTTACTTTAGACGGTATTAAAGCGCAGGATCGTTGGTCAGAAATCAATGGTGTGAACAAAACGTGGTTTTGTGGTGCTTACTGGCGTAATGGCTTCCACGAAGACGGTTGTTGGAGCGGTGTTCGCGTCGCAAATGGATTGGGGATTTCATGGTAGATTTTGTTCCTAAGCACAGCGCAATTTATCAGGGCATGGTACGTCATCGTCGTTTTACACCTCGCACACATGCCTTTCGCTATCGTGTTTTTATGATGTATTTCGATTTGGATGAATTGGATTACGTGCTGGCGATGAGTCCTTGGTGGTCAATGAAGCGCTGGTCTTTGGCTCGATTCTCTCGAAAAGATTATTTTGGTGATGATTCTATATCGATCAAACAGGCCGTATTGTCTGAAGTGAATAGTCGCTTGGGGCTAAGCCTCACAGGCCCTGTTCGCATGTTGACTAACTGTCGCTATTTTGGATTCATCATTAATCCCATTACCATTTATTACTGCTTCGATGAAAACGAACAGTTGCAAGCTATGCTGCTGGAAGTCACCAATACCCCTTGGAATGAAAAAATCGCTTATGTGTTAAAGAGTGATCCAAATTTGCAAAGCCAGCGTATTCAATTCAATAAGGAAATGCATGTGTCTCCATTTCATCCAATGGAACATTACTATGATTGGCGAAGTAATACGCCTCACCAGAAACTGGCAGTGCACATGCAGAATAAAGAGTTAAAAAATGAGCAATGTGTGTTTGATGCCACGTTATCGCTGACTCGGCAGCCCCTCACATCTCGTTCCATGGCGAAGGTATTGTTCAATTATCCTGTGATGACAATGAAGGTAGCATTTGGAATCTATTGGCAAGCCCTTAAGCTTTGGGTGAAAAAGGTGCCTTTTTATTCACATCCAAATTCGTCTTCTACAATGACGAAATAAGACGATTATATTAATAATTAGCCAAACACATTAGGGGACCAATAACTATGAACTCCGTTAGTATGAGTGATCGAAAAGTGGTGAAAAATCGTACAGTAACATGGTTTGATAATCTAGCACGCAAAATGGTTTTTACAATGTTGGGCCGATTAGAGATAGGTCATCTTACATTAGAAGAAAACGGCGAAACCTACACATTTGGTGAACCGAAAGACAATACTCAATACATTGCTCATATTCATGTTCATGACATCCATGCTTACCGAGATGTGTTTTCAAACAGCAGTATAGGTGCGGGTGAAGCCTATATGAAAGGCTGGTGGTCATCTCCAGACATTGTGTCTGTTATTCGTTTGATGGTTGCGAATCTAAATCTGATTAATAAGATGGACGCCAAGCGTCCTATCTGGAGTCGTGTTGCGACCAAAATTATTCATAAGTTGAATGCCAATACGAAGAAAGGCTCGAAGGATAATATTTCGGCGCACTATGATTTGGGCAACGACTTCTTTTCATTATTCCTCGATCCTACCATGATGTATTCCTCCGCCGTTTATCCTCAACTTGATTCGTCATTAGAGGAAGCCTCGGTTAACAAGTTAGATCGCATTTGTCAGAAGCTACAACTGAGTGAAAACGATCATTTGTTAGAAATTGGCACGGGTTGGGGTGGCATGGCGATTCATGCCGCTAAGCATTATGGCTGCCAAGTGACCACCACCACGATATCCAAAGAGCAATATGAGTTTGCTAAAGCGCGGGTAGAAGCTGAAGGCTTGCAAGATAAGATTACTTTACTGTTGGAAGATTATCGTGATCTACAGGGGCAATATGACAAGCTGGTGTCGATCGAGATGATTGAAGCAGTTGGTCACGAATACTATGACAGTTACTTTTCTAAATGCAGTGCCTTGCTAAAGCCTCATGGCGTTATGGTGATTCAAGCCATTACGATTGCCGATCAACGTTATGATTATGCGCGTCGCTCTGTGGACTTTATTCAGCGTTATATTTTCCCCGGTGGCTGTTTGCCGTCAAATCAGGTGATTGCTCATAAAATCGCCTCCAAAACAGACATGCAAATTGTTGGGCTAGAAGACATCACAGAACATTATGCGAAAACCTTGGCTGATTGGCGCACACGCTTTCACGCTGCACGCCATGAAATCACTGATATGGGTTTCGATGATGTGTTTTGCCGTATGTGGGACTTTTATCTTGCTTATTGTGAAGGCGGCTTCAAAGAGCGTGCTATTAGCACAGGTCAGTTCATTTTTGCCAAGCCTGATCACCGTTTATCGATTTAAAACATAGAGAGATGGCTATGAAACGCTTTGGTAATGCCATTTTATTCCAGGTTGTCTGGTTTGTTTGTGTGCTAGCTGGAAGCGTTTGGGCGCTGGTCGCCACGGGCTGCTATTTGCTTATACATGATCGATTTTTCATGCATTCACGCAAAGAGTGGCGCTTGCTGTTCTTGTTCCTTGGGCTCGGAGTCTTGATAGACGGTACGCTGTTTCAGATTGGTCTGTTTTCGATAGCAGGCGCAGTAACAGAAGACAGTCTTTTACCGCCTATTTGGTTGTTGTGTCTTTGGATAAGTGTTGGGACCCTGTTTGCGCATAGTCTGTCGATGTTACGCACCCGTTACCTTTTGATTGCTCTAATGGGCATGGTGGGTCCACCCTTAAGCTATATCGCAGGCGCTAAGCTATCCGGTATTAGTTTGGCTGAGCCTATGTATTTAACCTTGTCTGTGGTGGCGATCATTTGGGCGTTGGTGTTGCCTTTAGGTATGTGGTTTGGTGAAAAATGGACAATATTCTCCCAGGAGTAGTAAAGATGAAGAGATCCGCCGTTTTATCGCTTAATTGTGCTTCAGTGCTGATTACTGGGGCGCTGTTGTTTAGCTCATTGAGTTCGGCAGAAAGTATTTCAGATAATCCCGCCAACGCGACTATTTCGAAGGTGGTGGGCAGTGCTTATAGTTTAGATGACAAGACACTACTTTACCGCGAAACCCACACCAAGCTGAATGATTCCACTTACACTGTGGAATATTCAGAACCAGATGGCGAAGTCTTTGCCACGAAGACACTTGATTATTCTCAGTCGTTAATCGCCCCGAGCTTTTCTCAGTTGAACAAACGAAACGGGGAAAAAATTGATGTGTCACAGTCGGGGAACCAACTCGAAATTAGTTATAAAGAAAACACTCAGGCAAGCATAGAAAAAGACTCGATACCATTGGTTGGTGGCGTGGTCGTTGATGCCGGTTTTAATGCGTTTGTCACCCAGTACTGGGACAGCTTAGTAAGCGGTAAAGAAATGGATGTTGAATTTCTTGTGCCCAGTAGACAATCAACTTACAGCTTTCGTTTTGGTCAATCCGATTGTGTTGACGGAACCCAAAGTGATGCTGTGTGCTTTTCTTTGAAACCTGTTTCTTGGTTCGTGAGAATGGCTGTCGATCCTATTGTTGTTGCGTATAGCCCAGAAGATAAGCGTTTGTTGCGTTTTACAGGGCGAGGCAATATTAGTAATGAGCAAGGGAAATACCAAAGTGTCGATATCCAATATCGTTACTTCTAATGAATGCTTCTATACAGTCCAATGCTTAAAGGAAATCCTATGAAGAATGTTTGTCGCTCAATCATGCTTAAACTCACCGCGGTATGTTGCCTGTTATTGCTGACCGCGTGTTCTACACCAGATGTGTCTTTGTACGCTAAAAATGAACCTAAGTTCGAATTGCAGTCCTTCTTTTCAGGTCCTCTCACGGCGCACGGTATTTTAAAGAACCGTAGCGGTGAAGTGACTCGCTATTTTAATGCCACACTAGAAGGCAGTTGGGAAAATGGTGTTGGTACACTAGCGGAAGTTTTTGTATTTGATGACGGTGAAGTACAAAAAAGAACTTGGATAATGACGCCGGACGATCAGGGGCGCTATTCAGCGACGGCGAATGATGTGGTTGGCTCAGGTGATATTAAAATTTCTGGAAATGCGCTGTTCATGAACTATGTTTTGCAAGTGCCTTATGATGGCGACTTGCTTGAGGTGAATGTCGATGACCGTATGTATATGGTCAAAGAGGGCGTGGTAATTAATGAATCTGTGATGAAGAAATTTGGTGTTGAGGTTGGGTATCTATCCATTGTGATTGAAAAAGCCACGCGCTAATTGAGCGGTTTACATAATACCTAAAGAAAATGGTCTGTATTTTATGTTATATATGAAAGACTACCTACGGGTGGTCTTTTTTTATGGGCTTAATAAGTGCTTTTTCTAAGGCGGTTTCTGCTATTTTTGTTGACGAGCCGTGATGTCATATTAGTGAGCAGATAAGGTTGAGAGGAAACTATTATATGTTCGGCAGTGTTACTGCATTGGTTCCTTACAAGAAGAAAATGTTATTTTATTATGGTTTCCTGTCTTTGCTTATTAGCGTTTTCCTATTTACCGTTAGCCTTTATTTTTCTTATTAAATGACTTAGACAACAAAGCCAAAGCCGCTGAAAATATACTGATAAGTCAGATGGAAGGTATTTTTTCTGAATTAAAAAGAGTGGTTGATAATGCACAACTTTCTTGCGAAGAGGATGATGTTAAGCGTTTAAAGCGATTAGCGTTTTACTCAGATACGTTCAAAGAATTCGGACTTTTTGATCGGGATTTTCGCGTGTTCTGTTCTAATTATGGGGCAGTGGATATTCCTATATTTTCATCGATTGTTAATCGTATAGAAAGAGCTGCTGAGAGAAAAACCGTTTCTTTGGTGCATTCAAAGTCGCTAGGAAATCCAACATTGTTTGCCTTTTATCAGGGAGAAAATGGTATAGGCGCAAATGGCTTGGCGCCACCAGTTCGATTCTCTACTCTCATCGATCCTATAATATTACCTAATTACTTTTATGAATTGACTATTGGTAAGCGAATATTGTCTTCCAATCGTAATGGCATAGATTCAGATATCTGGAATAAAGAGGTGGTTTCATTAGACGATTGGTCGATGAGATTAGATGTTTACCTCCCTTCTAATTTATATTGGCAACGTCTGCACTCCTTGATTCCCTTCATATTCATTGGTTGGTTGTTTCTATTTTTTGCTTTTTACAATGCGCATTTAATCGGTATTTACTTTCGGCGCTCACTACGTCATTGCGTTCGGCGAGCCATTAAAAATGCTGAAATTGAGGTGTACTTTCAACCTGTTGTTTCGCTAAACCCAGGGGAGCCTCTTGAGCTGGAAGCATTGCTTCGCTGGAAATCATTGAATCATGGGCAGGTGTCGCCTTTGGTGGTGGTGAAAGTTGCCAGTCAATTGGGGTTGATGGACGAGCTTACTTGGCTGGTTATTCGTAAAGTCGGCGCGTTTTATCGGGAATATCCTGATCAACTTATCGATATCAAAACGTCCGTGAATGTGGATAGGTTTAGTTTACTTAAAGAAAGCTTTGCTCCTAAATTGGTCAGTATTTTAGAAGAGTATCCTGAATTAATAGGCCGTTTAGGACTTGAGGTAACAGAAACCAGCGCGCTTAATCATGAAGAGTTACCGGTAATGGTGAGTCGTTTTGAACAGATCACCGCCTTGGGTATTGGGCTGTCGGTGGATGATTTTGGTACAGGCTATTCTGGTTTAGATTTTCTTCGTCGTTTCCCATACGACACACTAAAGCTGGATCAAGTATTTATTGCCAATTTGAAAGATGACCAATTTACGCGCCAAGTATTAACGTCGATTTCCATCTTAGCGAAAGAGCTGGGTATGAAGTTGGTCGCAGAAGGCGTAGAGCGTGAAGATCAACTCAATGATGTTAGGCTGTTAGGAGTTGATAGGGTTCAAGGTTATTATTTCTGTAAGCCGCTTCCAAAAGATCAAATTATTACCTGGATGACGTTCAATAACGCGGTGTAAAATACAGCAAAATAAAGCATTAGAAGGGTTGTAAGATTGTATTCTTAGAGCGCTTCTCTTACTCTCTACCGCTTAATTTCTTCAATGCAAGGCTCACAATATGTCCACTCTGGTTTTTCGTCTTAAATACGTTCCTGAAGAGGAAGCGGATGAAATCCGTCAGTTGTTAGCTGATAATGACATCGCCTTTTATGAAACCACAGCAGGGCGTTGGCAAATTTCCATGGCTGGCTTATGGGTGAAGGACAAAGAGCAAGCCATCAAAGCAAGAGAGTTGATTCGCGAAGACCAAATTGCACGGGCTAAAACCATGCGTCCTATCACTTTTGGGCAATGGATATTGGGTTATTTACAACACGCGCGACAAAATCCTGCGGAAGCTTTTTTCACTCTTGTTGCGGTGCTGTTAATATTGAGTGTATCTATTTTGCCTTTTACCCTGTGGTTATGATCTCTTTAACCTTATCATGACGCTGTGACTGGTAGGCTTTCTTGATAATACTTCTTTGAGTTGCCCAAAGAGCGCATATCTTATCCTTCGTCGTTACTTTACATAGCCATGCAGATGCTGCACATTTAGTCGAAGCTGAGCAATTCGGTTATACTCCCATTTTGGTTTAAAACAATGGCATCCCTGTGGTCTTAAAAAGCAAGAATACGAAAAGTAAACGCTCCAATAAATTAGAACTACACCCTCGTAACCCGCACCGTGCGCGTTATGACTTTGCTTTATTGGCGGATTCTTGCCCTGAACTTTCTGGTTTTATTCAACTCAATCAATACGGTAATGAGTCAGTGGACTTTGCCAATCCGGATGCGGTGAAAACCTTAAACCGTGCCTTGCTTAGTCATTTCTATGGTGTTGCCTTTTGGGATATTCCACCGGGTTACCTTTGTCCTCCGATTCCAGGTAGAGCCGATTACATTCATTATCTGGCAGATCTATTAGCAAGTTGTAACGACGGCGTTATTCCACGTGGTAAAGGTGTGAAAGTGCTAGACGTTGGCGTTGGGGCAAATTGCGTGTACCCGATTATTGGTCATCAAGAATATGGCTGGCAGTTTGTTGGTTCGGACGTTAATCCGGTGGCAGTGGCAACCTGTGAAACCATTGTTAAATCTAATGCTTGTTTGAAAAGTGCCATTAATGTGCGTCTGCAAACTCAGCCTGCCAAGTTATTTGACGGCGTGTGGAAGGAAAAAGATCGTTTTGATTTGACCCTTTGTAATCCACCATTCCACACCAGCGAATCTGCCATGACCGATGAGTCCCAGCGCAAATGGCGTGGTGTGAAAGGCAAAACAACCGCTGCCAAGCCGTTGCTTAATTTTGGCGGTACCGCCGCCGAGTTATGGTGTGACGGTGGTGAAGCAGGTTTTGTGTCTCGTATGGTCAAAGAAAGTGTGCAATACGCAGATCGTTGCTTTTGGTTTACGTCTTTGGTGGCACGTCAGGGTAATTTAGAGGCGATTTATCGGACATTAAAAGAGGTTGGTGCTCGCCAAGTGAAAACGATTGAAATGGCGCAAGGCCAGAAAATCAGCCGATTCGTTGCGTGGAGTTTTCTTGGCGACGATCAGATTGACTATTGGAAGGACAACTATTGGCAAAATTAAATGCGTGCCAATAGTTGTCTCGCAGAATTTATAGCGCCGCTGCAATCTCGGCAGCAAGGCGAGCGTTGTTAAACACTAGCTGGATGTTACTTGCTAAGCTGTCTCCACCTGTTAGCTCCGCAACTCGTGCTAGTAAGAATGGCGTGGATTCTTTACCTGCTACACCTTGTTCTTCCATTTCCGCTAGAGCTTGATTGATGGCCGCGTCGATAGCGGTTTTATCCATGGCAAATTCTTCCGGAATCGGGTTGGCGATGATCGCTCCACCATGCAGTTGCATTTCCCATTTTGCCTTGATGAACTCGGCAATGTCGCTGGCAGACTGCATGTTGTAATCTACCGTTTGATCGCTTTCACGCGTATAAAAAGCAGGCAAAGTGTCTGTTTTAAAGCCTAAAACAGGTACACCTTGAGTCTCCAAATATTCCCGTGTTAGTGCAAGGTCAAGAATCGATTTTGCGCCAGCACATACGACAGCAACATCGGTTTTTGAAAGCTCTTGCAGGTCGGCAGAAATATCAAATGTTTGCTGAGCGCCACGGTGAACACCACCAATGCCGCCAGTGGCAAACACTTTAATGCCTGCCATCGCCGCAATAATCATTGTCGCTGCAACTGTGGTTGCACCGTGTTGTTTTTGTGCGACAACAAAGGGTAAGTCTCGACGAGAACATTTGGTCACGGACAATCCAGCTTTTGCTAACGTGTCAATTTCGTCATTGCTTAGACCCGCTTTAAGGCGGCCATCAATGATCGCGATTGTGGCTGGGACTGCGCCATTATCACGGATAATTTGTTCAACTTTTTTTGCTGTCTCGGCATTTTGTGGCCAAGGCATGCCATGAGAAATAATCGTGCTTTCTAAGGCAACAACCGGTTTTCCTGCTGCAATCGCTGCGGCAACATCTGGGTTGATATCTAGGTATTGATTCATAATTTTTCTATCCATTGAGTGACATGTTGAATGGTAAGTTCTGGGTGATTGGCGTAAGGGCTTTCCAGTGTCATTGCGGCACAAGCTAAAGCGAAAGATAAAGACTGGTCGAGATCTTTATTTTGCTGACGAGCGCTTAAATAGCCCGCCAGTAATGCATCACCCGCTCCGCTGTCGCTGACAGGGGTGCTTGGATGGCAAGCTTTACGTTGACACTCGGTTGCGCTGAAAAATAAAACCCCTTGACTGCCTAAACTGAGCAATACTTCTTCTACGCCAGAATCAAGTAAGGCTTTTGCCAGTTTTTCAGGGTCTGTTTCGTCGCAATTTAGAATGGCTCTGGCTTCATCCTGATTGACTTTTAATAGTGCTAGCTGCGATAAGATAGGGCGTAAGCGAGGCGCTTTTGCTGTAGAGACCGCATCGGCAATGAAACGAGTAGACAGGGTCTGCTGGCTTAGCCAAGAAATGACGTCGGCAGATAAATTCGCATCGACAATAATGCGATAAGCGCTCTGTAGTAAAGACAGCTTACTGCTTAACTTTTGCTGGTCTAGCGTGTCAATTATACGCATGTCTGCAATGGCGGCTTGCAGTTCGCCATTGTCATTATTGATAGCCAAATAGGTGCCTGTGGGCAAGGTATCAATACGTAGCACATGATGCATGTCGACACCGCTCATGCGGGTTTGCTCAATGAGCCAATCACCGCGCTGGTCTAATCCAATTGGGGCTAACAGATGTACATTTTCTCCGAGCCGAGCCAGATTTTCAGCGATATTGCGGCCGACGCCACCAGGGCTTTGGTTGATGGTTCCTGGGTTCGAGTCATAGGCTTTTAAGTCTGTAGTGCTGCGACCATGGATGTCGACATTGGCACCACCTATAACAACGTATGTATTTTGTTCAGCAAGTAGGTAGCCTTTCCCTAGAATATACCCTTGGCGAGTGAGTTGCATGATGTGGCCAGCAACGGATTCTCGACTCATATTGAGTCGATCTGCAAGGGCTTGCTGCGATGCCAAAGGGTCGAGCTTGATGGCTTCGTATACGCGAGAAGTTTGGTCTTTCATAAGCTTGTTAACAAAAGTTTAAAATAATAACTTATGTTAAAGCTGCTAAATATACAAGAGCTTTGGGCTGATATGGTAAAAAAATGTTATAAATCTTATTATTCGATATTCCTTGTTGAGTTTTGTCTCGTCAGCTGGCCATTTAAGGACAGCATTAAAGAGGTTTTATAGTGCTAAAAAGCTTTCAAGCTCGATTAATCATGTTCGTCTTATTGTTGCTGGCATTGGCGCAATTGGGCACAGCGTTGGCAGTGTTAAAATCGTTAAAAGCAGACAACTACAAACAAGGGGTGCAATCCATTGACGTGTCCCGTAATGTTTTCGACCTATTTTTAGCCGCACGTGCCGAGCAGCTTACCAAAGGGGTCGAAATATTAACCTCGGATTTTGGTTTTAAACAGGCTGTTGCGACCAGAGAAACGGGAACAATACGTTCTGTTTTACAGAATCATGGCGCACGAATTAATGCGGACATTTCCCTACTCGTCTCACCTCGCGGTGAACTGATTACTGCCACTCAACCGTTAAATATTACAGATACTGTTGCCGACTTAGTGTTTGCGGCGCGTCGCTCTCGTGGGTCGTCTATTAGCACGACGGTGGCGTTAGATAACCGTGCTTATCAACTTGTTTTAGTGCCGATCAGAGCACCAAATGTGGTGGCTTGGGTTGGCATGGCGTTTTTGTTGGATCAGGCGTTGGCCGAACGTATTAAAAATGTAACAGGCTTGGACATTAGTTTTGTCTACGAAACGAAAGATACAAATATGCTGTCTGGTGCATCGACATTACCGTCTATCGAAAAAGAAACCTTGTTAAATGAGATTGGTAATATCAAAGACATTATCACGTCACCTGTGTTCTCAAACGATGAAAAGTATTTATCTCTGGGTGTTGATATCGGTGTGCCTAATCAGTGGGGCATTATTCATTTGCCTTATGGTCCTTGGTTAGAAAGTTATCGCGACACGCGTACTCAGTTGATATGGATCTTTACCGGTGCGCTTGCTTTAGCCTTGTTGTTTGGTATCGCACTGGCGCGAAATATGACCAAACCGATTGGCCGATTAGTGGATTATGCAACTCAGATTGGACTAGGCGTTACTAAGGAAAAAGTGACCGCGCCGGAAATAGAGGGCGAATTTGGTGTGCTATCTAACACCATGAAAACAATGCAGAATTCCATTATCAATCGCGAAGAAGAGCTGACGTATCGAGCTTCTCATGACCAGCTTACGGGGTTATTTAATCAAAGTGCGGTTGAGTTTTATTTGTCTGAGGCTCTGCCAAGAGAGCAGGGTAGTTTGGTGACTATTAACGTCCGACACTTTAAACGTATTAATAATATGTTGGGCTTTGATGTTGGCAATATCATGTTATCTAAAGTGGCTGAGCGACTTAAGTTATGGGGTCATGATGCAACCATGATCGCGAGACAGACGGGAGATAAGTTCTTAGTCCTGTTTGATCGTACGATTAACGAACAAGATTGCTTTAACCTAAAACAGCTTTTTAATGTGGATTTCGAAGTTGAAAAAGGCTCCAATATCCATCTTGATATTAGTATCGGCGTACTCCCTTTTGAACACGCCACAGCCAGTGTGAATAGTGCAATGCGCCGTTTAGAGATCGTCTCGGACAAAGCGCGTGAAGAAAGCGATGGGGTTGTGTTTTATGTGGTGGGCCAAGATGAGAACCACCGTCGACAATTAACCATTATTCGCGACTTGCCAGCTGCGCTAGAGGCAAATCAGTTGTTTGTGGTTTACCAACCTAAAGTCGGTGTTGCTTCAAATGACTGCCAAGAAGCGGAAGCCTTGATTCGCTGGATTCATCCTGAGCTTGGCTTTTTGCCACCGGATGAATTTATCGCTGTGCTTGAACATGCCGGTAGTATTCAGCAGCTAACCAAATGGATAGTTAACTCGGTGCTATCTCAGCTAAGCCAGTGGTGGGCGGCTGGGCATGAAATACGTGTTGCAGTGAACTTGTCCGCTCATGATCTTCTGGACGAACGTTTACCAAATACGGTAGCGAAAGCCCTAAAGAAATACGATTTACCCGTGCGTGCTTTGGCGTTAGAAGTTACTGAAAGTGCGGTCATGAAAGACCGAGAAAAAGTGATTGGCGTACTAAAGGCATTGCAAGAAATGGGGGTTCATTTGGCGATTGATGACTTTGGAACAGGACAATCTTCTTTGTCTTATTTACGCGAATTGCCTGTGAATGAAGTGAAAATAGATCGCGCCTTTATTCAGTTTATTGATACCAATAAAGGGGATGAGTTTATCACTAATGCGACAATTGGTTTGTCGCACAGCCTAGGGTTTCAAGTCACTGCGGAAGGGGCCGAGAATGCCGAAGGTGTGGCGCTTTTAAGACAATATCATTGTGATAAGATACAGGGCTATTATTTTTCTAAGCCTTTGGTTGCAGAAGACTTCTTACGATGGCGAGACACTTTTAATAAGCATTAAGCCATTTTTTCTAATCAATCTTACACGCTGTTAATGTGAGGTTAATTTCAATATGTTGCTTTTGATACGGATGACATTGCTGCTATTGCTGATTGTGAGTGTGACGCTATTTGGCATTGTGTTTTGCTTGTTTACATTATCTTCAAAAAACCGTGTTTACTACCTAGGACGGGTATTTGCGAAGGTTGCTGCGTTGTTTGGATTGTCGGTTGAACCACGTGTTTCTGAGCTGGCGAAAACCGTTCCCCAAGCGGTTTACGTTGCTAATCACCAAAATAATTTTGATTTATTTACGCTCGCCGCCGTTGTGCCAGAAGGCGTGGTGACGGTCGGTAAAAAGAGCCTACGTTGGATTCCCTTCTTTGGTATTTTGTATTGGTTAAGCGGTAATATTCTTATTGATCGAGCCAATCGCAAAAAAGCCATTGAGACGATCAGCCAAGTTGTAGAAAGCATGAAAAAAACAGGTCTTTCTATTTGGATGTTTCCTGAAGGGACTCGTAGCCGAGGTCGCGGCTGGCTTCCCTTTAAGCGAGGTGCGTTTCATGCAGCCGTTCAGGCTGGAGTGCCTATTATTCCCATTGTGTGTAGCAGTACACACGATCAGGTTAATTTAAACCGTCTGCATAATGGCAAGGTTATTGTGGAAATGCTGCCTCCAATCGATACGACTGGGCTACATGAAACCGACGTTGTGAAGTTGATGGCTACCTGCGAAACCTTGATGCATGAAACCAAGCAACGTCTCGATCAAGAGCTCGCCCAGCCTTAGACAATGGCGACTAACTTTTGACGTTAGGAAGTGAGTCTAGGGTTTCTTCTAGTTGTTTCTTGATGCCCAGCTTACTAGGGTGATCGTCTGGTAAAGCTTGTTGTGACCATTCTGGGTGTTGTCGAGCCTGCTTACAGTAAGGTTTGATTCGATCCATTAAGTCATTACTTGGGAATGAAGGCGACAGTTGGTATGCCTGTTGAGAGGCGTGTCCCCGTTGATGGAAGTGTTCAATAGCGTTGACGCCTCGTAGGCATAATAAGGTTAAAGTGGCTTGGTCGAGGCACAAAAAATGTTGTTTGGTGAATTTGCTTTTCAACGTGTCTTTGTAATGCTGGCCCGTTTTCCAGGTAGCGCCTAAGATCGCACCAATTGTGGTGGCCGTGCCTAACGTTAGGCCAGCGGACATAACATCAATACCAGCTCCTATAGCCGCACCAGTTAATGCACTGGTGCCCGTTTCAACGCCCCATTCTTTTAGTGTGTCTGCATCAAACAGATCTTGTTCCCAGCGAGCGTTTTGAATGTCCAGCGGTGATGCAATAAGGTCTTCCTGTTGGAATTCATATAACCGCAAAAGTTGGCTGGTGTAGCCTTGTTCAAGAGCACGTATTTTATCTTCAAAAACACGCATTTCTTCGCTCTTAGGAGGGTAGCTGGAACACTCTAAACGTGTGCTGGCCGCTTTTAATAGTAAATCAGACAATAGGTTGCAGGCCATCGAACGGCGTAATTGTGCGGCTTCTTCTCGGTTTTGAATGAGATGTTTGATTGCGTCGTAGTCTTCAGGCATTAAGCTCTGAATGCTTTGATAGAGACGCTTTTCATCTTCAAAGTAAAACGCGACAGTGTCGTATTTAATAACCGCATGTAGGTGACGTTCTGCCAAAACTTTGCGCCATGCCTCTAAATGCGCACTGGGCGACGCGCTGAAATTCAGGATAGGAATAATGGGTTTATTGGCGCTAGCCAGTAACGCTAATTCATCAAGGTATTTACCAAGTGGCGCTTGGCGAATATCAATCACATATAAAATGATATCGGCTTGGCTTAATTGTTTAAGAATCTTTGCTTCTTGTTCAAATTCATCCTGTGCAAAGTGACTTTCACAGAATGGTTGTAGCCAGTCTGAACCTTGGTAAGAACGGAATGCATCTGAATGACGGATTTGCCAAAGGCCGATCGAATCTTCAAACCCTGGTGTGTCCGTGAGCGTAATCACAGTTTGTTTGCCGATTTTGATTTTCACACTTTCAACGTGTCGAGTCGTACCAGCTCGGTCACTGACGTCGCCAAAATCTTGCTTGCGCAACAAGGTGCGGATTAGCGAAGTTTTGCCCGTGTTGGCGTGGCCAACGACCAAAAGGGAAATCGACACGGTTTAGTCCTTTTGCTTTATTTGTGTAAAGTGAAGACGTGTTTCTCTGGCAAGGCGCTGCCAATCCTCAATAAATCTAGCGTTTTCATCGCCTGCTATCACCAGAAACAATAACGGGTAGGTCATGCTTGCTCGTGAAAAAAATCGTCTCGTGCCACGATCAGGGCTTTGCTCGGCATTAACTAAAATATAAACCGGTTCGTCGCTGGATGATGCTAAAAAGCGATCTTGTTCTTCTCGGTTGTTTAATACTGATAAAGAACGTGCAGAGCGCAAATAATCGGGCTTAGCTTGGCTCCATTCAAATAAAGCCCATTGTTGGGAAAATGCGCTGTCTGTAAGCGAGTCATCGCTTGCTCCGTTTGCGCTTATCGCAGAGGCAGAACGTTTGTGATGATCTGCATCTACAATGTTTCGGCTCTGGCTTTCCTGCTGACGATAACGATTTTGAATGATTTTTTCCTGGGTGCTCAGAGGTTGTGTTGCGCGTTTAAGGTGATACATACCCAAACAAATAATAGTAAAAACTACCCTTGGCAACACGCCATAAATAAAAATACTGGCGAGTAGAAAGTTAGCCCAATGTTGTCTTGTTGTCGCGGTTTGCGAAATAAGGTCGACGCGACTGGCGAGAATGTCTAATTGGTTCGGCAAGGAAACACCAAACCATTGAGGAATGATGCTTAAAGCTTGCGTCAGTTGAATAAAAGCATCGTCGCTTAATAACGTGGTTTCCCAGACAAAATTAACTTGATTGGTAAGCAGCAAAAGCAGAGTCATTACCCAGCCTGCCAGCAAATAACAGCCCCACGCACCATGGGAAATACTGCTGACTAACCATTTGTTTGAGTGAGCAGGGCATTGCCAATGGATATAAGCAGTGCTCACGTCTGTGTTGATATGTGAGTGCTTACTTATCTTTTTGTTGAGGAAAATCAGCAGGCTTAACAGCATGCCTTTGTTTTCAGTTTGTTGCTTCATGGTGGCCATAATGGTCACGAACCAGACGACAAAATTTAGCGCATGAAACCCTAATAAGATAATAAACAACCAAAAAATATTCACCTGATTGGATTGGTTTATCGCAAAAGCGGGCGGTACAGCCATAAAACCTAATAGCAGCGAAGCGCACAATAAACCTAAAATCGTGCGATTAAAGTAGCGTTTTAACAAAGCAAACTGAGCCGAGTAGCTGGTAGTTTTAGGTGAGGTATCTAACTCTTTTAGCGCACTAGGCAGGTTGTTCGCCTGAGCAGGCAAACGAAAATCGCTATGAGTTTCTAACCAAGCCGCAAGAGCAAGTTTGGCGCTGGGTGTTGGAAAGGTCATGTTATCGCATTGCTCTTTTCATTTATTACTCTTCTATTCGTTGTAAGGCGAATACTTGGAATGACGACATTATCCTCTTTGTTTTACTTGATGTTGTCGATAAAGGCAAAAACCACAAGGTTTTTCTTGAATATTTTCATAATGCTATCTGAAAATACTTCTTCATCAATCAGTTAGAGGTCATGTATTGTTTTATTGCGCTATATCAAGAGGATGTTATTTATTGGTTATTATGTACAGTATAAATGTAGGTAATTGTTAATGCTGATTGATTCATTGTGCTGCGCCACTCTACTATCACCTTACATACCGTAGACACGGTGGTTTTTGTTAGGGGACAAAATTATGCGTTTAAATTCTATTAGAGTGAAAAGCTCTTTGCCCGTGCTTGTGATGAGTATCACCTTTGTGATCGCTATGATTGCAGTGGTATTTATCATCAATCAACTAACGGTTGCTCTCAATACACAAGCCGACTCTTATGGAAAAGCGTCTGCGGTTATTTTGAACGCGGACCGAGACCTTTATCAAGCGAAGCTTGCAGAGCAACGTATTGTCACTGGTATTGGTAAGCCTGATGAAGAAGAAAAGGATCGTTTAGAAAACGCTCAGCAAGTAAAAGATCGCTTTAATCTATACCGTCAGTACTTATCAGCAGAGCCTGAAATTTATCAATCGCAAGGTGGTTTTGATAAGGCCTTTACGACTTGGTTGAATGCTTCAAATGCGCTTGTGAAGTTAGAGCGAAATGATCCGAATTTTGCGGCTGCAGAGCAGAAAGCTGATGCTGACTTTAGCGCACTTAGAGAGATTCTTGATAAAGCGGGCGAGGCGGTAAATAACCATACTGAAGCCTCTAAAACAGCCATCATAGAAGAGGTAGTTTCGTTTGAGAAGGTAGCGATTACTATTGTGGTTATTGGCTTACTGATTGCTATTTGGTTCAGCTACAGAACACCGAAAACATTGGCTAACCAAGTGCGTTATTTGGGCCAGCGTATTCGTGAAATATCGGAAGGTGATGGCGATTTAACTCAACGTATCGAGTTTTCTACTAAAGACGAGTTGGGTGATCTTGCGGATGAATTTAACGGTTTTGTGGAACGTCTAAAAGGCATCATTGGTAGCATTCATAAACAGTCAGATGCGTTGGGTGAAATGACTGGCCAGCTAAATAGCGTAGCAACGAAAACGGCAGGAATTACCACCGCACTGGCGAATGCTTCTGCTTCGATCGTAAGTGCAGGTCATGAAATGGATATGTCTAATCAGCAAATGGCGGCTGTCGCTCGTGATACCGCAGACGAAGCCAAAAATTCTAACAGTTTGACGCAAAATGGTATGTCTGCAGTCAACAAATCTCAGCATGCAATTACGACGCTCGTGGCGGATATTGAACTTGCTCTTGGCCGCTCTGGTGAGCTACAAAAGAGTTCAGAGAGTATTGCCTCTGTTTTGGAAGTGATCCGAAATATCGCTGAACAGACTAACTTGTTGGCATTGAACGCCGCGATTGAGGCGGCTCGTGCAGGTGAGCAGGGACGTGGTTTTGCTGTGGTGGCGGATGAAGTGCGCACCTTAGCAACTCGTACGCAAGACAGCACTAATGAAATTGAAGGTATGATAGAGCAGCTAAAAATCAATGTGGCTGAATCTTCTAAAGCGATTCAAAACAGCCGTGACAATGCTGAATTTACAGTGAGTAATTTTGGTGAAGTTACCAGCGTTTTCAATAGTTTGCAGGAATCCTTTGCGAAGGTTCAAGAGATGGCAGCGCAAACGGCACAAGCCACTCAGGAGCAATCGGTTGTTGCTAATGACATTAATCAAAACATGGTGTCGCTAAAGGATCAAACGGACTCTGTCCAATCGGTGTCTGATCTTATACAACAACAGTCAAAAGACATTACTAAGTTGTATAAAGTATTGGATCAACAGGTGGGGAGTTTTAAAGTTTAGTCTGTTGCTGATAACGCTAAAAGATAAAAGGGTCGCATGAAAGCGACCCTTTTTTATGGAAGAATTAGCGAAGGCTAATGACAGGCCAGTCGCGTTCTTGAGCCACCTTCAAAAGAATTGGGTCCGCATCGACTGCGATAGGGTTGGACGCTTTTTCTAGTAAGGGGAGGTCGTTGTGAGAGTCGCTGTAAAAAAAGCAATCGGCCATACTCATATGGTGCTGCTCAGCCCATTCTATGGCTCGTGTTACCTTGCCTTCACGAAAAGTGGGTACGCCTGCTATTTCTCCAGTGATCTGGCCGTTGTGGTACTCAATATCAACCCCTAAGGCGTTTTCAACACCAAGGTAGCGAGCAATAGGGGCCACAAGGTGAGTGCCCGTGGCCGAGATGATTACCAGAGTATCACCGGCTGCTTTGTGTTTTGCTAGGGTGGCTTTTGCCTTCGGTAAGATCATTTCTGACACTTTATCTTTAATAAATGCATCAATCACATCATTTACTTGTTCCGCATTGAGCTGGGTTAAAGGCGCGAGGGTGTAACGCATATAATCCGCTAAGTTAAGTCGGCCAGCATCGTAGTCTTCCATATAAGCTAGGTTAACGCTGAGAAAATCGTCTGGGGTCGGCAAGTTGCTTGCTGCCAAATACTCAGAGAAAGCTTGTGCTGTATCGCCAGCCACAAGCGTGTTGTCTAAATCAAAAAATGCCAGTGCCATCTCGGCTCCTTACTCTAGGCCAACCTTAACATGGTTGGCGATATACTCTGTTAAATAGGATTAACCCAATACGACGGCAATTAGGCCTGTGAAGGTTATACCAACACCAATGAGCTTGGGGAGTTTGAATGATTCACCAAAACCGATGACCGCGAAAAGCACACCGAGCGGAATGCTCAGTTGCCGGAATGCCACCACGTAACTCACGTTACTCACAAACGCCATGGCTAAAATGACCAGAGAATAGGTGCATAGCATTAGCACCGCTGTAATGGCCGCAAGTCGCCATTGTCTTCGAGTCATGTCTTTAAATTGTTGCCTCTGCGGTTTGGATAGCCAGACAAACCACACCATCCAGATAAGTGAAAAGCAGCTTTGTAAGGTGACGTACAAAATAGCAATATGCTCAGGTGGTGAAATAAAGGTGCCATCAGGGGTCGTTAACTCCCGCATTAATTGTGTCGCACGATCATCTACTAAGGAATAACCTGCGGTAGCGAAAGCGGCAATGAGCGCAAATACAGTGGTGCGATTGTTATAATTGCGCCAACTGAAGTCTTGTAAGCGAGGTAGAGGAATCAATAAGCAGCCTAGAACAATCAAAATCACCCCAGCGATGCTTTGATTGGAAATACTAGACCCCTGTCCTAAAAACCAGCTTGAGACACAGACAATGATTAATGGCGATGAACGCGCAATTGGGTAGGCGATCGACATGTCTCCAGCGCGATACGCCTCTGCTAATCCCCATAAATACAGAGCTTGGAATAGACCTGTTAATAACAGCAAGCCCAGAATGCGAAGATCAAAGGCTTGAATCAATGACCACTGCCAAACAATTAATGGAGAAAATAACAGGCTGCCCAGTAACATGGTCAAAAAGAAAAAGGCGAGGGTAGGCTGCGCCTGTTTTCCAAAGAAATTCCAGCCAGCGTGCATAAACGCTGAAATTAATACCAATAGGATAGCGGTTAGCGTCATGATCCTATTGCCTTAACGCTTGTGCCAGCTTTGTGTGTGCTTTAGCAACACATCGCCGAGAAACCAATGCACCACTCGAGCGCCCATACAGGTCACCATGATTAAGACCGCCATCGCTGCAGCAGGAGCAATGTCACCCGCATCGTCCATATTGAGCACGGCAACCGAAGCTAAGGTCGTGTTGTAGGAGTACAAGAATACGACCGCAGATACTGTTGTCATCGCGTTCACAAAAAGATAGCTGGCAATGTCCAATACCGCAGGCAAACAGACCGGCAATGACACACGCCAAAAGGTGATAATTTGTGGCACCTTGAGTGATGCTGAGACGGATTCAAACTCAGGGTCAATTTGTTTTAAGGCCGTCGATGCGGTCATGTGGCACACCGTATAAAAGTGGCTAATGGTGCACACGACTAAAATGGTCATGGTGCCATAAATGCTATTGAGTGGATTGTTGGGGGCGTTGAAGAAAAAGATGTACGCCAAACCCAATACCAAACCAGGAACTGCCAAAGGCAGAATGGCAAATAATTGGAAAAAGCCTTTTAGTACGCCATACCCAGGCAGCTTTTCCGCCAAATAGGATTGGAAGAAAATAAACAGCGTACCGATCACTGCGGTATAGGCTGCCATCTGTAAAGAGTTCCAATAGGAAGCCCAGCCGCCGCCGTCCATCAAATCGAACTGATAGTTCTTCAAAGAAAGGGATAGGTTATAAGGCCAGAACGTTACCAAAGAGGCGTATACCGCCATCAGAATAATACCGATGATCACACCGGAAAGAACAAGCATAAACAACAAGGACAGCTTGTCGGCTAGCGGGCGTGGTTTGGGAGAAAAAGGCACGGCTTTTGACGTTAACTG
Source organism: Marinomonas sp. FW-1 (assembly GCF_005222245.1). NCBI lineage: Bacteria > Pseudomonadati > Pseudomonadota > Gammaproteobacteria > Oceanospirillales > Oceanospirillaceae > Marinomonas > Marinomonas sp. FW-1. Next base: position 3,587,737 of record NZ_CP025987.1, on the reverse strand, counting down.
CGCAGATTGCCGACGTTGTAACCAGCGATCAGTTAAGAAAGTGAGTACCGCAGGCAATAACAGAATCACACTGACAGTGGCTCCCATTTCAAAGTTTTGTTGCCCAATCACCTGCTTGTAAATGTCGGTCGCCAAGACATTGTATTGTCCGCCAATTACTTTCGGTACGCCAAAATCGGTGATTACCAAGGTAAATACGACGAAAGCCACGCTGATAATGCCGTATTTGGCCGCTGGCAAGGTGACGGTGACGAAAGTACGCCATGGCGACGCGCCTAACACTTCTGCAGACTCGTATAAACGTGCATCGCTTTTCGATAGAGCGGTTAGCATGATCATCAGCGCATGGGGAAATGTCCAAAAGCAGGAACCGATAATAATTCCGATCGGTCCATAGATACTTTCTCCAAACAACAGTTCTTTCAAAATGCCTTGGTTGCCAAACAAGTACACCAAACTGATGGCAGGTAACAGAGAGGGGGCCAAAATTGGTAGCACCAAAATCAGACGAAACATGCCTTTGAGTGGAAGACAGGTACGGTTAATAGCGTAGGCCGAAAAAAACGCCAGACTAGTGACGATCAAGGTACAGACGAAGGCTAAGAAAACCGAATGGCCAATGGAGCTGGATAGACTTGGGGTGGTTAAAAACAGTGTGAAATTTTCTAGCCCAACAAAGTTACCCTCGCGGTTTTGTACGCTTTTAGATAAAAGGCTGTAGATAGGCAGTACAATTGTAACAACCAGTGCTAAGGTGCCAACAATCATCATGCCGCCAAGCGCCCATTCATCCCAACTGCGACGACGGATCAGAGGCTGTTTTTGGCTGCTTGTGTTTGTTGTCGTTAAGGTGGCTTCCATTACACCGCTCCTGCAAAGATATGTAGGCGATCTTGTGGCAATTGACAGACCACTTGTTGTCCTTGTGATAGTTCAAGACGAGCCATTTCGTTCATGGAAATGTCGGCCATAATTGGTGTTTCACGGTCGTCCAATTGAAGTAGAGAGCGTACACGAGAGCCTAAAAACTCCAGATGTACCACTTTGGCATTCACAATGTTGCCAATGTTGGTGTCAGCTGTGAAACGAATATCTTCTGGACGAATGGCGACACGAACCGCTTGTTCATAAGCAAGCGTGTTTTTAGGCGAACGTAGGTGTAGCGACCCTGAGTTGAGAAGGCCGCTTTGAGTGACTTGTGCTTCTAGAAAGTTCATTTCGCCAACAAACTCAGCCACAAAGGGGGTTTTTGGGTTGGCGTAAATCTCATGTGGTGAGCCAACTTGCTCGATCACACCGTGATTCATGACGACAATTTTGTCCGCCATGGTCAGAGCTTCTTCCTGATCATGGGTTACCATAATCGTAGTCACGCCAAGCTTTTCTTGGAGCTGTTTGATTTCTTGGCGTAAATGGGCTCGTACTCGAGCGTCTAGTGCAGACAAGGGTTCGTCTAACAGCAGAAGCCCAGGTGATGTGGCTAAAGCGCGGGCTAAGGCGACCCTTTGTTGTTGACCGCCAGACAGCTGCACTGGGAATTTTTCTTCGCTACCAGATAATCCTACGGTAGCGAGTAACTCTTTGACTCGTGCTCGACGTTGGCTGGCTGGAATGCGTTGTGATACCAAACCATAGGCAATGTTGTCTGCCACGGTCAGGTTGGGAAAGAGGGCATAGGACTGGAAAACAATACCAAAGTCACGGTGTTTGACTGGTAAATAAGTGATGTCTTTGCCTGCTTGGGAAACCATGCCACCAGTGGGTAGATCAAGGCCTGCAATAATTCGTAATAAACTGGTTTTCCCACAGCCAGAAGGCCCTAGAAAGCAGACAAATTCGCCTTCGGCAATACTCAGTGAGATGTCCTGTAGCGCTTGATAAGAACCGAAAAATTGCTGGACATTTTCGAGTGTTAAGTAGGTTTTATTTGACATGACTTGTTCTCTCATCCTATGAAAAAGCAGCGCTGAAGCCAGTCAGCACTGCTTGTTGTGCAATAGAAATTACCGCTTTGTTGTGTTATTTGGATTCACTCTTGCTATCAAAGCGTTGTTGCCATTGCGCTAAAATCTTATCGCGGTTTTGAGCAGACCAAGCAAAATCGTTATCAATCATCAGTTCTTCCGCATTGGCTGGAAAGAATTCGACTGGTTTGGCAACACCCGGCATGGCTACAACGGCATATCCTTCGTTGTACATTTCGTTGGCTTTCTTAGACACAGTCCAGTCAACCAGTGTTTGGGCTGCTTTCAGCTTGTCTGTGCCTTTCACGATTGAGGTTGCTTCCATATCCCAGCCAAGACCTTCGGTTGGGAAAACAATGTCGAGTGGCGCGCCTGACTTTTTCGATTTAGCGGCACGGAAGGCGAAAGAAATACCAATTGGGATTTCACCAGAGGCCGCTAGTTTACAAGGCTTAGAGCCAGAGTGAGTGTAGCGATTGATGTTCTGGTGTAAGCCGTCCATGAATGCCCAGCCGTCTTTTTCGCCAAACAGTTGTAACCAGCTGCTCACATCTAGATAGCCTGTACCAGACGAGTTCGGGTTGGGCATGATGATGTGATCTTTGTAGATAGGCTTAGTCAGATCTTGCCAAGAGGTTGGTTTTGGTAAGCCCAACTTTTCGGCTTCGACGGTGTTATAACAAACGGCCGCCATCCACGCGTCCATGCCAGTCCAAACTGGCTCTTCGGAACGGTCTTTGAATTTAGGCGAAAGCTTGTCATAACCTTTTGGCTTGTAGCTTTGCAGCATATTTTCACCATCAAGCAGCATTAGGCTGGTCGCCGCTAAGCCCCAAACTACATCGGCCTGTGGGTTGTCTTTTTCTGCCAATAGCTTGGCGGTGACGATCCCAGTTGAGTCACGTACCCAGTTAATCTTGATTTCTGGATGATCTTCGTTGAAACGCGCTGCGTATTTTTTTAGGTCTTCCGCTTCGATGGCAGTGTAAACCGTTAATTCCGTTTGTGCGGCATGGACGCTTGTCATAGAAAGAGCAGCGAAACCTGCAAACGTGGTAAAGCATTTAGCAAGGGTCTTCTTGTTCATTTCAACTCTCCGTGGGCAGTCAGAATGCAAAAGTTAATCTGGTATATACCAGTTGGTGTTGAAAACAATAATGATGAAATGTTGCATCTTGATGACAGATGTTAAAAAGTAAAACGATGCTGTCCTTAGCGATGTTTTAAAGTGCGAAAAAAAGACAGGAATTGGAGAAGGGGTTAGTCGCGAATGGCTATTTGGATAGTGACGGCGTCATGGCGCCAGTATTCGTAGTCGATTTCCAGCACTTGTTTGTCTTGAGTATAATTGATGCGTTCAATGTTTAGGCCAGATTGCCCTGCGGTAATGCCCAGTGCGCTGGTGGCTTCTTCAGGCAAAGAGGTGGCCTTGAAAGATAAATCCATATCACGATAAGACATCTGGTACTTGCGAGCTAGCAGTTGACTGAGAGACTGAGTTAGGTCTTCCTCCTCGATGCCAGGTAATAGCGTGGTATTGATGTACATTTTCTCGATCAATACAGGGCGATTATCAATATAGCGTCGACGGTGCAAGAAGAGGACAGGTGTGCCGACGGCTAAGTTCATTTTGGTTGCCACTTCTGGATCGGCTGCGACCAGTGTTTGCTGCAGCCTTTCCGTATGAGGCGTATAGCCTTGCTCGGTGACGAAAATATTGAAGCTCAGGTGGGCGGCTGGGTCATACACTACGGCTGGTGGGGAAACAAACCAGCCACGGCGATTTTGGCGATAAACCATACCTTCCATTTCGAGGCTTTGCAGTGCTTGGCGCACTGTGACTCGGGTGAGTTTGAATTGCTCACCAATTTCTCGTTCGGAGGGTAACTTACTGCCCGCTTCCAGCACCTTATTGCGAATCAGGCTGTGGAAATGTTCTTGCAGATGGCGGTAATGCTTCAATGACATTGACTCATTCTCTAGGGTATATAGCCCCTTAACATACTAAAAACAGGCTATTAAACAAAGCCTTTCCCTTGCTTATTAAGACACCCTGTTCAACGGCAGTGGTGCCGCTGTTTTTACTGAGCGAATAGCAAAATGGCTCTGAATGTCTTTGACATGAGGCAGTGACTGCAAAGCCTTTAAGATGCGCTCGTAATCCTGTAAGTCTCTTGCTACGACTTCTAAGCGATAGTCCGCGATACCGGACACCAGATGGGCGCTGATGATGTCTTCCATTTCTAAGATCGCTTGTTCAAAGACGATGTGTTTGTCTCCCGCATGGCTTTTTAAGCGTACTTCGACAAATACTGTCATGGAAAAGCCCGCTTTTTGTCGGTCAATGCGGGCGTGATAACCTTCTATCACACCCGAATCTTCTAAGTGTTTAACGCGGCGTAAACACGGAGAAGGGGATAAGTGTATTTCTTCCGCTAGGGCGACGTTGGTTAAACGGCCATCCGATTGTAGGTGGGAAAGAATATCTAGATCTGTTTTGTCCATATTGGCATACTTCATAATTTATTGATTTAATATGAGCATTATATGCTAAAAAATAGACTTTTTTGAGGGTGAATAGCAAGGACATGCCCGCGGGTGAAAGCAGATAATAAGGCCATCGATTTCCCAAGAGGTGGTTATGTCCCAAACAGTCACACAGCACACATCATCAATAGCTGCTCAAGAAACACCAAAATACAAACAATACGCCACAGGTTGGGGCTTTCGCCTTGGCTTATTGGCGGCTTTTGTAAGTATTTTGATTTGGGCGTCTTGGTTGGTCAGTATGCGTGCTGGCATGACGAATACTTTGACTGCGTTTGATTTAGGCGTGCTGCGTTTCTCTCCGCCAGCTTTATTGTTATTGCCTTTTTTATGGCGTGCTCGAGCACAAGTAAAAGCGGTTTCTCCCATACTTTTATTGGGCATTGTGAGTGGTGCCGGCCTGCCGTTTTTCTACCTCAGTGCAACAGGCGTTAAATACGCTCCTGCGTCTCATGCAGGCTTGTTAATCCTTGGCGCTTTTCCTTTCTTTGTGACCTTGCTGGCCGTGCTTTTCTATCAAGAAAAAGTCAGCCAAGCGCGCAAAATCGGCTTGAGCTTAGTTTGTATTGGTGTGGTTGTTTTATTCAGCTTGTCACTGCTTACCGCACCAGAAAACACATGGAAAGGGGATTTATTATTGCTGGCCGCTAGCTTCTTCTGGGCGGTGTACACAGTGAGTTTGCGGATTGCAGGATTACCACCGTTGGTATCGACCGCTCTAATGGGGCTAGTCTCCCTAATCGCGCTCGCGTTTTTATGGGCAACTGGGTTTGCTTCTAGCGGACTAGCCGATGCCTCTTGGGATATGTTGGCAGGACAGATTCTTGTGCAAAGCCTACTTGTTGGCCTGATGACGGGCTTCTCCTATGGCTATGCCATCCAAAAACTTGGCGCGGAAAACATGGCCGCCATCGGCGCCTTCACCCCAGTACTCGCCGCGCTCATCGCCATCCCCGTACTTGGTGAACACCTAGAAGGCTACTCCATCGCCGGACTCATCTTCGTCAGCATCGGCGTCGTTATTGCTAGTGGGATTTTTAAGAAACGATAGTTTTGTTGGTCTGACCAGGCTTCTTTAACCGGAAATACTGAACCCTGTTTACCAATGGTAAGCGGGGTTTTGTTTTTTTTATAGAGATTTTTATTTTCCTCGAAGTCATAGCTATTTATTTTAAGGGTTATTGGAGTTGTGGTTTGTTTTGTTCAAAAAAATAACCTATTGAAATTTTTGAAAACAAGCTCAGCTCAACTAGTTCATTAGTGGCTTTAGCAGAGGTACGATCAATGAAATATCCAATTGTATTACATACCGATAACGGCGTTAGTTATGGCGTGACTGTGCCAGATGTGCCCGGCTGTTTTTCGGCTGGCGATACATTTGATGAAGCACTAGAAATGGCTGAAGAAGCGATTTTTTCTCACCTTGAACTCTTGCTAGAAGACGGTGAAGACATTCCAACCGCCAGCCCAATCTCTGTTCATAAAGACAACCCAGACTACGCCGATGGCGTGTGGGCTGTGGTGAATATAGATATCACACCACTGCTTGGTAAAAGCGAAAAAATTAACGTAACACTGCCACATTTACTCATTACCAAAATCGACAAAATGGTGGCGGCTAATCCGAAGTACAAATCCCGTTCTGGGTTCTTGGCCGAAGCATCGAAGAAAGTGCTACAGTTAAGTTAGCGGCAAGATAAAACAAGCACAGGATGTGTTGAGTATTGTTGAAATACTGCCCAAGGAGGGTATACTTTGATTTATAAAACGAAAGAGTTTTGTTCTTTAACTAAAAAAGATCGTTTGTCTGATATGGATCTCATTGAAGCATGTGATGAGATCCAGAGAGGATTAGTTGATGCAGACCTAGGTGGCGCTCTCTATAAAAAGAGAGTGGCAACAGAGGGCAAGGGTAAGAGTGGTAGCTATCGAACGATTATTGGTGCTGTCATTGGTGAAAAGTACTTTTTCTTGTATGCCTTTGCTAAAAATAAACGAGCCAACATCACGAAAAAAGAGCAAATGGCGCTAAGGGAACTAGCCCAAATCTTCATTAGTTTTAGCCAAGTTGAATTAGAAAACTTGATAGCCTCACAAGAGTTAATCAAAGTAGAGCATTGCCAAGAAGGAGATCGCCATGAGTGATATTTTAAAGTCTGTTCACAAGACAGCCAAAGGCCTTAAAAAGGCGGGTGCGATTGATAAAACCACCATGCGTCAGTTTGATACCTTATGCTTAACCTCCATTCATGATTTCACACCTGAGCAAGTCAAAAAACTAAGACTCGCCAACAACCTTTCCCAACCTGTTTTTGCTCAATACCTTAACGTCAGCGATAAGCTCGTTAAAAAATGGGAGCAAGGTGAAAGTAAACCTAGAGGCGCTGCGCTGAAAATGCTGTCTCTTGTGAAGCGTAAGGGGATAGAGACCATTGCTTAACTGTAGTGAAATATTGGAAATACATAATGTGATTTTTTTGGAATCAATGAAATAAGGAAGTACTTTGCTGACTAGAAAAGAATTTGAAAGGCTTATAGTTGAAATTGATCGAGAGCTTGGTGATAGAAACTTACTCTTTCATCAAAGACCAATGCATGCTTTTTCTAGTTTAGCAGGCAAACTTGATCCAAAGGGTGTATTTCCTATCACTTCTGAAGATTTTAATGATCCAGATGATTTTTCAAATGAGGCTATTTTCACTCAAGTCCATAATTGGTATGAAGAAACTTATGGTGATCGAACAAAAATACATATGGGGCCTGGTAGCTATATCCTTATTATCAAAGGTGAGCCTTGGAAGGTTGAGCTTCCTTTAGTGTATGGAAGGAATAACTTTACAATCGACTCTGATCTTGAAAGAGTTGAAAGGTATGTTGTTGCAAATGACGGAAAAAAAGTCCCATCGACTAATATTCTTTGGCATGTGGAAAACATAACGAGAAAAGTAGCCTTATCTCTTTCTGATGAAGAGCGAGAGATTATTTTTCAAGACTATATGTTTGCTTTGAACTCAGTGCAATTTTTACGAGATTTAAAAGGTGTTCCATATATGGAACAGGGAATGAATGATTATGATACAGCGATTCACAACATTTTTTATAAATACCCTGATTACAACAATGCAAAATGGTCTGCACTTCAGTTTGCAGAAAAAACTATAAAATCAAAGCTGAAGCAACATAATGTAAAGATTAAACATATACATTTTCTTTCTGATCTTTCAGGTGATCTTGAAAAAATAGGAATAAATGTCTCAAAACAACTAATCGACAATATACAGTGTGATGCGAAGGTTCGATATGGTGAGCAAAAAGTAACTCGGTATGAGGCTGTTCTTGCAATTAGAAGTTCACTTTCCTTATTTTCAGATGTCTTTCAAGCATCTTCATTTGAGATTAATACATAGTAATCAGACACAAAAAAACCGCTTACCTTCCGATAAGCGGTTTTCCATTCAAACCAACCAATCCTATTAAATAGAATTACGCATCAATACGTTTGTATTTGATACGAGTTGGTGTGGCTTCGTTGCCAGTACGTTTTTTGTAGTCGGCTTCGTATTCTGCGTAGTTACCTTCGAAGAAGACAGCTTTAGAGTCGCCTTCGTACGCTAGGATGTGTGTCGCGATACGGTCTAGGAACCAACGGTCATGGGAAATAACAATCGCGGCGCCTGGGAAGGCAAGTAGCGCGTCTTCCAGTGCACGTAACGTTTCTACGTCAAGGTCGTTGGTCGGCTCATCCAGTAGCAATACGTTGCCACCTTCTTTAAGCAGTTTGGCAAGGTGCAAACGGTTACGCTCACCACCAGACAAGTGCTTAACCAATTTCTGTTGATCAGACCCTTTGAAGTTAAAGCGGCCGATATAGGCACGAGACGGTACTTTGTAGTTGTGAACCGTGATCATGTCTTGGCCGTCGGCGATTTCTTCAAATACAGTTTTGTCACCATCCAGTTCACGCATTTGGTCTACGTAAGCCAGCTGTACCGTTTCGCCTATGGTGACGGTACCTGTATCAGGTTGTTCGATACCCGCGATCATTTTGAATAGGGTCGATTTACCGGCACCGTTACCACCCACCACACCGACGATCGCGCCTTGTGGCACGACCATGTTGAAGTCTTCTAGTAGCATCTTGTGTTCGAAGCTTTTGCTAACGCCTTCGATTTCGATGACTTTGTTACCAAGACGTGGTCCTGGTGGAATGTACAATTCGTTGGTTTCGTTACGATCTTGGAACTCTTGCGAGTTCATTTCTTCGAATCGAGCCAAACGAGCTTTGGATTTAGACTGACGGCCTTTGGCGTTTTGGCGAACCCACTCAAGTTCCGATTTAATGGCTTTTTGGTGAGAGGCTTGTTGCTTCGCTTCGGTTTCTAGGCGAGCGTTTTTCTGCTCTAACCAAGAAGAGTAGTTGCCTTCGTATGGAATACCGTGGCCACGGTCCAATTCCAGAATCCAGCCAGCAGCGTTATCTAGGAAGTAACGGTCGTGGGTAATTGCCACAACGGTGCCAGGGTAATCTTTAAGGAAGCGTTCTAGCCAAGCAACGGATTCCGCATCCAAATGGTTGGTTGGCTCGTCTAGAAGAATCATGTCTGGCTTGTTAAGCAATAGACGACATAAGGCAACACGGCGACGCTCACCACCAGAAAGATGCTCTACTTTTGCATCCCAAGGTGGAAGACGTAGTGCATCGGCTGCGACTTCAAGGGCGCGCTCTAGGTTGTGGCCTTCTTTTGCTTCGATCAAGGCTTCAAGTTGGCCTTGTTCTTTTGCTAGCGCATCAAAGTCAGCATCTGGTTCTGCGTATTCTGCGTAAACGGCATCCAAACGCGCCATGGCTTCGATAACGTCAGTGAAGGCTTCTTCAACAATGCCACGGACGTTCTTTTCTGGGTCAAGGTGAGGTTCTTGTTCCAAGTAGCCGATTTTGATGCCAGGCATTGGGCGTGCTTCACCGTTATGCTCGGTATCAACACCCGCCATGATGCGTAGAAGAGTCGATTTACCAGAACCGTTAAGACCCAATACACCGATCTTAGCGCCAGGGAAGAATGAAAGAGAAATGTCTTTTAGAATCTCGCGTTTCGGGGGAACAATTTTCCCAACGCGGTTCATGCTGTATACAAACTGAGCCATAAAGAATCAACTTATCCTATGATTGGAGATCCATGCACTTTTAACGTCGTGAATGAATTTCGTTAAAACACTCCACGGGGTTGCCAAAAGAGCTGAGCAAATCGATGGAGAGCCAAATGCAATTAGTGGGGTAAGGATAGCACAGGGGATGATTAGGAAAAATACAGATGCGAGTAAGAACCGCTATTTATCGTGGCGGTTCTTACTGTGTTTTTTACTAAAGCTTAAAGTTAGATAAATCACTGTTAATGCTGGAGCTAAGAGAGTCGAGTTGATCACTTAGTTGTTCGATACTTGCTGCATTGTCCGTGATCACGATGGTGGCATTATTAATGATCAGCACTTTGTCGCTCACTTCAGACGCAACGGAGCTTTGCTCTTCGGTCGCTGTTGCTACTTGAGCGTTCATGTCGTTGATGACGACAATATCTTGAATAATGTCATCAAGGGCTGTGATGGCTCCGCTGGATTCATCAATGGTTTTTTGCAGGGTTGCGCTGGTTGATTGCATTAGCTTACTAGCGCCTTCCGAAGCGGACTGCAAATTGTTAATGATGCCTTCAATTTCTGTGGTGGAATCTTGAGTTCGTTGCGCTAATGAACGCACCTCGTCGGCCACTACCGCAAACCCACGACCTTGTTCACCAGCACGAGCGGCTTCTATTGCTGCGTTAAGAGCCAGTAAATTGGTCTGTTCGGCAACGCCTTTGATGACTTCCAGTACCGTGTTGATTTGCGCACTTTGGTCTTTCAATTCAATGATTTTCTCAGACGTTGAATTAATTTCTTGGCCTAAGTTGTGAATATCATTGATGGTATTTTTGACAATGGTATTGCCTTTGAGGGCCAGCTCGTTACAGCGTTGGGTTTTATCGGCCGTTTCGTTGGCGTTTCTAGCGACTTCTTGAGTAGCTGATGACATTTCATTAAGTGCTGTAGCGACTTGTTCAATCTCTAGTAACTGTTGCTCAGTGGACTTGGTGTTTTCATTGGCATTGGATTTTATGCTTTGAGAGCAGTGCGATAGCTCGTTGTTTGAATTAACAATTTTTTGTACCAAGGTATGAAGGTTGGAAATAAAAGTATCGAAACCATGTGCAAGTGCGCCCACTTCATCTTTACTCTGAATGTTTAGGCGTCTTGTTAAGTCACCGCCACCTTGTGCGATTTCAGCCATAGCGTTGGCGACAACTTTGATAGGGTTGACGACATAACGAGTTAGTACAAACCAGTTAGTAATCTGTAAAACGAGGATCAAAATGATGCCGATTAGAAGGAACATATTGCGAATTGACGATAAGAGCTTGGCGTTGCTGTCCATACGGTAGGTCACTTCAAGATGGCCTATAACGCTGTTGTCACTCCAAACGATATTGACTGTATCGACACGTAAGTCCTTGGAGTCTGCTTTGGTGCTTTGATCATCTTTCGCTGTGCCTAGTAGTTTATCTCTTTGATCATAGGCTTTGATGCTGTCAACAAAAGGGAGATTCATAAATGAAGACATGATGCGCTCAATAAGACTCGAATCATAAGAGAATATCGGTTCTTGCAGCGCAATAGATAAGGTGTTGTTTAACCCTTTTATTTGTTTGTTTAATGCCTCTTCAAAATGATTTTTTGCCAACATGTAACTACTGGAAAAAATGATCACCATCACGAGTAGTGAGGCAGTAGAAAGAAAAAGCATGGATTTTTGTTTGATTGAATTCATTTCTATCTCGTATCGTTGCTTTGGGAGTAAGGAATATGTCGTTACATTTTTGGTTTAAAGGTTGTCTAAATCTAGCCAAAATTCTTTGCGGTCAAAGGGGGTATCTGGATGCATTGTGGCATTTTTGATACGAATGACTTTGCGCTGCTTTAAGTTGGCCTGCTCTAACACATCTTTAATCATCGGGTGATTGAAGAAGAGTTTGTCAAAGCTGCCATCAGCGATAGCCATTTCAAAGCCTTTGTAAATTTTGTCGTGCAGCGATTTGTTGGACTTTTCAACATAGAAATATTGCGCGAATGGATAAATCAGCATGAGATGTTTTTCAATGGCTAAGTTCAGCTCTGGACGTGATTTTACTTCTACCCAAGGTTCATGAAGCGCTCTGGGAAAGTAATCGAAACGGCCGCCTTCTAGCATTAAAAATAAGTTAGGGTATTTCATTGTGGTGACGGTCGGGATGTTGGCTAATTTCATTACCTTTGTGTCACCCCAAAGTTTGCCCAAGCCAGCATCGAGTTTCTTTAAATCTTCTAAAGAATGTATTTGGTCGAATTTTTCTTGGTCACTGGCGCGAATAATAAAGATTCGGTGTCCGAGTAGCCCCTTTAGTGCCGGAATTCGGATCGGGAGCATTTTATCTTCGTAAGTAGAGGTGGAGCCACCCCACATCACATCGAATTTTTTTGACTCGACGGCGCCAATAGCTCGCGCTGTGTTTAGCTCTTGGTCATTTTGAATGAAGGTGGTATTTTGATCTACCTTACTCATAACGAGCTTCAATACACTGAACATCAGCTCTTCTTTCTCGCCTACCACCTTGTTAACTCTGATGGTTTCAGCGCTTATTACCTGCAGGGAATGAAGCATAAGAGCCACCATTCCGATGTGTCTCAATATATTCACGTGATCTTATTTCCTTATTATTTTTTACATAAAATTACACTTTTCTTAATCTTATGTCTTATAGCTTTTCTATTTCAAGCTAAATTTCATTATAACTATGGAAGAGATAAAAAGGAGAAGAGAGAGCTTTAGTTACTGGCTAAAATGAGAAGAGCCGCTCCGGTCACAACGAAAATAGCCCCAATCCACGCGCCAAATGCAGGACGTTGGCCTGTGGTGATCCATAAGCCTGGGAGAATCAATACCGGAACAATGGCTGACAGAGTGGTGACGATACCGACGTTAGCGTTGCCGACGCCCCAAACTAAGACGCTCATGCCGATCACCATGCCGATGGTGGCGAGGGCGGCGACCCTCATAAAATCGAAACGCGTTAGTTGGCCGAATGGGATCGTATCTTCAGCCTGTTTGTGTCTATAAAACAAGCCATACGCTAACACTAATGCTAGGGCGCCTGTGCCGACGCGTATTGCCGATACTGCAATAGGATCAGCGCCGTCGACTAAGGCTGGCTTGCTAAGCAGTGCACCACTGGCTTGTCCAAGTGCAGCACCAAGAGCGAGTAAAATGCCTATGCTTAATTTGCCCTTGGTTTGTTCCCAAGCGTGGAGGCTAGCTCTACGACCAAAAAGAATGGCAATCACGACTCCGATAAGCACCAAGCCGCAGGCGAAAAGCTGATTGAAAGAAAGGTTTTCATCTAAGAATAGCCAACCCAATAGAATCGACATAGGCGCATTGGTGGCGAAAAGCACCCCAGTGCGTCGAGGACCAAGGCGATGCACCGCAGTAAACAGCATGGTATCGCCAATAAAGATGCCTAGCAGCCCAGACAGCATAATAATTTCAGCATGCTGCCACAGCGTGGTATTGAACCGTTGGGTGATTAGGCAAATTGCTAAGAGGATAGAGCTGGCAATGACAATACGAACCGTATTGAAGCGCATGGTGCCAAAACGTTGAATTAAGTTGGGGGCCATTAGGCTCGAAATAGTCCAACACAAAGCGGCAACCAAGCCCGATAATTCTGCGAACGGCATATAAATCCTTATAAACAAACCCCTTTTATAGGTAAAAAAAGGGGAGAAGCGCACACAGTAGCTTGGTAGCTATATTATGGCGAGGTTGATATCATTTCACCCATCATGGATGGCCTAATTTCAGGCATTCTTACACCAAATTAGTGATATTGGAAGCACCATGCGATGCCCTTTTTGTGGAACTCAAGATACTAAAGTAGTGGACTCTCGTCTGGTTTCTGAAGGCGCACAGGTTCGTCGCCGTCGTACCTGCAGTCATTGCCAAGAACGCTTCACCACGTTTGAAGTGGCTGAATTACAAATGCCGAAACTAATCAAAAGTGACGGAAGTCGGGAGTCTTTTGATGAGGATAAGTTACGCAACGGCATTATTAAAGCCATTGAAAAACGTCCTGTCAGCATTGAAGCGGTAGAAACTGCGATCACCCGAATTAAAGAAAAAATGCAAGCGACTGGTGAGCGAGAACTGCCTTCTCGTTGGACTGGCGAAGCGGTAATGGAGGAATTGAAACGTCTCGACCAAGTTGCCTATGTGCGTTTTGCTTCTGTGTATAGAAGCTTCAAAGACATTAGCGAGTTCCGTGAGGAAATTGACCGTTTAGAAAATCACAGCGCCTCTGTTCCAGAGCCGAAAGAAGCCGCCCAAGAACTTAAAAAAGAAGACAAAGCATGACTGTTTATCATCACGAATATTGGATGGCGAAAGCCATTCAATTGGCAAAGAAAGGCCTTTATACCACGCACCCAAATCCTCGTGTTGGCTGTGTTTTGGTTAAAGATCAGCAAATCATTGGCCAAGGCTTCCATGTTAAAGCAGGAGAAGGTCACGCTGAAGTGAATGCTTTAGCTGACGCGAAACAAGATGTGGCGGGTGCAACGGCTTATGTCACATTAGAGCCTTGCAGTCACCAAGGTAAAACGCCACCTTGTGCTGATGCTTTAATCAATGCGGGGGTTGCGCGCGTTGTTTATGGTATGCAAGATCCGAATCCTGAAGTGTCTGGCAATGGTTTACAGAAAATCAAAAAAACTGGCATCGAAGTGATTGGTCCGGTTTTAGAGGCGGAATGCGAAGCGCTGAATCCTGGCTTTATCAAACGCATGCGCGAAGGGCTTCCTTATGTGCGAGTAAAGCTGGCTATGAGTATGGATGGCCGCACAGCAATGGAATCTGGTGAAAGCCAATGGATTACGGACTCTGCTGCGCGTCTTGATGTACAACGTCTACGTGCTCAAAGTGACGCAATTGTGACGGGGATTGGTTCGGTTTTGGCTGATAACCCAAGCATGACGGTTCGTATTGATAACGAGGGTCAAGAAGCTGATCCAAAAAGCGTGCGCCAACCGATTCGAGTCATAATGGATACGGCGCTGTCGATTCTTCCAGAAGCGAAAATTCTTTACCCGACGAATCAAGCTTGGGTGTTTTCGGTCGAAGAGGAAGTCGAAGAAGAACACTTAGACACGCTGACTAAAAAAGGCGTGACGGTGCGTTTTTCGCCATGCGGTTTAGACGGGCGACTCGACTTATTAGACGCGATGGAGCAGCTGGCCGATGCGGGTATTAACGAAGTTTTGTTAGAAGCGGGTGCCGAATTGGCTGGTGGTTTTTTAGCGGCGGGTCTGGTTGATGAAATCGTCGTTTATATGGCACCGAAGCTATTAGGTTCCAGTGCGCGTCCTTTGTTTAAATTACCTTTAGATGAAATGGATGAGGCGGTGGATTTGACGCTTAAATCGGTTCGCCAAGTTGGTCAAGATGTGCGTTTAGTGTATCAACCACGTTATCTAGAAGATGATTTTGAAGACGACCTTGAAGGTGACTTTGACGCAGAGTTGTAAAAATAAAGAAACGTGAGTCATTGCTTTTTCAGGCTTTTTTTTTGAAATGCCTGAAAATTGTTTTTTCTTGCGAATATTTAGAGAACTTTGCCGAGAAACCTAGAATAAATGTTGCTATAATCGCCGCCCAAGACAACCCATATATTCGTGCCTTTGGTCGATATGACTCAGATGCTGTCTAAACAGTGTCTAATAGCTCTTTAACAACCAAGGGTACTTTCAAACAGACATAAGCGTTAGCCCACAAGGCAGCGTAGTCTGGACAATTGAGGCAAAAAATGAGCGAAGTGGAAACAACAAACGACCAAACTCCAGCACCAAAACGTAAGGAAAAAAAGCCTTCACGTTCGCAATTGCGCAGTGCTTCACGTCGTTTGGCATTACAAGCGGTCTATCAGTGGCAGATGAATCACTCTGCTGTTAGCGAGATAGAGACCCAATTCGTGATGAACCAAGATCAAGAAATGGATTCTTGTGACAAGGTGTACTTCCGCGAGTTGCTACAAGGCGTTACTGCCAGTGCAAAAAAACTGGACGTTTTGTTTGAAGAGTTATTAGATCGCCCATTAAGCGAACTAGATCCAATCGAATTGGCGGTTATGCGTATCGGGGCATATGAATTGTCTCAGCGTTTAGATGTGCCATATCGTGTTGCGATCAATGAAAGCGTAGAGCTAGCAAAAGGCTTCGGCGCGACAGAAAGCCACAAATACGTTAACGGCATTCTAGATAAACTAGCACAGCGCGTGCGTCGTGAAGAAATCGCCGCTCGCCGAGAAGCGAATAAAGAGTCAAACAAGTAATCAAAAACCGATTACTTAAACGCTCTCAATAGTATTTGAGAAAGACAACTAAGAGCCCTGTTATTACTTGCTAATAACGGGGCTTTTTTATATCTGCTTCAAACTGTCCAATTTTATTTGAACCTAACGTCCTAATCACAGACTAAATGAACATAGCCCGAGTGCTTAGAAGCCTAGATTAGCATGTTTGCCACTGAACTATTTAGCGCGGCAAGAGCACTATCCATGTTATTTAGGGGAAGCACAGCTTTGTAAATGTGATGATGAAGGTCTTAAAAACAACCGAAAAATGAACGCGAGGGTCGGTAATGAGTACAGATGCTTTGCTGTTAATTATTTATGTTTTGACGGCAATAGGTTTTTCCTTTCTTTGTTCTGTGGCAGAAGCCGTATTACTGAGTATTACGCCGTCATATGTTGAAGGCATGAAAGAAAAACAGCCAAAATTCGCACTGCGTTTGAAGCGACTAAAACAAGATAATATTGACCAATCGCTTGCGGCTATTCTGACACTTAACACCATTGCCCACACGGCTGGGGCGATTGGAGCAGGCGCGAAAGCTACGGCGGTATTTGGAAGTGCATGGTTTGGTGTGTTTTCAGCGGCCATGACGATGGCGATCTTATTTTTCTCTGAAATTGTGCCTAAAACCATCGGCGCAATTTATTGGTCAAAGCTGGTTGTTCCTACGATGTACTTTGTACAGGGACTTATCCTCATCCTTTACCCTATCGTGTGGGTTTCAGAGAAACTCACTAAGCTAATATCTCACGGAAAGACGCTGCATCACTTTAGCCGAGACGAGTTTATTGCCATGGCAGAGCTTGGTAAAGCAGATGGCCAGATTCATGATAGTGAATCCAGGGTTATTCGTAACTTGTTTCGTTATGGGTCGGTTAAAGCTATGGATGTCATGACGCCTCGAACGGTTGCTTTTGCACTTTCAGAGAACCAAACCGTTTCAGAGGTGTTTGAGCTTATTAAAAGTAAGCCGTTTTCACGTTTACCTGTTTATAAATCGGGCTTTGATGACATTACAGGTTTTGTTCTTAGAGACGACATTTTGTTAAGTAAGGCGTCTGACCGACATAATGAAACACTTAAGTCTTTAAAGCGTGATATTACCGTGGTTCCTGAAAAAGTATCATTACCAATGCTATTGGACAGCTTTCTTAACGAGCGTCAGCATATTGCATTGGTGGTAGATGAATATGGAAGGGTAAAAGGAATCGTGACTCTTGAGGATTTGGTGGAGACCTTACTTGGCGTAGAAATTATGGATGAAATGGACAGTGTTGAAAACATGCGGGTGTTGGCGCGCAAAATGTGGACAACGCGAGCCAGAGCGCTTGGAATAGAGGTAGATCGCGTAGAGTAAAGTCTTGGGTATGATGTTTATGATCAGCTATTTTATCGTTTTATTGATGGCTGGTTTATTCTTAACCCGCTATTATAGGCGTCTTAAAGGTGGTTGTTATGCTGCCTTACCCAATATTTTTAGGATCATAATGAAAAAGACGTTTGTACTATCTCACCCCAAAAAGCCATACCAGCGTCTTATTGAAGAAGCGAAAAACGACGTTAAGCAATACATAAAAGCAGAGCGCAACAAAGCCTTGCCAGAAGGTGCGGATTTTTGGGGATTTAACTGCAAGTTTGGTCAAGTCGCAGACAAGGCACGAGCGATTCATGAAGGTGACATCAATGCCAATATTAGTTCTGCACAAAGCCAGCATTGGAAGTCTTTTTATTTAGAAGTGATCCCAACACCGAAAACACGCACTAAACGCTCAGAAGATTAACTCTGGGTATTCGGATTGGATGATGTCTTAAGGGCAGATTGCATTAGGCAATCTGCCCTTTTTTGCTTCTGACATCCTACTGACAATACGGTATCCTTTTGCTCATTAAACTGGCTTATTTTGACCGTTAGGCGTGAGCTATTAATTAGGATAAAAGGATCTTCTGTTGAAAGAATTCGAGTTGATACAAAACATCTTTCAAGCGTCTGTCATGGCGAACACGCAGGGGCGTGGGGATCTTTTGTTAGGCATTGGTGATGATTGCGCTCAGGTGCAAGTGCCGCAAGGTCAGAGCTTGGTGTTTTCTATGGATACCTTGGTTGAAGGGCGACATTTTCCTTTCGATGCGGACCCTGTCGATATCGGTTACCGTGCGGTAGCAAGCTGCGTCAGTGACTTGGCTGCAATGGGGGCAAAACCGGCTTTTTTCACTCTAGGGCTGACCATTCCAGAATCTGATCCGCAATGGTTAGCGGGTTTGGCGCAAGGCATGGCGGAACTGGCAGAGCCAATTGGCTTGGCTTTAGTTGGTGGTGATACGACCAAAGGGCCGCTAACGATTACCCTGCAAGTGCATGGTTATGTGGAAGCGGACATGGCGCTAAAACGCAGTGGTGCCAAGGTTGGTGACGATATTTACGTTACAGGGTTGCTGGGTGATGCGGCGGCGGCTGTGCCGATTGTCACGGGAGAGTTGCAAGTATCGAGTGAGCGTTTTGATTATTTTTATGATCGTTACTGGCGACCAACACCAAGGTTAATTGCCGGCATGGCGCTGAAGCGAGTGGCTCATTCTATGATGGATATTTCTGATGGTCTCGCTCAAGATATCCAGCATATACTTAAGGCATCAGGAGTCGGGGCGAAGATCGATGCGAGTCGTTTACCAATCTCTTCTGAATTGCGTTATTGGCAACCCGAATCGGCAATTTCATTGGCATTAACCGGCGGCGATGATTACGAACTCTGTTTTACTGCCCCGAAAGAGCAAGCAGCCGAGATTGCCTTAATCACGCAAACACTGAGTTTACCTTGTACCAAGGTAGGAGAAATTGTTGCGGAAGGCTTTAGCATTCAAGGCTATGACGGTGAGGCATCGGGCTGGCAACATTTTTAGAGCCGAGATGGGCGCAAAGGTTTTTAGTTTTTCATTTAATAAATAGGTAGTAACACCATGGCAAATTCTGCCCCAGCGTCTGTATGGCGTAATCCGATACATTTTTTGGCATTTGGCCTAGGCTCTGGTGCCGCGCCAAAAGCACCAGGCACATTTGGTACATTAGCAGCAGTGCCGATTTTTATTTGGTTATTACAAGATTTAACGGCCACGGCGTATTTTATTGTGCTGGTCGTGACATCATTAGTGGGGATTTACCTGTGTGGTAAAACCTCCAAAGACATGGGCGTACATGACCATGCAGGGATTGTTTGGGATGAGTTTGTCGGCTTCTGGATTACCATGTGGCTGGCGCCTGCGGGTTGGTTTTATATCGTGTTGGGCTTTGTCTTGTTTCGTTTATTCGATATCTTGAAGCCTTGGCCGATCTCATGGGTCGATAAAAACGTACACGGTGGCTTCGGTATCATGCTAGACGATATTCTGGCCGGTGTGATGTCTTTTGTCGTACTACAGGCTTTGGTTGAGTTTGTTTTTTAGCGCTTAGTTCCTTCTCCTTTTGTCTTCCAAGGGGAAGGTTAGGATGGGGTTGTTTTTGTTACTCAAGCTGTCTATGTTGCCATGAACGAATAACATTTCTTCTCGAAACTACCGCCTCCCTCGTCGAAATGTTATTCGTTCATGGTGTTGATTCCCTCCGACCGGATAACCTTTTCCCCGAAACCAACGCTTTCCCCTCATCTGGGGGAGGCGCTAATCTGTCTTTAGTCAATGATGATCATTTCTTCTCAAATGCGCTTCAAAGGCGCGGATCATTAGCGATAAGCTGAGTGTGAGTACGAGGTACATGAAGGCGACGACGTTGTAGGTTTCGAAGAATTGGAAGGTGGAGGAGCTGAAGACTTTGCCAAGTTGGGTGATATCTTGTACGCCTAAAACCGAAACGAGTGCGGAGTCTTTGATCATGGCGACGAGGTCGTTACCAAGAGGCGGTAAGATTTTACGCATGGCTTGGGGTAGGGTGATAAGGCGGAAGCGGTGCCAGTTGGATAAGCCTAATGCTTTTGCAGCTTCGATTTGGCCTTTGCCGACTTCTTGAATACCAGCGCGAAACACTTCTGCAATGAAGGCGCTGTAGCTGATGGCAAGGGCGATAATAGCGCGCCACAATAGGGTGAAATCTCGTGTGCGAGCTTTTTCTATCCAGCCCGCTTCAATCGGTATTTGTAACGCCCAGTTGTAGAGTTTGACCATTTCCGGTGCGCCGACAAAGGTGATGTAGAAGAGCAGTACGAGAACGGGGACGCCACGAAAAATTTCTACATATAGGCGAGCAAACTCACGTAGTAGTCGATGACGAGAAAACCCTGCCAGTGCAATTAATAACCCAAGTAAGCTTGCCAGTATAAATGCCGTGAAGGTTACGCCAATTGTGGTCAGCAGTCCTTCGCTTAGTGCGCCCGCGATGCGTTGGTAGCTTTGGTCGGAAACCATGTTCCAAACCAAAACCAGAGCGATAATAATGATGGTGACGAGCCACCAAGGCGTGCGATCTAGGGATTTTTTAAAGGGCATAATACATTCATAGCAAGACCGTTCCGTGGTTTATCAATAAAAAAACGGATCGCTATAAAAGTAGAAGATCCGTTGCTGTTGTCTGTTACATCGCGTTTATCAGTTGTGCTGCTTACTGATTAAAGTCGAAGAACCATTTTTTGTTTAGTGCTTCTAATGTGCCATCTTTTTTCATGCTTTCGATGGCAGCATTGATCGGCTTAACAAGGTCTGAACCTGGGGTCAGGATGAAGCCGAAATCTTCAGAGCCCAGTGGGCCGCCAACGATTTTGAATGCGCCAGGGTTAGCACCGATGTAACCACGTGCCGATGCAGCGTCCATTAATACACTGTCGACGTCACCCGATTTTAGCGCTTGAACGGACGCACCGAAAGTCTCTAATAAAGTGATGCGAGGGTTGCCTTCGTCGCCATCAAGAACGTCATAAACAGCCACATAAAAGTTGGTGGTTCCAGCTTGTGCGCCAAAATGCAGGTCTGGGTTGGCGGCAAAGGATTTGGCATCGTTGAATCGATCTTCATCGGCACGAACTAACATAAACTGCTGAGAGGTCATATAAGGAATCGTGAAGTCGATTTGCTGGGCGCGTTCTTCATTAATAGTGATGCCGTCCATGCCGACATCGTATTGGCCTTGTTTGATGGCTTGGATCATGGTGTCCCAGCTGCTTAGGTGCCATTCGATTTTGGCGTTTAAGCGTTTGCCAATTTCATTCATGGCGTCGTATTCCCAGCCAATACCTTCGCCTGTTGCTGGATCAACAAAGTTCAGTGGCGTGTAGGCATTTTCCGTGACGGCTAAAATAGTGCGACCTTTAAGGTCGGGTAAGTTGTCTGCAAAACTTAGGCTGCTGATCGCAACGGTCGCGATCAGCATCAAACGAGATAAAATCTGGGGCATGCTTTTACCTTTATATAGGGCGTTATATTAATAAAGTGGTTCAATAGGTTCAAAATTGGTTGCGATTATACACAGCCATCGTGCAAAGATCTCTAGCAAGCTTTAGGCCATCAAGTGGCATCTGTTGGCGTAAGCGGGTATATTTGCGTACCAATATTCAAATCTATGAATAGGCACTTTTTTAGGCTGCGATTAAGGTTATTATGTCCCGCGAATTACCACCTCAACAGGCTTTTCAAACTCATTGCTTAGCGCAAATGGGCGTGGTGTCTTGGTTGTCTATTGATAAAAGTGGGTCTGCTTCGGACAATGTCTCTGGGACGGTTTTTATGCCGCCTCAACCTTGGCCGATTGATACTGATGTCGCGGCGGATGTCGTTTCGGCACCACCGTCTATGGGATTTAAAGCGGCAGATCCTGAACCCGCTCCCGTGCCTAAATTATCGCCAGAAGAAAAAGAGCCTTTGGTTCATAACCTTCGTGAGCAGTTAAATGCTGGGCCGGAAATTATTGTTGAAGATCTACAGCCTATTGAAGAATTGGCGGTAGATATTGTGATTGAGCCTGAATCCAATGTTGTCAGCCAAATTACACACCTTGATATTCGAGCTTATGCGTTACTGAATAAATTGTTAATTTTGAGTGATGTGCCACAGGTGTTTTCTCAAGCAGAAGATATCGAACGTTTGGCGCTGAAAATGGGGCAAGCTCTGCTGAAACAGCCTATTGATGAATGGCAAGGTAGTGCGTTTAGCTGGCCTGGTCAATTGCGTAATCCGTACTTCACAAATCGCACCGACTGGTTGTTTGGAGCCTTAGAAAGCTATGTTGGCCGTCTAGTGAAAGACTTTCCTGAAGTGCCTTTGCTGGTTCTGGCGGGTGCTAAGGTGACTCAGCTGGTGGAAGATTTACCTGCTGATACGTTATTGAAGCAATATCCTACTGCTCGTATTGTGAGTTTGCCTGAGCTACATCGCATTCCAGAGTTACGCAAAGAAGCGTGGGAAGAAATGCAGTCTACGCTTTTTAGCTAATGTCATATTTCGACTGATGTGGTTTTGAATCCTATGAATGTCTCTGTTTCTATCCGTCCTGCTGTTTTGTCTGATCTTCCCGCCATTATCCAACTTGATGCTTTGTCTAACCCTCATCCTTGGGGTGAAAAATTGGTGGCTGACGCTTTGCACAGTCGGGAAAATTGGATAATTGAGTCGGTGGGTTCGACTCCCTTGGTTGCTTTGGGGTGGCTGACTGCATCGGTTGTGCTTGATCAATCCGAATTAGAATTAATTGTGATTGATTCTTCTATGCGTAGACAGGGGCTCGCTAGAAGGTTGATGATGGTTTGGTCAGAAACGGTTGCGCAACAAGATGTCAGTGAGTTGTTGCTAGAAGTGCGTGAATCGAATCTAGGCGCCATTTCCCTTTATGAATCGTTAGGGTTCGAACAGGTTGGTCGCCGAAAGAATTACTATCAAACAGAACAAGGGCGCGAAGCGGCCTGTTTGTTTACCAGAATTTTATGAATTAAATTGTTAAAGAGGTAAGTATGAGCAAGGTATTAGTTCCTATTGCAAACGGCAACGAAGATATTGAAGCTATTACTATTATCGATGTTTTGAGACGTGGTGGTTTAGACGTAACTGTGGCGAGTATTCATGACTCAAAACAGGTTGTTATGGCACACAATACTAAACTAGAAGCGGATGTCTTGTTGACGGATGTGGCCGATCAAATTTTTGATGCGGTTGTGTTGGCGGGCGGCATGCCTGGCGCTGAACATTTGCGTGATTGTGAGTTATTGATTGGTATGCTGGAAAAGCATGACATTCAAGATGCGCTATTGGCTGCGATTTGTGCATCGCCTGCAGTGGTGTTTGGTACCCATGGTTTTGTTGTCGACAAACAAGCGACTTGTTACCCAGGATTTGAAGACGGTCTAACTGGCGCAGAATATATGCCTAATGAACCTGTGGTGATGGACGACAATATTCTGACGGCCAAAGGACCAGCGACTGCGATGATTTTTTCATTGACTGTGTTGGGTAATTTAAAAGGTTATGAAGCAGCACAAAGTGTGGCTGATGGTTTGCTGTGTTAAGTCTGTCTAACAGGTAGATATTATTCCTGACTAAGAAGTCAAGAAAAAAAGTGCTTCATTCGTGTATTTTTGCCTGTTTTCTCGGCAATTTGGTGGACGCTAAAGGCGTATCAGAGTAGAATTAGGCAGATTTTTTGAACGCGAGATTCATTGGTTATCCATCAATGGATGAACGGCAAAAACGCAATTTCTTAAAAGCGAGATGAGCCGCCGGTTCGTCTCGCTTTTTTGCAACCTGATAGGCTCTAAATGGGAGGTTCCTTTGGCAACATCAGCGATTCTAGCTCTGGAAGACGGCACGATTTTTAAAGGGGTGTCGATCGGAGCGGATGGCTCCTCAACCGCCGAGGTTGTTTTCAACACCTCGATGACCGGTTATCAAGAAATACTTACTGATCCTTCCTATGCTCGACAAATGGTCACCTTGACCTATCCCCACATCGGGAATACTGGCGTTAACTCTGAAGATGAAGAATCTAACAATGTTTGGTGTGAAGGCCTGATTATTCGTGATCTTCCTTTGGTTGCTAGCAGCTGGCGTTCACAAGAGTCCCTTGATTCTTACCTGAAACGCAAAGGTGTTGTTGGTATCGCCGATATCGATACGCGTAAATTGACACGTATCCTTCGCGAGAAAGGCGCGCAAGCGGGTTGCATTATGGCAGGTGAAAATCTGGATGAAGCAGCTGCTGTTGCGGCAGCCAAAGCCTTCCCTGGTTTGAAGGGTATGGATTTAGCCAAAGAAGTCACGGTTGAGAAAGCTTACGAGTGGACCGAGTCTACTTGGGATCTTGTTAATGGTCATACGACCCCAGAATCATTCGATTTCCACGTAGTGGCTTACGACTACGGTGTGAAACGTAACATTCTTCGCATGTTGGTTGAACGTGGTTGTCGTTTGACTGTTGTACCTGCGAAAACGCCTGCAAGTGATGTGTTGGCGTTAAACCCAGATGGTGTCTTCCTATCCAATGGTCCTGGTGATCCAGAGCCATGTGATTACGCGATTCAAGCGATTAAAGAGATCCTAGAAACAGACATTCCAGTTTTTGGTATTTGTCTTGGTCATCAGCTTTTGGCTTTGGCTTCTGGCGCAAAAACGAAGAAAATGAAATTTGGTCACCACGGTGCAAACCACCCAGTGCAAGACATCAAAAAAGGCACGGTCATGATCACTAGCCAAAACCACGGTTTTGCGGTTGATGAAGATTCCTTGCCAGCGAACCTTGAAGCCACTCATAAGTCTTTGTTTGATGGCTCTTTACAAGGCATCGCACGCACTGACAAGAGCGCATTCAGCTTCCAAGGTCACCCTGAAGCGAGCCCTGGTCCACACGATGTGGCGCCGTTGTTCGATCAGTTCATTGAAAACATTAAAGCCACTAAAGCCTAAAAGTAGGAGCGGAGCGAAATATTATGCCAAAACGTACTGACATAAAAAGCGTCTTAATTTTAGGTGCAGGCCCTATTGTTATCGGTCAGGCTTGTGAGTTTGACTATTCTGGTGCACAAGCGTGTAAAGCACTTCGTGAAGAAGGTTTTCGCGTTATTCTGGTGAACTCAAACCCAGCGACGATCATGACTGACCCAGTGATGGCGGATGCGACTTACATTGAGCCAATCGAATGGAAAACCGTTGAGAAAATCATCGAGAAAGAACGCCCAGATGCTGTTCTACCTACTATGGGTGGTCAAACTGCATTGAACTGTGCATTGGATCTTGAGCGCCACGGTGTTCTGGAAAAATACAATGTTGAAATGATTGGTGCGACAGCGGACGCGATCGATAAAGCGGAAGATCGTCATCGTTTCGACGAAGCAATGAAAGCCATCGGTCTTGAGTGTCCTCGTGCGGGCATCGCCCACAACATGGAAGAAGCGCTTAAAGTACAAAATGAAGTCGGCTTTCCTTGTATCATCCGTCCTTCTTTCACAATGGGCGGAACGGGCGGCGGTATCGCCTACAACATGGAAGAGTTCGAAGAGATTTGTACTCGCGGTTTGGATCTGTCGCCAACCAACGAATTGCTAATCGATGAATCTTTGATCGGTTGGAAAGAATACGAGATGGAAGTTGTCCGCGACAAAAAAGACAACTGCATCATTGTTTGTGCGATTGAAAACTTCGACGCAATGGGTGTTCACACAGGTGACTCTATTACCGTTGCGCCAGCACAAACTCTGACAGATAAAGAATATCAAATCATGCGTAACGCTTCTTTGGCGGTATTGCGTGAGATCGGTGTAGAAACCGGTGGTTCTAACGTACAGTTCGGCATGGACCCAAAAACAGGTCGTCTTGTGGTTATCGAGATGAACCCTCGTGTATCTCGTTCATCGGCTTTGGCATCGAAAGCAACGGGTTTCCCAATTGCGAAAATTGCTGCGAAATTGGCGATCGGTTACACCCTTGATGAGTTGCAAAACGACATCACTGGGGGGCAAACGCCAGCGAGCTTCGAGCCAGCAATCGACTACGTTGTCACTAAGATTCCTCGTTTCACTTTCGAGAAATTCCCAACTGCCAATGATCGTCTTACAACGCAAATGAAATCGGTTGGTGAAGTGATGGCGATTGGTCGTACTTTCCAAGAGTCTTTGCAAAAAGCCTTGCGTGGTTTGGAAGTCGGTTCTGATGGCTTTAATCCTCAGCTAGATTTCTCTGAAGAAAACAGCAAAGAAAAACTTGCTTACGAGCTTCAATCTCCTGGTTCTGAACGTATTTGGTACATTGGTGATGCCTTCCGCTCTGGTATGACAGTTGATGAAGTATACGCTGCCACAGGTGTTGATCACTGGTTCTTGGTACAAATCGAAGACTTGATCAAAGAAGAAGTTGCCTTGGCAGACAAAGGTCTGATCGACATGACGTACGATGTACTTCGTCGTCTTAAGCGCAAAGGTTTCTCTGATGCACGTCTTGCGTCTTTGATGAGCGTGACTGAGAAGTCTATGCGTGAGCGTCGTTACTTGATGAACGTTCATCCTGTTTACAAGCGTGTAGATACTTGTTCCGCTGAATTTGCGACAGACACAGCGTATATGTACTCAACGTACGAAGACGAGTGTGAAGCTGCGCCAACAGACCGCGATAAGGTTATCATCCTTGGTGGTGGTCCAAACCGTATCGGTCAAGGTATTGAGTTTGACTACTGCTGTGTACACGCAGCACTTGGTCTACGTGAAGACGGTTACGAAACCATTATGGTGAACTGTAACCCTGAAACAGTATCCACTGATTACGATACATCTGACCGTTTGTACTTCGAGCCAGTAACGCTTGAAGATGTGTTGGAAATCGTACGTAAAGAAAAACCAAAAGGCGTTATTGTTCAGTTTGGTGGTCAAACACCACTGAAAATTGCTCGTGCCTTGCAAAACGAAGGTGTGCCAATCATTGGTACAACGCCAGAGTCTATTGACCGTGCGGAAGATCGTGAGCGTTTCCAAAGCATGATCCAGCGTTTAGGCTACAAACAGCCTCATAACGCAACAGTACGTAGTATTGAGCAAGCCGCAGCGAAAGCCGCTGTTATCGGTTACCCGCTAGTGGTTCGTCCTTCTTATGTATTGGGCGGCCGCGCGATGGAAATCGTGTACAACGAAAAAGAGTTGATGCGTTACATGACCAGCGCAGTGAAGGTGTCTAACGACAGCCCTGTATTGCTAGACCATTTCTTGAATGCAGCGATTGAAGTGGATATCGACTGTATTAGTGATGGTAAGCAAGTCGTTATCGGCGGCATCATGCAGCATATCGAACAAGCGGGCGTTCACTCTGGTGACTCTGCGTGTTCTTTGCCTCCTTATTCTTTGTCGAAAGAAGTGCAGGATAATATTCGCGAGATGATCAAGAATATGGCGCTAGAGCTTGGCGTTATTGGCTTGATGAACACTCAGCTTGCTATTCAAGATGGCGAAATTTATGTGATCGAGGTTAACCCTCGTGCATCTCGTACTGTGCCGTTTGTTTCTAAGTGTATCGGTCGTTCTTTGGCGCAAGTAGCTGCCTTGGTAATGGCGGGTAAAACGCTAGAAGAACTTGGTTTCACTGAAGAAATTATCCCTACTTACTACAGCGTGAAAGAAGCCGTTTTCCCATTCAACAAGTTCCAAGGTGTCGATCCGATTCTTGGGCCTGAAATGAAGTCTACGGGCGAAGTAATGGGTGTAGGTGACACGTTCGCGGAAGCTTTTGGTAAAGCTGTTCTTGGTGGTGGTACTGAATTGCCAACATCGGGTCGTGCTTTCATTAGTGTTCGTGATATGGATAAAGAAGGTGCGGTAGACGTTGCTCGTCGCTTGGCAGAACTTGGTTTTGACCTTGTAGGTACTGAAGGTACAGCGAAGTACTTAACAGAGCGCGGTGTTAACGTTAGCAAAGTGAATAAGGTGAATGAAGGTCGTCCACATATCGTTGATATGATGAAAAATGGCGAGATTGATTACATCATTAACACTACATCCGGTACACAAGCGATTGCAGACTCTTCTGTTATTCGTCGTACAGCATTACAGCGTAAGGTTTGTTACACTACAACATTGGCTGGTGCTGAAGCTACGAGTATGGCGATTAGCCTAACAGGTGAAACGAAAGTTAGAAGACTGCAAGATTTGCACTTGGGGAAATAATGAATAAAGTACCAATGACAGTAGAAGGTGAGGCTCGTCTAAGAGAAGAGCTAAATCACTTGAAAACTGTCGTCCGTCCTCGCGTGATTGCGGATATCGCAACCGCGCGTGAGCATGGCGACTTAAAAGAAAACGCTGAATATCATGCAGCTCGCGAAGAGCAAGGGTTTACTGAAGGTCGTATTAAAGAGATCGAAGGTAAACTTGCTGATTCACAAGTGATTGATGTGAAAACTATGCCTGCCACCGGTAAAGTGGTGTTTGGTACCACGGTAACCTTGTTTAACGTGGATACTGAGGCAACGGTAACGTATCGCATAGTCGGCGACGACGAAGCAGATGTAAAAGAGAAGAAAATCTCTTACGCCTCTCCAATCGCCAAAGCTATCATTGGGAAAGAAGAAGGTGACGAAGTCATTGTGAAAATCCCAAGCGGTGAAGCGACATACGAAATCGAAAGCGTCGAATACATTTAATGTAAAGCGAGCTTCTAAAAACCACGATGCGAAAAGCACCGTGGTTTTTTTATGTCTGTAAAAAAGTTATAAAGAGAGCTGATTTTTAAGCTTATTCCTTTTGCGACAAGAGAAAACTCCATGGCTAGCCGAATTCTACTTTCCCACTCTAATAATCCTCATTTTAACTTGGCTGTTGAAGACTGTATTTTCCGTTCCATGCCAGCAGATCAGCGAGTGTTGTTTTTATGGCGAAACGCTGAAACCGTGGTGATTGGTCGCTCTCAGAACCCTTGGAAAGAGTGCAACATAGGTAAGATGGAGCAAGATGAAATTCACCTTGCTCGCCGCCAGAGTGGCGGTGGTGCTGTCTTCCATGATTTGGGTAATACCAACTTCACCTTCATGGCGGGTAAACCTGAATACAACAAAGAAGTGTCGACTGAGATCGTTCTGCAAGGCTTGAAGAAGCTTGGCATTGAAGGCTACGCCAATGGTCGAAATGACTTAGTAGTAGGCGAAGGTGAGGAAATGCGTAAGTTCTCTGGCTCTGCCTATAAAGAAACCAAAGATCGTGGTTTTCACCATGGTACTTTATTGTTGCACGCTGACTTGAGTCGTCTAGCGAATTACCTAAACCCTGATGTCAAAAAGCTCCAGTCGAAAGGCATCACCTCAGTACGATCTCGTGTAACCAACCTTGATTCGCTTTATCCACAGATTAACCATCAACTGGTGTGTGACGCTATTGTCGAAGCGTTTTGTGAATACTTTGATGAAACGCCAACCATAGAAGAAATTTCCCCTGAAGCCTTGCCAGATCTGCCAGGCTTCCTAGAGAAATTCGAACAACAACAAAGCTGGGATTGGAACTTTGGTAAATCGCCACAATTTACCCACACACTAGACGAACGCTTCAAATGGGGTGGCGTAGAAATTCACCTCGATCTGAGCAACGCGAAAATCACCGCCGCGCAGACCTTCACCGACAGCTTGTTCCCGGATCCAATAGAGCAACTTGCAGAAAAACTTATAGGCGTGACCTACCGACCAGACGCTATCGCAGCTTGTGTCGACTCGGTTATTGAAAACTATCTAGACCATAAGGCGGATTTAGAAGAGATGAAAGAGTGGTTGGTTAAGGCGGTTTCTTAGCTAATTGTTCGATTGGCCCAGTAGTTAGGTCTTTGATGGCTAGAGGCGATAGCAACGACTAGTAACAAGTCGCCTCTAATTTGATAATTAAGCTAAATCGATAAACTATAATTCTTCACTTAAAGTTTGAAGCGTCTTATCTTGAAACTGGAACACCTCAAACATGCCTAATACTCGCAGATAGGGAAGCGTCTCTTTAATGGCCTCGAAGAGTTTCGCTTTTTCTTCCTCGGTGGTGGTTGGGTCTTGCCAGAGTTTAGCATTTTGCAAAAATGCGGCTACTGTCCCTTTGCGAATTTGAATGCCTTCAAGATTAGCTTGGTTAACATCTTCGGGCAAAATGTCTTCTGGTTTGATAATGGGTGTCATGATGAAGCCTCTTATATTGATGAATGAGGGCTCAGTATAGTGCTGGAATTTTGGCTATACTCCATTAATTAAGACAACCAATACTGAGAAATCGCCAAAATGAAAAGCTCCCTGTCGTTTGCGGATATTATTCACCAATCTGATGCTGACTTAATCTTGTCAGTAGAGTTAATCGAAAATCAAATAAGAGAAACAGAACTGCATCGACATGCATTTGGTCAGTTGGTTGGTAGCTTGGAAGGGCTTTTGTCGGTGCAAACAGAATCCGGTTGGTGGGTCGTTCCTGCAACCCATACCGTATGGATTCCACCAAATACATTGCATGGCGCGAAATCCCATGGCCCTTTTAGAGGTTGCAGTGTTTACCTTGACTCAAAAAGAAGCCAATTACTTGATAGCTCACCAAAAACCTTTCAAACAACACCATTACTAAAAGAGCTAGTGCATCGAGCAGCCAGCTGGTCTGACGATACGTCTCAAGCTGTAAAAAATCGCTTATCCGAAGTGTTGTTTGATGAAATCGTGAACTTGCCAGAAACTTTGTTTGGTTTGTTACAACCTGGATTACCATCCCTGAAAAAGATGACAGATGGGCTACTATCTAACCTTGCTGATAATCGAAGTTTAGAGGAATGGGCTAGATCCATTGGCCTGTCTTCGAGAACCCTAGCGCGACGCTTTAACGAGCAAACAGGGTTAGGTTTTTCTGAATGGCGGCAACGAGCGAGGGTGTTGAGCGCTATCGAAATGTTGGCCGACAACGTACCCGTAACCAATATTGCGTTCACCTTGGGCTATGAAAATGTCAGCGCCTTTATTGCCATGTTTTGTCGTGTAATGGGGGTAACACCGGGGCAATATATTCAGTTCAATAACGATTGATTCATTGTTTGAGCTGAATAGGGGAAGTAATAAACAGTTACCAAAGCTACTAAGCCACTGTTACAACTTGGTTGAAAAGTAGCTGTTTGTTCCGCTTGGAAGGCGGTGGCAGGAATGATACCTGATTAGGATGGTTCCACTGATCGCAGCTTGTGGGTTAGCTGTTGATTTGCTTTGGGTGTTTACTTTATATTCAGTGGTACAGAATTAAGTACAGGAAATAAATGATGGATGCTATTAGTTATACAGCAGCTCGGGCTAATCTTGCTAAGACAATGGCTAAGGTCTGCGATGATCATTCTCCAGTGATTATTACGCGGAAAAGCGAAAGCCCAGTTGTGATGATGTCGTTAGCGGATTATCAGTCTATGCAAGAAACTGCCTATTTGCTGAGTTCACGAGCTAATGCTAAAGCACTGCTTGATTCTATCGATGAGTTGGAGGCATAAGAAAGCCAAGCGGCGTTTCGATGAGGTAGGCGATAGTTTCGAGAGAGAAACGCCGCTTGGCTTGGTGTCATGTACAAAAGTTAGTGTTGAGCTGTCATGTGGTTTTCGAGCTGAAGCCGTGACTTACATGAAAGCTTCGCTTTCAATGACCCCTCCCTAACCCTCCCCTTAAAGAGAAGGGGAGGGAATAAAAACAAAAACACCAGCCGAGGCTGGTGTTTTTAATGCAATGATAGAAAGTCTAAGCTGCTCTTTTTTAGTTAAGCCTGAGCTTTCTTGAACGCGTTGATCAAGGCTTGGGTAGAAGCATCCAGTGCGCTGTTGTCGCTGTCGCTGACTAAGCGGTTATAGATGTCTGTGCCCAACACTTTACCCAGTTCTACACCCCATTGGTCGAATGAGTTAATTCCCCAAATCGTGCCTTGTACAAAAGTACGGTGCTCGTATAGGGCGATCAAGGCACCAACGGTTGCTGGTGTCATTTTATCCGTAAACAGAGTGTTACTAGGGCGGTTGCCTTGAATTACTTTGTGTGGCGCAACCGCATCCACTTGATCTTCGCTGGCACCTGCATCACGCAATTCTTGCTTGGCTTGCTCTAAGGTTTTGCCGACCATTAAGGCTTGCGATTGGCTTAGGCAGTTAGCAATTAAATGAACGTGATGTTCACCAATTGGATTGTGGCTGGTCAGTGGTGCAATGAAGTCCACTGGCACAAGGCGGGTACCCTGATGCAATAACTGATGGTAAGCGTGTTGGCCGTTAGTGCCAGCGCCGCCCCAGATGATTGGGCCTGTGTCAGTCTCTACACCATCACCATTCAATAGGTTGGCTTTACCGTTACTTTCCATGTCGAGCTGCTGAATATGAGCAGGCATGGCACGTAAATAATGGTCGTAAGGAATCAAGGCGTGAGTTTGTGCGTTGTGGAAATTGATGTACCACACGCCAAGAGCGCCCATGATTACTGGCAGGTTTTCTTCAAACGGTGCTGTGCGGAAATGCTCGTCCATTTGGTGAGCGCCATCTAGCAATGCGTAGAAGTTATCCATGCCTACGGCAATGGCGACTGGCAAGCCAATTGCCGACCAAAGAGAATAACGTCCGCCAACCCAATCCCACATAGGGAAGATGTTTTCTTCTGCCATACCGAAGTCGACGGCCTTTTTCACGTTGGAGCTCACTGCCGCAAAGTGCTTGCTGACGTCATTCTGTGAGCCGCCATTGCTTAAAAACCAGTCTCGCGCAGCGTTAGCGTTAGATAGGGTTTCTAGCGTACCGAAGGTTTTGGACGAGATAACAAAGACGGTGGTCTCTGGGTTAACTTGTTGTAGTTTGCCTGTGATATCTGAGCCATCAATGTTGGCCACAAAGTGCACCTTGATGTCGTCTTTTTTATACGGTGTTAAGGCTTCAGCAACCACTTTTGGACCAAGGTAAGAACCGCCTATGCCAATAGAGATGACGTCGGTGATGCGTTTGCCTGTGTAGCCTTTCCATTCACCGCTGTGTAGTTGCGTAACAAAGGCTTCCATTTGCTTTAGCGTCGCACGAACTTCAGCGAGTACGTTAACGCCATCGACCATGAGTGATTCTTGTGCTTGGCTAGCACGCAGGGCGATGTGCAATACAGAGCGATCTTCGGTGTTATTGATGTGTGCGCCACTGAACATGCCGTTGATGGCGTTTTCTAAGCCCGCTTCTTTTGCTAAATCTGTCAGTAGCGAAAGGGTTTTTTCATTGGCACGGTTTTTTGCGTAATCTAAAGTCCAACCAGCCGCTTGAGCGGTGTACTTTTCTGCGCGGCTTGGGTCCGATTCAAACAAAGACTTCATACTAACAGACGCCATTTCTTGTTTATGCTCTGTTAGTTTTTGCCAAGTGGTCAATTCTGTGGGTGAGCCCATTACAATCTCCCTAGATATCAAAGTGAATTAAGCGAGTTCTACACGTAAGTTATCGATCAGACGTGCACTGCCTAAATGTGCCGCAGCCAAAATGACTAGGCGTTTCTCTTCTTCTGACGGTGTTTGCAAATTATCTTGTGCGCGGATCTCGAAATAATCACGACGGAAACCAGCCGCTTCAAGCTTCTGTTGAGCTTGTTCGCGAATGTCCTCGTGACTCGCACTGTTTGCTAGGAGCGCCTCTTTCGCCCATAGCAGGGTTTGATACATTGCCGGAGCAATGCGTCTTTCTTCTTCTGTTAGGTAGCCATTGCGTGAACTCATGGCAAGACCATCAGCGTTACGCGCGGTATCAACGCCGATAATACGAACGTTTGAACTTAGGTCGCGCACCATGTCTTCAATGACTTTCAATTGTTGAAAATCTTTGTTGCCGAATATGGCGCAGTCTGGCTGAACAATATTAAACAATTTTGTGACTACGGTAGAAACGCCAACAAAATGCCCTGGGCGTGATGCGCCGCAAAGGATGTCAGATAGACCCATGACTTCAATTTGTGTTTGGCTGCGCTTGCCGTCTGGGTACATTTCCAAAGCGTCAGGCGCAAACAGGTAGTGACAACCGTTTGCTTCAAGGACTTTCTTGTCTTCTTCTAGTGTTTTTGGGTAGCGCTCTAAATCTTCGTTGGCAGAGAATTGCATTGGGTTAACAAAGATCGACGACACAACAACGTCGCCTTCTTCTGCTGCGCGACGAATTAAGGACATATGGCCGTCGTGTAGATTGCCCATCGTTGGTACAAAAATAATGCTCTTGTCTTGTAGGCGCTCAACTTTTAGCGCAGCACGAAGTTCGGCAATAGTATGGAATGTTTTCATTATTTGAATCCGTGCTCTGGTCCTGGAAATGTCATGTCTTTTACTTCTTTAACGTAGGCTTCAAAGGCTTGCGTCACATTGCGCCCGTCGATTAAAAAGTTTTTCACAAATTTTGGTGTGTGGCCTAGGTTGATGCCCAGCATGTCGTGCATAACCAATACTTGGCCATCCGTGTGGTGACCAGCACCAATACCAATAGTTGGCACTGGAACGGCTTCTGTTAGTGTTTTGCCTAGTCCTGTTGGGATGCATTCGTACAGAAGGATATCGGCTCCAGCAGCAACAAGATCTAGAGATTCTTGCAGTAATAAGTCGGCCGCGTCTTGGCTTTTGCCTTGTACTTTATAGCCACCAAATTTATGAACGGATTGTGGTGTGAGACCTAGATGCGCACAAACAGGAATACCGCGTTGGCTCAATAGTTTTACTGTGTCTGCGAGCCAGCTTCCGCCTTCTAGTTTGACCATGTTGGCGCCGGCTTGCATTAGCTTTGCTGCGTTATCGAGCGCTTGTTCTGGCTTGCTGTAACTCATGAAAGACATATCAGAAAGGATAAAGGCGTTGGTGTTGCCTCGCTTTACCGCTGCGGTGTGATAACACATGTCTTCGATGGTGACAGGTAGCGTGCTGTCTTGGCCTTGTACGACCATTCCCAAAGAATCGCCGACCAAAATCGTTTCAACACCTGCGACGTTCATGACATTGGTGAAAGAAGCATCGTAGCTTGTTAAGCAGGTGATTTTTTCTTTTTCCGCTTTCATTTTTCTGAGCGTGGATAAAGTAACCGGTTTGGTGAGTTTTCTTTGTGAGTTATCTGAATACATAGTTTATTCTTCTTTGATAAAAACCAAATCGCTGGTATCAAGTTGGTGTAGCTGCTCTGTAACGGTTTTGCCATTTTCTAAGAGCATATCGGGCGCTAGGTCGCTAAGCGGCTTTATCACAAACCCTCGTTCTAGCATAAAGGGGTGTGGCACGTTTAGTCTTGGTAATTGTATTTTTTCTTGTCCGTACAATAGCAGATCTAGATCTAGGGTGCGCGGTCCCCAATGACGTTCTCTGACTCGACGTTGTGCTTGTTCAATGCTTTGTAATAGGTCAAGTAGGGCGATAGGGGATAGATCGGTGTCGAATGAGGCGACAGCGTTGATGTAGTCTGGCTGGTCTTGTGGGCCAACAGGTTTGCTGCCATAAATAGAAGAAACACGAAAATTTTTTAAATCGTCGTGTTTCTTTAATGTATCAATAGCGCAATCTATCTGCGCTATTGGGTTTTCCAGATTACTGCCAAGGCCAATATAAGCGTGTATCAAGGCGTATCCTCTTACTCGTCAAAAGTGTCGCTTTGTGATTTTGCTGTTTCGGATGTGTTGCTATTACTCTTTCTACGACGACGTGGACGGCGCTTTTTCGGACCTTCTTTGTCTTTGCTAAATGAGTCAATGCTTTTAATAAGATCTCTCTGTTGGCTTTCTGTGCCATGCTGGAATTTCTCCCACCAATCGCCTAGGCCGTCTAATTCAGTTCCACTTAACTCACGAATAAGTAGAAAGTCGAATGCAGCACGGAAACGAGGGTGCTCTAGCAATAAAAACGCTCGTTTACCGTAGCGTTTT
Organism: Marinomonas sp. FW-1; assembly: GCF_005222245.1. Lineage (NCBI taxonomy): Bacteria > Pseudomonadati > Pseudomonadota > Gammaproteobacteria > Oceanospirillales > Oceanospirillaceae > Marinomonas > Marinomonas sp. FW-1. The sequence goes on along the minus strand of NZ_CP025987.1, from coordinate 3,551,935 downwards.
GGTAGTCGATATTGCATATCCCAGATTTCACGCATTGGCGTTGAGAAGCGGCGAGGAATAGCTGTAGACGCGACCTGATTGTCTAAGACCATGTTAGCGGCTTGGTGCAGCGCCGGTGTTGCAGGCATGCCTTGCGCTTGGAATTCTTCATGACGTAGCGCTACGCTTGGCCAAAGTAATACGGCATATAAAAAATACGGCGCAGTGGTTTTGCCACTTTGGATACGATCGTCAGTATTTTTTAGGCCTTGCAGAATGAACGCTTCTGGGTCGATGTCGTTACGTTTCCAGCCACTTTGCAGTAATGCTTCTGTGTCTGGGAATAAATAGCGGAATAGACCATATTGACGTAATAGGGCGAAGGTTTCTATGCCGTTACCGCTGCCAAGTAATTTGAGTACTTCTTCAAATAAGCGAGCAGGCGGGATGTGGTCGAGCAGATGGGCCATTTCTTTGATCGGCGCGGCGGTTTCTGCTTCTAGCTCAAAACCCAGTTTGCCCGCAAAGCGAATGGCTCTTAGCATGCGAACAGGGTCTTCTTGGTAGCGTTGTCTTGCGTCACCAATGATACGAATTTGTTTGTTCTCTATGTCTTTTAGGCCTCCACAGTAATCGTGGATACTGAAATCCTGGACATTGTAATACAAGGCATTGAAAGTGAAGTCTCGGCGCTCGGCGTCTTCTTCTATGCTGCCGTAGACATTATCGCGTAACACTATGCCGTGAGCAGAGCGTGCGGAGTCTTTACCTTTCAGGGATTTTTGCGTTGTGCTTGTTGCGGCGTCATTGTCATCTTGAGCTGTGTTGGCTCTGAATGTTGATACCTCAATGATCTCGCGTCCGAATGTCACGTGAACCAGTTTGAAACGACGACCAATCAGTCTCGAATTCGAGAAGGTGCTGTGAACTTCTTCAGGCGTTGCGTTGGTTACAACATCAAAATCTTTGGGTTCAATGCCAATCAAATGGTCTCGGATGCAGCCGCCAACAAGGTATGCGTCAAAGCCCGCTTTATTTAGGCGATACAATACTTTGACAGCATTTGGGCTTAAATCTTGTCGAGATAAGCTGTGCTCGCTGCGAGGAATGATAATAGGGTAAGTCTGCGCCTGTGGTGAGGCAAACAGAGAGGTAGCTTTACGTACCAGAGATTTTAATCCTGTGAGCATTAGACAACAAATTTTAAAGTTAACGAAAAGGGCATTCTACACGTGAAAGTTGTAAAATTACACGAATAATGGTTATGTTTAGATGATTTCAGTGTGTCGTAATTCAGGGGGGAGTTTGTGAAGCGATTAGAATTTACAAGGAGTAAATAAAATAATCGCTTTGGATACATGAAGATACTAGTTCCGAAAACAAAGTGGGTGCTGCTTCTGCAGTTCTACTCAGGTTTTATTTTTATTTTTGCATTGTTTTCATTGCCCGAAGGCTTATATATCTAAAAAAATCAATTATCCAAAGCGATTTTCCATCCATGACCTCAAATTTTTATTTTTATTTGAAGAGGTCACGGTGTTCTTAGCTTTTATTTTTATTTTTAAGAACCTACATACGACGATTAACTTATTTTTATTCTTGGTCAATCTTATTATCGTTGTGTCATATATAAGGCATTAGTTGTGCCAAAAATCATAAAGTGCTGATTTTGCTGCGTTTTAGTGTCTTTCTGTTCATTTTCTTTACAAAGTCTTGCGTATTTTTTGGGTATTTTGGTATCAGGTGTTACTTTTAGTTTGTTACTTTTTTGGGTATGAAAAGTTTTTGTCGTCTTTCCCACAAGCTTTTTCTTGATATGCCCAAAGAGTGTGCAAGTTGTGTTTCGGTCATCTTGTGTTGGTGCGTTAGTACGAAGTGCTTGAAGTAATCATCCAGTGTTGTTCCAGTGAGTGCCTCGGTGCTACTTGCAGCGTCGCTGTTGGTTGTTGATGCTGAGTTTTGCTGAGTGGCAAGCTTCAGGTTACTGGCGTCAATCTTTCCTTTGGGGCTAAGTATTACCGCTCTTTCTATGGCGTTTTCTAGTTCTCGTACATTGCCGGGCCAGTTGTGCGCGCGGATGGCTTTGTCAAACGTTCGGCTGTAGCTGTAGACGGGTTTGTTGTGTTTTTGACAAATTTTTTCCAGTAAACTTTTTGCAAGGATCGAAATGTCCTCTCCTCTTTCTCTCAATGGCGGCAGTAGCAGCTCCATAACGTAGAGACGATAATATAAATCCTCCCGAAATTGCCCTTGCTTGACCATCGCCATCAAGTCTCTGTGAGTGGCTGTGATGAGCCTAATGTTTACTTTAGTGGATTGTGTTGCGCCGACCCTGCGGATTTCGCCTTCTTGTAATACGCGCAATAGCCTAGCTTGAGCTTCTAAGGGGAGCTCGCCTATTTCATCTAGGAACAAGGTGCCTTTATCGGCTGCGAATATTAGGCCGTCATGTGCAGCACTGGCGCCAGTAAAAGCGCCTTTTTCATGCCCAAATAGCTCTGATTCTATTAGGTTTTCGGGGATAGCGGCACAGTTGACGCTGATGATGGGATTCTTGCTGCGCAAACTTAAGTTGTGCAAGGCTTTTGCGACCAGTTCTTTACCTGTACCAGATTCACCTCTTATCAGCACGGTGACATCGGTTCCTGCAATTTTTCTCATATCGCTAAACAAATCTTGCATGGGTTGGCATTGGCCAATTATGCCGCTGCCAGCAGTCCCAAGTGTGAGAGTTTCTTCTATCGGGCTGTCGGTTGAATTGGATGTCGGTACTTCTTCATGGGAAGGAGTGTGATTGTGTTGTTCTAGTGCGTTGACCACATTGTTTAGCAGGGTTTCGGAGTCGGTTGGCAGAGGCAGGTAATAAAGCGCGCCTTTGGACATGCTGCTGACACCCGTGCTGAGACTAGGCTTGGTATCCAAAACAATACGAGGAGGTGTCTCAGGCATGGCAATGCCGGTGTTATCAATGCTCTCTTGATCGATAAGCAGTAAGTGGAATTCGGCTAGCTCATAGTAGCGTGTTGCTTGCTCTAATGTGCTGCTGGTGTTGACCTGAAAACCATATCGAGACAACCACTTTTCTGACTCTTTGAGTGGTGAGTTGTCTGGGCAAATGATCATAATGCTGTGCATAAAGCTGTCACCTCTTGTAACTAGTGTAACGATTATACACACATGAGTTTGTTGGTCGAGACAACTGTCCTGTTGTAAATAACAAACAATCAATAGCATTGTCGAAAAACAATCTAAGGCAGCGTGTTAGATGAAATGAAGGTCTTGCTCTTCCAGAGGGAGGTCTTTTATGCCCTGTAGCTTACTGGGGTCCCAGGCCTCGATCGCCAGCGAAAGCGCTTCGGTGATCGAGGTGGGTGAGATTAGATCTATTTTTAGATAATGAAGTGCACGCAAGAGAGTTGGGAGATGATTGTTCTCTATGGGTTTGGCGTGATTTTGCTTGCTGATCTTATCGCCTTGGTGGTTGGTAATAAGAGGGATGTGGCAAAGGTTTGGTGCTGTCCAGCCTAATAAGTGATAAAGGTGCAATTGCTGTGCGGTAGTTTCAATGAGGTCGGCGCCTCTGACTAAGTGGCTGATGTTTTGTAAGTGGTCATCTACCACAACGGCGAGTTGGTAAGAGAAGAAGCCGTCTTTTCTTTTTAATACTGGGCAGTTATTTTTTAGATCGTCGCTGAAAACCAATCGACCCTGAATGCGGTCTTGATATTCATAGATGACGGGGCTTGTTTGTAGGCGCCACGAATGGGGTTTGTCTAAGTTGCTTTGGCATTTGTTTGGGTGGCTGCCGTTGTGTTTAGCAAGCGACTGGCGTGTGCAATTACAGGGGAAAACGATCTGTTGTTGTTTGAGTTTAGATAATTGCTGTTCGTATAGATTGTGATGCTGGCTTTGAACGCGGATAGGTTCGTCGGAGTGAAGCCCGTAGCTGTTAAGCGTGTCGATGATTTGTTCTGAAAAACGCGCATTGCAACGTGTACCATCCACATCTTCTATGCGGATAATCCAGCTGCCTTGCTGTTGTTTTGCATCCAAATAGCTCGCTAATGCGCTGACTAGCGAGCCAAAGTGGAGAGGGCCGGTTGGCGATGGCGCAAAGCGGCCACGATAGGGTGTCGCGGAAGAGCTAACGTGGTTTGACAGCAAGCTGTTAACCGCCGATTTGCTTCTCTTTGATTTCAGCCAATGTTTTGCAATCAATGCACATGGTTGCTGTAGGGCGAGCTTCTAGACGGCGAATGCCGATTTCGATACCGCACTCTTCACAGTAGCCATAATCATCCGCATCGATTAGCTCAATGGTCTGAGAGATTTTTTTAACCAGTTTACGTTCGCGATCACGAGCGCGAAGTTCTAGGCTAAATTCTTCCTCTTGGCTAGCGCGATCGTTAGGATCCGCGTAATTCACCGCTTCTTCTTTTAAGTGATGAACGGTACGATCAACCTCTTCCATAAGATTTTGCTTCCAGTTGAGTAGAATGCTTTTAAAGTGCGCCAACTGGTTTTCGTTCATGTATTCTTCGCCATCCTTAGCAACGTAAGGAGTGAAGTCTTTCATTAATGATTCAGGGTTCATATTTGGCATACGCATTGCCTCACTTCGCAGGTTCCCATTGTGGTAGCCTGTAACCAATAAAATTAGGTGATTTATTTTCGGGCGGAAACTTACCAGATAATGTGGTCGTTAACCACATTTTTTGCGCAAAATGCCGCGATATTTTTCAAACAAGCTGATAAAGGCAGAGAAATACAGAATGAAACAGCATAAGTTAGCAACCAGAGTGGGGCAGATTGCGCCTTTTCAAGTGATGATGGTTTTGGAGCGTGCAAAGCAGTTGCAATCTCAGGGAGAAGACGTGATTCATCTTGAGGTTGGAGAGCCTGATTTTGTTGCGGTGGATGCCGTTGCTAATGCTGGCATGGAGGCGATTCAACAAGGAAAAACGGGTTATACCTCAGCAACTGGCTTGCCTGAATTGAAGCGCGCGATTAGTGATTACTATCTTAGTCGTTATCAAGTCGGTGTCTCTCCAGAGCGCATTATTGTGACTCCTGGGGCGTCTGGCGCTTTGTTGCTAATGGCGTCCTTAATGGTGAATGCGGGTGATGAAGTTCTGATGCCTGACCCTTGCTACCCTTGTAATCGACACTTTCTTATTCAAGCAGGCGCACAGGCAAAATTACTGGAAACAAAACCTGAAGACGGCTTTGAGTTAGATTTGAGCACTTTGGCCGCGCATTGGGGGGATAAAACATCGGGTCTTTGGTTGGCCTCTCCGTCCAATCCTACAGGAGCGGTGCTTAACAAGTCATATGTAACCGAAGCGTGGCAGAAAGTGAGTGAGTTAGGCGGGCATTTGCTCGTGGACGAGATTTATCAAGGTCTGGTTTATGAAGGGGAAGACTTTTCAGCTTTATCTATTTCAGACGACATTTTTGTGGTTAATAGCTTTTCTAAATATTTCGCTATGACTGGCTGGAGGCTTGGCTGGTTGGTGGTGCCAGAATGGGCGATCGAAGGGGTGACTAAGTTAGCGCAAAACATATTCATCGCCGCGCCAAGTGTTTCTCAGCATGCTGCGGTTCGTGCTTTCGAAGCCGATGTGTTGGCGGAGTGCGAAGCGCGTCGACAAACGTTAGATGCGCGTCGGCTTGTATTGCTCGACGGCTTGGAGTCGATTGGTTTACCCATAGTGGCTCCTGCTCATGGGGCATTTTATGTTTATGTCGATGTGTCTGGTGTGACTGAAGATGCTATGGCGTGGTGTTTAGAATTGCTTGAAAAAGAGAAGGTGGCGCTAACACCGGGAGCGGATTTTGGTATCAAGGATGCTCACAAATATGTTCGTTTTGCTTATACATGTGATGAACATAGGCTGAAAGAAGCATTGGTAAGAATTGCGCGTTTCATGGCGTCTTGAGTGAGCCATGTAAGTAATATCTAGCAAGAATAAGACGCAGAGCTAGCCTCTGCGTCTTATTAAGATGATACCTGCTAACAAACAGATAATGATCGGAATGCTCACGCCAATGACCGGCGGGAAGTTAACCGCTACGCTCATGCGGCCAAAAAGGTTGAGCGCATTTTGAAACGCCAAACCAATAATAACCCCAGTAAAAATACGGCTGCCCATAGTTGAAGACCTGAGCGGGCCAAAAACGCTGGAGAGTGCCACTAATACTAATGCCAACGAAGCGACAGGGCGCAATGCGGTAATCCAAAACTCTAGCTCGTAACGAGCGCTGTCTAATTTTTGTTCTTTCAAATACGACTGATAGTTTTGAAGCTGACTTAATGACAGGCTATCTGGTTCTTGAGTTGCGAGAAATAAGTGTTCTGGAGTAATGCTTACATCCCAGTTGGCTCGATCCATGTTGATCTTTTCAATACGGTCTTCATGAAAGCGTGTTTCTGTGACGTTATTGAGTTGCCATTGTGTGCCTTGTACGTGTTCTGCTGTGCTGGCAGTTCGGATGTACTTTAGCTTTTGTCCTTCTGGAGAAAAGATTTGCAGGTTATAAAGTTTACCTGTGTCATCGGCAGCATCGATGTAGACAAAGTTATTGTCGGCTTTTAGCCAAACGCCACCAGTAAGCGAGAACGTACCGCTTTCTTGATCTTTAAATTTTTCTATTAGAGTGGCTTTTTGTTCGGCGATAGGAGAAACGAATTCAGAAATCCCCATGCCTAACAATGAAACCAATAAGATAGGTTGGCAGGCGGCGAAGCCAATGCGCCATATGGGCATGCCTGCGGCTCTCATTACTGTGAGCTCTGATGTGGCAGCCAATGTCCCTAATCCCATTAATGTACCAATTAATGAGGCGATGGGAATGTATTCGGCGAGTTTGCCTGGTAAGCGATAAAGAATGACCTGTAACAGTGATTGGATGGTGTAATTGTCGTTTACTTTTTTGATTTGCTCTATAAAGGTCAACGCAAAGTCGAGACCAAGCAACACAACCGCGACGATCAAAAATGCCCACAAAACACTGTTGCCGATGTATCTGTCTATTCTAGTCATTATCGTTACTCGCTTTCATCGGCTGCATCGGGAAGTCTTGCTTTGCGGCGCTCGAATACTTGATTGAACTGTGCGAACAGCAGAGCAGCAATGAGAATAAATATGCCATGAATCCACCATAAGCCGAGTGAGATAGGTAACTTACCTTTTTCCAGTCCGGTGCGTCCCCAAATCAGCAGTGCCATATACAATATCATTAATAAGATCGCAGGTAGCATTTTGAAAAAACGCCCTTGTCTGGGATTAACTTGGCTTAGAGATAAGCCAATGATCGCTAATATCGGGATGATAATGGTCAGTGAAATACGCCATTGTAGCTCGACTTTATCTAATAATGTGTCGCTGTTAATGAGGCTTAATGTTGTTTTGGTGAAGGCCTCATCTATTTCGCTTTGGGCTGTGTTTTCCATTCGTACAGCGTAGGTGTCAAACTGGGTGACGCGATAATTGGCTGTACCTGGTTTGCCCTCATAGCGGGAGCCATTTTTGAAAACAAGGTATTTTTGATTGTTTTCTGAGCTTACGTTTATTTGTTCGGCGTAGTCAGCTAGCGTTTGAATAGGAATGTTGCCGTCTTTTTTTCGCACTATATCGGATAGGAATATCTGGTTCATCCAGCCTTCATCAGGAGTGAAACTGTCTATGTAAGTAGTGCGTTGCCCGCTGCCTTCAAACCGCCCCGGGAGAAGTAGGTCAAAAGAAGAAAGTTGATTTTGTGCTTGTGATGCTTCTTCGGCTTTGTATTCACTATAAGGCGCTAACCAGAAATTGAGTCCGGCACTTAGAGAGCCAATAATGCAGGCAATACCTAGTGTGTAGCCTGCCAATTTTATTTTGCTGATGCCACTCGAAAAAAGTACTGACATTTCGTTCTCTATATATAAGCGCCCGAAAGCAAGTAATAGAGACAGGAAAAAAGCCAGAGGCAAAATCATTTGAATGAAGCTAGGAACGTGGAATCCTAGAATGACGAATAGGAATTCGAAGGTCATTTTACCTTCAGCGATGCGACCCAAATAATAAGAAAAACGGCCACTTAGAATGACGAGCAGTAAAATTAGCGTCACGCCTGCTGTTGACACCAGCACTTCTTTCGCTAAGTATTTGAATAGTCTCAAAGTCACCTCTGGATGAATCTTGCTTTCTAAGCGTAGAGTTGATTACACATCTAAAGCCCCCATTATCTCGTGGTAAGAAGGACATTATCCAGTTTTTTTTAAAAGTTATTTTTTGAGGGTTTTTTCATGAATATGGCGTTATTTGATCGCTTGTCTACAGTACAAGCTGATTTGCTCGTGGCTTTTGTGCCGAGTGAAGGAGATTTTTCAGAGTCGACCGCGTGGGTTGACGAAAATGCTAATGGGCAGATTTCTCAATTGCGTGAAACGGGTGTTTTTAAAGCGGGTCTAGCGCAGACTTTGTTGTTACCTGGCGTGTCGCAAGAATTTGCTCAAGCTGTCTTGTTGGTTGGTATTGGTAAAGATGCTGAGCTGAGTGATATGCAAGCTCGCAAAGTTGTTGCCGCTGTTGCAGCACAAATCAAAGGCTTGCCTTTTGCATCGGTTGCTGTGGCAAGTGCAGGGCTTGTATTGAAAAAACGTTCTCAAGCGGATGTGCTTGCGTTAGTGGCTCAATGGCTGAATGAAGGTTTTTATAACTTCCTTGGTTTCAAAAAAGACGATGCTGAAAAAGCGACAAAAGTGACCTCTTTGTTGTTAGAGGGTACAGATGAAGCGGCATTGGCAATTGGTACCGCAACGGCGAAAGGTTCTGCCTTTGCTCGCCAATTAGGAAACCTTCCTGGTAACGTTTGTACGCCAAGCTACTTGGCGTCAAAAGCGCAGCAGCTAGGTGAAGAGTACAGCATTGGTGTTGAGCTACTGGACGAAAGTAAAATGGATGAGCTAGGCATGCACTGCTTGTTGTCCGTGGGTCATGGTAGTGATCAGCCAAGTTATTTGATCGTAATGAACTACCGCGGTGGAGCAGAGGAGGAAGCGCCTCATGTTCTTCTAGGTAAAGGCATCACCTTTGATACAGGTGGTATTTCTTTGAAACCTGGTCCGAAAATGGACGAGATGAAATACGACATGTGTGGTGCGGCTAGTGTTTTCGGTACGATGAAAGCAATTTGTGAGCTGAAGCCAAAACTAAACTTTACTGCTGTTATTGCCGCTGCGGAAAACATGCCAAGTGGCCGTGCGACGAAACCAGGCGATATCGTGAAGACTATGTCTGGTCAAACAGTAGAAGTTCTGAATACTGATGCGGAAGGTCGCTTGGTATTGTGTGATGCGTTGACTTACATTGAACGCTTTAAGCCTAAGTCCGTTGTGGATATTGCGACTTTGACAGGTGCTTGCGTGGTTGCCTTAGGTAGCGTTAATTCTGGTATGTACGCCAACAACGATGACATCGCCTCTGAACTAAAAGCAGCGAGCCAGACTTCAGCAGATAAACTGTGGCAAATGCCTTTGGACGAAGAGTATCAGCAGCAGCTTGATAGTAACTTCGCTGACATCGCTAATATTGGTGGCCCTGAAGCAGGTTCAGTGACAGCGGCGTGTTTCTTGTCTCGCTTCACTGGCTCTTACCCTTGGGCGCATCTAGATATCGCAGGCACAGCGTGGACTGGTGGTGCGACGAAAGGCGCAAGTGGTCGTCCAGTTGCCTTGTTGACTCGCTACTTATTAAATAAAGCGTCCTAACGTACTTTATTAAAAGATTAGAGTGTTCTGCAAAATGTAAAAGCAGTGACAATGATTTTGTCACTGCTTTTTTATTGTCTTTTTCTTAGAAAGGTTAATCCGATCAAGGTGTTATTTTTTCTGTTACAAGAATAGAGCACAACCCATTGCGCCTGAGGGTGGACTTTTGCTTTTGTCAGTGCGAAAGTTGACGGCTATGAAGAGCGATAGATCAACGGGCTCGATCCGGTTGATTTGTCATATGTTGTGTTTTTACCGTTGGTTTTTCCTATGTCAGATTTAGCTACTCAGCATGATGATGGTGTTTTCGAACCAGATGAAGAAACATTAATATCGGCTTTGCGCAATCAAGACGACATTCCTATTTTGATGGATGTTGTTGAAGAGCAATTGACTGCTTCAGTCAGTCAGGAAATGCATATTTCTCAGTCTTTTGATGATCCTAGTTCAATTGACGGCTTGTCACAGCCTGAAGAGGCGCTTGGACCTGCTGAAGAAACCGCAGCAAAAGAAGAGGGGGTTACTGCCGAGCCTTCAAAAGAATTAATAGCCAAGGCCATTGCTGATGTGTTGGCAAAACGTTTGCCAGAATTGGTGGAAGAAGTGATGCAGACATTGCAGACAGCGTCCACCTCACACGAATCCGATGGAAAAGAATAACAAAAACACTTTTATTCAGCAGGCTGTTGCCTGATGAAGACCTTAATTGTTCGTGTGTTATTCTTTATCTTGCTATGACACGTTATAATTCTCCCAATTACAATTTACCGCTACATAAGAGCTTTAAGACACCAAAATGGAAAAGACCTACCAACCTCAGAGTATCGAACAACCTATTTATCAACGTTGGGAAGAGAGCGGCTATTTTGCTCCTCAAGGCAACGGTTCTCCATTTTCTATCATGATTCCACCGCCAAACGTCACCGGTAGTTTGCACATGGGGCATGCGTTTCAGCATACCTTAATGGACGCAATGATCCGTCGTGAGCGTATGAAGGGCAGTCGCACATTATGGCAGCCGGGTTCTGACCACGCTGGTATCGCAACGCAAATGGTTGTTGAACGCCAACTGGCGGCTCAGAACGTTACACGTCATGAACTTGGGCGTGAAAAATTCCTTGAGAAAGTGTGGGAGTGGAAAGACCAGTCCGGCGGCACTATTTCTGACCAAATGCGCGTTTTGGGTGATTCAGTTGCTTGGGACAAAGAACGCTTCACAATGGACCCTGGCATGTCTGCTGCGGTTCAGGAAGTGTTTGTTCGCTTGTTTGATGAAGGCATTATTTACCGTGGCCAGCGCCTAGTAAACTGGGATCCAGTTTTGCACACTGCCATTTCTGATCTTGAAGTGGTTTCTGAAGAAGAAAATGGCTTCATGTGGTATTTCCGTTACCCATTGGCCGATGGCGTGAAAACTGCGGATGGCAAAGATTACATTGTAGTGGCAACAACACGTCCTGAGACTATGTTTGGTGATGCAGCGGTTGCGGTTGCATTGGATGACGAGCGTTTTACTGATCTTGTTGGCAAGTTTGTTGAATTGCCATTGGTGGGTCGTCGTATTCCTATCGTTGCGGACGAATATGTAGACAAAGAATTTGGTACAGGGTGTGTGAAAATCACCCCAGCTCATGATTTCAATGACTATGAAGTGGGCAAACGCCACGATATGCCATTGATCAATATTTTCAACGATGATGCGGCAATCAATGATACGGCGCCGGAGAAATACCGTGGCATGGATCGTTTTGATGCACGTAAAGCGGTTGTCGCTGATTTCGACGCTCTTGGTTTGCTTGAAAAAGTGGTCGATCATAAATTAAAAGTACCACGTGGTGAGCGTGGTAATACGGTTATTGAGCCTTACCTAACTCAGCAGTGGTATGTAGCGGTTGAGTCATTGGCTAAGCCTGCAATTGAAGCGGTTGAGAATGGCGATATCCAATTTGTACCTAAGCAATGGGAAAATACTTACTTTGCTTGGATGCGTGATCTTCAAGACTGGTGTATTTCTCGTCAATTGTGGTGGGGGCATCAAATTCCAGCTTGGTACGATGCCGACGGTAAACACTATGTTGGTAAGAGCGAAGAAGAGGTTCGTGCAAAATACAGTCTAGCGGCTGATGTTGAGCTGACTCAAGACGAAGACGTGCTTGATACTTGGTTCTCTTCTGCACTATGGACATTTGCAACCCAAGGTTGGCCAGAAGAAACACAAGACTTTAAAGACTTTAGTGAATCCGATGTTCTGGTAACTGGCTTTGATATTATCTTCTTCTGGGTTGCCAGAATGATCATGATGACGTTGAAGTTTACCAATAAAGTGCCTTTCAAAACCGTCTACATCACTGGTCTTATTCGTGATGAGCGCGGCGATAAAATGTCAAAATCCAAGGGTAATGTTATCGATCCATTGGATTTGATCAATGGTATTGATATCGAATCTTTGGTGGCGAAACGCACTTACGGCATGATGCAGCCTCGCTTGGCTGAAAAGGTCGAGAAGAATACTCGCGAAACTTACCCAGAGGGTATTCAGGCTTATGGTACTGATGCTCTTCGCTTTACCTTGTGTTCATTGGCATCTGGTGGTCGTGATATTAAGTTCGATCTTAATCGTCTGGAAGGTTATCGTAACTTCTGTAATAAGATTTGGAATGCAACTCGATATGTGTTGATGAACACAGAAGATCAAGATTGCGGCCAAAGTGGTGCAGAGGTTGAATTATCCCTTGCTGACAAATGGATTATTTCGCGTTTGCAACATGCAGAAGAAGCCGTAAACCGCGCTTTTGATACGCATCGCTTTGATTTGGCATCCCAAGCATTGTATGAATTCATGTGGCACGAGTACTGTGATTGGTATTTGGAGCTTTCTAAGCCTGTGCTTTGGGACGAAAACGCTACGCCTGCGCAATTAATGGGTACTCGTCGTACTTTGGTGCGTGTGTTGGAAGCTTTCTTGCGTCTTGCTCATCCAATGATGCCGTTCTTAACAGAAGAAATTTGGCAGCGCGTAGCGCCACTAGCGGGTGTGGAAGGTGACACTGTGATGTTGGGTGAATACCCAATGGCTAATGAGGCGAAAAAAGACGCGCAAGCAGAAGCAGACGTAGAGTGGCTAAAAGGTGTTATTGAAGGCATTCGTAATATCCGTGGCGAAATGAACATCTCTCCTTCTAAGCCGCTGACTATTTTGTTCCGTAATGGCTCTGAACAAGATAAAGCGCGCCTAGAGGCTAACTTAACCTTCTTGCAAACCTTGGCTAAGTTAGAGTCTGTGACTTGGTTGAATGCGGGTGATGAAGCGCCAATGTCTGCAACCGCATTGGTTGGTGATATGGAAGTGCTTGTGCCAATGGCGGGTTTGATTGACAAAGAAGCTGAGTTAGCGCGTTTGCAAAAAGAAATCGACAAAGCAACCAAAGATTTGCAGCGTATACAGGGTAAACTTTCTAACGACAGCTTTGTGGCGAAAGCGCCTGTTGAGGTGGTTGAGAAAGAGCGCGCTAAATGCGATGACCTGCAATTAGCAGTCAGCAAATTAGAAGAGCAAAAAATCAGTATTGAGTCGTTGTAACGGCTTTTTGATCATTAGATAAGAGGGCGGGAACCCAGTTTGGGTTTCTGTCCTTGCGCTTACTTAATAAAAATAAAAAAGAGGCGAATTTATATGGAAAGATTAACTGGAAAAGTTAAGTGGTTTAATGACGCCAAAGGCGTAGGCTTTATTAAAAGAGAAGAAGACAGTGATGTCTTTGTTCACTATAAGTCTATTGTCTGTGACGGTCACAAAACCCTTAGAAAAGGACAGCCTGTTAATTTCATATTGTCTTCAACTGACTTCGGTTTGCAGGCCGTGGATGTTCAAGTAGAGAAAGAGGTGCGTTCAGCAGCCTCTGGCTCTAATAAACAACTTGAAAGTGCTTAACTTAGGCTGATTCTTGCAGCATTTTATGTGCGAGTTTCACAAAGTCGACTGGCGTTAAAATCCCCACTAGCTTGTTATTTTGAGTAACGGGTAGGCTGCCATATTTGTTTTCAATAAAAAACTCTGCGGCTATGTCTAAATCTGTCTCGGGGCTGACGGTGAGTATGTCTTTGTTCATTGCATTGGCAATGGGCGTTTGCTGCTCTTTCTTGGAAATTTGTTGGGTGCCAAACTGACTAACAAGATGAAAAGCGTGACGTAAATATTCTCGTTGCGTTAACATGCCAACGCATTCTCCTTCATCGTTCACGATGGGGATGTTGCGAATGTTTTTTTCCTGCATTAATGCTTTGGCTTTCGCTAAAGAATCATTTTCTCTCAAGGTAACTAAATCGGTAATCATTAGATCTGCCACAGTACGCATGAATGAATCTCCTTGTGTCTATTTACGCGTTAAAATTCAGTTTAGAGCGGATTATGTATGAAAGGCAATCATGTATTTAAAGCAATATTGTCGTTTTGAGGTGGATCAATAATGAACGATCAAGAATGGATGGAGCATGCGATTGCTCTAGCTGCGAAAGCGGCGTCGGAAAATGAGATTCCTGTTGGTGCGATAGTAGTACTGAATGATGAGATTATCGGTGAAGGCTACAATGCGCCAATTTCTCTTTGTGACCCAACTGCCCATGCAGAAATCCAAGCCATTCGAAACGCGTGTAAAACGATGAATAATTACCGGCTTCCTGGTGCGGCTTTATATGTAACACTGGAGCCTTGTTCAATGTGTGCCGGTGCTATGGTGCATGCGCGTATCGATCGAGTCGTTTATGCTGCGACAGAGCCAAAAAGTGGCATTGTTGAAAGTCAGGGGCAGTTTTTTGAGGCACCTTTTCTCAATCATAAGGTGAAAGTTGAGTCTGGGGTCTTAGCTGAAATTGCCTCTGCGCAACTAACTCAATTCTTTCAATATCGTCGTGAGCAGAAAAAGAAGCTCAAGGAACAGGCAAAAAAGACGACTTAGCCAATTAATTCCATCATTTTGTGTAGAAATTTCATACTCTGCTAGCCTCTATTTGCCTCATTGATTTAAAATACCCGCACCATTTCCCCAAAACTACCAAGTGAGGCAATACTCGACATGCTAACTCTGCATGGTTCCGCAGCGCTATCGGCGTTTCGCAAGGCAAAGTTATTAGCCAATATGCAAGCATCTATCCCATCTGTTACAGATGTTGATGCTCAATTTCTCCATTTCGTGGAGCTGGTTGATAATCAAACGCTTACTGCTGAGCAGGAAACTGTTCTTCAACGCGCTTTGGCCTACGGTCCTAAATCCTCCCAAGTCAGTTCATCTGATCAAAGTGTTTTAGTTGTTCCTCGTTTAGGAACGATTTCACCTTGGTCATCGAAAGCAACCGATATCCTTCATAACTGTGGCCTTGCGGCCGTATCTCGCGTTGAACGTGGCGTGGAATACTTTATACATAGCTCGGAGCCATTAGCGCTTGAAGAGTTAGACTTGTTGTCAGCTATGTTGCATGACCGCATGACAGAAAGCGTGCTTACGGCATTAAGCGACGCAACTGACATGTTCTCTCATGCTGAGCCTGCGCCAATGACAAGTGTCGATGTGTTAGGTGGCGGCCGAGCAGCCTTGGTTGAGGCAAACCAAACGCTAGGTCTGGCTCTTGCCGATGACGAAATTGATTACCTTGTTGAGTCTTTCATTGAATTGGGTCGTAATCCAATTGATGTTGAGCTAATGATGTTCGCGCAAGCAAACTCAGAACATTGTCGTCATAAAATCTTTAATGCGTCTTGGACAATTGATGGCGAAGAGCAAGAGCGCTCTTTGTTTAAAATGATCAAGAACACACATGAACATAATCCACACGGCACCTTGTCTGCTTATAAAGACAATGCTGCGGTAATGGAAGGTCATTTTGGTGGGCGCTTCTTCCCATCAGCAGAGACTCGTGAATACGATTTTAGCCATGAAAACATCGATATTTTGATGAAGGTTGAAACTCATAACCATCCAACAGCGATCTCACCATTCTCTGGTGCAGCAACAGGATCTGGTGGTGAAATTCGTGACGAAGGCGCAACGGGTGTAGGTTCTAAACCAAAAGCAGGTTTGAGTGGTTACACGGTTTCTGACCTTAAAATTCCTGGCTTTGAACAGCCGTGGGAAAGCTACTACGGCAAGCCATCTCGTATTGTGACGCCTTTGGATATTATGATCGAAGGTCCTATCGGTGGTGCCGCTTTTAACAATGAGTTTGGTCGTCCAAACTTATTGGGTTATTTCCGTACTTATGAGCAAACTATCCAGGGTGCTTCTCAAGAAGAAGTGCGTGGTTATCACAAGCCAATCATGTTGGCGGGCGGTATCGGTAATATTCGTCGTGAGCACGTTGAAAAACAAGAAATCAAAGTGGGTGCTAAGTTAATCGTACTTGGTGGTCCTGCGATGTTGATCGGTCTTGGTGGTGGTGCGGCATCTTCTATGGCGTCTGCCGATGGTAATGAAGACCTTGATTTCGCTTCGGTTCAACGTGGTAATCCAGAAATGGAACGTCGTTGTCAGGAAGTGATTGACCGTTGTTGGCAGCTTGGTGATAAGAACCCAATCAGCTTCATCCACGATGTGGGTGCTGGTGGTTTGTCTAATGCTTTACCTGAACTGGTAAAAGATGGCGAGCGCGGTGGTAACTTTGATCTGCGTAAGGTTCTAAATGACGAGCCTGGCATGTCGCCACTAGAGATTTGGTGTAATGAATCGCAAGAGCGCTATGTCATGGCGGTTTCTCCAGATCGCATTGAAGAGTTTACGGCGATTTGTGAACGTGAGCGTTGCCCTTTTGCCATCGTTGGTGAAGCAAAAGAAGAAATGCATTTGCAAGTGGCGGATGAGCACTTCGATAATAAGCCTGTAGATTTGCCAATGTCGGTTCTATTTGGCAAGCCACCTAAAATGCATCGTGAAGCAACTAAAGCGGTTATTGCTGGTGATGATTTCACTGCTGTTGATGTGGATCTTGCGGACGCAGCGAAGCGTGTTCTTAGTTTGCCAACGGTTGCGAGCAAAAACTTCCTGATCACCATTGGTGACCGTTCAATCACTGGTATGGTTGCCCGTGATCAAATGGTTGGTCCATGGCAGGTACCAGTAGCGGATGTGGCGGTAACAACGTCATCTCTAGAAAGCTACACTGGTGAAGCGATGACCATGGGTGAGCGCACCCCTGTTGCCTTATTGGATGCTCCT
>NZ_CP025987.1:3165000-3530000 GCF_005222245.1 Marinomonas sp. FW-1 | reverse complement strand
CAATGAGTGCAATTACGGGAGACACACGGCGGGTGCTAACGTCCGTCGTGGAAAGGGAAACAACCCAGACCGTCAGCTAAGGTCCCAAAGTTACAGTTAAGTGGGAAACGATGTGGGAAGGCTTAGACAGCTAGGAGGTTGGCTTAGAAGCAGCCATCCTTTAAAGAAAGCGTAATAGCTCACTAGTCGAGTCGGCCTGCGCGGAAGATATAACGGGGCTCAAACTGTACACCGAAGCTACGGATGCTTAGTTTACTAGGCATGGTAGAGGAGCGTTCTGTAAGCCGTTGAAGGTCAAGCTGTAAGGCAGGCTGGAGGTATCAGAAGTGCGAATGTTGACATGAGTAACGATAAGGGGAGTGAAAAACTCCCCCGCCGGAAGACCAAGGTTTCCTGTCCCATGTTAATCAGGGCAGGGTGAGTCGGCCCCTAAGGCGAGGCAGAAATGCGTAGTCGATGGGAAACAGGTTAATATTCCTGTACTCGTGCATATTGCGATGGAGAGACGGAGAAGGCTAGGCCAGCACAGCGATGGTTGTCTGTGTTTAAGGCGGTAGGTTTAGGGCTTAGGCAAATCCGGGCCCTTTTAAGACCGAGAACTGATGACGAGCCCTCTTTTGGGCGAAGTGGTTGATGCCATGCTTCCAGGAAAAACTTCTAAGCTTCAGATATGCAGGAACCGTACCCCAAACCGACACAGGTGGTCAGGTAGAGAATACCAAGGCGCTTGAGAGAACTCGGGTGAAGGAACTAGGCAAAATGGTACCGTAACTTCGGGAGAAGGTACGCCGGCCGGTGTGAAGGACTTGCTCCGTAAGCACTAGTCGGTCGAAGATACCAGGTGGCTGCGACTGTTTATTAAAAACACAGCACTCTGCAAACACGAAAGTGGACGTATAGGGTGTGACGCCTGCCCGGTGCTTGAAGGTTAATTGATGGGGTTAGCGCAAGCGAAGCTCTTGATCGAAGCCCAAGTAAACGGCGGCCGTAACTATAACGGTCCTAAGGTAGCGAAATTCCTTGTCGGGTAAGTTCCGACCTGCACGAATGGCGTAACGATGGCCACACTGTCTCCACCCGAGACTCAGTGAAATTGAAATCGCAGTGAAGATGCTGTGTATCCGCGGCTAGACGGAAAGACCCCGTGAACCTTTACTATAGCTTCACAGTGAACTTTGAACCTACTTGTGTAGGATAGGTGGGAGGCTTTGAAGCGGTGACGCCAGTTACCGTGGAGCCACTCTTGAAATACCACCCTGGTATGTTTGAGGTTCTAACTCAGGTCCGTAATCCGGATCGAGGACACTGTGTGGTGGGTAGTTTGACTGGGGCGGTCTCCTCCCAAAGAGTAACGGAGGAGCACGAAGGTGTGCTCAGCATGGTCGGAAATCATGCATAGAGTGTAAAGGCAAAAGCACGCTTAACTGCGAGACAGACACGTCGAGCAGGTACGAAAGTAGGTCTTAGTGATCCGGTGGTTCTGTATGGAAGGGCCATCGCTCAACGGATAAAAGGTACTCCGGGGATAACAGGCTGATACCGCCCAAGAGTTCACATCGACGGCGGTGTTTGGCACCTCGATGTCGGCTCATCACATCCTGGGGCTGAAGCCGGTCCCAAGGGTATGGCTGTTCGCCATTTAAAGTGGTACGCGAGCTGGGTTTAGAACGTCGTGAGACAGTTCGGTCCCTATCTGCCGTGGACGTTTGAGATTTGAGAGGAGCTGCTCCTAGTACGAGAGGACCGGAGTGGACGAACCTCTGGTGTTCCGGTTGTCACGCCAGTGGCATTGCCGGGTAGCTATGTTCGGACGGGATAACCGCTGAAAGCATCTAAGCGGGAAGCCTCCCTTAAGATAAGATCTCACTGGGACCTAAGTCCCCTAAAGAGCCGTTCGAGACTAGGACGTTGATAGGTTGGGTGTGTAAGTGCTGTGAGGCATTGAGCTAACCAATACTAATTGCTCGTGAGGCTTGACCATATAACACCAAAGTGGTTTTGGATGAGAAGAGTGAAGGCTCAAGATCATCAAAATGACAAAGACACATAGTACGATAGAAACTGGTTTGACCTTGGTTATCACTATTTCAAAATGAATTGTTAAAGATCCAAGCACGTATTCGCGTGTTGTGGTGAGACGAAAAAAGTCCAGCCAGAACAAAACGCAAAACGAATTGCTTGACGATCATAGAGGCGTTGAACCACCTGATCCCATCCCGAACTCAGAAGTGAAAAGCGCCATCGCCGATGGTAGTGTGGGAGATCCCATGTGAGAGTAGGTCGTCGTCAAGCTTTAAAATGAAAAGAACCTCGTCCTGCGAAGCAGGGCGGGGTTTTTTCGTTTTGGAATATCGTCATCTATCTCTTTACTACTTTTGGATACATGTGATTACACGATGCACCGAAGGTGCTAGTGGAAGACATCCGCAGGATGCCCGAAGGGGATGAAGCACCGCTTCAGATCATTGTGGTCGTCGCATGGCACTCCAAAGCCAGGTTTTTTCGTTACGGGGAATCAACAAGCTAAGCTGTAATGGCTTACTCCTGCAGCAATGGTTTGCTCTTGCTGCAACCGTGGCTTGCCCTTTTGTGCCCCGCTTGCGCCTGTCTCATTCTTCGACGCGTCTGCGCGAGTTATCAAAAGAAGACGCCTTATGTTGCCTATCTGAATTCATGATACGTAGCAGTGGCTTGCTCTTTTGTGTCCCGCTTGCGCCTGTCTCATCCTTCGACGCGTCTGCGCGGGTCATCAAAAGAGAACGCCTTATATCGTTTATCTGAGCGCGTCATCAAAAGAGAACGCTTTATATCGTCTATCTGATTTGCCCGAGCTATGAGCTACGCAGCAATGGCTTACCCTCTCGTACTCAGTTTGCGGTTGTCTCATCCTTTGATGTGCTAGCGCGACATTAAAGGAGTGCGCCTTATGTCGTCTATCTGATCTCATGACACGTAGTAATGGCTTACCCTCTGTATCCAGTTTGCGCCTGTCTCATCCTTCGACTCGTAAGCGCGGGTCATCAAAAGAGAACGCCTTATATCGTTTATCTGAATAAATCCTCCTCACATTACTCTGACGTGTGTTGTGATCTGTGATGCTTTGTTAATGTTGAGTGACAACATGTATTCAATGTAGTCTGGGGATAAGGCATTATTTTATTCACAAATAGTTCGGTTAGATGTAGAGGAATCTATAAAGATTCACTTCGATCAGTTAGTCTTTGTAATTCCATTTAACAAGTAATCTTTTTTATGTCATCAAGCTCGGTTAACTCACATACTCCTTTGTCGATCCGTTCAATTGAGCAGGACACGGTTTGGTGGCTGCCTAGACACGAGGAAAAACTTGCATTAAAAGAAACAATGGGACAAGTGGATTTAGTGTTCCTGGGGGATTCCATTACTCAAGCATGGGAAAAAGAAGGTGCTGAAGTGTGGGATGTCTTTTATGGCCCAAGGCGTGCGTTAAATCTTGGTTTTAATGGTGACAAAACAGAGAATGTTTTGTGGCGTTTGGCTCATGGTGAAGTAGATAATATCCAGCCTAAGTTATTGGTTTTACTGATTGGAACAAATAACTCAGGACATCGCTTGGACAAGCCAGAAGATACAGCTTTAGGTATTAAACAGATTTTGTCTTTATTAATGGAGAAGTTGCCACAGACTAAAATTTTGCTCTTAGCTATTTTTCCTCGTAGCGCCAAGCCAACACAAAAATTACGTGTGTTGAACGACAAGGTAAATCAAATTATTAGTACGTATGCTGATAATGAAAAAATATTCTTTGCGGACATTAATCGGGTATTTCTAGACAGCGATGGTCTATTAACAAGTGATGTTATGAATGATTTTTTGCATCCGAATGCCAGCCAGTATCAAATTTTTGCCGAGACAATAGAGCCTTATATTATAGAGTTAATGGCAGATCACTGACGTTTTTGATAGATCACTTTGCGGCTTGTTTCTACGTAGAAATACTTAGTCGTATACGTAGTTTCCGATGCTGCACTCGGTATTCGTACGAATTGTTTGCACTTTCTATACACGCCATTATTCATTCTGCTCGATCTTAAATCATAAAAATAAGACTCACAGGATGATAAAAACAATGAAATCCTTAAAACTCACAACTCTTGTTGCTGCAACCGCGGTGGCTCTATGTGCTTTTTCTCTACCTGCTATTGCGGCGGAAAAAGTCTATAAATTGAAGATGGCTGAAACATGGGCGTCTAATTTTCCTATCTTTGGTGATGCGCCACGAAATATGGCCCGTATTGCCGATGAAATGTCCAACGGACGTTTAAAAATCACTATCGACTCTGCCAATAAACACAAAGCGCCTTTAGGTGTGTTTGATATGGTGCGTTCTGGTCAGTACGACATGGGGCACTCTGCGTCTTACTACTGGAAAGGCAAGGTGCCAAATACTCTGTACTTTACCACTATGCCATTTGGCATGATTACGCCTGAGCAATACGGCTGGTTTTATTACGGCGGTGGTATGGAGTTGATGCAGAAAGTGTATCAACCGTTTGGCTTATTGTCGTTCCCAGGTGGTAATACTGGTAACCAAATGGGTGGCTGGTTCCAGAAAGAAATCAATTCACTTGAAGACCTACAGGGTCTGAAAATGCGTATTCCAGGGTTTGCAGGTGAAGTTCTAGCAAAATTGGGCGCTAAGCCAACCAATATCGCTTCTGGTGAACTTTATACTGCTCTTGAGCGCAGAACGATTGATGCACTTGAGTGGGTAGGGCCATCTCTAGATTTGCGTATGGGCTTCCATAAAATTGCGCCTTATTACTACACTGGTTGGCATGAGCCAGCGACAGAGCTGCAGTTCCTTGTGAATGAACGCACATGGAAAAAACTTCCAGATGACCTTCGCGAAATTCTTCGCACTTCTATGAAGCTAGCGTCTTACGACATGTACATTCAGTCTTATCATGAGAGTGCTGAAAACTGGGCGACCATGAAGACAGAATATCCGAATGTTCAGGTCAAAACGTTCCCTAAAGATGTGTTGTTAGCGATGAAAAAAGCGAACCAAGAGCTTCTTGATGAGAAAGCAGCTGAAGATCCTTTGGCAAAAGAGATCTTGGACTCTCAAGCTAACTACCTGAAAAAAGTACGCGTCTGGACCAATATTTCTGACCGAGCTTACTTAGACAGTGTTGATAGTCTAGCGGAATAAAACCTCCAAGCATAACGAGTAAGCATTACTCGTTATGCTTTTTTCTAGGAGTTTGTCATGTTGTTAATCACCCTAGAACGAGGCATCACTCGTTTTTCTAATTTCCTTGGTGTGCTTTCGACGGTGTTGTTCATCGTCTTACTGTTTAACGTTTTCTACGATGTGTTGATGCGCTATGCCTTCAATGATGTGTCGATTGCGATGCAGGAGTTGGAGTGGCACTTATACGCTGCGATCTTTTTGTTAGGTATTCCTTATGGCATTCAGCACGGTGGCCATGTTCGTGTGGATTTGATCTATGAGAATTTGTCTATTCGAGGCAAAGCTTGGGTAGATCTGTTTGGCTGTGTGTTTTTCTTAATTCCTTTTACTTTATTAGTGGGATATTACGGTGTCGGCTTTGCTCATGAAGCGTATGCTTTGGGCGAAACCAGTGGTGACCCAGGTGGCCTGCCTTACCGTTGGATTATTAAAGCGGTTATTCCTTTTGCTTTTTTCTCTATGACGATCAGTGGGTTAGGAATGCTTATTCGTTGCATTAATGTGCTGCGAGGCGTTAGCGAAGAAGGCTTCTCGCATCCACCCATTCAACATTGATCTTTGTCTCCCTTTTAAGCTTGTAGGTTATTTATGATTGGAATAATCATGTTTTTCGTTGCCCTAGTGATGCTTTTACTGGGGTTCCCTGTTGCCTTTACCTTTGGTGGCATTGCTTTGATCTTTGGCGTATTTGCCGAAGGTTTTGATATGTTTGCTTTCATGCCGTTCCGCATTCAAAGCTACATGGAAAATACGGTGATGATGGCTGTGCCATTGTTTGTATTCATGGGCATTGTGTTACAAAAAACGAGGCTAGCAGAGCAGTTATTAGAGGCCATGGGCAAACTGTTTGGTGGTGTTCGTGGCGGTTTAGCGATTTCGACTATTTTAGTGGGGGCGCTCTTAGCCGCATCGACTGGCGTGGTTGGCGCGAGTGTCGTGGCCATGGGTCTAATCTCTTTGCCAGTTATGCTGAAGTATAACTACAGTAAGTCTTTAGCTTGTGGCACGATTTGCGCGTCTGGTACCTTGGGTCAAATTATTCCACCATCGATAATTTTGATCATCTTAGGGGATGTTTTAGGCATTCCTGTAGGCGATCTTTTCCAAGCGGCTTTGTTCCCTGGCATGATTCTCATCGCTTGTTATATTGTTTACATCTTGATTCTTACTTTCTTAAAACCTGAGCTTGCTCCAGCAATGCCACAGGATTTGGATGATGAAACTCGCGCACAGCAAATTCGCAGTGCACTAAAAGCGATTATTCCGCCGTTGGCATTAGTGTTGATCGTACTGGGTTCTATTTTTACTGGTATTGCGACACCGACTGAATCTTCAGCGTTAGGTGGTGTAGGTGCAATTATATTGGCACTTATTTACCGTCAATTTAGCTGGAAAATGTTGTATGACAGTGGCTTGGAAACGGTGAAAGTAACTGCCATGGTGTTTGCTATTCTGATGGGGGCTACGGCTTTCTCTATGGCGTTCAGTTATACCGGCGGTGATTATATTGTTGAAGAAGTGCTATTGAATCTTCCAGGTGAAAAATGGGGCTTCATTATCCTAGCCATGATTGCCATTTTGATCTTGGGCTTCTTTATCGACTTCGTTGAAATTGCCTTTATTATCGTGCCAATTTTAGCGCCTGTTGCCGAAGCGTTGGGAATCAATATGGTGTGGTTCGCAATCTTGATTGCAATGAATCTACAGACATCTTTCTTAACGCCACCCTTTGGTTTTAGTCTATTCTATTTAAAAGGTGTTGCTCCTAGTTCGATTAAAACAACGGATATTTATAAAGGCGTCATGCCATTTATATTGATTCAGGTCTTGGTTCTGGTCAGTATTATGATTTTTCCCGAGCTATATGGCATGGATTGATTTAAAACGGGATAAAATATAGAGCAAGGAAGCGGGTCTTTACCCGCTTTTTTGTTGATAGTGTTTTCTGCATATCACTGAATATTGAAAGCCTAAAATAATAAAAAAGGTCTTTTTCCGTGGGATTAAAAAGTAAAGTTATTCTTCTTGCTGTCGCGCCACTGATTGTGGCGACCGCTATTATTACTTATCTGGGCTTTCAGTCTGCCCGTGATTTAGCCTCACAAGAATTATCTATTTATGAATTTAACTTGGTTAATGCCAAGAAACAGGCGTTAAAAAACCACGTTAATATTGCCATGTCTGCGATTCGCCCCATATTGGAAAATACCGAATTAGACGATGCGGAAGCGCAGGATCGGGTGAAGAAGATTTTAGCGGGATTAAGTTATGAGGATGATGGGTATTTTTTCGCTTATGAAATGTCTGGGGTGAATTTAGTTCATCCAACGCAGCCAGATTTTGTCGGTAAAAACTTATGGGATTTTCAGGACCGTTCAGGAAACTTCCTCATTCAAGGTTTAATCCGTGCCGCTCAAGCAGGTAGAGGTTATCACAGATATATTTGGGAGAAGCCGCCACTGATGAAGCAAGAAGATAAGTTGGGTTATGTGCTTGCCATCGACAGATGGGATTGGATGATGGGGACAGGGTTGTATCTAGATGACGTCTACGCTGAATTAGCGAAAACCAAAGCAACGATGAATGAGAATATACAGCGCAGCTTTTTTACCGTCATTGAAGTGGTTGTGGTGACTGTGGTTCTGGTTATCTTGTTAGGTTTGGCGATTAATCTCCATGAACATAAATTGGCGGACTCAAGGCTAAAGGAACTGGCGCAACGTTTTATGCGCTTGCAAGTGAGTGAAAGACGGGGCTTTTCTCGTGAGCTTCATGATGGCATTAATCAATTATTGGTGAGTTGTAAGTTTCGGATTGAATTAGCGGAAAACAAGCTAGATCGCGGATACGAACAAGAGGTGATTCATCAGGAGTTAGAAAAAGCCGAAGATTTAATTAATCAAACCATCAATGAAGTACGGCAGATTTCTCATAATTTAAGACCTACTTTATTAGACGATTTAGGTTTAGACACAGCTTTACAAGCCTTGATCGACCAGTTTATGGAGCGAACAGGCATCCAGGTGGTGTATCGTTTTGACGTGGCAGCTAAGTTACCTGATGAGATCGAAATTACAATTTATCGCCTTACTCAAGAGTCGTTAACAAATATTGAAAAGCACGCTCACGCGAGCAATATCTCGCTACAAGTCTTGCAGTCATATAGACATGTAGTGTTTGAGTGTTTGGATGACGGCAAAGGCATCTCGAAAAAATCAGGCCTGTCTTCAGGTATTGGTTTGATCAATATGCGTGAGCGAATCGAATTGATTGGTGGTGATTTTATATTGGAGTCGCAACGTGATAAAGGCACGACGGTGCGAGCGCTATTGCCCCTTGAACAACGTCTTTAACCAGTAAGTGAAGAGTTAAAACAATGACCAAAAAAATTCGTGTTCTCTTAGTGGATGATCACATGCTGGTATTGGATGGCCTGCAAGCGCGCTTGGAGCTGGAAGGTAATATCGACATTATTGCCACCGCATCCAACGGCTTGGACGCCTTAGAACGAGCCAAAGAAACTCTGCCTGACTTGGTTCTCATGGATGTATCAATGCCGATATTAAACGGATTAGAGGCGACTAAGCGTTTCAAGGCGGAGCAGCCTGATGTCAAAATCCTGATGCTCAGTATGCATAATGACAAGGAATATATTTTGTCCCTTATTCAGTCTGGCGCGAATGGTTATGTATTGAAAGATGTATCGTCAGAAGAGTTGGTACAAGCGATTAATACAGTATGCCAAAGCGGTACGTATTTTAGTTCTGGTGCGTCAGACTCTTTATTTTCGCCTACGTCTCCTTCTCCAAAAGAAAATGAAGATTTAACCAAGCGTGAAACCGCAGTATTAAAAGCGCTAGCGGCAGGTTTATCTAATAAAGAAATTGCTCACTCTTTAGATATCAGTGTTAGAACCGTTGAAACCCATCGTCAAAATGTAAAAAACAAGTTGGACATTCATACCTCGGCAGGTTTAATAAAATACGCTTTAGCTAAGCAGTTGATTGATTAGGTGTTTTAAACTATCGATTGAGGGAGAATGATTTTTTAGATTGTAAGCTTTTATTGGCATAACAGAGTAGAGTGATAGATTACGGCAGGACCTGTCGTGGGCTTTTTAGCCTTTCTAGCCTTTTGAGCATATGGAGTTCACTATGCGCGCGCTACTTTTTCCAGTCTCTGCTTTTTGCCTTTTTCTTTCGGCTGTCGTTCCTTCTGTTTATGCGGCGGATAATTGGTATCGTCCACCGGTTTCCGTGACCTGGCAATGGCAGCTCGACGGCGTCGTTAACGAAGGTTATGACGTGGATTTATATGACATTGATTTATTTGATTCCTCTGTTGAACTGATTCAGCGTCTGCAAGCATCCGGCAAAAAAGTTATTTGTTATTTCTCCGCAGGTTCTTACGAGGATTGGCGTCCAGACGCGGTCGATTTTGCCACCAAAGATTTAGGCAAAACCCTGAGTGGTTGGGACAACGAGCGTTGGTTAGAGATTCGCTCTAGCGACGTGCGAGAGGTCATGACTCGTCGTCTTGATCTAGCCGTCTCAAAAGGGTGTGACGGTGTTGAGCCAGATAACCTAGACAGCTATCGAACGAATACGGGGTTTTCGTTTCGAGCCAATGATCAGTTAGATTATAATCGCTTTTTAGCGGCAGAGGCGCACAGTCGAGGTTTGGCAATTGGTTTGAAAAACGACCCTGATCAGGCGCGGGCACTGAGCAGCGATTTTGACTTTGCCATTACAGAGCAATGTTTTGAATACTCCGAATGTCGCTCTTACTCCAGCTTTATAAAAGCCGGTAAGCCTGTGTTGAATACGGAATATCGCCGTATTTATGTGGACGATGAATCAGAGCGAAATAGCGTATGTAAGCAATCTAAACGCTTACAATTTAGCACCTTGGTGCTACCGAAAGCGCTAGATGACACGTTCCGTTTCAGCTGCTTACCGTAAAGTATGACCTAAACAGCTTGATAGGACGACAAGATGACACCTTCTACCCATCCGATTTTCTGGCGCGATCCGAGCTTGCCTTATGTGGAGCTTCGCCAAGTGTTGGACGGAAGAAATGTTACCTACGCACCACATTCTCATCAAGAATGGTCCATTGGTGCTATTCTGCAAGGTCAAAGTGAATTTCTCTGTGCGGATCGTTTACACGCGGTTGAGCGGGGGGCTTTAGTGATAATGAACCCTGATGTGGTTCATGCCTGTAATCCTCGTCAAGATTCTCCTTGGGCTTACTACATGATGCATCTAGACAAAGACTGGCTAGCGTCTTTATTGTTTGCTCATGGCATTAGAGAAGCGCAAACTTGGCAAGATACTTTGAGTGATACTTTATTGTCAGCTCAGACGTATCAGGCGTTTGTGGAAGTATGTGAATCTCTAATGACTGCAAACCTTTCGCCTTTAGATAAAAATCAAAGGCTGGAAGCGATGCTGGTAGACTTGTTCACTGAGTTGGATGCGAATAGCATCCCATCTTCCACTGCTTTGCCTGCAAATAACTTATATCAAGTGGCGGATTATTTGAATCAATACTGTTTGCACGATACTTCGATCGAGCAAATTAGTGCTGAATTTGGTTTCAGTACGGGTTATTTAGTTCGTGCGTTTAAGCGTCATTTTAATATGACGCCACACGCTTATCGTTTAAATCGTCGCATTCAATTGGGTCAGCAAGCGTTGAAGCAGGGTCAAGCGATTGCGGACGTCGCTCAGACGATTGGCTTTAGCGATCAAGCACATTTTCAGCGCGTGTTTAAACAGCGCGTCGCGGCAACGCCAGATCAGTATCGGCGTTCGATTTCTGCTTTGTGAAGGTTGGTTAGACAAGGATCAACACACAACTGCCTGCCAGTAATGTCGCCAAGGTTTTGTTCATCAAGCGCATCTTGGCTGGGCTTTGAAAATATTGCCCGAGTATTTTTCCTATCCACACCCAAACGCCTAAAGATAGCCAACAGATTGGCAAATACAGGCTGGCAAAGATCATCACTTCCGTCACTTCGGCATTGGGAATATAGGCCGCAATACCAGACAACGAAGCCAGCCACGCTTTTGGATTAAGCCATTGCATAATGGCACCTGTCATAAAGGTTGGTGCGTGCTTGTGTTTGTCCGAGTTCAGCTCGCCATTGTCAGTGAATATCTGATAACTCAAGTACAGTAGAAAAGCGATGCCTAACCATTGCAACACTTGGGTGATCCAGCTTAATTGATCAATTAAATAATGCAGCCCAAAGCCAATCAGCAAAAACAGCACAATAAAGCCGAGTGTCGCTCCCGTTACAAAAATAAGCCCTGTTTTAATGCCATAGCGGGCGCTGCCACTCAGCGAGACAAGGTTCACCGGCCCTGGTGACAAAGACGCCGCCAAGGCAAATAAAGACATAGAAGTAATTAAGGAGAGAGTCATCAGGAGTTCCTATAAAGTAATCGAAAGATGCTCAATATCGTTTCTTAGGAGTTCTAAGTATTGAACAAAATTGACCTTTTAAGGATTGTTGATGATTCGCGTGTTTTTAGTGGTAAGAGCGGAGTATGATTTTGCTCAATCATTTATTCAAACAGGAGTCTTTATGATTCGACATGTATTGTTTATTCAGTATAAAGAGCAAGCCTCAGCTACTGATATTGCAACGTCTTTAGCTAATTTCGATGCGATTAAAGACAAAATCGATGGCATTGAATCGGTGGAATGGGGGCTAAATAACAGTCCTGAAGGGCGCAATAAAGAGTATACTCATTGTGTGTTTATGACCTTTGTGGATGAAGCCGCACGAGATGCTTATATTCCTCACCCAGAACACGAAGTATTAAAAGCGCAACTAGGGCCGATTTTAGAAGACATTATCGTGTTTGATTACGCCATATAGTCACTTTTTAATATCGCGCAACCAGAACGAGAAAACCCACCTCAAGTTTCCTTGAGGCGGGTTTTTTTAGTGCTTATGATGATAGGCGCTTATTTAGCCAGTTGAGCCAATAGTTTTTCAGCAACCAATTCAGAACTTGCAGGGTTTTGACCTGTGATCATCAAGCCATCTTGCACTGCGAAAGGTGTCCAGTCCGCCGTGTTTTTGTAATCTGCACCGCGTTTTTTCATTTCATCTTCTAGCAAGAAAGGCACAATTTCGGTTAATTGAACCGCCGCTTCTTCGCTGTTGGTGAAACCTGTCACGGTTTTACCCTTGATGAAGTACTCTCCATCAGCGTCTTTAATATTCAAGAAAGCGCTTGGTGCGTGACAAACAGAAGAGATTGGCTTATTCGCTGCGATGAAGCTCTCGATCAAGGCAATTGACTCTTCATTTTCAGTCAAATCCCAAAGTGGGCCGTGGCCGCCTGGATAGAAGATAGCGTCGAAATCGTCTTGTTTCATATCACTCAACTTTACAGTGTTAGCAATCACGTCTTGCGCAGCTTGGTCATCGTAGAAACGTTTTGTCGCATCCGTTTGCGCGTCTGGCGCGGTACTATTTGGATCGATTGGTGCTTGGCCGCCTTTTGGTGTGGCGACTGTTACTTCAGCGCCAGCATCAATAAATGCGTAATAAGGTGCTGCGAACTCTTCTACCCAAAAGCCTGTTTTATGGCCTGTGTCGCCCAAATCAGAGTGGGAAGTAAGTACGACTAGAATTTTTTTATTGCTCATAAGTGACTCCTGAGTTTTTCAATGAGTTGATTTGTTAACTTGTGATTAGTGTATCTAATTTATCTAATAAACATAATGAGTAGGTTTTTGACTTCATTGGTTTAATAATTGATACAATTGCTGTCCTATCCATTATCTATAGAAAAAGAGTCGTCACGATGGAAGTTTCGTTTGAGCAGTTAAAGAGTATGGTGGTGTTTGCCCAAGTAGTGGAGCAAGGCAGTTTAACTGCGGCCGCCAAATTCATGGGGATTTCCCGCGGCGTGGTGAGTTATCACCTAAAGAAATTAGAAGAACAGCTGGGTGTAAAACTGCTTAATCGTACTACTCGATCTTTGTCATTGACCGAAACCGGTGACGCTTATTATCAGCGTTGCCGAGCCATTGCTTTTCAGGCCCATGAAGCCAATCAGCAAATAGAAAAAGCCAAACAAGAGCCCGTTGGTAAGTTAAAAATTACCTGCCCAGTGAATTTAGGCTTGCAAGTTATTGTTCCTGCACTGAACGAATTTCGACAACTTTATCCGTTAATCGAATTGAATGTTTCCCTAAGTGATGAAGTGGTTAATATCATCAAAGATGGCATTGATCTGGCTATTCGAGGTGCGCCCTTATTAGATTCTGGGTTGCAAGCCAGCAAGCTGAAGACCTTTGAAACGTGTTTATGTGGCTCGCCAGAGTATTTTAGACGTCGCGGTAAGCCTACCAAGCCAGAAGAGTTATACGATCATGATTGGGTGGTCTATACGCCAGCGGCCAATACAGTGCATTTAAGTCAGGGTTCCAAATCCTTTAGTTTGTCTGTACAAGGTGCGGTGAGCACCAATAATGCCGCAGCAAGAACCATCTTTTTAGAAGGGGGAAATGGTATTGGCCGAATTCCCATGTACGACGCGCAGCCACGTATCGCTAATGGGCGTTTAGAGCGAATTTTGCCGGATTATCACTGTACAGGAATTGATGTTTACGCGGTTTTTCCTCCAGGGACTGCAGAGTCTAAAAAGTTGCGTTTGCTGCTGGATTTTCTGAAAACATCTTTCACTCGATTTTTATGAATGGACGTTTTTCTGTAACAAACCTCAGCTAGCTTTGTTACTTACTGTGACGTTTATTATGGAATTGTGTGCTTTGCAGCTATTACGGATCTAATGAATTACTATGCAGATAGATGGATTTAGTTTTAGAGACCTGTGTGATCTGTATCGTGCACAAGGGTTCTTCTCTGTAAGTAAGGGAGTGTTTTACATTGAATAATAGGAGCCTCCTGTGCTTATTAAACATAAGTTAATTTTAAATACCGTGCTATTGGTTGTTGCCTTAGTTGCCATGTTAGGGCTTTTTTACAACACCCAGAACAATCTAGAAAAGCTAAATTACGCTAAGAATCTTGTCGTACACCAACAAGTCAATATGCTGACATTGCGTCGTAATGAGAAAGATTTTCTCGCTCGCCTCGACCTTTCCTATGAAACAAAATTCAACCAGACAATGTCTTCGCTTTTCGCGGATCAAACATTACTTGAAAACGTGATGAATGAGTTTGCCATTGATACTGGTATTTTGTTGGAACTCACCGACTATTTCAAAGAATATCAGGCTGATTTTGCCTCGGTGGTATCTGCTTCGACAGCATTAGGGTTAACGCCAGAGACTGGGTTGCAGGGCGAACTACGTGGCGCTGTGCATAATATTGAGAGTGAATTGTCTGCTCTGAATCAGGATGCTTTGTTGGTGACCATGTTACAGCTTCGTCGACATGAAAAAGATTTTATGCTGCGTCATAATCCTAAATACATTGCCTCTTTTAACAAAACACTAGATCAGTTAGCGAGCAATCTACGCAGTGGTTCATTACCGGCAGATAAAGTTGAATTGTTGGTGTCTCTTTCTGAACAGTACCGAACAGGTTTTAATCAATATGCAGAAGGCAGAAAAGCTTTAGGCTTGAACAGTAAAGAAGGACTATTATTGGCGATGCGGGAATCGATTCATCAAACGGAAACCGCACTCGATTCACTTGAAGCTCAATTAACCTCTGTTATTCAGGAAAAAACATCTTTTGCCATGATGATGACAACCATTCTTTGTGGCGTGATCATTATTGCGGGAGTGTTTGTGGGGTGGATTATTAACCGCACGATTAACTCAGCATTGAACACCATTCAATCAACCATGCGAGACATTCAAACAACTCACAATATAAGTTTGCGCGTTGATTTACCCGCGAAAGATGAAATTGGCTTTGTTGCTGCCAGTATCAACGATATGTTGGCCGATTTTAGCCGAGTGATTGCTAACGCAAACCTCACCGTACAAGAAATGAATACGACAACCGTTCAGTTGTCACAAAATGCGGCAAGAACATCAGACGATGCTCAGAAGCAGCGCTCAGAAACGGACATGGTTGCGGTATCTGTTACTGAAATGGTCGGTACCGTGGAAGATATTTCACGCAGTATGGAAATGGCTGCCACGAAGGCTCGATCTACACAAGAAAGCGCGCGAAAAGGTCAATCTCAAGTGAATTCGGCCATTAATCGTATTCGCCAGCTTTCAGATAGTCTTGAAGGCTCGGTCGAAACCGTCAGCGAATTAGCCAAAGAAAGCGAAAGTATTGGCACTGTGTTAAGCGTTATTCAAGGTATTGCCGAGCAGACTAACTTGCTGGCGCTTAATGCTGCGATTGAAGCCGCGAGAGCCGGTGAGCAAGGACGAGGTTTTGCCGTTGTTGCCGATGAGGTTCGTGCCTTGGCAAGCCGTACTCATACTGCGACGGAGGAGATTTCAGACATTATTGTTACTTTACAAGAGCGAACCAAAGGTATCGTGACGCTGATGGAAAATTGCCGTCAGGATGGGGTATTAAGTCGTGATGAAGCCGCGACGACAGGTGTTGTGCTTGAGCAAATTATTCTCGATGTGGAAGAAATCTCCGGTATGGCAGAGTCTGTATCCACGGCTATTGAACAACAAACGATAGCAGCGAATGAGATCAGTAAAAACGTCGATACCATCCGTGAAATCACGGAAGACACTTCAGAATCGGTAGCCTTGAATTCCCAAGCAAGTAAAGCTATTGCTGATCAAGCGGAATCATTGAATCGAAGTATTTCTATTTTTAGAGTTTAAGTCTTCTGCTAGGTGGAGAGTCTGAGATTTACTCAGGTTTCATCTGGCTATTAGGTGACTGATGCCGCTATGATAGAACAGACTATTGGTCGCTATTTTAGAGGTTCTCATGTTATATCGAGTGTTGTTCTGCCTATTTTTGAGCAGTTTTGCGTCTTTTACTATGGCGGAAAAGAGTGTGTCGGAAGACCCCAAAGAGCTTGCCCAGAAAGTATTTGAACTTGAGCGAAGTGTTGCTATTCTGCAATTATCTACCGCCTCTTTGGGCGATTATCAATCCTTATCGACTAAAATAACCAATGTGAAATCATTGGAATACAGGGTTAATTTCTTAGGCAATTTGACCTTTTTGTTGCTTATGACGCTGGTGGTGCTTTTCGTTAAGTTGCATTATCAAAATAAGCGATTGTCTGAATTAGAAAATCACACAGATAACAAAAGCGATAAAGCAGGTTAGAAACACGGGACAGTCTTAGAGGAAAGAGCGATGGAAAAGTCAGCCGTATTGATGATCATTGATATGCAGCAAGGTATGTCTTGGCCACAAGCTGGCGAACGAAATAACCCTAATGCGGAGCACGAGATCGCGGAGTTGCTGGCACATTGGCGCTCTATCCACGCACCAATAG
The DNA here is from genome assembly GCF_005222245.1 of Marinomonas sp. FW-1. Taxonomy (NCBI): domain Bacteria; kingdom Pseudomonadati; phylum Pseudomonadota; class Gammaproteobacteria; order Oceanospirillales; family Oceanospirillaceae; genus Marinomonas; species Marinomonas sp. FW-1. The sequence goes on along the minus strand of NZ_CP025987.1, from coordinate 3,513,338 downwards.
TCCATGTGCGTCATTTATCGACAGAGCCCGAATCTCTGTTTTGGCCAGACCAAGATGGTGCTCTCTTTCAGGACGCCTTTCAACCTTTAGCGGATGAGAAAGTCATTGAAAAGTCCGTTCCTGATGCCTTTATCTATTCGGACTTAGAAGAGTGGCTACGATCAGAAAACTTGCACACCTTGTTGGTTGTAGGAGTGAGCACAAATAACTCTGTTGAGTCGACGGTAAGAAGCGCAGGCAATTTAGGCTTTAAAACCTATGTAGTGGGTAGTGCGTGTTTTGCGTTTGAGAAAGAAGATTTTTTCGGTCAGTCACGCAGCGCAGATGAAGTGCACGCCATGTCATTGGCGAACTTGCACGGTGAATATGCGACTGTGATTACACAAGATGAGGCGTTTGCCCTGTTGCCCAAAGAACACACCTCACTAAGCGATTAGTTTTATCATTACTCCACCACACACATAGGCGTTTGGGCTATTGGGTCTTGGTGAATCTGTGCATTCAATGAAAAGACCTCTTTCAAAAGTTGCTGAGTAAGCACTGAATCTGGCGCACCTTGGGTGATGATTTTGCCTTGTTTCATTACGATTAAATGGTCGCAATAACGTGCCGCTTGGTTGATATCATGGAGTACCATGATGATGGTTTTGCCTTGTAAATTTAATTTGCGCAACAAATGCATCAGCTCTACTTGGTGGCTCAAATCCATATAAGTAGTTGGTTCATCCAGCAATAAATACGGAGTGTCTTGTGCTAACGTCATGGCAAGCCAAACACGCTGACGTTGACCGCCAGAAAGCTCACTGACCAGCTGCTCTGCAAGCTCGGTAATGCCAGTTTCCTGCATTACTTGAGCGATAATTTCGTGATCTTCTTTATTAATTCGTCCCCAAAATCCCGTGTATGGACTGCGACCATAGGCAACCAAATCTTTTACTTTGATTCCTTCTGGAATCGGTTGGGTTTGTGGCAATAAAGCGAGTTGCTGTGCCAGCTTTTTAGATGCGATGTTGTGAAGATTTTGACCTTGCCAATGAACTTGGCCATCCATTGGAGAAAGAATACGTGCCATGGCTTTTAGCAAAGTGGATTTACCGCAGCCATTTGGGCCAAGTAAGGCGATGATTTTCCCTGCGGGAATGTTTAGGTCGACCTGTTTTACAATGGCTTTATCATGGTAGCCAACAGATAAGTTATGAGTGCTAAGAGACATAAATCATTTCGTCCTAAGGAGTAGCCAAAGAAAATATGGCGCGCCAATAATAGCGGTCATAATACCGGCAGGTAATTCAATTGGTGGATCAATAGTGCGAGCCACAAGATCAGCAAGCAGCAACAAAATTGCGCCTACCAACATGGTGGCAGGCAAAAGGATTTGATGGCGACCGCCAACCAACTTGCGAGTGAGATGAGGCGCAACCAAACCAAGAAAACCAATAGGGCCGCAAATCGCTACACAAGATGCCGTCAGCCCAACAGCAAGGGCCAAGGAAGCTAATCGCAGTTTGTTTGCTTTTATCCCCAGGCTGATCGCGCTGTCATCGCCAAGGTGAATTAGGTTTAAAGGTTTAGCAAGCCAAAGAGCAAAGGGAATCAACAGCAGCCAAGGCAATAACATAGCAAGCTGATTCCAGCCACGTCCCCATAAACTGCCTGTTAGCCACAACAAAGCGTTGTTGATTTCCAGTGGTTTAACCAGCATCAGAAAGTCGATACAACTGGCGTATAAGGCTGCTAATGCCACACCCGTAATGGCCAGTTTTATGGTGCTGCTATGTGAGCCGCACAACCACCACAACATTAACGCTGCCACCAAACTGCCGACTAGGGCGACCGCAGGCAGCCAACTAATATCGGCATTGGGAAAAAAAGTCATATAGAACACAGCGGCCAATCCAGCGCCATGGCTAACACCCAGTACATCTGGTGACGCCAGAGGGTTACGAATTACTCCTTGAACCAAGGCGCCTGCCAGCGCCATCATGGCACCGACTAACATAGCAAGAATGGTACGCGGTAAGCGATATTCATGAATGGTGAAGTGGTGTTCGTTACCGGTTTGTAGGCCATCTAAAATCTGTTTGAAAGGAATGGAAACCGCACCAAACATGAGATTAGCGATCAGCAGTCCTATCATGGCAAGTACTAAAAAAGGCAGCGAGCGCGTGGCCATTATAAGGTTCTCTTACGGACGAGGTAGATGAAAAACGGCGCGCCGATCAAGGCCAAAATAGCGCCAGCCGGTGTTTCTGCAGGGTAGATAATGCCTCTACTTACCGTATCTGATAAGACAACCAAGCAGGCGCCCATTATCATAGCGATCGGCAAGAATTTACGATGATCTTGCCCTGCGAGCATTCGTGCCATATGCGGCACTAGTAATCCGACAAAGCCAATTGCGCCGACGCTGCTGATGGCGCTCCCGACTAATAACAAGACGAGAAAGCTACCGCCTAATTTTACCCACATCAGCGATACACCAAGGTTTCGCGCATTGTCATCGCCAAGCTGTAATAGATTCAGTGTAGGGGCAATCAGCATGGCACCTAATAAACCAACAAGGCAGACAGGCCATAGGGAATCGAAGGTTTGCCATCTGGCATCGGTCAAACTACCCGCGAGCCAAGTCAGTACACCGGCGGCTTGGTCTTCTGCAATGATAATCACGGCCTTGGTTAGGGCGGCACATAAAGCGGAAATAGCGACGCCAGCCAATACTAACCTACCGTGTTCATTGCCGCCGCGCCATGCGCTGCCAAGCAACATAACGAATGCCCAGGCAATGCCGCCACCGATAATGGCGGCGATTGAACTACCGAGTAAACCAAACCAAGGGGCGATCGTGGAAACACTTGCCATTCCAAGTGCTGCGCCAGCGTTAATGCCAAGTACAGACGGAGAAGCGAGTGGGTTTTGTGTTAGGCCCTGCATGATGACGCCAGCCGCCGCGAGATTAGCACCAACCATGATGCCAACGAGTACTCTAGGCAGCCTTAAATCATGAACAATATGCTGGGCAATGCTGTCCTGATTCATATTGTATAAGGCGTGCAGAGCATCCGCTGGCGTGACGGTAATAACGGACCAGCTAAATAAGCTGATCCATGAACAGGCAAACAGAAGCAGCAGTAGCAATAGGCACTGTACAAAAAAAGAAGGCCGTAACGAGATCATTTTTTCGCGTTGAAGACCTTGATTAGATCTTGCCCCATGGTTTCGGCTGAAATAATGCCGCGGCAACGGGACCAGGTATTAGGATTAACCGCATAAATATGGTGATTCTTAGCGGCTTTTAAGATTGACCAAAGCGGCTCACTTTTCCATTTATCGACGATGCTGGGCGTTACGTAATTGCCGACGATAAAGTAATCTGGGTTGACCGTGAGTAGTTGCTCTAGGCTAGTTTGACGATAAGCATCGTCGCTGCGGCCTGTATTGGCATTTTTTAAGCCTAAGGCTCGAATCACGCCGCCAGCGTAGGAATCTGCTGTGTGAAGAAATAAGGCATCATCACGGGCAACACCAAATTGCACTTCTTTGCCCTTTGGTAATTGGGCCGCTAGTTCAGCCATCACTTCGTCATGTTTCTTCAGGCGCGCTTGCATTTCTTTGTCTTTGCCTATGGCTTTACCAATAATGGCCGTGGCTTGAAGGTTTTCTTCATAGGTGGCTCGGCGTGAAGGCAGAATCAAGGTGGGGGCTATTTTTTGTAGATCAGCATATACGCCTTCATGGCGGGAAATATCGGCAATGATGAGATCTGGCTTGAGCGAAGAAATGGTTTCAAGACTAGGCTGTGAGCGCGTACCAACCGATGCCCAATCGCCAATCTCATCACGAATTTCTTTGAGTATGCGGTTAGAGTCTTTGTCATCCGCGATACCGACAGGGCTGACGCCAACGGCGGCCAATGCATCGACAAAAGAAAACTCCAATACAACAATGCGCTGCGGAACGTAATCGATACTAAAGGTACCTTTACTGTCTGCTACCGTGACGGCTTGAGCCAGTGAGCATAGGCAGAGAGAAAGAGCGGTTAAGACAAGATAGGTCAAGCGTTTCATGAGAGTATGTCTTTATCATTAAAAATTTCGATAATAATAACACTTCTCATTTCAGTGTTAAGTGTTTTCTTCTAAATAATGAGTTTTGACGCTTTTTCTCATTGCCTAATGATTAAACACTTTCGCCAGCTTCTATTTGAAAGGGCAAATCAATAATGGTTTGAGAGACGGGATTCCCCTGCAGGCGTGACAAAAGATGTTCGGCAGCAAGGCGTCCCATTTCTTCACGAGGTGTGATAACGGTCGCCAGCCTAGGCACCATAGCGCGAGAAATATCATGACCGTGGAAGCCCGCAATACTGATGTCTTGTGGAATCTTGATGCCCGCTTTTTGGCAAGCGTACAGCGCACCAATTGCCAAGTCATCGTTGGTGCAAAATATGCCGTCGGTGTCGGGTTGCTGCTGCAGGGCATCGTGTAGAAAAGTGGCCCCAAGGGTGAAGGAAGACGCGCTATTGGTTTTTAAGCACAAAGGCGTTAATCCATTGTCATGCATGGCGGTTTCGTAGCCTTTAATTTTAAACAGAGTCCGTTGGTCCATTCGCGCTGCGAAGTAAACGATTTTCTTGCGTCCTCGTTTGATCATGAAATCCGTCATTGCATAAGCGGCGGCTTCGTTGTCTATGCCGATGGCTTGCTCGATGGGAGGAGAAACAGAGTCCATGATTTCAATGACAGGAATGCCAGCGACAGCAAGCATCTTTCTAACGCGTTCTGTGTGATAGCTTTCAGAAATGATCAAACCATCCACGTTATAAGACAAGAGTGTGGCGATGCGTGCTTCTTCCGCTTCTTTGCTGTAACCATAGTGAGCTAGCATGGTTTGATAACCAGCAGGCTCTACAATGGATTCGATGCCACGAATGACTTCTGCAAAGACCTGGTTGGTTAAAGAAGGCAGCAAAACACCAATCGCATGGCTTTTTGACTTAGATAAAATATCGGGTGCTCGATTAGGAATATAACCCAGTTCTTCTAATGCGTCGGCGATTTTTGTCTGTAAAGGTACGGAGACTTGATCGGGGTTTCTCAGAAAACGGCTTACTGTCATTTTCGTCACACCGACTAGGTCAGCAACATCTTGTAACGTCGGTCGTTTGTTTTTCATGCTGGGGCTTTTTATATCTGAGCTTTTCATACCAATGACGCATCCATGTTTTGTTACAGGTAACATTATCATAAGCCGTTCATGGCGAGAAAGAAAAAGTCGATGTTTTTTTAGGTAGATACTAACTATTGCAGGTTTTAAATTGGCAGTAAGCGCTTACTTATAATGAAGAGGCGCAATTGTATTATTACGCCTCTTAGATCTTTACTGATTGGCCAAAAGCGTCAGTGCTTCTTTTAATACTTGGTCGGCATCTTGAGAAATGTCGATCACCAGAGCTTCTTCGTCTGTTGGTTCAACCAAGGTGGCAAACTGGCTCTCTAGCATTTCACGACCATTAAAATAATGACCGTCTCGCTTTTGATGGCGTTGCCAAATAGTATCGATACTGCCTTTTAGATAGATCATGGCGACATCGTCTAAACCCTTGCGCAGCATGGCGCGATATTCTGGCTTCAACCCTGAACAGGCTATGACCGCCGTTGGATTGTCGATCAAGATAGTGTTTAGAGTCGCCAACCAGTCTTTACGGTCGTCATCAGTAAGCGGTGTGCCCTGACGCATTTTGTCAACGTTTGCTTGGCTATGAAAATCATCGCCATCAAAAAATGGGTAGCCAAGTTCGTCAGCGATGCTTTTACCGATCAAGGATTTACCTGAACCTGATACGCCTAATACTACAATTTTCTTTGTCATCTTCTTAAGTCCTTATCGCCTTGCTGTTTTCAGCAAGGCTGTGTCGTTCAAAAAGCCGTGTTGAACGGCATGGTCTCAATGGGTTATTTCCACCAAAGGGCCAGCTCAGGGAAGAAAATGACCAATGCAAGAACCAAAACTTGTAAGCCAATGAAAGGCATGAGAGAGCTGAATATTTCGCCCAGACTAATGTCTTTTGGTGCCACAGATTTAAGGTAAAACGCCGCAGGACCAAACGGAGGAGATAAGAAAGACACCTGCATGTTCAAACAGAACACCACACCAAACCAGATCGGATCCAAGCCAAGGCCGATGATAATAGGGACGAAAATTGGCATAGTTAATAGCGCGACACCAACCCAATCCAAGAACATACCTAAGACCAGCAAGATCACCATCATGATCATAATGGTGCCCATCACGCTGCCACCACTTAGGGCAAGAATGGTTTCTTCAACGAAACTGATACCGCCCATTAGGTTGTAAACGCCAACCAATGCAGTGGCACCAATACCGATCCAAATGATCATGCCACAGGTGCTCATGGTGGCTTTGGCGCTGTCTATTAGCATGGCGAAATTCAGTTCGCCACGAATCGCCGCACTGATCAGGATACCCACCACACCTAATGCAGAGGCTTCAGTTACAGACGCCACACCAGTATAAATACTACCAAGCACCATCATTACCGTAAGTAACGGGAAGAGTAGGGCTTTGAAATAGTTAACGTCATTGTCCGTTGCCAGCTCTTCGTCGCTTGGCAAGGGGGCGTATTCTGGGTTAAGACGACAAATGATCAGCACATATGCCATGTAAGCGAAGGCAAGAATAAACGCAGGTAAAAACGCCGCTTTAAATAAGTCGCCAATAGACACGCTGGCGGTTAAGCCATAGATAATCAAGACGATACTTGGTGGCAACATGGTGCCCAACGCACCGCCAGCACAGGTAACACCAATGGCCAGTTTGCGGTTGTAACCAAGGCGCAACATTTGCGGCAAGGCCAAGATACCAAGCAACACAGTTTCACCACCGATCACGCCAGACATAGAGGCTAGAACAATAGCAACCAAAAGCGTTTGTACAGCCACGCCACCGCGAAGTTTGCGGCCAAAGACTTTCATGGCATCGAACAGGTCTCGGGCGATCCCCGACCTATCTAGTAGAGCCGCCATGAGAACAAACATGGGGACGGCTAGAAAGACATAGCTGCCAACAAAACTGTACAAACGGCTGGTGATTAAAGGCAACGCGCCCACGCCAAACCAACCAATAGCAAAAACAAGTGCGACTAACGCGGTAACAAAAGCTAATTGCATGCCCGTTAGTAGTAATAAAATCATTGAACCGAGCATGAGAAGGCTGCCGTAGCCTATGCCCATAGCGGATAAATCAAACATCTTTGCGTTTCCTTAAGCCATTTAATTCTTGTATTAAGTGCAAAGAGAACTGCACAAACATGATACAAAGCGTCATGAATATCATGCCTTTTACCAAGGCTGGGAAAGCAGGGTTCCAAGCGGATCCAGAGGTTTCTAAACGGATATCGCCAAAAGGTGTGAACCATGAATCCTGCACCATTTGATAAGCCGCCCAGCTAAGTAGGCCAGAAAACAAAAGCCCCATTAGGTGATGAAAAACATTCAGCCAGCGACGTGTTCGATCAGAAACAATATCGTAGATGAGCACCACTCGAACGTGCTTATTGATGGATAAAGCGTAAATGCCGCCATAGACAAACAAACATCCTCCTAAGAAAGAGGCCGTTTCGTGTACCCAAATGGTTGGGGCGTTAAATACATAGCGCATCAGTACTTCATAAAATGAAATGGCAACCGTAAAAACAAACAGCAAGCTGATGAGATTTCCAAACTTGAAAATCACACGATCTAGACCGTTTCTTGGTTGTTCTGAACTATCGAGAGTGTCTGGATGAATTTCGTCTTTCATGATCATGATCCAATGAAAAGCAGGCGCAGATGCAATAGGAATGCAGTGCGCCTGTTTTGCAGTTTTAAAAGGCTTCTAGGAGAGCTTAAAGAAGGCCATTCGCTTCTAGGTAAGTCGTAATAGAGTCGTACACTTTCTGAGCATTGTCTGAACTTTTAGCAAACTCTTCCCACTGTGTACGAGCAATCGCACGGAATTTTTTACGTTCTTCCGCAGACCAATCGTGAATCGTAATGTTCGGATCCGCTTGCGCTGCTTTTACCGCTGCTTGGTCCGCAATACGTAACTGAGTTGTCATGTCTTCCGCAAAGTCACGAACAGAAACCGTTAGGATAGATTGGATATCCGCAGGTAGCTTGTCCCATTTTTTCTTGTTCATTGAAATATCAATCAATGGCAAAGAGTGGAAACCAGGCTGAACTGGGTGTGTTGCAATGTCGTTCATGCCAGCTTTCTGGTTCGTTGAGAAAACAGTGTAGTCGGCTGCGTCGATAACGCCTTTGCTAAGACCGGTGAATACTTCAGAACCCGGTAGGTTAACTGGTGCTGCGCCTGCGGCTGCAAATACGCGTTGAACCAAGCCTTCAGGAGCGCGAAGTTTTAGACCTTTCAGATCGGCAACGCTGTCCAGTGGAACACGAGAAACCAACGATTCAACACCTGTTGTAGAACCACCAATGAACTTCACGCCGTAAGGAGCGTACAGTTCATTCATTAGCTCGTAACCGCCACCGTAATTAACGTATTGCAGAAGTTGTTGAGTATTAGACCAAGCACCTACTGTGTTACCAATTAGGCCGAATGCTGGATCTTTACCAGAGAAAAACTCGGTAGCCGTAATATGGCCATCTAGGATGCCCATTTTGATGCCGTCTAGCGTTTCAGTGTGTTTGAAAATACTGCCAACAGGAAGTAACTCGATATGAACACGGCCGCCCGTCATCGTTTCGACGCGTTTCGTCCATTCTTTTTGAACTTGGAAGTTTTTGTCGCCCGCTGGATCAGAGGATTGGAACTTGAAATTGTAGTCCGCTGCGATTGCAGACGTAGATAGAATGCCAGCCATAGTGGCGGTCATTAGCGTAGTGCTGAATTTACTCATGATATCGCTTCCCGTTGATTATTTTTTTAATAACAGTTTTTAGGAACAGTGCTTTTGCTGATGTTACCGGTAACTAAGGCGGCAATGTTACCGATAACATTTAAATCTAGTCAAGTCCATTTCTAGATAAAATTCTGAGTTAATTATAGATGATTGATATGTAAGGGGATCTTTTTGTGCCTTGTTAGCCTTTGCTGGGCGAAGATAAGCGAATAGTTTGTTTTAGACATTGGTCTAAGAAGCATTTTGTTGTCTATGATAAAAGCGCACACTCTTTTGAATCGATAGACGACTATTCCGTCAATAAACGCACATCAGCGAGAATAATAAAATGGCTGCGATCGACATTCCTGAAGTACATAAATTTATTGAAGCTACTCCGCCTTTTTCCAGCTTAAGTTTACTTGAACGTAAGCAATTGCTGACGGGCGTTTCTATGCTGTATGTGCGGCAAGGTCAGACCTTAGTGTTGAAAGGCGAGGCCGCTACTGTGCATTTAATTCGTCGTGGTGCTTGCGAAATTCGCACACCAAAAGGTGGGCTGGTGGATCAAATTGCTGATGGTGAATGTTTTGGCGTGTCCAGTGTGATGGCGCAAAACCCGGATGGTTTACAAGTGGTCGCCATGGAAGACAGCTTAGTATACCGCTTCGATAAGAAGCGCTTTATGGAAACCTTGGAAAAGAGCGAAGCCTTTGGGTTGTTTTTTGAGCACACTCAACTCAATCGTCTACGCAAACTATCTCGTAGCCAAAGTAACGAAATGGCGTCTCCCGCCTTGCAACTTTCGACACCTGTTTCGCACATAATGACACGGCAGCTGATTCTAGCGACGCCTGAAGAAACAGTTCAGGCGATTGCCATGCGCATGACCGAAGCGCGAGTGAGTTCCATATTAGTGGTAGAGGGCGACAAGCTTTCTGGCATCGTCACGGATCGAGATTTGCGCTCGCGTATTTTAGCCCTTGGCGGCTCGGCAGATTCATTAGTAAAAGAGGTAATGACACGAGCGCCTATTAATTTGAGACCTGATGCCTTGGTGATGCAGGCACAGACTCTGATGAGCGAAAGTAATATTCACCATTTGCCTATTGTCGATGAAGAACAAAGAGCCGTCGGCATGTTAACCGCCGCCGATTTGTTGCGACATCAAGAACTGAGCCCTTTGTTATTGATCAATCAAATTCATCGTCAGCAATCGATTGAAGATTTGGCTCGCGTTTGCAAACAATGGCCGACCTTGATTATCAATTTGATTGTGACCGATATGAAACCCGCTGATGTGGGCAAAGTACTGGCGACTGTCAGTGATAATCTGACGCGTCGTGTCATTGAGCTGGCGCTGGATAAATTGGGCAAAGCGCCGATGGCATTCCAATTTCTGGTATTTGGTTCACAAGCGCGACGTGATCAATCGTTAGGCAGTGACCAAGATAATGGTCTGATGTTAGAGCGTGAGCCAAATTCAGAAGAAAGCCAATACTTTGCCGATTTATCCGAATTTATCTGCCAAGGCTTGGCGCTTTGTGGTATTCGCCTTTGTCCTGGTGACATCATGGCGAGTAATCCTGAATGGCGAAGAACAACGTCTGGTTGGCAGCAAGCCTTTTCCACTTGGATCAAAAGCAGCGCGCCTAGTGCCTTGCTTCACGCGAGCATCTTTTTCGACATTCGTTGTGTGTATGATTCGGGAAGCAAGCAAGGCGATGCGGTGAATGACCTGATTAAAGCCATGCAGTTAGAGGTGAGCAAAAACAGTGTATTTTTAGCCACCTTGACGCGCACCGCGTTGGCAAGTAAACCGCCACTGGGCTTTTTTCGACATTTTGTATTGGAATCCTCTGGTGAGCATAAAAACCAGCTTGATCTAAAGCACCAAGGCTTGGCTTTAATTAACGATCTAGCGCGTTTGTATGGCTTGTCATGTAAGGTTTATCGGGCAGGCACCTTGGATCGAATTGAGCAAGCCATTCGTGAAAAACTTATCAGTGTCGATACTGCTCGAAATTTGATGGACGCTTGGGACAAACTTAATGGTCTGCGTTTGGAAGCCCAAGGACGACATTGGCAAGCAACCGGTAAAGCCAGTGCGTATTTGGATCCGAAAGACTTGAGTTCATTAGAGCGCAAACACCTGAAAACCACTTTTAGCATCATCAACGATGTACAAGACGTGGCGCAGCAGCGTTTTTTAAGGGGTTATAGTTAGATGTCGTTTGACCTTTTTCACAAACTGAATGCTTGGCATATTTCACGTCAATCACTTAAAAAAGCGTGGTCTGAATGGGATTATCTCGTGCTAGACATCGAAACCTCTGGGCTAGACGCGAAACAAGATCATATCGTCAGCTTTGGTTGGGTTTGTATTCATAATGGCGCGATCGCATTGGATACAGCAAGACACATTGTATTGGATAGCGCGCAAATTGGTGACAACGTCGGCATTCACATGATTACCGATTCAGATGTTCAGCAGCAGGGGAAGAAGCAAGAAAGCGTGTTGCGTTACTTACGGCACCTACTACGCGAACGCGTCTTAGTGATGCATCACGCGCCAATGGAGTTGGGATTTTTAAAACAAGCTTGGCAAACCGAAAGCTTACCGACATTCTCGGCTAGCTGGCTAGACACACTTGCTATTGAACGCACCAAAGCCAACCGATCCCAGCAACCCATCCAAGACGGCGGCTTTCGCCTCGGCGCCTGCCGAGAACGCTACGGCTTACCAGAATACCAAGGACACGACGCCTTAACCGACGCCTTAGCCACCGCAGAACTACTACTCGCACAGATCGCCTACCAAGGTAGAGACTGCCGACTACACGACCTAAACCAAATGGGGGGCGGAAGAGTGAGGTTTTCAGTACGTTAGCGTATCAAACACGTCATTCCCGCGAAGGCGGGAATCAAGGGCTTATGGTCATCGACAATAATATCTGGCCTTTTTACTTTCCCTTTCTTCCTAACTCCTAGCTGGCAGTGGCGATAATCCCCAAGCTTCTTCTTTTGGTTCTGTCGCTAAGATTCTTGGGTTTTCCGACCAATGTATTAGGCTCATTTCCCCTGCGGCGGATTCGGTTAATGCTGTGCAGTGTTCAACCCAGTCTCCGTCGTTGCAATACAGAACATCGTCTTTGAGTTGAAAAGAGGCGAAGTGAATGTGGCCGCAGATGTAGCCGTCGACTTTTTGGTTTTTGGCGGATTTTAGTGCGGCGGTTTCAAAGCGTTCGATAAATTCTTTTGCTTTGCTGATGTGGCTTTTTAAATAGCCTGCCAATGACCAATAAGGTAAGCCGAAAAAGCGTCTGACGCCGTTTATCCATTGATTAAGGGATAACATTAAGCCGTGAGCTTTGTCGCCTATGGCAAGCATGAGTGGGCTGATTTTCACCATTTGATCGAACTCATCTCCATGGCTGACATGGAAGGTGCGACCGTTTGCGCTTTTATGACGAGCGTTGAGTTTTATGTCAATTCCAGAAAGCGTCTGTCCAGCAAATTGACGAAAGAAGGCGTCGTGATTTCCAGGAATATAAATGACTTTAGTGCCAGACTTTGCCATCTCTAGTATGCGCTCGACAACCTGATGATGAGTATCGATAAAGTAAGCGCGATGACGCATTTCTTGTAGGTCGATAATGTCACCAACGAGATACAGGGTATCTGTTTTAATTGTCTGCAAAAAATCCAATAAGTGTATGGATTGGCAGGATTTTGTGCCGAGGTGTACATCAGAAATAAATACCGAACGAAATGTCGTCTGCATAAGCGCCTCCTAGACTGTCTATTCTTAAGGTAAAGCCGCTATGTGACAGAGTTGTGAGAGCTTTGTGACAGTTAGATCACAGTATGTTTAACAGGCATTGTCTAATAGGTACGACGATGTATTCGGTTGCAAATAAATGTTGTTGCCGCCTTTTTGCTTGGCCGATTTTTTTGCTTGCGCCGCGCGTTCTGCCACTTGGTGATGGTTCTTACATTGCTTTGGATTAGGGTGAACAACGCCAATGGCAAGACTTAAAATTGGATGGAATAGCATCTCGCCTTGACGGTTTTTGGTCCAGACTCCACCTTCTTCGAGGGTTTCAGCCGAGTAGAATTCTTTCACCTGATTGGCGAACTTTTCTAGGATGTGTTCGCATTGCTGCTGCCAAAGTGGGTCGCCAAAAATAACCACAAAATCATCACCACCGATGTGGCCGATAAAATTGTTATCTGGGTCGACGATGTCTTTGATCAGCGAGCCAACCAGTTGAATGACTGCGTCGCCTTTTGAGTAGCCAAAAAAATCATTAAATGGCTTAAAGTCATTTAAATCGAAATAGGCTACATAAAAATCTTCATTGGCTAATAAGCGACGACTGACTTCTCGGTGGATCGGAACATTGCCGGGCAATAACGTCAGTGGATTGGAGTAGGTGGCGTTTTGAATTTTTAGTTCCGTGATGCGTTTTAATAGATCCCGTAGATGACCCGTGCCGATGAATTTTCCGTCTCGTACAACAATGATTTCATTGTTGAAGGTTTCCGCTTCTTGATTGGTCATCAAGGTTGAAACACTGGATAAACTGACATTGCTTTCCACCACCAGTATATCACTGCTCAGTAAATTGGTGACGGGTTTGTGCTCGTATAACGCTCGCCCATAGGGCGTGGAGAAAAGTTCGTGCAGCTGATGGCGACGAACAACGCCCACAGGTTCGTTTTTGCTGTTGACCACAGGCACAGCAACTAAGTCTGGCTGCTTTTTGAAGTGCTGAGAGGCGTCTTCTAATAGGCTTGTTTCTTGTAAACAAGGCGTTGGTCGGCATAAAGTTTGTACTGTTTCTGCATGGTCATGCTGAAACTGAGAACGTCTTTGCGCTTGCTTCTTTAAATAGAGATGCGTCGAAAAAGCAGGGTTTTCCACTGGGCGGCCAAGGAAGTAGCCCTGACCTAATGTCACGCCAATTTCGATCAGCTGATCTAGCTCTTGTTGCGTTTCGATGCCTTCTGCAATGAGGGTGCAGTTGAGGCGTTGGGCAATGGTTAGAATAGAGCGTACAAACTCACGTTTGATTTCGTCTTTGTCGATTCCTTGAATAAAGTGCTTGTCGACTTTGACTATGTCTGGCTGCAATTCAGACCAAAGTTGTAAACCTGAATACCCCACGCCAAGGTCATCAATGGCCACCTGAAAGCCCATCTTTCGATAGTGTTCGACACTGCTGCGTGGCAGACCATTATGGTCGTATGGGTGTTGTTCGGACAGTTCGATGACTATGTCTTTTTGATCCAATCCAAGCTCATTTAATATCGCTAATGTCATGCCGGATTGATGATCTGGTGAGCCTAATAGTGAGGCGCTCACGTTCAAAAAAAGGCGGCCTTTAAGCGATAGCTTGGCGAATTTGGATAACGCTTTTTCACGACACAGTAGTTCTAGTTTGTGCAGTTTTCCTTCTTGCTGAGCGAGAGTAAAAAGAGGGTCTGGAGAAAACAGCGTGGAGTTCATCGGGCCGCGAGAAAGTGCTTCGTGCCCATAAATTTCGCCATTACTTAAATTATAAATAGGCTGGAAATAGGGTGTGATTAACCCATTGGCTAGGATTTTCTCAAGCAAAGTAATGTCGGCTTTTTGGCTCATTGTTCCTCTAATGTATCTTAATCAGACAAGGGAAAGAGGCATTATTTTATGTCACATTTATGACGTTTTAATGACTGGAAAAGTGAGCGAAGTGATTGAAGTCAATAAAGTATGAATGGTTTTTAAGGAAGAGGACCCCGTTACCGGATCGATTTATTATTCTTGCCTTTCGATCATCGGGAACATTGGGTTCTTTAATGGCGGTGTCTATTTGCTACCGCTACGGTTATTACTTTCTCTTTTAATGAGTAATAACGGTGGCAGTCAGTCCAAATAAGCTCGACCAAAAAGTGGTTGTTGCTTAGTGCTGTGGTGTAGATTTCAAAGTACGGTTACTAGTCGTTAGGTTAGCAAAGAATGCTTTTACACTTGCTACGGCACTTTTCATGGCTGCAGATAGGTATGCGCGACGCAATTCATATGCTTTTTCTACGTAATAATCAGCATCAAGGTTACCAAAATCATCATATTTAAGATCGTTTTTCATAGTAAATCTCCTAAAAAGTTAAGTCATATTCGACACTTGTTATTCTAAGATTTGACCAATCATTCAGCAAACGATCAATTTTCAGCTAATAGATTAGATAAATTCATCATATGGTGGGCAGGTTAGTCAGTGCCCTGAATTTACCTGGTGGTATGCCTGTAGAGCGTTTAAAAAAACGGGAGAAGTAACCGGGATCTTTGAAGCCTAAGTCGTAACTTATTTCTTCGACTGAGCGAGCGGTATAAATAAGGCTGCGTTTGGCTTCTAGTAATATTCGTCCATGAATTAAGTCGAGTACACTTTGATTGAAAGCGGCTTTACTGAGTCTATTCAAACGGCTGGTGGATGTGCCCAAGGCATCGGCGTATTGGTGACTTGTCCAGTGTTCTCGGTAGTGATTTTCTATTAATTCTTTGAGTTGATGTGCTTGGCTGGTTTCTGTTTTGTTGGTCGTACTCTGCTCGCCATTCATTTGCTGTCGATGCAGCAATAATAGAATCGCCTTGATCAAGTACTCACTCATTAGGGCGCGTCCTTCGCGTATATATGAGAACTCGCCTTCGAGTTGTTGTATCAGTGGCCAAAGCTCAGACAACATACTGCGTTGGCCATTGAAGTCGATGTAGTAGGCTTTGCTAAGCAGTGGCTGGATATATTTGGCGGCTTTTTCTTTGTAAGCATCTTCGAGTAGCGGTTCAGCAATGGTGATGACTCGCCCATCTGTATCTGGCGCAAAGCGAAAACCATGCACAACACCGGCAGGCACAATAATCGCCCATGCGCCTTGGAGTTTTTGCTGTTGATCATCGAGCTGAACTTTTACCTCCCCCGATTTCACAATCAGAATCTGAAAGAGTTGCGCATGTCGATGAGGGTTGATTTTCCAGCCTAACCCTCCGCTGCGGGATTCTATATCTTCTATATGGAAAAATTCAGAGTCATTAATCCAGCTAGATTCACCATATAGCCCAAAGTGTGGGATGTCGGTTTTGTGCTTTTGCATCTTGTTCTTCTTATTTTAAAAGTGACATAAATGTACTTTCCAAGAGTGCTTATCAATTTGTTAAAAAAGTACAAATAAACAGGTATTTACCGATATTTATAGGGGAAGTAGCGAAATAAGTCACTTTAATTTCAGAAAATAGTAGCAGCTCAAAACAATGAGTTTGATCAAAAAGTACAATTTTTTGAGTGAAAATCACCTAACGTCCGCTGTGTTTATCTTCCATTATGGTTGTTATAAAGAAGTTGATCACTGAGTCGACATCGAAAAATAACAATAAATTGGAGAGAAACATGAAAACGCAAGTTGCCATTATTGGCGCAGGTCCATCCGGTTTATTACTAGGCCAACTATTAGCAAAGCAGGGCATTGATAATGTCATTATCGAGCGTGTCTCTGGCGAATATATTTTAGGACGAATTCGTGCCGGTGTGCTTGAACAAGGTATGACGGATTTGCTTCGTGAAGCGGGCGTTGGTGAACGAATGGACCGTGAAGGGCAGGTGCACCACGGTGTAGAATTAGCATTTAACAACAAACGTGTGAAGATAGAGTTAGAAAAGCTGACTGGTGGTAGCACTGTGATGGTGTATGGCCAGACGGAAGTGACCCGCGATTTGATGGAAGCTCGCGCTGGTGCAGGTTTAACCACCTATTATGAATCCAGTAATGTGGTTTTACACGATGTGAAAACCGATTCTCCTTACGTTACTTTTGAACAAAATGGCGAGCAACATCGATTGGATTGCGACTACATCGCCGGTTGTGATGGTTTCCATGGTGTCTCACGTCAAACCATTCCTGAATCATCCCGCAAAGAATTTGAGCGTGTTTATCCGTTCGGTTGGTTAGGCGTGTTGTCTGATACTCCGCCAGTTAATGATGAATTGATTTATTGTAAAACGGACCGTGGTTTTGCCATGACCAGCATGCGTTCAGCTACTCGCTCTCGTTACTATCTTCAGGTGCCTCTTACTGACAAAGTAGAAGATTGGAGTGATGACGACTTCTGGACGGAATTAAAACGCCGTCTGCCTGATGACGTGGCCGCTAAGTTAGTGACAGGACCAAGTATCGAGAAAAGCATCGCACCACTGCGCTCATTTGTTTGTGAACCAATGCAATACGGCAACTTGTTCCTTGTTGGTGATGCGGCTCATATTGTACCGCCAACCGGTGCGAAAGGTTTGAACCTAGCAGCGTCAGATGTGGCGACCTTGTATAAGGTAATGACACGGGTCTACAAAGAAGGCGACAAAGAGTGTATCTCTCAGTATTCGGATATTTGTCTGCGTCGTGTTTGGCACGGAGAGCGCTTCTCATGGTGGATGACCAGTATGTTGCATGACTTTGGTCAAGGTGATGTGCATGACACGGATGCGGCAACTCACGAAAAATTCATGAGTTCTGAGTTGAGTTTTTACACGGATAACGAAGAAGGCCGCCGCATTATTGCGATGCAGTATGTTGGTCTGCCTTATGAAGATCTGGCTTAGCGGTCAAACATGACGTTGCGCTAAAAAAAATAGCGACAATCTAAACTAGATTGTCGCTATTTTTGTCTGATACACACTCAATTAGTCTGAAGTGCTTAGCGTTTTAGCCGCAGCACTTTTTGTATTTCTTGGTGCTGCCGCATGGGCATGGGTCGTTACGTTGCGGTGTTTTTTCAACGATCTGTGGTGCAGGTTTGTTAAGCACCATGTCCAAAGGCGTAATGTCTTCGGCAGCTTCGCTGTTAATCGTAATCTCTGCAATCAAGTCGTTGGCGACCAAGATAGCGTTTATTTCACGTTCACGCTCAGGCGTCTGTACTTGCAAAATAAGCGGATTTTCTGCGCTGCCCGGTTTTACTTTAGGCTTAGGCTGATAATTACCTAGGTTATGCTTACCCATGATATCGGGTCTACCACGATAAAAGAATTTTGACACAGGTGTTCCTAATGATACGTAAAACCACTCACAGCGAGTGGTTTAATGCCGCGCAGTCTAACAGAATTTAGAGCACATAGCGTATATCTTTCATGACGTTGGAAGGCGTTAATCCAAGCGAGTTAGCCAAGTAAACATGGCTTCGATCGCTTGCTTTGACCAATTGTAAGATGCTTGCTCTTGGGCTTTGCCTAGATTTTTTGCAATACCTCGGGCGCTGACTGTCCATGACGCCAAGCGTGAACCCGATGGGTCGATCAGTTCTAAAGTACCGTCTTCAAAAGCATAAAAACGTCCATCTTGCTCTTCGGTATGTTGGGCTGTTTTGCTATTTAGCTTGAAAAGCGAACCGCTTTTGGGGGTTAGACCAAAATGCGACAGAGCGCTGGCTAATTGGTCAGCTTGTTTTGTTGAGGAAACATCAAAGCCATAATGGCTGAGAGCGAGATTAAGTCGCTTTTCTATTGCTTGGATGTCTGCGTCCGCTTTACCTGCACTGGTGCGCTCAACGGAGTATAGGGTTAGCTCATCGACATAGGATTTGCGTTGGGCAAAATACGGAATAAGCTGCATGTAGGTTTGCCAATCCTGCGGTGCAGGATATTGGTCGTCGGCAGTGCTTAGCAAAGCCGCTTCTTTACGAATCGTCGCGTCTGTGTCGTTTATTGCTACCTTGAGTTTGGCAACAATGCGGCGGCGGTCAATGGATTGCATGGCATAGACGTAGTTTTCCCCAGCAAAGCGTTTTTCATTTTTGGTTTGCTCTAATTCGATCGGGGACGTGGTGACTTGAGTGTAGGCGGTTTGTGTCTTGGAAACTTGTTCTCCGCCTTGTCCAGATCGAACTTGCGTATCTTGGGTATTAATCTGGCTAACTTGGGTTCGAAGCTGTTGAGCGATTTGAGCATTGCCGTTTTGCTCAGCCTGAGTAAAGGCGAGGGCAATGTTTTCAATACGCGGAGCACTACCGACACCGTAAAGGTGGTTGTTATCCCGAGGCGGAGACAACACCCAGTCAGGTATGGTCTCTGATGCTTGCTCGGATGAGGTCATTAAACCTGCACAGCCCGTTAGGCTGAGTAATAGGCCCGTTACCATTATCCAGTTATACGGTGTTGGTAAAGCGGAGAGTTTCATTGTTAGAAAAAGCCTTTGTCTGCCAATTTTTTGATTTTCTTCTGACCGTTCCAAACTTCACGGTTGGTCGTCATATCAATCAATTTAAGGTCAACTTGATAGAAGCTTACACGCTGGTCGCCATTAGAGTCCACTATGGAGTTGATGGTGCCAGATAGGGCGAAGCCTGCACCTTGTTCTAGACCAAATTTAGCAACGGTGTCTGGTGCTGCGTTCAGTTCTTGCTCTTCACGTTCGCTGCGGACTTCATCTCGTTCAGCGCCTGATACCACAAAATCGACCTTACCAGCACGTAACAGGCTGCGTTTAATGTCATTAATGAAGGTATCAACAGGAATGTGTTCAGACGTTTTGTTACGTATGCTTTGTACGATAACCGTCGGGTTGCCTTTATTGCTGAAGTTATAGTTACGGAACCATGGGAAGGTGAGCATATCGTTCATCATTTCTTCTGCAACCAGACGAGAGTCTGTGTCATTCCAGCGGTCAGACAGCATGACATCTTCATTGGTATCAAGACGTTTTACACTGCCAGAACAGGCTGTCAGTAATAGAGTCATGGAGAGGGCGACAAGCGCTTTCCACGATAGCGAAATCAGATTCGGCTGTTTAAGAGTTACGATGCGCATAATTTTTTCCTTACGTCCGTTTTAGCCTGATGCCAAGCCGTTAGTATAATCAATTTAATAGAGTCTAATAGGGGTTGCGAAGATTCCAAAGCTTAATTTCATTGGCTTCTAAACTGACCTCACCGAGGGAAAAGGATTTTTTGTTTACCTTGTAGTCTGGAGTGTAGTTGCCAGGTGGAAGAGGCTCCCGTGTGAGTCTCACTTGTGCTGGCAGTGTGAGCCAATTTCGTGTGTCTGCTGCGGATGAGGCAAACACGGCAACTTGGCCGATTAGGTTTAAAAGCAAAGCGACATTTTGATCCTGCACACTTGATGACGCTTGATAAGCTAGCCAACTGCGAAGTAATTCTCTTACTAGGCCTTCATAAATATCTCGTTGTGCTTGAGCCAGTTGCTCTTGAAAAGCGATGTCGGCAAGGGACGTCATTCGTATCGTGCTCTTAAACGGCGCAATGGATGGCGTATTGACCTCTAGCGTTGGCTGGTGTTGGTCCAGTGTAAAACGTTGATAATAGGGAACAGTAACACGAATGGTTTGTTCTGTTAGTAGTCGATCAATTTTAGCGTCGTATAATTGCCGCCAAACAGGTCGACCAAGAATAACGCGCTTGGTAAAAATACCTGAAAATGTGCCCCATGCGCCGCCGGCTTTGTAGTTGGCGATCAGGTTTAGCGGGTTTATGTCCGCGTATACCATGGTAAACCAGCGAAATGAATCGTTTGCCGCTTGGTTGCCGCCGCCATGAAGAGGTTCAAGCACCAGCGAATAAGCTTGAGGATCGGCGTATAGCAATAGGGTCATTTCGCTTTTATCGGGAATAAAGCCCTGGTGTTCTAGAACCACTAACTCCGCATCGCCTTGCTTGTAATGGGCGAGAGTGGCTTGCATGTCTGCAGACAGTTTTGTGTCTATCTTTTGTTGAATTTCGCTTTGACTGAAACCGCCTTTTTGCATCATACGAATGGCATCTAACCAAGCGCGATCAGCGGTTATGTTAGGCAAAGCGTATTGTTTAGCATAACCGTCTTCGTATAACTGGGCCGCTTTTTCGTAACTGATACGCGCATCGTCGTATTCACCGTCTATCTCATATTGCAGCCCCGCCAAATAACGCGCCCAAGCGTCATCACGGTAAAGGAATTTGTCTGTGTCGCGTCCGCCAGTATAAAAATCACCGAGCCAACTTAATGCTTTCATGTAAAAGGCTTGGTTTTCTTTGGCGTTTAGGTCTTGGTAGCTTGGGTTTTGCGCACGAATTTCGTTTAGCTTTATGTCTATGCGTCTTACTTCTACCAGAGCGGCATCATTGAGCTGACGTTTTTTAGAGCGGTTCTTTTCTTGTTCAGCCAGAGCGAGGTAGTTTAAAGATTTGAGGTAACTAATATAAACGCGCTCTAGTCCGCTGCCGCGATAGTCGCCTTGCCTTGGGTTGCTGATCAGTGCCCAAGAACGATTCGAAAAATTATCAGGGAAAAAGGTATCGCTTAATTGCTCGGCTTTTTCTAGTAACGTATTGCTGCGTTCGTAATCCCCTTGGTTTTGTGCAAGCGCTCCAATTTCCATGTAATACAGCAAGGCATCCTGCTTGTTGGATAACACCTCTTCGAGCTGCGCTTCCGCTTCTTTCCATTCGCCAGCTTTAGCCAAACTTAAGCCTGCTTCAATATCTTGCTGGTAGGTGGCGCAGCCACTTAACAGGCTCATACTAAGCCAAAGAAGGAGCAACCTCACGTTACATTCCTTTTTCTAAAAACTGGTTTACGACAAGAACGCCAAACAAGGCAAAGCAACCGAGATAGAGAATTAACCAGCGGGCTCTGAGGCAATTAGGACAAGGTTTCTTTTTCTTCTTCATCACAGCTTCCATAATACGGAGAGGTTTATATAGTCTATTATGCAACAAAAAAAGGAAGCGAATCGCCTCCTTTTTTAAAACCCTAAACTGCGTATTTCAACCAATAAATATTATTGTGTTGTTTCAGCTTGCTTTTGTAGGCTTTCGACATACAGCGCATCAAAGTTGATTGGCGCAAGCATGATCGCTGGGAAGCTGCCTTTTACCACAATCGCGTCAATGTTTTCACGTGCGTAAGGGAACAAGGTTGCTGGGCAGAAAGCACCTAAAGCGTGGTGTAGTTGCTGATCGTCAAGACCAGAAATAACAAACAGACCGCCTTGTTGAACTTGTACTAAGTAGCCAGTCTCGCCTTTGTTTTTTACCGTTACGGTAATTTCTAGAACAACTTCGTATACACTTTCACCCACTTGGCGGCTTTTCGTGTTTAGCTCTAAGCCAACTTCTGGTTTCCATTCTTCTTGGAAAATCATTGGTGAACGTGGTGATTCAAAAGAAATATCTTTTAAAAACACACGTTGCATGGAAAGTTGTGGTGCTTGCGCTTCTTGTGTTGCTGCTTCTGGCGTTTCCGCTGTCTCGGACATCTTCGTTCCTTTTTATGATTTCTATGGTTTTGTATAGCGATGGTTATTGCGTTTATTTACTCTATGTTGGCGTAATATTAGCGGCTACTTTTATGCAAGTAAGGCGTCTAATTTTTTCTCGCGCTCTAGAGCATATAGATCGTCACAACCACCAATGTGTTGTTCACCAATCCAAATTTGTGGGACGGTGTGACGACCACTTTTTTCCATCATTTCTTGTCTTAACTCACGCTCTCCGTCAACGCGGATTTCGTTAAAAGCAATGTTTTTTGCTGATAACAATTGTTTTGCTCTAACGCAAAACGGGCAGTAATCACTCGAATAGATAGTTACGGTGGTCATAATAGTTACTCTTACCCTTTAACCAGTGGCAGGTTAGATGATTGCCATTCTGCAATGCCACCTTGAAGTTTATATACTTTACTAAAACCTGATTTTTTAAGGTCTTTTGCGCTTGCTCCAGACGTTACGCCAGATTTACAAACTATAATGATGGGGGCATCTTTATGTTTCTCAAGACGTTTTAGATTGTCTTTCATTTTCGTCGCAGGAATATTCATCGCACCTGTAATATGACCAGTGGTGAATTCTTTGGCTGGACGAATATCGACAATCACAGCGTCTTCATTATTCATTAGATTCGTTGCCGCAGAAGGTGTTAGCCCCTGAGCTCCGCCTTTGCTTTCAACGAAAAGTAGCGTGGCAAGGATCGCAAAAAAGACGGCGACCATTTCCCAGTGGTTCATAGAAAATTCAATTAATTGGTTAATCATAATAGTAGGCTCATATTTAAACTGCGAGCATTATACACGCCCTGATGGATCGGTACAGGCTCTCAGGAACTACTTTTGCTTGTCGCATCACATAAAGGTTTTTATCACACAAAAGTGACAAAGGTATGATAATACAAGGCTTAGAATGCAAAAACGAGCCACTTGGGCTCGTTGTGTGATGCGGTTTTTTCTGTCAGTTACTTGGTGTTGGTGGAATCAAATATTTTATCGGCGTTGCCTTCGATAAAACTATCAAACAGCTCGCCGTTTGGCATGGTGTGACGACGAGCAAATTCATAGAAGCAGCTTGGGATGGTTTTTTGCTTACCATCAGCAAAGGTGTAATCGATCTTGTCTGCCATGGTAGAAGACTGCTCCAAGAAGGAGTCAGGTGTGCCTTTTACTAAACCACCCACTTGGTTTAAAGCGTAACCCTCTTTTAACAATAGGGCGTTGACGTCTTCAATCGTAGGGAATTTTTGTAAGTGGTTAATGCTAACGGTGAAATGGTTGGCTTGTAGTCCCATGGTCGATAACCACGCAGCGTATTCGCTGTGCTCGGCTAGCGTCAGGTACTCCGCTTGCGTGGGTGTTTCCCACAGTTTGCCAGCCCAAAAAATGGCGGGAGATTGAACCGCATCACTGGGAATTTGTGCGACAAACTTCGCAATGATGTCTTGGCATTCGGTAGGAAGCTCTTCAACCAGCAATTCAGATAGGAACACTTTTGGGGAATCTGCATCGGTTTTATGCTTATAGCAACGAGCCTTTAAGTGTTTGCTCTCGAAAATAAAGGCGCCGTAGGCTTGGTAGCCAAGGGCTTCAAGTTGAGGCTCTAATTTCTCTAATGACACAGGTGAATTATTGAACGTGCGAAAAGCAACGTGGTCATTAAGAACCGTCTCACCGTGGTCTTTAAACAATTGTTGAATGCGATGTGCTTGTGGTGTGACGTCTGTGTAATGATCCCATAAGGATGCGAAAAAATCGGCGGGCTTCATGGAATGCTCCTGAGTTGGAAAATGTTGAAAGAGGTCATCTCTATCGAATAAGACTTACTCTAATCCACTGCTGACAAAAAATGCAAAAGGTAAAAATGCACTGTGTAATGCATAAAAGTTATGCGAGCCGATTTTCTGGCGTGTTCTTGTTCACCAACAATTGCTGTTTTGCAGTCAAAATTGTGTTTATCAGATGCGCGGGAAAACTGCGCTCTTTTTTATGGGCTAAGCCGACGACACGTTTTAGTTTTACATCATTTAATGGCCGTAAACACAGGTCATTACGTCCCCGCGAAGAGTGTTCTGGAATCAGCGAAATGCCTAAACCTGCCGCCACGAGATCCAACGCATACTCTTCTGTTTTTACCTGAGCACGAACATCGGTAGTGAGTTCTTGTTTTTGCATTAAGTAGTTCCATGATTCCAAAATGTCGCATGGCGTTCGGGAAATAAAGGGTTGCTTGTCGATCTGTTTAATGGATAACGAAGGAAAGTCTGCTAACCAATGATCCAATGGCATGGCGATAACATAGTCATCTTCCCAAAGGGGATAAAACACGTCTTCTTCACTGGTGTAGCGATGGCAGGTAAAACGCAAGTCGGCACTTTCTGATTCATCAACCAGTTTTAAAGTCAGTCCATGCACTTCATCAAGCATGGTTTTGATCACCTGACTGATCAGCGAACCCGACAAAAAAGGCGTGAGAGAAATAGACAAGGCAAGTGGGGCGGGTGTGTCTGTAAATAAGCTGCGCATTGCACTGAGATCGCTGACCATTTTACAGGCGTAAGGATAAAGCTGTGAGCCGCTGTCGGTTGGGGAAACACCTTTCGAATGGCGAACAAAGAGTTTGGTATTTAAATCATCTTCTAATTGCGACATCGTGGTCGATATAGACGGTTGTGCCACAAAGCAGCGTTTTGCGGCGGCGCTTAGGCTGCGCTCTTCGTAAACGGCAATAAAATAACGTAATGATCGTATGTCCATCGTTATGCTCTTTTGTGAGTGATCTCAGCGTCCTCCATCAATATACCTATAGAGGAATAATCTTGCCATAGGAAAAAACTAGACCTCCGGCAGAAAAACGGTATTTCTTATTTAGGATTGAGCTGGTTATGGTGTTGGTAGATAGACATCAATACATACATCAATCTTAGAGGTTCTTATGTCACTTACTTGCTTAGAAACATTGAGCGTAAATACCCTGAAACAAGGCGACACTTTCTACAGCGTATTAACGGGTAACACCCTTGCTTTGGGGGAAGGCAGTACGTTTTCTGCCCATAGCCCCATTGATGGCGCGACATTGTCTACGTTTAACAATGCGACACCTGCGCAGCTAGATAAAGTAAATGCGGAACTAAAAGACGCATTTAAAGTATTGCGTACGATTCCTGCGCCACGTCGTGGTGAACTAGTACGCCGTATTGGCGAAGAAGCGCGTAAGTATAAGCATGAATTGGCGCAAGTGATCTCTTTGGAAGCGGGCAAAATCGTTCCTGAGGCTTTGGGTGAAGTGCAAGAGTGGATTGACGTATGTGATTTCGCCGTTGGTCAATCGCGTATGTTGCATGGTTTGTCCATTGTATCTGAGCGTCCTGGTCACCGCATGATGGAGCAATGGCAGCCATTGGGCCCTGTGGCCGTTATTACGGCGTTTAACTTCCCGATGGCGGTTTGGGCGTGGAACACCATGTTGGGTTTGGTTTGTGGTGATCCCGTATTGTTAAAACCTTCTGAAAAAGCGCCATTATGTGCGTTGGCTATGTATCAAATTGCGCAGAATGTGATTGCTGATATGCCTGATATTCCAAAAGCGTCAGTGTCTGTAATGATTGGTGATCGTGATTTAGGTGAAGCGATTTCAGCAAGCGAGACTTTCCCACTGGTGTCTGCGACAGGTTCGACAGCAATGGGGCGTGCGGTTGCTAAAACGGTGGCGGGTCGCCTAGGTCGTTCTTTGCTAGAACTTGGCGGCAATAATGCGATGATCGTGTCGGATACAGCGGATCTAGATCTTGCGCTACGTGCGATTGTTTTTTCTGCGGCAGGTACGGCTGGTCAACGCTGTACGACACTGCGCCGCTTGATTACCCATGAAGCCATTGTTGATGGTTTGGTCGAACGATTGGCTAAGTCTTATGGCTCACTGCGTATTGGTAATCCATTAAACGACGGCATCTTAGTTGGGCCTTTGGTTGATGAAGGCAGTTTTAATCGAATGCAAGCGGCGCTAGAAACCGCTAAAACACAAGGTGGGGAAATTATCTGTGGTGGCGAGCGTGTGACGCAAGGCGTTCCTGCTGGTGGCTTTTATGTGCAACCAGCCATTGTTCGTATTGCCCACGATGCGCCAATTGTGCATGAAGAAACCTTTGCTCCTATTTTGTATGTGCTGACTTATAAGACCTTTGACGAAGCCATTGAAATTCAAAACGAAGTGCCACAGGGCCTGTCTTCTGCTGTGTTCACAGAGAGCATGCGCGAAGCAGAATTATTCATGTCTCCAGCGGGTTCAGACTGCGGTATTGCCAATGTGAATATTGGTACATCTGGCGCTGAGATAGGTGGTGCGTTTGGTGGTGAAAAAGAAACCGGTGGCGGTCGTGAGTCTGGTTCTGATGCGTGGCGAAACTACATGCGTCGCACCACCAATACCGTTAATTACGGTGGTGACTTGCCTTTGGCACAGGGAATTGTTTTCGAATAATTTTTAAGGTCTATGGGTTTTGTCTAGTGTCCAATGAGGTCATTTTATGTCTGATAAAGTCTGCAACTCTTTATGGCGTGCCAGTGCTCCTGATGCGCCTTCATTAACGCCTTTAGAGGGTCGTGTCGATGTTGAGGTAGTGATCGTTGGCGCGGGCTTTACTGGTCTTTCGGCAGCTTTGCATTTGGCTAAATTCGGTGTTTCTGTTGCTGTTGTGGAAGCGCAAGAAGTCGGCTTTGGTGGCTCTGGGCGAAATGTTGGCCTAGCGAATGCTGGTGTTTGGCTAGAGCCAGATCAGTTAGACAAAACCCTTGGTGCCGACGCGGGTAATGTGATGTACAAAGCATTGGCCGCAGCGCCAGACTTTGTCTACAGGCTGATTCAAGAATACGACATCCAATGCGAACCTGTGCGTAACGGCACCTTGCACGCAGGTGTAGGGAAAAGCGGTTTGGCTCAGTTACAGCGCCGTTATGAACAAATGATGAAACGTGGCGCGCCCGTTCAGCTGTTGGGTGCCGCAGAAGCCCAAGCTCGAATTGGCTCCAGTAAATTTAACTCGGCGTTATTTGACCCAAGAGCGGGAACGATTCAGCCTTTGGCTTATGCCCGTGGGTTGGCTGATGCAGCGTTAAAGGAAGGGGCGAAGCTGTTTGATCAGTCGCCTGTGAGCAAAATAGAACCTTCGGAAAATGGTTGGATCTTGTATACAGAGAAGGGGCAGGTGCATGCCGAAAAAGTGATTTTGGCGACCAATGCTTACTCTGAATTTGGGGTGAAGGAGCAAGCCCGCAAATTTGTGCCTATCTTTTATTCTCAATTAGCCAGTAAACCCCTAAGTGATGCCCAATTAGCCAGCGTATTACCAAACAAAGAAGGCGTTTGGGATACTTGTACCGTGATGAGTTCTTTCCGCTTGGATCAACAAGGCCGGTTAGTGTTTGGCGGTATGGGAGGCGAAGGCGGTGCTCATTCAAACTGGGCGACTCAGCGCGTCACCGAATTATTCCCGATTTTGAATAAAGTGGAATGGGATTATTGCTGGGCAGGAAAGATCGCTTACAGTGAAGATCACTTACCTCATTGTCAGCAGCTACAGAAAGGGCTATTTAGTGTGGCGGGCTACAGTGGGCGCGGTATTGGACCAGGAACTGTGGTCGGCGCAGAGTTGGCTGAATGGCTATCGGGACGAAGAGAACGTTTGTCTATCCCAATGACATTGCTCAGAGATATTTCATTTCGGGAACTGAAGCGTCTGTTTTATGAGGTAGGGGCGCATACTTATCATCTTGGACAGCAGTCGCACGCTTTGGATTAGAATGATTACTGCGCTCGCCACATCATTTGTCTTGGTGTCGTTCGCTACAGGGTAAATGTTTCGGTTAGTTCGGTGATTAAGTAAGTTTACTGTGATGAACTATATACGGCAAAACGCATCTTTATGGTGCGTTTTTTGTTTTTCTGGTTGGGAATCAGTGTGATATGAGATAGAGTTATTCTCTTCTTGTTTTTACTTTCTTTATTGTGAGCGAGCAACGTCTAGATGCGCCGTTATATACCATCGTCAACAGCGTTAAAATGCTTCGAAGCGTCTGTCAGACACTTAAGTTTTACTAAGGCGGCAGAAGAGTTGCACCTTACGCAGAGTGCTGTTAGTCGACAAATCCGTAACCTTGAAGAGTTTTTGTCGCGAGATTTATTTATTCGTCTCAACAAACGCTTGGTGCTAACCGGAACGGGCGCGGCTTATTACAAAGAAGTCGTGCCTTTACTTGATGGTATGGAAAACGCCTGTTTGCGCATGCTGCATCGGGAAGATGAAAAAACCACATTAACGATATCGGCGTTGCCGACCTTGGCCTCCTATTGGTTGATGCCGCTGTTGGCTGAGTTCCAAACCGCCCATCCACAATTTCAAATCAAAGTACGTTCACTGGACGACGCCGCGAAAATAGACCCTGAAAGCATCGATATTATTTTGCATTACGGCGGTGATCATTGGCCTAGAGCGATTTCCCATCAGCTAATGAAGGAAAAAGTCATCGCAGTTTGTTCAACCGAACTATTGAACAGAATGGGTGACAAGCCTTTTGATGCTTGGAAAGTCGAAGACGTGACGACTTTTCCATTTTTGCATTTATCGTCTCGTATTAATGCGTGGCCAGATTGGATGGTTGCCCAAGGTTTGGAAAGTGGTTCCTTTGCTGGTGCTTCTTTTGCGCATTTTCACATGTTGCTTGAAGCGGCTAAAAACAGCATGGGTATTGCGATTATGCCAAGTGTACTGGCTGAACGAAGCCTTAAAAATGGCGAGCTGGTGGCGCCTTTTGGTAACGCGGTTTCGACGCCACATGAATACCTTTTATCGTATCCAGTGGATAAAGCCGACCTTGAGCAAGTGGTGGTTTTCCGAGACTGGTTATTAGCTAAGCGAAATCAGCCTTAGCGACTCATTAGTAAAATTAATAGTCTGAATAGTTGTGCTGCTCTGTAATTAAATTACAAGCCTGTGGTAGTATCGAGACATAGTCATGAGCCATTTACGGGATAGATTAACATGAACAAAAAAACCACCGCTCTCTTTATTCTTGATGGATGGGGATACAGTGAAACGTCTAAATCCAACGCCATAGCTGCTGCGAACACGCCTAACTGGGACGCGCTTTGGAATAATCAGCCACACACTTTGATTAAAACGTCTGGTCTTGCGGTGGGTTTACCCGAAGGCCAAATGGGTAATTCTGAAGTTGGGCACATGAATTTAGGCGCAGGCCGCGTGGTTTACCAAAACTTTACTCGTATCGGTAAAGCCATTGAAGATGGTTCATTTTTTGAAAATGAAGCCCTTGTTAATGCAGTTGATAAAGCGGTTAGTGCGGGCAAAGCTGTGCATGTATTAGGTTTGCTTTCTAATGGTGGTGTGCACAGTCATCATGAGCAGATCATGGCGATGTGTGAACTCGCTGCTAAGCGTGGTGCGAAAGCGGTTTATGTCCATGGTTTTACCGATGGTCGTGATACACCGCCTCGTTCCGCTAAAACGCCAGCGGCTGAGCTAGACGCTAAATTGGCAGAACTGGGCGTTGGCAAAATTGCTACCTTAACGGGTCGTTACTACGCCATGGACCGCGATAACCGTTGGGATCGAGTGCAAACAGCTTATGATGCGATCGTTCTAGGTAAGGGTGAATTCCAAGCCAATACAGCGGAAGAGGCGATTCAGGCGGCTTACGATCGTGACGAAAACGACGAGTTCGTGAAAGCAACCGTGATTGGTGATTCCGCTCCAGTACAAGATGGTGACGCCATTATTTTTGCTAACTTCCGTCCTGACCGCGCTCGTCAATTAACTCGTGCTTTTACTGATGATGGTTTTGATGGCTTCACTCGTGCGGTTTATCCAAAACTGGCGTCTTTTGTGACTTTTACCGAGTTTGCTTCTGATATTAAAGCCGATGTGGCGTTCCCTCCTGTGGCTTTGACAAACACCTTGGGTGAAGTCTTGGCGAAGCATAATAAAAAGCAATTACGTATCGCCGAAACGGAAAAATACGCACATGTGACGTTTTTCTTTAATGGTGGTGAAGAGGCGTTGTTTGAGGGTGAAGAGCGTGAGTTGATTCCATCTCCAAATGTGGCAACTTACGATTTAAAACCAGAAATGAGCGCTCCAGAAGTCACAGACAAGCTGGTAGAAGTGATCGAAGCGGGTAAATACGACACGATCATTTGTAACTTTGCCAATGGCGACATGGTTGGTCACAGTGGTATTTTCGAAGCGGCGGTTAAGGCGGTTGAAGCGGTTGATGCTTGTTTAGGTCGTATTATTGAAGCTTTGAAAGTGAATGGTGGCCAATGCTTGATTACTGCCGATCATGGCAACGTTGAGCAAATGTTAAGTGATGATGGCGCTCAGCCGCTGACTTCTCATACGATTGGCCCTGTGCCTTTGGTTTTGTACTCTCCGACTCAAGGCTTGGGCATTAAAGAAGGCGCATTGTGTGACCTTGCTCCGACCTTGCTGGATATGATGGGGATGGAAAAACCTGCTGAGATGACAGGTGTCAGCTTGCTGACACGAGCATGAGGCAAGAATGATTGTATTATTCCGCTATCTTTTTTTGAGCTTATTCCTGTTGTCCAGCGTTAGCTGGGCGGCAGGTGAACCTCAAACGCCAGAAGAAGCCAAACAGCAGATTCAGGCTTTACAGAAAGATCTGAAAAAGCTGAACAACTGGCTGAAAGAGATAAAATCTGAGCGATCAGATGTGGAGAAACAGCTCGAAGGTAAAGAAAAAGAGATCCAAGAGCTGCTGAAAAAGATCCAAAATATCCAAGAAAGTCTCAAAAAAGGTGAGAAACAGCTGGGGGAACTAAGAGTCCAACAGCAGTCACTGCAGCTGAGCATTCAGCAACAAAATGAACAAATAGCCGCCCAATTGAGGGCGGTTTATCGTTCCGGCAATGAAGAAAGTATCAAGCTGCTTCTAAATGGTGACAGTTCAGAAGACTCTCAGCGTTTGGTGCAATACAACCGTTACTTTTCTAACGCTCGACAATCGCTTATTAATGGTTTTGTGACCGAGGTGAGTGATTTAAATTTGGTCGAAAAAAGCATTCGCAGTCATAGAGCCCAACAAGCCAAAGAAGAAGCCGAGCTTGTTGCGGAGCGCAATCGATTGACGAGTCAGCAGGCGGATCGACGCGAATTACTGGCTAAGTTAGACAAAGATTTAGCTACGGGTGATAAACGCGCCAAGCAATTGGTGCAAGACCAGAAAAACTTACAAGAAATGTTGCAGCGCTTAGAAGAGGCGCTGGCAGACATTCAGATTCCAGATCAGGATGTGCCTTTCTCATCGCAACGGGGCAAGTTGGTTCGCCCTTTAAAAACACTGTCTGAATTATCAAGTAATGGCAGCATCAACTTAGGTGGTGTGACATTACGAGCCAAAGAAGGCGAGCCTGTACACGCCATATTCTCCGGTCGAGTAGTTTTCTCTGATTGGATGCGAGGGTTTGGCTTTTTGCTTATTTTAGATCATGGTGACGGTTACATGTCATTATATGGTTACAATCAAAGCCTACTAAAAGAAGTTGGCGAATGGGTTGGCGCTAACGATACTGTGGCGATGGCTGGCAGTACGGGTGGACGACCAGATACCGCATTATTTTTTGCTATTCGACATAACGGCACACCATTAAAACCTCTTTCTTGGGTAAGAGCTGGGTGATTTTTTACACAACAGATAAACGCGCCCTGGTAATCAGTGATAGGAACGATCATGAACAATACTTTGCGTAGACAGGTTTCTTTTATTTTCATCGCGTTATTGGCCCAGCCTGTTTTTGCTGCGCAAACGACTGAACAAAGTCAGAAAGAGTCTAAGCTGCCCAGTGCTGAGATACAGTCTTTTGTCGAAACCTTTGAAACCATCAGAGAAGGTTATGTAGAAGAGATGTCGGATCAAGACATCCTAAATAAAGCCTTAAAAGGAATGGTGTCCGGTCTTGACCCGCATTCTGAGTATTTCACCAAAGAAGAATTGGTCGATTTCAACGAGCTCACGTCTGGTAATTATGCCGGCATTGGTGTTGAGGTCGAAATGAAAGACAAACGTTTGACTATTGTTGCGCCAGTTGACGGTTCAGCAGCCGCAGAAGCAGGTATCTTGCCGGGCGATGTGATCATTAAGATTGATGACACCCTTATTACTGATCTTGGCATGCAGGATATTGTTACCATGATGCGTGGTGAAATCGGCAGCAGTGTAACCCTAGACATTGAGCGTGATGGCGAAATTAAGCACTTTGAACTTGTGCGTCAGCTTGTAGAAGACGCCAGTGTGACGGATAAATGGTTAGGCGATGGTATTGCGTACTTTCGTATTAGCCAATTTCAAGGCGACAGCAGCGAAGAGTTCCAACTTGCTATTGAGAAGCTGAAAAAAGAAAACAAGATTCAGGGTGTGGTTTTAGACTTACGTAATAATCCTGGCGGTGTGTTACAAAGCGCTGTCGGGGTTGTCGATGCTTTTATTGATAAAGGTATGATCGTTTACACCAATGGCCGCCACGATATGTCCAAGAGCCAATTCACGGCAACAGAGAAGAACACCACGCTGGCTAATATTCCGCTTGTGGTGCTGGTAAACGAGGGTTCTGCCTCTGCATCTGAGATTGTCGCTGGCGCCTTACAGGATCATCAGCGGGCGGTGATTATGGGCACAGAAACCTTTGGGAAAGGCTCTGTTCAAACTGTGGTGCCGCTATCAAATGGCGATGCGGTAAAGCTGACCACCGCACTTTACTACACGCCAAACGGTCGCTCGATTCAAGCTCAAGGCATTACGCCGGATCTAGTCGTACCACAGGCAACTTTGACGTTCGATAAAGGGCAGTTTTTTGTTAAGGAAGCCGAACTAAAAGGCCATTTAGGAAATGGCACTGGTGGCGAAGAGCGTACCAGCTCCGATGTGCAGTCTGATATTGGGGAAATGGCAAAAACAGATTTCCAACTGTATCAGGCCGTCACTATTTTAAAAACGCTACCTAAGCTCTCGCATAAGTAGCCTTTTGTTGTTTTATAAACGTATTTTTTAGGTAATGGTTCGCTTGGTTAATTTTAAGAATATATTGTCTGTGTTGGTTTGTTCATGGGGCTTGTCTGTCTGGGCAAATGATCCGAGTGAGCTTGTGGTCGAAGACGCCGTGTCCGTTGAAAGCCTGCAAGAAACCTTGGGTGCTGAGGAATCGATTATTTTGCCTGAGCATCTGGGGCCTGTTATCAATACAAACGTATTGGCAGAAGGGGTTGCAGAGGAGGTTGATTCGTCTCCAGCGACAGACGACAGTGCTATCTTATTAGACGCTGGGGAGCCTTGGGTTCCTGCTATTGTGCCATTTTTGGATGCGCCGGACAGGGGTGAAGAAAAAGCCGTACTTGAAGATAGTGAATCCAAATCACTTCCAAAAGCATCGACACCATCCAAAATGTTGGCGGTAGATGTACACCCTAAGATGCCACG
Organism: Marinomonas sp. FW-1; assembly: GCF_005222245.1. Taxonomy (NCBI): domain Bacteria; kingdom Pseudomonadati; phylum Pseudomonadota; class Gammaproteobacteria; order Oceanospirillales; family Oceanospirillaceae; genus Marinomonas; species Marinomonas sp. FW-1. Next base: position 3,479,648 of record NZ_CP025987.1, on the reverse strand, counting down.
AATCGCGATACTCATTGATGACCTGGGTTACAACCGTCATGGTATGGACTCGTCTTTGTTGTTGCCGACGGAGGTAGCGTTAGCGATCTTACCGAGCACTCCTTTTGCTATGCAAACGGCAACGTCTGCACAAAAGCAAAAACGTATTACGCTTTTACATGCCCCTATGGAGAATCAACGAGAGTTGAAGCTTGGCCCCGGTGGTTTGTATGCCAAGATGACAGAAGAGGAATTAAAAGCAACGCTGAGCAAAGACCTAGATGGTTTGCCCGGCATCCAAGGGGTGAACAACCACATGGGAAGTTTGTTAACCACTAAGGCGGATTCGATGGCGTGGGTGATGGAAACGCTGAAAAGCCGATCTTTATTTTTTATCGACAGCCTAACCAGTCCGAAAAGCGTTGCTAAGAAAACGGCGCAAGAGTACGGCTTAGCCACCGTGAGCAGAGATGTGTTCTTGGACAACATTCGCACCGAGGCAGCCATTGATAAGCAGTTTACACGCTTACTCAAGCTTGCCAGAAAGCACGGCAGTGCGTTGGCGATTGGGCATCCTTACCCAGAGACTATGTCTTATCTTAAGAAACGATTATCTAATTTGGAGCATGATGGTGTGCTTCTCGTACCGCTGTCTTCTTTGCTAGTGTCTTCTAAGGGCACCGCTGATAATTAAATGTTTATTTGGTTGGCGTATTGTCGTCATAAATGAAAAGAAAAGGGCGACTTGTTATTACTTCTGCTTTGTATCAGTTATTCGTTATGTGTATATCTGACGCTGTTTTGCTCTCGTTGAGTGCGTCTATTGATCATCTTTTGTTCACCTATAGTGAAAAATCCTTTTCCGATAAAATAATTTAGTGATTAATTTTGCTTATATTTTTTAATTCAGCGTTTAACTCGATATATTTGTACAATTTATGTGCACTACTATTGACCAAAGATTGTGGTGATATTAATGTGTAGCCATATTACGGTGCACATTTTTTGAATAGTTGCCGTATTAAGTTCCATAATTTATTCATTTTCTATAGAAAAAATTGTTGGAACGCTTCTTGCTTTTGAATAATAACGATAAATCACAAAACGAATAGAGGCTTTTCTTATGTCAAATGCGGTTATTAGAAAAACATTGATTTCTCTTGCGGTTGCTGGTGCTGCGACACTGGCTCAAGCGGATGTAGTAATTGGTGTAGCGGGTCCTCATACAGGAGCATACGCAGCGTTCGGTGAGCAATTGTGGAAAGGGGCTGAAAAAGCAGCCATGGATATTAACGCTGCAGGCGGTATCAATGGTGAAATGATTAAGCTTGTAAAAGCGGATGATGCTTGTGAACCAAAGCAAGCCGTTTCTATTGCTAACCGTCTAGTTGACTCTGATGATGCATTGGCTGTGGTTGGGCACTTCTGTTCGTCCTCTTCTATTCCAGCGTCAAAAATCTACGAAGAAGCGGGTGTTATCATGGTAACGCCAGCCTCAACGAACCCAACGCTTACCGATCAAGGATTACCAAACGTTTTCCGTGTATGTGGTCGTGATGATCAGCAAGGCGATGTGGCAGCAAGCTATATTGTCGATAAACTAAACGCAAAACGCGTGGCCGTTATTCATGACAAAGACACCTACGGTAAAGGTCTTGCGGATGCCATGAAGGCAACGCTTAACTCTTATGGCGTAAAAGAAGTCATGTATGAAGGTTTGACTCGTGGCGAGAAAGACTTCAACGCCTTGATCACTAAGATTCGTTCTGTAGACGCAGATGTTGTCTATTTCGGTGGTCTTCACTCTGAAGCAGGTCCATTGGTTCGCCAGTTACGTGAGCAAGGTTCGAAAGCCATCTTCATTTCTGGTGATGGTATCGTATCCGATGAGTTTGTTTCTGTTGCCGGTTCTCCTGAATACGTAGACGGAGTACTGATGACATTTGGTGCGCCACCAACTTCTTACCCATCAGGCAAAAAAGTTATCCAAGAATTCCGTGACAGCGGTTATGAGCCAGAAGGTTACACTCTGTACTCTTATACAGCGATGCAAGTGGCGGTTGCGGCTCTAGCTAACAACAACTTAGACCCAATCAAGGGGGCTGAGTGGTTGAAATCTCATTCTATCGATACCGTAATGGGTAAGAAAGACTTTGATGATAAAGGCGATTTGACGGTTTCTGATTACGTTATGTATGAGTGGGACGGTCAAGGAAAATATAACGTAGTAGAATAATTTCTATTTCGTTTTTACATTTCAGTAATTACCTACACATGTTTACCGGCCAGGGATCGCGCTGGTAAACATGCTCTCTATATTAAAAATTCCCACGAGGTCTTACGATGGATATCGTTCTCCAGCAGCTGGTAAACGGTCTTACCCTTGGTTCAGTATATGGACTCATTGCGATCGGTTACACCATGGTGTATGGCATTATAGGCATGATTAACTTCGCCCATGGCGATGTATACATGGTGTCGGCTTATATCACCGCTATTGCTATTGCGATTTTAACATTTTTCGGTATCGAATCTTTTCCTATCATTATTGTTGGTACGTTGTTTCTTACCGTTGCTGTAACGGGAGCCTATGGCTGGGTGATCGAACGTATCGCTTATCGTCCATTAAGAAGCTCTAGTCGTTTGGCAGTATTGATTTCCGCAATCGGTATGTCGCTGATTTTGCAAAACTACGTTCAATTGAGTCAGGGGGCGAACCAACAAGGTGTTCCAACTCTATTGACCGGTGCTATCCGCTTTTCAGTCGGTGATGGTTTTGTACAAATCACTTATATGAAATTGTTTATTTTGTTCGTTTCCCTCTTGGGCATGGGCATTTTGACGTATGTGATTCAAAAAACGAAATTAGGCCGTATGTGTCGAGCGACTCAGCAAGACAGAAAAATGGCGTCTATTTTAGGGATCGACACAGACAAGGTGATTTCGACGGTATTCGTTATCGGTGCTGTGATGGCGGCATTAGCGGGTGTCTTGGTGACGCTGGATTATGGCGCATTCGATTTTTATGTTGGCTTTATTATTGGTATCAAGGCTTTTACCGCTGCGGTGCTTGGTGGCATAGGTTCTTTACCTGGCGCTATGTTAGGCGGGTTAATCCTTGGGTTATCTGAAGCTTTGTTTGCTGGGTTGATCAGTTCTGATTATAAAGATGTTTTCTCATTCTCTTTATTAGTTCTCATTTTGATTATTCGCCCAAGTGGCCTTCTAGGCAAACCTGAAGTGGAGAAAGTATAAATGAGCCAAGCAGTTGGAATAAATTTTAAGAAAAGTAGTATTGATGCCTTTATTGCTGGCTTAATGGCATTGGTCTTGTTTGGGCCAATTGTTGGTGTCGTACTAGATGGTTACGGCTTCAATGCTGAGTTTGGGCGAGTCGCCTGGATCGTTGCGATTGTTGCTGTTGGGCGTTTTGTTATGTCCAGTTTTATGCAGACAGAAAAAGGCATAGCTCTGGCTTTTCGTTATGCGAATAACGATGACGGTGTTACGGTTCTACCACCGGGCCATAAATCCAAAATGGTATGGATTATTCCATTGGTCGTTGTAATTGGACTCGTTTTACCTTTTGTCGCATCTAAATACGTATTGACGGTGATTATCCTAGGGTTGATTTACGTCTTGCTGGGCTTGGGTCTCAATATCGTTGTTGGCTTGGCTGGTCTATTGGACTTAGGCTTTGTTGGCTTTTATGCCATCGGTGCTTATGGTCTAGCGCTGGGTTATGAAAACCTTGGGCTTGGCTTTTGGTCAATGTTGCCAATTGCCGCCATAATGGCGGCGGTTGCAGGGGCTATATTGGGTTTTCCTGTACTGCGAATGCATGGCGACTATTTAGCTATTGTGACGCTAGGTTTTGGTGAAATTATTCGTTTGATCTTAACCAACTGGGCTTCTTTCACTCATGGACCAAATGGTGTGTCCGCACCTTTGCCAACCTTCTTTGGTTTGGAGTTTAAGCGTCGATCCAGTGAAGGCACATTCCACGAGTTTTTTAATCTTCCTTATGATTCTGCTTACAAGTACATGTTCATCTACTTGGTGTTGTTCGCAGTGGTATGGGCTGTACTTTTTATCAAGCATCGCCTGGTAAAAATGCCAATTGGCCGTGCATGGGAAGCACTACGTGAAGATGAGATAGCGTGTCGCTCATTAGGTTTAAACCATGTATTGGTGAAGCTTTCTGCTTTCATGATAGGCGCTTCAACAGGTGGTTTAGCCGGTGTATTTTTCGCGACTTACCAAGGTTTTGTGAACCCTTCGTCGTTTACCTTCTTTGAGTCCGCTTTGATTCTAGCGATTGTGGTGTTAGGTGGTATGGGGTCGACATTAGGTGTGGTTATTGCCGCTTTCTGTTTGACGGTATTACCTGAAATGTTAAGGGAATTCGCAGAATACCGCGTTTTGATGTTTGGTATTCTGATGGTGGTAATGATGATTTGGAAGCCTCGGGGCATTGTTCGTGTAACTAGAACAGGCTTTTCTCCGAAAAAAGGGGTGGCGAAATGAACCAAGAAAATATTTTAGCTGTTGAAAACTTGGTGATGCACTTTGGTGGTATTAAAGCGCTGAATGATGTGACTTTTAATATTAAGCGCGGCTCTGTATCGGCTTTGATTGGGCCGAATGGGGCAGGTAAAACCACAGTGTTTAACTGCCTGACTGGTTTTTATAAAGCCACTGGAGGCAAGATTCAATTGTCTGCTGGCGGTAAAGAAACCAGCATTATTAAAGTGTTGGGTGAACCTTTCAAAGCGACGGACTTTATTTCGCCTGTGGCTTTCGTTTCTCGTCTTAAGTACAAAATGTTCGGCGGATCCCACCTTGTAAATCGTGCAGGCTTGTCGAGAACATTTCAAAATATTCGCTTATTCAAAGAAATGTCAGTGGTTGAGAACTTGTTAGTGGCTCAGCATATGTTAGTGAACCGTAGTTTGGTCGCTGGTATTTTGAATACAAAAGGTTATCAAAAAGCCGAAGAAGAAGCGTTAGAGCGTGCGTTTTATTGGCTGGGTGTTGTAGACCTTGTGGATTCCGCGAACCGCTTGGCGGGTGAGCTTTCATATGGGCAACAGCGTCGCTTAGAAATCGCTCGCGCCATGTGTACGAACCCTGAAATTGTTTGTTTGGATGAGCCAGCAGCGGGTTTGAATCCGTCTGAAACGGAAGCGTTAACTAAGATGATTCGGGTGCTTCGTGACGAGCATAACACGACGGTTCTGTTAATCGAACATGACATGGGGATGGTAATGGACATCTCTGATTACATCGTTGTATTAGACCATGGTGAAGTGATTGCAAAAGGTGGTCCAGATGACATTAAGAGTAATCCAAAAGTTATTGCGGCTTACCTTGGTGCAGAAGAAGGTGAGGAAGTAACACTATGACTACATTGATGCAGTTCAAAGATGTGGATGTTCATTACGGCCCAATTCAAGCGTTAAAAAAAGTTTCATTAACCGTAGATGAAGGTGAAATCGTTACCCTGATTGGTGCGAATGGGGCAGGTAAATCCACTCTGTTGATGTCTATATTTGGGCAGCCTCGAATATCTTCTGGCGAAATCATTTATCGTGGTGAAGATATTTCACAGAAATCAGCGCATTACGTGGCTTCTCATGGTTTGGCGCAATCACCGGAAGGCCGTCGTATTTTCCCTGGCATGACGGTAGAAGAAAACCTATTAATGGGGACCATTCCGATAGGTATGGATCACGCGGAAGAAGACATGCAACGTATGTTTGAGTTGTTCCCTAGGCTGTTGGAGCGTCGTAACCAGCGCGCATCCACTATGTCTGGTGGTGAGCAGCAAATGTTGGCTATTGCACGTGCGCTAATGAGCCGTCCTAAATTGCTTTTATTGGATGAGCCGAGTTTAGGCTTGGCCCCCATTATAGTTAAGCAAATCTTCCAAATTTTGGAAGATGTGGCGAGCACAGGCATGACGATTTTCTTGGTGGAGCAGAATGCCAACCACGCACTAAAACTGGCCAACCGTGGCTATGTTATGGTGAATGGTGAAATTCGTTTAACGGGCACAGGGGCCGAGCTTTTGGTTAACCCTGAAGTGCGTGATGCTTATTTAGGCGGTCATTAAACTCAGTTAAAGTAAGAAAAAAAGCGCGGTGACCAGGTTATAAACAAGGTCACCGCGCTTTTTTATTTTCTATTGTGGATAAAAACTGAGCTTTTACACAATAGATGAGTATATCTATCCGTATTGGGCTTTATTTAAGCTCGAAACAGGGTGTCGGTAAGAATGTCTCTCACTTGTGATGGTTGTGAAGCGCCACCTAATGGCGCGTTGAAAATAGCATCCACTTTGTCACCAAAATACGCATTTACTTCTTCTACGCTCATGGCTGGATCTAGCCCCGCAGGATTAGCCGAAGTCGACACAATGACGCCTTGGTAAGCGGCACACAAACGTTGTACTGGTTGGTGCTGGGAAAGGCGTATGGCCACGCTTTGATGCTCACCTCTCACCCAGCTTGGGGTGATTGTTGTGTCCGGAACCACCCAAGACGTAGGGATCTCGTTCTGGCTGATTAGACGCTCTGATGCGTTGGTATCTAAAGTCTCTAACCACGGTGTGAGTTGGTCTTTTGCGCCAGCGATTAAAATGAGTCCTTTGTATTCTGGACGATCTTTTAGTGTCAGAATTCGCCTGACGGCAGACTCGTTATAAGGATCGCAGCCTAGGCCCCAAACCGCTTCTGTTGGGTAAGCGATGACGCCGCCTTTACGGATAATATCGGCTAATTCTTCGACGCTGGTTATAAGATTCATAGTAATTGGCTTTCGCAAAAGATAAGAGAATAAATAGCGAGAGATTGTAGCGAGATTTTATGAGAGGGGCTAGCTGGTATTGTAATCAAATGGCTGAGCGATAATGAGGTATCACTCAGCCAAAAGAGGGATGTCTGTCAAAGGATCAAGTTGGGTTATTGCATCGACTCGATTTTCACTTTGATTTCGCTAATTTTGCTATTAACGACTTTTTCTAGGTGTTCAAGTTCTTTAATCAGATCTTCTTTTGAAGTCTTGGTTTCGTGTTGTCTACCGACGATTTGCTCAAGCTCTTCCATTGCACGCAATACAATTAAAGACGGTTCTTGTACTTGTCGATAAGTTTGTTGGCCGCCGTCGGCTAATACGGTTTTAGTCGAGCGACCAAATTTGAATTTTTTACTCTTAGGAAGCAACGAACCTTTTTCACGACGGTAATAAATTTTTAAAACATCGTGGCCGCCTTCATAGCGCAAAGTGAATTTTTCAATGTCCTGTATGCTGGTGATACCCATGGACTGAAGTGTTGGATACATAACAGTTTTCCCGTTTATTGATGAACATTTAGTCGTCTTTAATTAGTAGGGGATTGTGTCGGTAAAAGCAAGTCTAAAACACCAGAAAGCTGAGATAATGCAGGCAAATAATAAATCAGTGTGCCTGCATCACTCTTTTCCTAATGAGGATTAATTAATCTTCATCTTGTTCCGCGTGATCAATGTTCAACTCTTTGATTTTTCGGGTTAGCGTATTGCGTCCCCAGCCTAAAAGCAGAGAAGCATCGCGACGGCGGCCGCCAGTATGAGCCAGTGCCGTTTCTATCATAATGCGCTCGAATTTTGGTACGGCTTGATCAAGAATGCCTTTTTGACCCGTTGCGAGGGTGCTGTCTACCCAATTCTTCAGAGCTTCTTCCCATGATGCAAAGGGTTGCTCATGCGGAACCGCTGCGAGCAGTTCAGGTGGTAAGTCTTCTACTAAGACTTCACGTCCTGATGCCATTACAATCAACCAGCGGCAGGTATTTTCTAGCTGTCTAACGTTGCCCGGCCAGTCCAGTTGAGTCAGATAGTTCTCAGTCTCTTTGGTGAGTTGTTTAGGCTCAACGGCAAGCTCTTCAGCAGCACGGCTCAAGAAGTGACGAGCAAGCTTCGGAATGTCTTCTCGACGCTCTGCCAGTTTAGGTAAATGAATTCGGATGACGTTTAGGCGATGGAACAAATCTTCGCGGAACGACCCTTTCTGTACCAAGCTTTCTAAATTTTGGTGTGTGGCTGCAATAATACGAACATCGACTTTCACTGGGGTGTGTCCACCCACTCGATAGAATTCTCCGTCTGCTAGAACTCGTAATAGGCGCGTTTGAGTTTCCGCTGGCATATCACCAATTTCATCTAGAAACAGAGTACCGCCATTGGCTTGTTCAAATCGGCCTCGTCGCTGTGTATTAGCACCGGTAAAGGCGCCTTTTTCATGACCAAACAACTCAGATTCAATTAGGTCATGGGGAATCGCTGCCATGTTTAAGGCGATAAACGGGTTTGCTGCGCGAGGGCTGTGTGTGTGCAGTGCTTGAGCAACCAGCTCTTTACCCGTACCGGATTCACCATTGATCAGTACAGTTATATTAGAATTGGCGAGTCGACCAATCGCACGAAACACTTCCTGCATGGCTGGCGCTTCACCAATAATCTCTTTGTCTACTTGTTGCTCAGCTTCAACTTCCATATCGTCAGTGCTGGGGCGTGCATTGCGGTGATGCAGCATGGCACGTTTGACAAGGCTAACGGCTTCTTCGACATCGAAAGGCTTAGGTAAATATTCAAAAGCGCCACCTTGATATGAGGCCACTGCACTTTCTAAATCTGAATGCGCTGTCATGATAATGACAGGTAAATAAGGGTGGTCTTTCTGAAGCTTTTCAAGCAGCGCCAAACCGTCCATACCCGGCATCCGAATGTCACTGATGATGGCGCTTGGTTGTTCTTTATCGATAAGATTAACGAGGTTTTCAGCAGAATCAAACAAACGACATTGGATTCCTTCTTGTTCTAATGTCTTCTCTAAAACCCAGCGAATAGAACGATCGTCGTCAACAATCCATACGGTTTCTTCTGGTGTCATGAGTGTTTCTCCTGTTCTTGGACTGTCGTCTCAATGGGTATTAATATATTGAATTCGGTTTTTTGTGGGTAACTGTTGCATTCAATGATCCCGTGATGCTGGTGAATAACGGACTGTGAGATAGACAAGCCTAAACCTGTGCCGTCCGCTCTGCCGCTGACCATGGGATAAAAAAGCGTCTTTAAAATCGCCTCGGGTATACCCGGGCCATTATCGATAATGCTGATTTTGCACACCAAGCGATGGCGCTTGGAACCTATCGTAAATTGTCGCAAAGCACGCGTTACCATATGAATCGTCTTATGGTGATTGTCTTGGTCTTCCATTAGTGCCTGCATGGCGTTGCGAGTGATATTGAGTAACGCTTGTATCAGCTGTGACTCGTCACCGATTAAATCTGGGATACTAGGGTCGTAGTCTCGGATGACTTTAATCTGATTCTCTGTTTCAACCGAAATAAGCTGTCTAACACGCTCAATCACTTTGTGAATGTTGAGAGGTTTGTTTTTTGGCAGCTGTCTTGGCCCTAAGAGACGATCAACGAGATCTCGTAAACGATCAGACTCTTCAATAATGACCTGTGTGTAATCATTTAGAGCTTCATCGGTAAAGGCGCGGCTAATGAGCTGAGCGGCTCCACGAATACCGCCTAAGGGGTTTTTAATTTCATGGGCTAGACCTCGCACAAGCTCTTTACTGCTTTCATGATTCGCAATGAGCTCGTCTTCTTGCGAAATCCGCTTCATTCGATCTCGTGGATATAACTCGATAATCAAGCTTTCTGTATTATTGGTCGTGCCCATAACAGGTGTAACGGTGTAATCGCAGAACAGTTTTTTGTTATTACTGCACTCAATTTCTGCTTCACGTTTTGTGAATGGGTGACCCGATTCAATGGCAGAATACAAAGCTTGAATGCTTTCTTCGTTTTCCCTAAAGGCAACGCTGATGTCGTTGCCATAGATTCGACGACGGCTAACAGCTAACAACATTTCGGCAGCAGGGTTTAAATATTCAATTTGAAGTTGATCGTTTAATTGAACAACAGCAGTGGATAAATGGTCGATTAGTAAACTATACACAGACAGCGCCTCTCTGTTGACTCCTGCTTTTATGACTTTCTTCTAATACAGTTGCAAAAAGCGAACCAACATTGGGCAGCTTTGAGTAGCTTGTTTATTAAGGTTTTTGTCATTTGGATAAAAACATTATGCACCATAATTGTGCGCAATGGTTGTGAGGTTTTTTTTAGGGCAAAAAAAAGCCCTGATTTGTATCAGGGCTTTTCGTATTTTATTAACCGCTATTGCGATTAAACGCTGTAGTAAAGTTCGAACTCAAGTGGGTGAGTTGTCATTGCTACACGCTGCGCTTCGCCAGACTTAAGATCGATGTAAGCGTCGATCATGTCGTCAGAGAATACACCGCCTTGAGTCAAGAATGCACGGTCTTCGTCTAGGCACTTAAGTGCTTCTTCTAGGCTGCCAGCAACCTGTGGGATAGCCAAAGCTTCTTCAGCTGGAAGGTCGTACAAGTCTTTATCTGCTGCATCGCCAGGGTGAATCTTGTTTTTGATACCGTCGATACCAGCCATCAACATTGCTGCGAATGCTAGGTATGGGTTTGCGGTTGGATCAGGGAAACGAGCTTCAATACGTTTGCCTTTAGGGCTTGCAACGTATGGGATACGGATAGAAGCAGAACGGTTGCGTGCAGAGTACGCAAGCATTACAGGTGCTTCGAAGTGAGGGACAAGACGCTTGTAAGAGTTAGTTGAAGCGTTAGTGAACGCGTTCAATGCTTTAGCGTGCTTAATGATACCGCCAATGTAGTAAAGCGCCATTTCAGATAGGCCAGCGTATTGGTCACCAGCGAATTGGTTAGTGCCATCTTTCCAGAAAGATTGGTGAACGTGCATACCAGAACCGTTGTCACCAACGATTGGTTTAGGCATGAACGTCGCTGTTTTACCGTAAGCGTGAGCTACGTTATGAACGCAGTACTTAAGGATTTGAACTTCGTCTGCTTTTTTAACTAGAGTGTTGAATTTAACACCGATTTCGTTTTGACCAGCAGTCGCCACTTCGTGGTGATGAACTTCAACAACCAAGCCCATTGTTTCCATTGCGCCACACATAGCGCTACGAAGGTCGTGGTGAGAGTCTACTGGTGGTACTGGGAAATAACCGCCTTTAACGAAAGGACGGTGGCCCATGTTGCCGCCTTCAAATTTTTTGTTAGAAGACCAAGCGGCTTCTTCAGAGTTGATTTCTACTGTGCTACCAGACATGTCTGTTTTCCAGCGAACATCGTCAAAAATGAAGAACTCTGGCTCTGGACCGAAGAATGCAGTGTCGCCAAGGCCAGTAGATTTAAGGAATTCTTCAGCGCGAAGTGCTACAGAGCGTGGGTCACGGTCGTAGCCTTGCATTGTAGAAGGCTCGATGATGTTACAACGAACAATAACAGTCGCTTCTTCTGTGAAAGGATCGATAATAGCAGTATCGTCCTGAGGCATCATGATCATGTCAGATTCGTTAATGCCTTTCCAACCAGCGATTGATGATCCATCAAACATCTGACCGTTTTCAAAAAACTCTTCATCTACCGTAATAGCTGGAATAGATACGTGTTGTTCTTTACCTTTAAAATCGGTAAAGCGAAGGTCAACCCACTTCGCGTCGTGCTCAGCAATCAAGGCAAGGGTCTTGTTTGACATAGTTGTTCTCCAGTCGTAGTTAAAGCGAAATTGTTTTTCGTTGTAAAAGGCGCTTTATTTAAAATAATACAAAGCACCGTTTGTCGAGTTATTTATCAAACATAAGTAAGCACAACTTGTGCCAGAAATCTGTGCGAGCCAATAAGTCTTTATTTTACAATTAGATAGAGCGTTCCAATTATAAATTGCACTTATTTGTGGCTCGTTAGGAGGGTAAGCAAAACAGTTTTTGCACTTAAAAGGTGCGCTTTTTGGTGTTTTGTATTCTTTTGGTGCGAATTTAGCGTTTTCGTATCGAATGGCTTTTCTTTATACTGTGCGCCTTTATAAATATCCGGTATAAACCACAATCCCTATGAAATTTATTGTTAAGTTCTTTGCAGAAATCACCATCAAAAGTCGCCCTGTTCGAAAAGCTTTTATTAAGCAGCTTCGACATAATGTTAAGTTGGTTCTTAAAAAGCACGATGCTGATGTTGTCGTATCAGGTAACTGGGATTTCATCGAAGTGTTTTCTGATAAAGATGAATTGCGGGAAGAGTTTACAGAAGCGCTTTCTAATATTGCTGGTATAGCGCATTTTCAATTTGTACGTGAATTCCCTTTAGTTGATCTAGATGACATCGTTGAACAAGCCATCACATCTTATGGTGATGTCATTAAAGATGCCGTGTTTGCTGTCCGAGTGAAACGAGTGGGTCATCATGACTTTACCTCGGTAGATGCAGAGAGACACATCGGTGGCTGTTTAAAAGCACGTTGTGGTGCTTTGGCAGTACGCTTAAAAAATCCTGAAGTATTGGTGCCGATCGATATTCGAGATAATCGAGTATGGATGATTGAGCAACGTGTAGAAGGGCTTGGAGGTTATCCACTAGGTTCGCAAGACTGTGTATTGTCTCTAATGTCTGGCGGGTATGACTCAACAGTGAGCTCTTATCTCACAATGAGTCGAGGCTTGAAAACACATTTCTGCTTCTTTAACCTTGGTGGTGATGCTCACGAAATTGGCGTAAAGCAAGTTTCTAATTTCCTTTGGGAGAAATACGGCTCAACTTTGAATGTGAAATTCATCACCGTACCTTTCGAGGCGGTTGTGGGTGAGATTCTTACCAAAGTCGATAACTCTGAAATGGGCGTTATTCTAAAACGCATGATGTTGCGAGCGGCCTCTAAGTTAATGCCTGAGGTAGGCGCAAAAGCGTTGGTAACAGGGGAAAGCGTTGCCCAGGTTTCTAGCCAAACATTGGTGAATTTAAAAGTCATTGACCAAGTAACAGAAGAGCTTGTGCTGCGCCCTCTGATTACTTCAAATAAACAAGAAATTATCGATAAGGCCATTGAGATTGGTACCGCACCTTTTGCGGCGAGTATGCCAGAGTTTTGTGGTGTTATCTCAGTAAAGCCCACCACACGTGCTAAAATGCATCGTGTAGAGAAACAAGAGTCCAATTTTGACTTTTCAGTATTGGAAAGTGCCATCGAAAACGCACAGATCATGTCCATTCAAAATGTCATGGAGGATGTGTCTAAGCAATATCAGGGCGAAGTGCCTGTTGTCCGTATGCCGGTTGGTGACGAAGTCATTATTGATATTCGCCATCCTGATGAAGCGAGTAATCGACCTTTAAAAGTCAGTGGTCGTCCAGTGAAGGTGATTCCATTTTTTGCACTCGAATCTAATTGGGCTGATTTGGATAAAGATGTAACGCATTTATTGTATTGCGGTAAAGGCGTAATGAGTCGTATGCATGCTTCTTTCCTTTTAGGTAAAGGGCATGAGAACGTAGGTGTTTACCTACCATAAATAAGTACTAATAAGCGGTAGCATTTTTGTAGTAAATGAATGCTATCGTTTATATTTGAATGTGCATTGTTACTCTATTGAATTATTTTTGTGGACTTTTTTTGTCACTTTAATGGGATATTGATCAATATAAGGGTACAATTGCGCGAATTTTACCCCGCACCAAGATCCGAGACGCTTGAAGAGCATGCCTGCCCGTATCAAGCGGCGGTATATCTTTTTGCTCACGCTAAATGCAGAGAACTATAAATGTCTAATGATATCAATAAGTTACGTAACGTAGCTATTATTGCCCACGTTGACCATGGTAAAACTACCTTGGTTGATCAGCTATTAAGCCAATCTGGTACACTGGATCGTAAGGACCTAGGTTCTGAACGAATCATGGACTCGAACGATCAAGAGAAAGAACGTGGTATCACGATTTTGGCGAAAAACACGTCAATCATGTGGAACGACTACCGTATTAATATCGTTGATACACCTGGACACGCCGACTTCGGTGGTGAGGTTGAACGTGTATTGTCTATGGTTGACTCTGTACTTTTGTTGGTTGACGCTGTTGATGGTCCAATGCCACAAACACGTTTCGTAACTTCAAAAGCATTTGAGCGTGGTCTACGTCCGATCGTTGTTATCAACAAAATTGACCGTCCAGGCGCTCGCCCAGATTGGGTTATGGATCAGGTTTTTGACTTGTTCGACAGCCTTGGTGCGACAGAAGACCAGTTAGATTTCCCTGTTATTTATGCTTCTGCTATCAATGGTATTTCTGGCCTAGATCCAGAAGACATGTCAGAAGATATGACACCACTTTACCAAATGATCGTCGACAGCGTGCCTGTTCCAGATGTTGATCCAGAAGGTATGTTCCAAATGCAGGTTTCTGCATTGGACTATGATGCTTATGTTGGTGTTATCGGTATCGGCCGTATTACCCGCGGTAGCTTGTCTCCTAACCAGCAAGTTGTTGTTAAGTCTGCTGATGGCAAAGAACGTAAAGGTAAAGTTCTTAACGTTAAGGGCTACCACGGTCTAGCTCGTGTTGATACGGATAAAGCCGGTGCTGGTGATATCGTTTGTATTAATGGTATTGATGGCCTAAGTATCTCTGACACACTATGTAACCCTGAATGTGTAGAAGCGCTTCCTCCTCTAACGGTAGATGAGCCGACAGTAAGCATGACATTCATGGTTAACGATTCTCCGTTTGCTGGTAAAGAAGGTAAATTCGTTACTTCTCGAAACATCAAAGATCGTCTAGACCAAGAGCTTATCCACAACGTTGCGTTGCGCGTTACTCAAGGCGATGCACCAGATAAGTTTATTGTTTCTGGTCGTGGTGAATTGCACCTTTCTGTATTGATCGAAAACATGCGTCGTGAAGGCTTCGAGATGGGTGTTTCTCGTCCTGAAGTAGTTCAGAAAGAAGTAGACGGCAAAATCCAAGAACCGTTTGAACGCGTTGTTATTGACGTTGAAGAACAGCATCAAGGTTCGATCATGGAAGAGCTTGGCTTGCGTAAAGCTGAGTTAACGAACATGGAACCAGATGGTAAAGGTCGTGTACGTCTTGAGTTCATGTCGCCTTCACGTGGTTTGATTGGTTTCCGTGGCTTGTTCCTAACGCTAACGTCTGGTTCTGGTATCATGACCAGTGTATTTGACCATTACGGACCAGTAAAAGAAGGTGACGTTGGTGGCCGCCAGAATGGTGTATTGATCAGCATGGTTACAGGTAAAACAGCGGCATTCGCTTTGTTTAACCTTCAAAGCCGTGGTCGTCTGTTCTTGGGTCATGCGGTTGAAGTGTACGAAGGTCAGGTTATCGGTATTCACTCACGTGATAACGATTTAACTGTTAACCCAGTTAAAGGCAAGCAGTTAACTAACATGCGTGCCTCTGGTACAGATGAAGCATTGACGTTGACTCCACCGATTCGTCACACACTAGAGCAAGCGCTTGAGTTTATCGAAGACGATGAATTGGTAGAAGTAACACCAGAAAGCATCCGTATTCGTAAGAAACTATTGACTGAAAACGAGCGTAAACGCGCTGGTCGTAAGTAATCGCTATTCTATAAAGAGCAGCAGCAAATGAATTCATGCAAATGAATTCGTGAGCGACAGAAGCGCCTTCGGGCGCTTTTGTTTTATCTGGACTTTGCTAAAGTAACAGGCTCGATCCAGCGGAATAAAAAAAGGTAAATCATGAAAGTATTAGTGCAACGGGCATTGGATGCCAGTGTGGTGGTAGATGGGGAAACGATAGGCCAAATTGACCACGGCCAATTAGTATTAGTGGGAATCGAAAAGGGCGACACGGAAGCAGATACCCAGCGTCTAGCGGAGAAGCTTTTAAAGTATCGTATGTTTAGCGATCAGGAAGGCAAAATGAACCTTAATGTCCAGCAGGTTAATGGTGGGATTTTGCTGGTATCGCAGTTTACCCTAGCGGCTGAAACCAAAAAGGGCTTACGTCCAGGATTCTCTAGCGCAGCGGTTCCTGCAGAGGGTGAGCGGTTATTTAATGATTTTGTGAATAAGGTGCGTGCTCAGTACGAGAACGTCGAAACAGGGCGCTTTGGGGCCGATATGAAAGTGTCTTTCACAAACGATGGCCCTGTCACCTTTATGTTGGATTGAGCTGTTTTCGCGTTTGGTAACACGAAGTCTTATTCAGCTCGCTGTGCTTTTGTCTCTTCTTCATTCTCTTCGCTGCCATCAACGACGACTTTTACCGTGCGCCCAGCAATAAGCCCAAGTTCAAACAGCATCCACATAGGGATAGCAAGCAAAGTCTGAGAAAAGATATCAGGTGGTGTGATTAGCATTCCAATGACAAAACAACCCAAGAAAATATAAGGGCGTTTTTTTGATAACGCTGCCAC
This sequence comes from Marinomonas sp. FW-1, assembly GCF_005222245.1. Classification (NCBI taxonomy): domain Bacteria; kingdom Pseudomonadati; phylum Pseudomonadota; class Gammaproteobacteria; order Oceanospirillales; family Oceanospirillaceae; genus Marinomonas; species Marinomonas sp. FW-1. The sequence goes on along the minus strand of NZ_CP025987.1, from coordinate 3,463,321 downwards.
TGTCGTAACGCCAGCTTTAATCAGTAGATAGGTAGCGACAGGGATTTCGAAGGTGACACCAAAAGCAAAAAACAGCTTCAGAACGAAGTTTAGGTAGTTGTTAATGTCCGTCATCACCGTCACTTCACCTGGCCCTACGGTGGTAAAAAAGCCAAAAATGAGTGGTAGCACAACAAAGTAAGCAAACAAGACCCCAGCATAAAACAGAAAGATACTGGAAATTAACAGGGGAATGGCGATCTGTTTTTCGTTTTTATACAGAGCCGGTGCGATAAAAGACCATGCTTGGAATAACGTATAAGGAACAGAAATAAGAACCGATACAGCAAATGTGAGCTTGAGCGGTGCAAGAAATGGAGACGCAACCTCGGTGGCAATCAGTGAACTGCCAGGGGGCAGTAATAAACGCAACGGCTCAGAGACGATCAAATATAAATCGTTGGCAAACGCGTATAAACCAACAAAAAGAATCAGTATGGCCACAACGCATTTTAATAAACGATTTCTCAGCTCAACTAGGTGAGCAACCAATGGGGCTTGATTTGATGAATCCGTGCTCATAATGCGTTTTATATCCACCGTGTTGTGAAAAGTATGAAGAAGATACTCGATTTAAAATGATCAAGAAGCCACTAACGTTGATTTGTCGTATCCGCTGTCATGTCAGTTGGATCTGTTTTTTTTGTGTTCTGACGTATCGCTTTGTGCTTCTGCTGTCGCCTCTAGTGGCTGTGTTTCAGAAACGACGCCATCTTTCGCCTTATAGCCTTCTGGATAAGGTGTGATGGTGTTTTGAATGGCTTGGCCTTCTTTTAGCAGGCGTTGATTGGTTTCGTTAATCTTTTGCTGCAGCTCTTCATGGTCCAATTGGGCATTAATTTCTCTTTGCACAGAGCTAATGCTGCGGCGAATTTTACGAACCCAGAGCCCCGCTGTTTTGGCAGCATGGGGCAAACGTTCAGGCCCAAGAATAAGTAGGCCTACAACAAAGACAACAAGAAGTTCTGAAAAACCAATATCGAACACAGTTTAGGCGCTCTTGTCGTCTTTTTTGGTTTCAGCATCGATAACTTTATGCTGTGCGTTTTTTTCTTCGTCATCGTCTTTGTCGACAGCTTCTTTGAAGCCTTTTACTGCACCGCCTAGGTCAGAACCTAGATTTTTCAATTTCTTGGTGCCGAAAATAAGTACCAAAATTGCCAAGACAATAAGTAATTGCCAAATACTAATACCACCGAACATAGATTACTCCTGTTATTTAGTTACTTCTGTTGGCTTTTTCGTCAAGCCCAGACAAGTTAAAACGACGAGCTAACTCATCAAGAATCGCATCTGGGCCAATGTCTAGGTGAGATAACATAACAAGCGTATGGAACCAAAGGTCTGCGGTTTCATAAATCAGATCCGATTTATCACCCGAGATAGCAGCGTCTTTTGCTGCAATAATGGTTTCAATGCTTTCTTCGCCGACTTTTTCTAGGATCTTATTTAATCCTTTTGCGTGTAGGCTGGCAACATAAGATGAGTCAGCTGCTGCGGTTTTACGTTCTTCTAGAGTGGCTGCTAATTCAGCCAATACATCAGATTTCATTATAGTCTCTCGAATGTTACGGTTTTAAGACAAGTAAGTACAGGCCGACTAGAAACAGCCCAAGGCTAGTAAAGTCGGCAATCTCTAAATGCTTTAAAGATACAGGATCGGTAATGAACCAAGCCGCCCCGATGCTTAATGCACCAAGTAACCGGAAAGGTAAACTTTGTCTGCTGCTTTTCAGTTCTTTACCGAGTTGTGCGATGGCATCGGTTTGCGCTTGCATACGCTCTTCTTGATGGGACATTTGCGACAATGCGGTAAATACTAAGTTTGGAATCTGTGGCAGCTGACCTGCCCATTGAGGAGCTTGCTTGCGAAGCTCTTCCATTACGCGCTTTGGCCCTATCTGCTCGCGCATCCAGCGCTCTAAGAAAGGTTTAGCGGTGACCCAAAGGTCTAAATCAGGATAAAGCTGACGGCCTAAGCCTTCGATATTTAGCAATGTTTTTTCTAGCAAAACCAACTGTGGCTGCACTTCCATATTAAAGCGTCGTGCGGTTTGGAATAAACCAATAAGGACCTGACCAAAAGAGATGTCCTTAAGGGGTTTGGCAAACATGGGTTCGCAAACACTACGAATAGCCGATTCAAACGCATGCACTGGCGTGCCTTTCGGAACCCAGCCACTTTCTACGTGCAGTTCCGCCACCATGCGATAGTCGCGCTGGAAAAAAGCCAATAAATTGCGTGCTAAGTAATTTTTATCCGCATCATCTAGGCTACCCATAATCGCACAGTCGATGGCAATGTATTTAGGCTTTTGCGGGTTACTCACATCCACGAATATATTGCCTGGATGCATATCCGCATGGAAAAAACTATGGGAGAAAACTTGTGTGAAGAATATTTCAACGCCACGTTCAGCTAAGCATTTCATATCGACATTGGCTTTGTTCAAAGCAGCAATGTCTGCCACAGGAATGCCAGATATGCGTTCCACCACCATCACATTGCGGTGGCAGTAATCCCAATAAACCTGAGGGACATACAGCAGTTCAGAATTGGTGAAGTTGCGCTGCAATAACCCGGTATTGGCGGCTTCTTTTGCTAAATCAAGTTCGTCTAGAATGGTGTATTCATAATCGGTCACCACTTCAACGGGTCTTAAGCGTTTACCGTCGTCACTCATATTAGCGACAAGGTGGGCTAGGGTATAAAGCAGGCCAATGTCTTTACTAATGGTTTTTTCGATTTTTGGGCGAATAACCTTTACCACAACCTCTTCACCGCTGTGTAGCTTCGCTGTGTGTACTTGTGCAATAGAAGCCGACGCCAGTGGTGTTACATCGAATTCAGCGAATAGTTGATCGACAGGAGCCTTAAGGTCTCTTTCAATAATGGCTTGAGCGATGTGCCCTGGAAACGCTGGGACTTTATCTTGAAGCTTGGCAAGTTCATCGGCGATTTCGTCATCAAGCAGATCACGTCTTGTTGAAAGGATTTGCCCGAATTTAACAAATATTGGACCAAGCGACTCTAGCGCAAGGCGCAGTCGTTCACCTCTGTTTTTTCTGGCGCGTTTACGTCCGATTGAGCACACCGCCCCCAATGTATAGCGTATATACCAAGGCAAAAGAGCAAAGGGAATAAACACATCAAGGCGAAAGCGCACAACCGTCAATAGTATGCGAAGTAAGCGAAAAGCACTGGTTAACATGGTTAGAATTTAAATCCTTTATGGAGCGCAACAATACCGCCAGTTAAATTTTGGTAGCTCGCTCGTTCAAAACCAACCTCTTCCATCATGCCTTTCAGTGTTTCTTGGTCAGGATGCATACGAATAGACTCCGCAAGGTAGCGGTAACTATCGGCATCGTTGGCAATCAGTTTTCCCATTGCAGGTAATAGGCGGAAAGAATATTGATCGTAAACTTGTGAAAGAAGCTCTGATTCAGGTTTCGAAAACTCTAATACCAATAAACGACCACCTGGTTTTAATACGCGATACATAGACGCCAGTGCTTTTGATTTGTCAGTGACGTTGCGCAAGCCAAACGCAATGGTGATGCAGTCGAATGTATCATCAGGGAAGGGAAGTGCTTCGGCATTCGCCTGAACGAATTTTACATTGCCAACGATGCCTTGGTTTGCCAGTTTGTCTCGGCCTACTTTTAGCATTGAGTCATTGATGTCCGCTAGGATAACTTGTCCTTGGCTACCAACTAGACGTGAAAATTTAAGGGTCAAATCCCCTGTGCCGCCAGCGATATCTAGCACACAGTTTCCTGCGCGAACACCAGATTGGCTAATAGTATGGCGCTTCCATAGACGATGAATGCCGCCAGACATTAGGTCGTTCATAATGTCGTATTTTGCAGCTACGGAATGGAAAACTTGCGCGACGGCTTGTACTTTTTCATCGGTGGGGATTTCTTTAAAACCAAAGTCGGTGGTTTTTTTCTGATCGTCTTGCATAAACTACTTCATCCTAATGGCGGCGTCGCACGCCTATATCTAGTTTCTGCCCTATTTACGTTTCTATAGGGTGTAAATAGTCACTTGGTGACAGTGCTGTTGTGTATTTGGTTATTGTAACCTTGACGGCAAGGCTCTGGTACTGCTTTGTCCTTTCTATTTGTTTGCCATGACGCGATTTCGGCCGGATTCTTTGGCTAAATAAAGCTGCTTATCGGCACGGGCAAATAAAGATTCTGGATCTTCTTGTGGTTTAAGTTCTGCTACACCAATTGATACCGAAATTGAGACAGGCTCACCTTGCATGTTAAAAGGGGCTTTTTCAACAGCAAGACGTATGGCTTCAGCGCGTTGGATAGCTTGTTCCATGTTTGTTTCGGGAAAAATGATAACGAACTCTTCACCGCCATAACGAAATATGTGATCTTGCTTTAATAAGCTGCTGCGTATTTGCTTGGGCACAAGGCGCAGTACTTTGTCGCCAGCAAGGTGTCCCCAAGTGTCATTGACCTTTTTAAAATGATCGATATCGCAAACCGCTAAACAAAGTGGCTTTTGTGTTTTTTGCATGATTTTGCAAAGAGGCAAAATGGCATCTTGATACGCGGTGCGATTGGGTAAGTCTGTTAATGAATCTGTCATCGCCTGAGCCAGCTTTTCTTGTAACAAAGAGCGCAATGAGGCCGTGTCTTTTTCCATTCTTGTGACTTTGTTTTTAAGCTGGGTAATAGACTGATTGGCGTGCTTCTCTTGTTCCAGCATTTGAGTACGGTATTCTGTCATGGTACTTGAAATGGTCGCCATCTTATCGTTGATAAGCGCTTTCAGGCTGTCTAAATCGCTGGCATTTTGTACTGCTTGGGAGGTGTCTGTGACTTGTGTTTGTAGTTTTGAGTTAAAGCCTTCACGGCTTTCCGATAAGTTCTTTTGGGAGTGATAACTGATGCTTATCGAGTCATTGATACTGGCAAGTTGTTTATTTAGCTGATTTAGATAATTGGTTAAATTCTCTTGGGTTTTTCCTATGGCGACCATGATTAAGTTGATGATTTCATCAAGCAGCGCCGGTAGTTGCTGTAGGTTCTTGTTGCCTAGTAGTGCTTTTTTGAGGTCAGCAATATCATCATCGTAATGGCTTGGAAGCATTAAGTTGTTTATTAAGCCTGCAAGAGTATGGCTTATTTGCCCCATGACTTCGTGGTCGTTTTTTGAGGTGGCGGCATTTTTCTTAGCGTTAAAAAGCGTCTTTAAGAATGAGCTTTTCGGCTGATTGGAATCTTTTTGTGATAAGGTTTTTTCGGCTAAAGACAAATAGCTTTTTAATAGCCCAGGCCATTGTGACGAGGCTTGCCAATGCATGCGTATTTGGGCTTCTAGCTGCTTTTTTTCATTTTGCGGAACGCTTTTTTGTTCTTGTTGCTCAAGAAGATCGATCAGCTCTTGTAAGCAACTTCGAACTTGTTTTGCTCTCGTTAACTGAGCCTCGTCACTCTGAATGAGTAGAGGCTCGGCATCACTTAGGACGGTTTGTATTTCGTCGGCATTGGCACCCTTGGTGATTGCCAAACGAATTTGGCGTACAACGGAATCCAGTTTTGGGTCGTTTCCTTCTGCCAGCATGCTGGTTCTGGAAACAGCTTTGCGTAAAACTTCTATCAGTTTTTCACTTGATGATTCCGTCATATCGCCTCATATATTATTTTTGACGTTCTTTCTCGATAAGAAAATCAACGACTTTGAAAATATTTTCGTTACCGTTTGCTGTTTGGGCACTAACCAAATATTTACCGTTTACAATGATTCCAGGAACACCGCGGGCTCCATAAGCGCGAATTTTCGCATCCGCTTGTTTCAGGCGACTATTAACCGCAAAAGAATCGTACTGTTTGCGAAATTCATCTTCACTCACACCATAGTTAGCGAAAAAGCTAGCCAATGCATCTTCAGAGTTTAGATTACGACGTTCCACATGGATAGTATTAAAAATATCGGCACGAACTTTATCTTCCATGCCTAATAGATCAGCTACGTAGAAGGCTTTGGCGTGTGCTAACCAGCCACGACCAAAAACAGCAGGTAGGAACTTAAAGTCGACATCGCTAGGAAGATCTTTTTTCCAAGCCTGAACAAGCGGTTCTAGTTGGTAGCAATGTGGGCAGCCGTACCAAAATATTTCGGTTACCTCTATTTTGCTAGGGTCACTAGTTCGAACGGGAGTTTTAATTGTGGTGTAGCCATTGCCATCACTGTAGTCAGCCGCATTTGCACTGAGTGAGACAAATAAGGAAAGTATTAGCGCTGAAAACAGCTTTATCATGAGTTGCTCCTGATTGTATTCAATCGTTTTATTAATATCTTATTAGGGTATGCGTATATCATGCATAGAATTACATAGAATACGATTATTTCAACCAAGGAAGGTTCTGCTTTTCCAGTAAGTTTACATAAAGCTTACAAAATTAAAGCGGATTGATCGATAGTTTTCCTGTGTTTATAGCGAAATCTTGTGTTTCATCAATGTTGCTCCCTTAGATTCTCTTTGTTTACCCTTGCTGGCAGAGTTTAACATGGCATCTTCTACTGATTGCTGGCATTATATACAGCAATTGAAACAACGCTGAATGCAAATCCGAATCTACTGACGAATATCAACTTATGACCCCTTTTGACTCCACTTTCCAATCCGCGCATTTTATTAAAAGTGCAGAGAAGCTTTCCCAATGTCCTTTAGACCAAGGTGTCGAAGTCGCATTTGCAGGTCGCTCTAATGCTGGTAAATCCACTGCGTTAAATACCCTTACGAATCAGAAAAAATTAGCGCGCACATCTAAAACACCAGGTCGAACTCAGTTGATTAACTGCTTTGGCCTAAATGTGGATGATCGCCGCCTGATTGACCTTCCAGGTTATGGCTTTGCAAAAGTGCCGATTGCCATGAAAAAAGTCTGGCAAGCACACATGCAAGATTATTTGATGAACCGTCGCTCTTTGGCGGGGGTTGTATTGGTGATGGATATCCGTCATCCATTAAAAGAGTTTGATGAAATGATGCTGGATTGGGCAAAATCCAATCGCATGAAAGTTCATGTTTTGCTAACTAAGTCTGACAAGCTAAAGCGTGGCCCTGCTAAATCGACCATGTTGGCAGTGAAGAAGGTACTAAAAACACTCGGTGTGGATGGTTCCGTACAGACTTTCTCATCGTTAAGTGGTGATGGTGTGGATGATCTACGCACCAAGTTGGCCGAGTGGCTTGTGTTAGATAATTTGGAAGAGATTCCAGTGTCGCCAAACGCATAATCAAAAGCCTTTGTGTGACGGATCTTAATAGACGAAAAAAGCCTCGAAAGAGGCTTTTTTTATGGTTACGGGTTATCTCAGTGTTTTATTGCGGGGTTAAGTAATCCACCAAGAAAGTATCGAAGTCAACTTCGTCTGCCGCTTCAATCGCAGCTTGATCCTGTAAGGAACGCTCTGCTTTCAAAGCAAATTCATTCGTCAGTTCCGCAGATAAAGGGCGGGACATCCATTCTGCTTGTTGCTTTTTCGACAGCGCCAACATGGCGTTCTGATAACCTTGGTGTGCTTTACTTAGCTCCAATAGCTGAGCTGAAGGCAGTTTAGATTCATCGCTTAACTTTTCGCGTTGCAGCTCAACAGCGTCTGTGTAAGCTGGGTTGCCAGTTTTATTAGATAAAAACGCCGCAACTTCTGCGAGAGAATTCAGCATATCTTCTGCCTTGGTACGTAGCTTCGTTGGGCCTTGGCCAAAATCGAAGTCCATATCCAAATCGCGGCCATGAGAGGCAATTTCTTGCTGCATAACGCGAAGCTGGCTGCATTCAGCGCTGCCTAAATGTTCATCACCACGTAACATGCAGTAGAGCAAGAACACATCAATGAAATACAGGGTTGAAGACTGCATGCCAATGGGTGAGCTTGGGTCCAAGTCCATGATGCGAACTTCAATGTATTCGACGCCTCTGGCGTGCAAGGCTGCACTTGGATGCTCACCAGGTTGAGTAACACGTTTTGGACGAATGTCGCTGTAATACTCGTTTTCAATCTGCAGCAAGTTGCTGTTCAACTGTCGGTATTGGCCATCCACTTTTACACCAATATCTTGGTAACGCTGATAGGGCGTACGTAGTGCTTTTTTGATCGTGCTGATGTAGGTGTCTACTTCGTTGTAGCACACGTATAAATCTGCTTGGGCTTTATTCTGATAACCAAGGTCGCTCATACGAAGTGATGTGGCTTTAGGGCCGAACCAAGTATTTTCTTTAAGCTCTTCAAGGCTTTCAGGCTTTTTAGGTAAAAAGCTTTCATCGATCGCAGGGGAAGCGCCAAACAGCAAAGACAACATCCAAGAGCTACGGCGGAAGTTACGGATCAATGCAAAATAGCTGTCCGATTGAAAGGCTTGTTTCTCCAAACCGGATAAATTCGATTTGCCTTTATAGTTTTCTAAGAAAGACCAGAAGTCTTTATCAAAGGAGAAGTTGTAGTGCATACCAGCAATACATTGCATGATACGGCCATAGCGATTTGACAATCCTTCACGGTAGGCGCGTTTTAGTTTGCCAGTATTGGACTCACCATAATAGGCAATAGGTACATCGTCATTGCCGTTTAAATAACATGGCATGCTGGCAGGCCACAAACATTCATCTTGCTTGAATAGCTCATGGTTTACTAAGTTATGAATGTCTTCTAGCTCTTGAATGACACCTTCAACGCTTGGGTGAACGTCAGTAATAAACTCCATCAAGGATTCGGAATAATCTGTCGTAATCGAGCTGTGCGTCAAAGCGGAGCCTAGACTTTTAGGATGAGGCTTGTGTGATATACGGCCTTTAGAGTGTTCAACTCGTAGTGCTTCGCGCTCCACACCACGATGAAACGTTAATGCAGAAGTCGTGGCAGCTTGTTGGCAATATGCAGCCAGCGCTTGCAAGGCATCGGTTAAGGTGGTCAAGAAGTCTTCCTTGTATTAAATAAGGCAAAATTAAATTGTAAGAATTGTACTCGGCAGTGCTTATTCACAGCAAGCAGCAGTTGCCTCGTGCACAAAAAATGCTGACTTTCCGAATATAATAGATAAAAGGAACGTGTCGTGCCAAAGAACGACCTACATTTAGCTTATTTATCTGTAGCGCGATCTTTAGGCCGACAATGTTCACTAATAATGGATTACAGGCGCATTTCGATGCCGGCATCGGTCATACGTTGTTTAGCTTCTTGAATGCTATATTCACCAAAATGGAAAATGCTGGCCGCCAAAACCGCATCGGCTTTGCCTTCAATGACGCCGTCGACCAGATGGTCCAAATTACCCACACCGCCAGAGGCGATAACGGGCACATGAACCGCTTCACTGATGGCTCGCGTCACACCTAGGTCGAAACCATTTTTGGTACCGTCACGATCCATACTGGTTAGCAATATTTCTCCCGCACCGTACTCAACCATTTTTTTCGCCCACTCAACCGCATCTAAGCCAGTTGGTTTGCGTCCGCCATGGGTGAATATTTCCCATTTATCGGTTTCGCCTTCAGCACTGACTTTTTTCGCATCAATAGCCACAACAATACATTGCGAGCCAAAGCGCTGAGCCGCTTCACGAACAAATTCAGGGTTAAATACCGCCGCGGTATTGATGCCCACTTTGTCTGCACCAGCATTTAGCATGCGACGAATATCTTCGCAGGTACGAATGCCGCCACCCACAGTGAGAGGAATAAACACTTGGCTGGCAATGGCTTCGACCATATGCACGGTGGTTTCACGATCGTCTGAACTGGCGGTGATGTCTAAAAAAGTAATCTCATCCGCACCTTGCTCATTGTAACGCTTGGCGACTTCTACAGGGTCGCCAGCGTCACGAATATCAACAAACTGAACGCCTTTAACCACGCGGCCATTGTCCACATCAAGGCAAGGAATAATACGTTTTGCTAAGCCCATATAATGGCGCTCCTAGAGTCTAATGTACTTCTGTCTAAACAAACTCAGGGTTTGTTGTTATGGCTTGCCATCCCAGTGAAGGAAGTTTTTGTATAACTGAAGACCATCTTTATGGCTTTTTTCTGGGTGAAATTGCACGGCGAATACATTGTCGCGGGCGATCGCTACACAGAACTCTAAACCATAGTCACAGGTGCCAGCCACTTCGCTTTTGTTCTCAGGCACAACATAAAAACTGTGCACAAAGTAAAAACGAGCGTTATCAGGAATATCTTTCCACAGTGGATGAGCCATGGTTTGTTTGACCTGATTCCAGCCCATGTGTGGCACTTTAAGTTTGCTGCCGTCATGGTCTGTGTGTTTTTCACCAAAGAAGAGGGCATTACCTTGGAAATGATTCAAGCAATCAACGCCGCCATTTTCTTCACTGTGTGACATCAAAGACTGAATGCCAACACAGATAGCCAAGAACGGCTTTTCTGCCATGGCTTTTTTAATGCTAGGCACAAGCCCAGCATTGTGCATTTCACCAATACAATCACGAATAGCGCCAACCCCAGGCAGTAAAACTCTATCTGCGGCATCAATGACCTTAGGGTCACTAGTGACAATAACCGAGGTATTTTCATCTGCCGCGTGTTCTAGGGCTTTGGCAACCGAGTGCAGGTTGCCCATGCCGTAATCAATAACCGCGACAGTGGATTTTTTCATCTCACTCATATTCTTACTACTCATTCCAAGAGAATCTTACAAAGAACCTTTAGTGGAAGGCATTTGCCCAGCCATACGTTCATCAGCTTCTAGTGCCATACGCAATGCGCGGCCAAATGCTTTAAAGATGGTTTCCGCTTGGTGGTGAGTGTTTTTACCGCGAAGATTGTCCAAATGCAGCGTGACTTTGGCGTGGTTAATAAAGCCGTGGAAGAATTCAGAGAATAAATCGACGTCAAAACCACCAACAGAAGCACGGCTGAACGGTACGTGCATTTCTAGGCCTGGACGACCAGAAAAGTCGATAACAACACGAGACAAGGCTTCATCTAGAGGGACATAGGCGTGGCCGTAGCGCTTGATGCCTTTTTTGTCACCTACCGCAATGTCAAACGCTTGCCCTAAGGTGATTCCCAAATCTTCGACTGTGTGGTGAGCGTCAATGTGAAGGTCGCCAACTGCATGGATGTCTAAGTCAATCAGGCCATGACGTGCAACTTGTTCAAGCATATGATCAAGGAAAGGGACGCCTGTGACGCAGTTGAATTTACCGGTACCGTCTAAGTTAATCGACACCTTGATCTGAGTTTCAAGCGTATTACGCTCGACACTGGCAATGCGATCTGACATTAATTGGTTTCTCCACAGTGATGGTGACGAACAGTCGTCACGTTTTTATATAATATGAGCATGACATAATTTCCCCATTATAGAACGTGGGCTCTTTGGCTTCTATGCCTTGTCTAGGTGTTTTTTAATGAGTTGTCGCTATTGCATCGATAAACACTAAGTTCGAGTGCTATGATAGGTCGATATTTTGTTCCTTCCCCTTGAAGATAAGGGGAAGGAACAAAAAACGAACTTAACTCCTCCCCCTGTTAAGGGGGAGGCTGGGAGGGGGTTAATAAAGTTAACAACCCCATCCTAACCTTCCCCTTGAAGATAAGGGGAAGGAACAAAAACGAACTTAGCTCCTCCCCCTGTTAAGGGGGAGGCTGGGAGGGAGTAATAAAGTTAACAACCCCATCCTAACCTTCCTCTTGAAGATAAGGGGAAGGAACAAAAAACGAACTTAGCTCCTCCCCCTGTTAAGGGGGAGGCTGGGAGGGGGTAAATAAAGTTAACAACCCCATCCTAACCTTCCCCTTGAAGATAAGGGGAAGGAATAAAAAACGAACTTAGCTCCTCCCCCTGTTAAGGGGGAGGCTGGGAGGGGGTAATAAAGTTAACAACCCCATCCTAACCTTCCCCTTGAAGATAAGGGGAAGGAACAAAAACGAACTTAACTCCTCTCCCTGTTAAGGGGGAGGTTTGGAAGGGGCAATTTATTGAGGAGTTTGCCATGGTTTGGATAAAGCGACTTTCACTTTTAGTGGCAGCGGTCTTTGCCATTATTGCTATTTTGTTGGCGTACGTAATGTTGTTCGTCAATCCAAACGACTTTAAAGACGAACTCAAAAGCGTCGCGCAGGAAAAAGCCAATGTTACTTTGCGTTTAGACGGTGATATTAGCTGGTCGTTTTTTCCTTGGTTAGGTTTAAGCTTAGAAGACATTGGCGTGGCGCTCGGCACGGATGCAGAAATAGTGCAATTCGACCGTGCTGAATTTGGCTTGGCCATATTGCCGCTATTGGAGCAAAAAATTCAGGTCAACAAGGTCAGCCTTGTGAATGTAAAAGCACGCTTAAACAAAGACGCCCAAGGCCAAGGTAATTGGCAGTTAGAAACGGCTGACGGTTTGAATGCTTCAGGCTCCACAGCTTCTGCGTCATCTGATACAACAATACCTGCAAGCTCTGCGCAGACTAACGATCAAAATGATGCCATCAATAAAAAGCTACCAGACATTCAGCTTGATGAACTACGAATCGAGAACGCCCAAGTTGAATACCGTGACGAACAAGCCAATCAGCTTATTAATGCCACGTTAAACGTGCAACTTAACGACGTTCAGTGGGATAAAGCATGGCCAATGGTGATGGATATCGCGGTCACACAAAGTGACTTGCAAGGACAGTCTCCCATTAAGGCCAAAGCCAGCCTTAATGCCAATCTAGCGGTTTTCCCAGAAAGAGAGTTTCTATCATTGGATTCTTTGGTTCTGTCCGCTGACGTAGAAAGTGCCGCGTTACCAACCAGTCCAATGAATGCCAAACTGAGCGCTGTAAAAGTGGATGTTGATTTGCCGCAAGAAAACGTCCTGATCGATGGCTTGAATTTGAGTTCTTTTGGCGTCAATTTGGACGCTAAAATACAAGCTTATCAAGTCCTCAGTGAGCCGCAATTCTCTGCCGTATTGTCAGTAGGAGAGTTTAATCCTCGTTATCTACTGACACGTTTAAAACTTCCTCTGCCAGAGATGTCAGACGAAACGGCAATGACCAAAGCAAGGGCAAATATCACCGTAGAAGGGGATATGAACTCGATTACCGCACAGCCTATTTCCATCGTGTTGGATGACACCAGTATTGAAGCAAACGCCGTGGTAGATTTGTCACCGTTGCGCTGGGATGTAAAGGTGGCGGGTAAAAATATGAATCTTGACCGTTATTTACCTACGCCTATAGAAGCTAATGAAAATGGTTCAAAAGAAGCCATAACGGACGCGCAAATTGAAGAGCAAGTCGAAACTGACGCGAGTGATTTGATTCCAGTTGAACTGATTCGTGGTTTAAATGGTCATGTCGGTATGACATTTGAAGGATTGACCGTTAAAAAATTAAAGATTGATAAAATCAGTTTGGACTCCACTCAGCAAAATGGCTTGGTGACGGTGTCTCTTTTGAATGTAGCTTTGTATAAGGGAACGGTATCGTCAAAAGCCAGTCTAGATGTTCGTGGAAAAACACCCATATTAGATGTGTCGCCAGCAATTGATGGTGTACAGATTCAGCCACTGTTAGTGGACTTTATGGAAATGGATAAAATTGCTGGGGCAACTTACCTAGATGGCGACCTTAGAGCCAAAGGGAATCGCATTGATGACTTGATGTCGTCTTTACAAGGGGATCTTCTGGTAGAGATTAAACAAGGGGCTTTGGTTGGAACGAATCTAACAAAGACAGTGTGTGAAGGCATTGCTGCGGTCAATAAGGACCAGCTCAACGCTGAGCAATTCGGCCCAGATACACCGTTTGAAACCATGCGTTTTCCTGCCCATATCGTGAATGGTCGGGTCTCCACACCAGGTTTGAAAATTAGCTCAGCTGGTATTCAAGTCACAGGTGATGGTGTGGTGTCATTACCAGATTCGTCACTGAATTATCAGGCTAATGTGAGCGTCGCGGGCAGTGCATTAGACAAAGCATGTCGGGTGAATGAAAAATTGACTCGGTTAGCTTTCCCCATTGTTTGTAAGGGGCAATTTAGTGATGACCCAGCGGGACTCTGTCGCCCGGATCTAAAAGGCTTTGCTTCCCTCTTCGCCAATATCGCGAAAGAAGAGCTAACGCTCAAATTAGATAAAGAAAAAGCTGAGTTAAAAGCAAAAGCCGAGGCGGAAAAAGCGCGTCTACAAGAGAAAGCAGACGCTGAAAAAGCCCGTTTGAAAGCCGAGCTGGAAGAAAAGCGTAAGGCGGAAGAAGAAAGAGCAAAAGAAAAGCTAAAAGAAAAACTAAAGAGTTTGTTTTAATCTCTTTGGGTGTAATTCTTCGCCGCTCGCGGCGCTAATAATTATAACCAATTGTCATTCCCGCGAAGGCGGGAAACCAGGGGGGGTTGTCTAAATAGGGTTATTTTTGATGACGATAAGTGATTGATTCCCACCTTCGCGGGAATGACGGAGAGTTCGGAAATGACCTATGAACAAAGTTTAGCATTGTTCGAATGATATACTGATACCTTGCCTCCTGGGGCGGGGTGGTTCATTCATTGCCTAATTGAAAAGTAGATAGATTAAAACGCCGTAAACGTGAGAAATAAATGCAACCAGTTGAAAACTTTGCGCCCCGTGTTCTAGCGTGGTTTGATGAACACGGGCGTAAAAACTTGCCCTGGCAAGAGAGTAAAACACCTTATCGTGTATGGATTTCAGAAATCATGTTGCAGCAAACGCAAGTGACGACAGTGATTCCTTATTACCAAAAATTCATGACATCTTTTCCAACAGTAGAAGCCTTAGCGGACGCCGAACAGGACGAAGTGCTCGCCCACTGGAGTGGGTTGGGTTATTACGCCCGCGCTCGTAATATGCATAAGGCTGCAAAAATGCTGGTGGACGAATTCGACAGTGAATTTCCTCAGACAGTTGAAGGTGTGTGTGAATTGCCTGGCATTGGCCGTTCTACAGCGGCGGCGATTTTATCTATTTCCCGTGGCGTTCAAGCGGCGATTTTAGATGGTAACGTAAAACGAGTGTTGGCACGTTTTCATGCGGTACCCACTTGGCCTGGTGAAAAGAAAACAGAGAATGCCATGTGGGAACTGGCTGAGTATTATATGCCCAGCGAACGTTGTGGTGATTACACGCAAGCTATGATGGATTTGGGGGCGACGCTTTGTACGCGCTCTAAACCGCAATGTTTGCTTTGCCCACTACAAAGTGACTGCCAAGCGCGCCTTAGCCAAGACCCTACGCAATTTCCTATTCGTAAACCGAAAAAAGCAGCTAAGCCAGAGAAGAGTATTCAGCTTTTGGTGTTGGTGAATCAGCAAGGCCAATGCTTGCTAGAAAAACGTCCTTCCACAGGAATTTGGGGTGGTCTTTGGAGCCTGCCAGAGTTAGCTTCTGACGAATCTGTGGTGCTGCATATTGAGCAACGATTTGCGACGCAAGTTTCTGCTGTAACACCCTTGTCACCTTTTAGACATACGTTTAGTCATTATCACTTGGATATTTCGCCCAGTAAAATTGAGATTGCCGATACAAAACAGGTAATGGAAGGTGAAAAATATCAGTGGTTCAATCAACAAGATGCCATGGCTCAGGGCTTACCCGCGCCTGTTAGAAGTATTTTGGAACAACTAAACTAACTAGGAAAAGAACCACAATGACAGACAAAAACCTCTCTTATTTAAAGCGTATATCAGAGGTATTTTTCTCTTTCTTATTGCTAGGCTTCACCAGCTTTGGTGGGCCTGCTGCCCATCTTGGTTATTTCAATCAAACCTTCATAAAACGTAAGCAATGGGCCAGTGAAGCTCAATATGCTCAATGGATCGCCTTGAGTCAGATTATCCCAGGGCCCGGATCGAGTCAGGTAGGGTTTGCGTTAGGTTATCATCGCGCAGGGTTGCTGGGAGCAATCGCGGCTTTTGTCGCGTTTACTTTACCGTCTTTTATCGTCATGGTGTTGTTGGCGCAATTTGATCACCATTGGCAAGGTAATATTTGGTTTGATGCGGTGGTTCATGCTTTGAAGCTATTGGCGGTGGTCGTCGTGGCTGATGCTTGCGTGAGTATGTGGCGGTCATTTTGTCAGAGTAAAACCATGGCGGGCGTCGCGGTTTTTAGTGCTGCATTTGTTATCTGGTCGCCATTCGGTTTTGCTAGCTTAGCGGTTTTGCTTATTGCTCTGTGTTTTGGTGTGATAACGCGACATTCCGCTGGTACCACAGTCACGGAGTCTTTACCTAAAGTGCGTTGTGCGTGGGCCTTCTTTGGGATCGCCATGGTCGTATTTTTGCTGAGTTTTTTACTCGCTGGAGGCATGGCGGGTTTGTTCGCAGACTTTTACCGAGCTGGGGCTTTGGTGTTCGGGGGCGGGCATGTCGTTTTGCCTATGTTAGCGACGTTTGTGCCTGCGTCGGAATCGGACTTGTTGTTAGGCTATGCCGCGGCTCAAGCCGTTCCAGGGCCTATGTTTACCATGGCGAGTTTTCTGGGGGCATCTGCGACGCCAGCGGGTGCTAATGTTTGGTTATGGGCTGGCATGGCAACCTTGGCGGTCTTTTTGTCTGGTTTGTTATTAATGTTGAGTGCTCAAGGAGCATGGCAAGGCTTATCTCGTCATGTTCAGTTTCGCTCCGCGGTGGCCAGCTTAAATGCCGCTGTGGTGGGGATTCTATTAGCAGCGTTATATCATCCTATTGGTACATCAAGCTTGCTAAGTGTTTGGGATATCGCCATTGTTGGCTTAGGGTTTATTTGGCTAATATCTAAGCGCCCGTCGATTTTTGTGTTGATTCTGATGTTTGTACTGGTTGGCTTGGCGAGAAGCCTTTAAGGATCACCCCCTCCCAGCTTTCCTCTAAGCAGGGGGAGGAGCTAATAGGCTTTTTGTTCCCTCCCCTTATCTTCAAGGGGAGGGTTAGGGTGGGGTTGTTAATTGAGGCAGCTGTATCACCCCTCCCAGCTTTCCTCTAAGCAGGGGGAGGAGCTAATAGGTTTTTTTGTTCCCTCCCCTTATCTTCAAGGGGAGGGTTAGGGTGGGGTAGTAGGGGAAGGAGCGAATAGTTTTTATCTCGTTTTATGACTTATTTCTATCATGCCTTGAATTCTGTACGCTTAACGCCATTATTCAACTTATACATTTTTATTAGACGGGTAGCTTCTATGGCGAACACAGTTTTTTGTAAAAAATTTCAAAAAGAAATGGAGGCGTTAGATCGAGCGCCGTTACCAGGAGCCAAAGGCCAAGAAATTCTGCAAAACGTGTCTAAACAGGCTTGGCAAGAATGGCAGTTGCTGCAAACCATGATGATCAATGAGAAGCAGTTGAATTTAATGCAGCCAGAGTCACGTAAATATGTGATGGAGCAGATGGACAAGTTTTTTAATAACGAAGCGACGGACAAATTGTCAGGTTATGTTGATCCAGATGAGATTAAAGAGCTTTAACCAATCCTGAATACGTTAAGTTACTGTAAAAAATGCCGCTGGTTTATGTCGTAAACAAGCGGCATTTTTTTGAATTCAATCATAGCGTCGAATCAGTGACAAAGCTTATTGAGTAACAAAGCTAGCAAATAAAATGTCTTTAACCGGCTCGAGTCCGGTTTCTTCTTTTAGAGCGGTGTTTACTGCCAAAGCCGCTTCTGCACGAGTTTCCTCGCGTGCGATAGCGCCAGTAACTTGCTCTGTCGTACGAGAGCTTAGAAACATCACTAAGGCATCCCTGATCAATGGCATATTGGCTTCAATAAGCTCTGTGTGGGATGCGTCGGTACGAATACTGATGCTGGTTTTGATGTATTTCAGACGATCTTCGTTGCCAACATGATTAACAACAAAGTTTGGTTTCAATTCAACATAAGCTGGCTGCGACGTCGTTTCATCTTCTTCAGCATAAGCTGTCAGGCTAGTCGTGCATAAAAGCAGCAATAATCCAAAGATTCGTGATTTACTGTTTAGGGACATCATCAATGACATTTGGTACTCTCGTATTCATTCCAATAGACAGTATACTAACTGCCATTAATGTTTTCTGCAGTAGGAATTTCGCACTTTTGGATTTCCTAACTGTCATAACGTTTATATTTGCTTTGAATTACTCTTAATTAGTCAGTTTAGGAACCCTTGTATATGTTTGCGTTTTTATCCGCTCGTCGTTTTCATGGTTTGGTTGCGTTTGCCGCGTTTGCGCTTTTAGCGGTGGCATTCTACATGGAATATCAAATGGGTTTAGAGCCTTGTCCTTTATGTATGTTGCAACGCATCGTTTTTTTCTGTGTTGGTATTGTGTCATTGGGCTCGGCTTTGTCTGCAAAGGTTTGTGTTCGAAAAGGCTGCGCTTGGCTGGTTGTTGTGTTATCTGTCATGGGCGCAGCACTGGCTATTCGCCATTTATACCTGCAAAGCTTGCCTATGGATGAGTTACCAGCATGTTTGCCTGGGTTGAGTTACATGTTTGAAGTGTTTCCATGGCAGGAAATTATGCAAGCTATGATTATGGGCACTGGCGAATGTGGTGACGTGGTTTGGACTTTTCTTGGTTTGAGTATCCCAGGTTGGACCTTAGTCGCATTTACAGGCATGGCCGTGATTAATATTGTTATTGCATTAAGAGTTAACAAAAAAATACGTTAATAAACGAGTATTTTGGCGCTGATTTTAGCAAAGTGATGGTGAGGACAGTCATGCTATTCCCACCTTTAAAAGGTTACAAATCCTTCTGACTATCTTATTGCAGGGGGTTGTGTATCGGAATATGCTTGAGAAAAGATAGTAATAATAATTAACGCCTAATGGAGTCTGCATATGTTAGAAGGTTGTAAAACAGCCCAAGAGCGATGGGGCGGAGTTCATGTCATTATTGATCGCTGGTTAGCTCAGCGTCGACAGCTGCTGGAGATGGGAGTGTATTTGCGAGAGCGTGGAGATTTAACGCCAACCGATACGCCAAAGATCCAATCCTTTTGTGAGTTGCTGGTGGATTATGTTTCCGCGGGTCACTTTACCGTCTATGAACAACTGGCTATAGAAGCGAAAGAGTTTCACGATGATAGCGCTGTAGTATTGTTGCGTGAATTACTGCCTAAGATCGACAGTACGACTGAGATCGCCATTGAATTTAACGACAAATACGACACCAAAGAGCATTGTAACGAGCAGCTGGAAGCCTTGCCTTTTTCACTGCAGGCGTTGGCTTTGGTTATGGCTGAACGATTCGAATACGAAGATCAGTTGATCAAGGAATTGCATGAAGCGCACAGTGAAAAAAACGCTTGAGCTTGGTGTCATCGCATTCTGCTCAATAGCACTTTTATCCTGCTCGGCAGAAGCACCCACTCGAACGGCAAAATACGCTGTGCAAGGATTGCATGCCGCGGTCTTGAGCGATGATGGCTCGGCCGCTTTAATTGGTTCCATTCAGCATGGGGGCAGTTATTGGGTAAACGCAATTAACGAGCGTCGCTTTAACTGGAACCATGCGCCAAACGAATATACGACCCTGTTGGGAGTCGACATTGATCCTAGCGGGCAATTTGCCGCAACGGGTGGTGGTCGTTCCTTGGTGTTGTGGAGTACAACAACGGGTAAGTCTGATGGCTTTTGGACGACACCTGGCGACATTCAATCATTAAAACTGACCCAAAACGGTAACTATGCGCTGGTTGGCTTAAATGACCAAACGGCGCGTTTTTTTGATATCAAACAAGGTGGTATCCGACAAACATTGCGGACGGGAGCAACCGTTCGTGCTGTTGATGTCACATCAGATGGCTTGTTAGGCATCACCGGCGATGACTTTTCAAAAGTAATCCTATGGGATATGCAAACCGGCGAGAAAAAATTCGAGTGGCCTTTAGATAATGCGATTGCTAGCGTGGCGTTATCGGCAGACGGTAAGTATGCCTTTGGTGCTGCTCAACTTGGTAGTGCTAAAATTTGGTCGACAAGAACAGGGCAAGAGTTGACGAAAATAGACACTGGGGCGTTAAAGTATCGTAATGTTACGATCAGTCAGGCCGCTTTTTCTCCAGACGACCGATCTATTCTTCTGGGGGAAGTAACAGGGCGCGTGTCTTTGGTTCAGGTCAGTACGGGTGAGGTACAAAAAGAATGGGACGTTATTCAAGAAAACGCCCGACTCACCGGTTCTAGTGTCCTAGCGCTGGCGCATGGTTCGGGTAATCGCTACTACGCAATTGGCAGCAATGGTTACTTGAACGTATTAGAATAATCCCTTCATTTAAACGATAAGTACGCGAGTCATGACGGATAAAAACAGACCTGCAGTTTCCTCTATTACTCAAAAAACCTTGTCCAAGTGGGCGGCTTTGTTTGCTATTCAGGCGGCTCTTTCTGTTGCTGCTGGTGCGTTTGGTGCGCATGCCTTAACGGCGATACTAGATGCCAAAGCCCTTGGCTGGTGGCACACAGCGAGTCAATATTTAATGTATCACGCCTTGGCTGGCTTGTTGGTAGTTGCCCTGTCTTCCCTAGTATCATCTTGTAAGCGCATACTGATATTACTTTCTTTAGGAAATCTGTTTTTTGCTGGAAGCTTATATATTATGGCATTAACAGGTTACACCTACCTAGGAGCCATAACGCCGATAGGTGGCTTTTGCTATTTGTTAGCTTGGTGTTATTTGGCTTTATGTTTATGGCGGTCTACGCGGCATCAAGGCTAATTTTTGATCTGACAAAGCAGGACAGGTTTAGGGTTTTCGGGTAGTATTGCGTCCAAAATTTACAGTGGGTGTTTTGTATTATCAAATATTGATCAATACGCTCATTCAAATCGAACATATTTAAGCTAAGCGATACGAAATCATGCAAGAGCAAGATACAGAAATACAAGAGCCGAGTCATAAACGTACCATCAGAAGCTTTGTAGTACGTGGTGGTCGTATGACAGAAGGCCAACAAAAGAACTATGACGCAAACTGGGCGGTATACGGTTTAAATCTCCCTGATGGTCGCATTGACTACAAAACCGTATTTGGTCGTGAAGCTGATGTGGTGATCGAAGTGGGTTTTGGCATGGGAGCATCCCTTGTTGAAATGGCAAAGAATGCACCAGAGAAAGACTTTATCGGTATTGAAGTACACCCGCCAGGCGTTGCTAAGCTGATGATGCTAGCAAAAGAAGAGGGTGTAACGAATTTGCGTGTGTATTGTGATGACGCCATTGAAGTAATGGCAAATTGCTTACCACAGCACAAGGCGAGTGGCTTTCAGCTATTTTTCCCAGACCCTTGGCACAAAAAGAAACACAACAAGCGTCGTATCGTACAGCCATTGTTTGCTCAGCAAGTGGCAAATGTCCTAAAAGAGGGTGGCCTTTTCCATATGGCGACCGACTGGGAACCTTATGCCGAACATATGATGGAAGTGATGGAAGCACAAGAAGGCTACCAAAATGCAGCTGGCAAAGGGCAGTATCATCCTCGTCCTGAATGGCGACCTTTGACGAAGTTTGAACAACGCGGCGAGCGTTTGGGGCATGGCGTTTGGGATTTGATTTATTCTAAAGTCTAAATCAAATCATGAGAACGCTAAATTAGCATTCCATGTCTAATATCGAGTTAATAAAAAAGCGACCTTGGGTCGCTTTTTTATTATTCGAAAGATGAGCATCAAATATTATTTGATTTCTACGCTTTCACGGCTGTTGCCAGCGTCAAAGTATTCTTGGAATACTTTTGGTGTGCGGCCACGGCCAGTCCATTCGTGTGTTTGACCATCAACAACTAGACGGTATTTAGGCTCTACTGTTTTGCCTTTTGTTGCGCCAGCTTTTGGCGTGGTCAACAGGGCAACTTCTTCCATTGTTAAGCCGCTTTTCGCGATAAGATTAGCAATTTCTTCTGCGCGAGCAGATTTTAATGCTTGCTCTGCTTCACGTGCTGCTTCTTCTTCTTTCGCTTTCTCAAGCGCATTAGTGAAGCCTGCGATTAGGTTTTCAAGCTGTGCAACGCTTAATTCTTTACCAGCAGCGCGAGCTTTCGCTTTATTGCCTGCTAATTCAACTAATAAACTCATTGGTGTCCCCTATCTATCTGTTAAGAACGAATTGTGTGGTCCTGCATTAAAAAAGAGATCCATCTATTACACACAGTGGTGTGGTAAAATCGTTAGTCAAAGCATGTTACTTTTTAATAATCAGCTTCGTTTACTCTTGTTCATGAATTGAAATTCAGATAAGAGATGACTTTCAATCTTCTAATGATGCTAATTCAATATTTAAGAAGATGTTGAATTACTGTCATTATATTTTGGTGTGATTCTATACTATTTCAAGTTTGTGTGTGGATTTTAATAAAAAATAACCTAACATGCTAATAAAATAATGTTCGTAGACTGTTATAAAAGTGTAAATAATAGGGTAATAAATGAATTCTATACCAGATAACTTAAGCGCAGAATTTTCTATATTAAAAAAGTACAGCAATAACATCATTAAGTTATTTGAAGAAGGAGCCACGGTACCTTTCATTGCTCGCTATAGAAAAGAAAGCACGGGTGGTATGAGTGATATGGATTTGCGTGCCTTTTTTGATAGATGGCAATATTTAGTCGAATTAAACAAACGCAAAGAAAGCATACTGTCTTTATTAGCTAATGATACAAATGTCACCGATACCGTTAGACAGAAAATACAAAGTGCGACGTCTAAAAACGAATTAGAAGATCTATATGCCCCCTTCAAAAAAGCGCGCAAAACAAAAGCGGATGAAGCAAGAGAGCAAGGCTTGCTGCCTTTGGCGTGTTTGATATGGTCAGGTGAAAGGTCAGACAGTGTATCCGCAATCGAGGCCTGGGTAAGACAAAACAATATTGCAATATCGGCTGAATCGGCACTGGATGGTGTCATTGAGATATTGAGTGACGCTATTTCAAATGATAGTGAGGTTCTAAAAAAAGGGCGTACAGAGTTACTTAAGAACGGTCGATTAGTCAGCCGAGTATTGCGAGGAAAAAAAGAAATCGGCGAAAAATTCCGAGACTATTTTGATTACCAAGAAGACATAAATAAAGTGCCCGCCCACAGACTATTGGCCCTATTTCGAGGAAAAAAAGAGGCTATATTAAAGTTAAGCATGGCTTTAAAGAGCGGAGATTCTTATCCAGAGAACTTAATGTTTCCTCATTTAAACCAATTGCTTGATGATCAACAAACAGAAACTCATCGACTAACTTCTGTACAGCGGCGTTATTTAAACATCGCCTGGGAGAAGAAACTGCTTACTAAGCTAGAAAGCGATGTATTAACACAACTCAAAGAGCGAGCAGAAGAAGGAGCGATTCAGGTATTTGCTGATAACCTGCAAGACTTACTTATGGCCGCGCCAGCGGGGGCACATAGAGTGTTGGGTGTTGACCCTGGTTTCCGTAACGGCGTCAAGCTGGCGGTAATCGATGAGCAAGGAAATGTACTGGATCACGGTGTGATTTATCCCCACGGCCCGCAAAATAAGACACAAGAGGCCAACGCTCGACTCTTGGCACTAATCAGTAAATACCGCATTACTTGGGTAGCGATTGGTAATGGAACCGCCTCACGTGAGACTGAGTCTTTATTAAAGGCTTTGATAGCGGAGCAGGGCTTAGACTGCCGTGCCGTTGTTGTCAGTGAAGCGGGAGCTTCTGTGTATTCCGCATCGCCCATTGCGATTCAAGAATTCCCTGATTTAGACGTCACCATTCGTGGTGCGGTGTCGATTGCGCGACGTTTTCAGGATCCCTTAGCCGAGCTAGTCAAAATTGATCCTCAAGCCATAGGCGTTGGGCAATATCAGCACGACGTTAAAGCCTCTCTGCTCTCAAAGTCCCTCGCTAATGTCGTGGAGGATTGTGTGAACCGCGTTGGGGTGGATATCAATCTAGCATCGGTGTCTTTGCTGTCTTATGTTTCGGGTCTAACCAATCGACTAGCGCAAAACATCGTTGAGTATCGACAGAAAAAAGGTCGTATCGAGTCCCGAGCCGAATTGTTGAAAATAAAAGGGGTAGGCGATAAGTGTTTTGAGCAATGTGCCGGATTTTTAAGGATCTTGAACGGCAAAGAGCCGCTGGATCAGTCCGGTGTTCACCCGGAATCTTATCCTTTGGTGAAGAAAATGGCTCAGCAAGTTTCTCTCAAAGCGAATGACCTTTTAAACAACGTCCAAGCTTTACAGCAATTAAAACAGCTGGCACCCAGTTTTGCACAAGCGGGTGATTTTACCTATTCCGACATTTTGGCTGAGCTTGCCAAGCCTGGTCGAGATCCACGTCCAGAATTTCGTTACGCGTCTTTTGATCACAGTATTCAGAAGCTTGAAGATGTACAGGAAGGTATGACCTTAGAAGGCGTTGTGACCAATGTGGCGGCGTTTGGTGCCTTTGTCGACCTTGGGGTGCATCAAGACGGTCTGATTCACATTTCGCAGCTTGCTAACCGATTTGTGAAAGACCCAAGAGAGTTGGTGCGCGTGGGACAAGTCGTCAATGTTACTGTGATAGAAGTGGATATACAGCGTAAGCGAATCGCGCTGAAAGCCAATGGGCTTTAAGAGAGAGGCTTATGGACGTCAGATCACGCCTCGTCTCATCAGACCTACGGAGCGTCTCATTTATGATGTTATTGTAGGTTGGATGAGGGAGGCACGACCGTGATCCAACACTGTCAGATCACGTCTCATCCGACCTACGGTTTTGTGGGTGCGATGTCTTTGTTGGAATGTCGGATCACGCCTCGTACCTCGTCTCATCCGACCTACGGTTTTGTGGGTGCGATGTCTTTGCCGGAATGTCGGATCACGCCTCGTGCCTTGTCTCATCCGACCTACGTTTTTGTGGGCGCGATGTCTTAGCTGGAATGTCGGATCACGCCTCGTGCCTTGTCTCATCCGACCTACGGTCTTGTGGGCGCGATGTCTTTGCTGGAATGTCGGATCACGCCTCGTTTATGGGTGGTGATTTGAATCTAAGCAAAAAAAACCGATTAGAAAATTCTAATCGGTTTTTTTAAAGGGAAAACGCGAGGCTAATAAATTAAGCCGCAGAAGCGATTTTTGCTTTTGCTTGGTTGAAAGATTCTTCGCCAGGCTCGCCAAGTGCTTGACCACCAGCAATGAAAGTTTCTTTTACAGTGATACCAACAAAACCTAAGAAAGTGTTTAGGTAAGGTACTTGGTGGTCCATTGGTGTTTCTGCCAAGAAGCTACCGCTTGCAACGAAAACGTAAGCGTCTTTGTTAAGCATACCAACAGGGCCAGTTTCCGTGTATTGGAAAGTACGACCAGCGCGAGCAATGTAATCAAAGTAAGACTTCAAAGTAGAAGGGATACCAAAGTTATACATAGGTGCAGAAACAGTGACAACGTCAGCCGCTTCGATTTCGCTAATCAGTTCATCACCAATCGCAACAATTGCTTTTTGCTCAGCAGTGCGGTCTTCTTCTGGTGTGAATAGTGCGCCCAAAGTTTCACTTGTAAAGTGTGGTAGTGGGTTCGCATCAACATCACGAACAACCACTTTGCCATCTGGGTTTTTTGCTAACCAGTTTTGAACAAATTCATTTGCTAGTTGACGTGATTTTGAATTTTCGCCAGAAGCACTAGAGTCGATACGTAATAATGTAGCCATGTTTGATTCTCCGTAATAAAGGGGTTAGAGCCTTTAAGGCGCTATGTATTGATTAATGTCCATCATAATATAACCAACATATTCGATAAAAAAGTGACATTTTTTGGGGATATTGATCGAAAAATACGATACATTGTTTCTTCTTATTTTATAGCGAGAATGATCTTGAAAGCTCCGAGAGTAACCCTAGAACAATGGCGAGTCTTGCAATCAGTGGTTGATAAAGGCGGCTTTGCCCAAGCAGCGGAAGCCCTACACAAAAGCCAGTCGTCGGTGAGTTACACGGTTGCTAAGCTGCAAGAACAGCTTGGATATCCGCTATTGATCATTGAAGGTCGAAAAGCCAAATTAACGGAACGGGGCGAAGTGCTATTACGCCGGTCTCGGCATTTAATAAAAGAAGCGGTAGACCTAGAAGAACTGGCTCATACGTTGGGGCAAGGCTGGGAGCCAGAACTTGAATTAGTAGTGGATCAAGCGTTTCCCACACCCGCTCTATTGAGGGCGCTGCAAGCATTCGAACCGCAAAGCCAAGGCACGCAAGTTCAGCTAAAAGAAGCGGTATTGAGCGGAGGCGAAGAAGCCCTGCGAAAAGGTAGCCCAGATTTAGTGCTCAGTAGCATTGTCCCGAAAGGCTATCTGGCGGATCCCATTGTGGAAGTAGAAATGATCGCCGTCGCAGCGAGCAGCCATCCATTGCTACAAGAAGCCGAGCCCATTAATAATGAGCGACTGAGCCGAGAGTTACAAATCGTCATTAGAGACTCTGCCTCTGAAACGTCTGTTGATGCGGGTTGGTTAGGCACGGATCGTCGTTGGACGGTATCGAGCGTGCAATCCGCACTTGAAATAGTGACCAGCGGTATTGGTTTTGCTTGGTTGCCTAAGGCCGACCTAGATTATGCCCTGCAAAGTGGAAAATTGAAAAAGCTAAAATTGATCTCTGGCAGTGAACGAAATTTCCATATGTATGCCATCTTCGGCAAAGGCGAACGAACAGGGCCGGCAACTAGGCTACTGGTTGAGCTGCTTCAGGCGGAATGCAATGCCTGCCCAAGTCGTAAAACCTCAACATTATCGTGAGAACCCCTCGAATTAGAATGACGCTAATCAAGTCTCAATTACTCAGAGACTTGATCTTGAATGATAGCCAATAATGAAGGCAAGAAAGAGCGCTCTACTTTGTTCTCTTCGCTCCAAAGCTTAGCAACCGCAATGGCTTTAGGGCAGTGAAAGAGTAATTTATGCACTTGTATTTTCACGACTAACTTAGGGGGCTTGTTGTCCTCAGCGAACAGCTCAAGTGTGCCCTTGTCGGTGTGCAGGCTTGCTGTGCCTTTTACACGCACCACTTCACCAATGCCAGGAATCATAAACAGCAGCCCAACTTCGGGGCGTTCCACAATGTTTCTTAGGCTGTCCAAGCGATTGTTACCAGGAAGGTCTGAAAAAGCCAGCGTATTAGCATCCACAACTTTGACAAATCCAGCGTCTCCTCCACGGGGAGATACATCAGCAAAGCCGTTTTCGTCCGACGTCGACATGACCATAAAAGGGCAGTGCTTAATAAATGTGATGGCGTGTTGTTCTAGGGCATCAATCTCTTTTTTTAACGCTAAAGGGTGCGCCTCTTTATAAAGTGCATCAAGTTGCTGTGGCTCGCTGAGTTTACTCATGCTCATCCTTTGTTGTGGGTGGAGCAGTAACCACTGATAATGGTTACTATTAATATTGAACGGTATTTTATACTGCAAACGCCCTAATGTAACCACTCGCCTTTAGATTGCTCATTCTCTGACAATATAGATTTGTGTCTCGCTTAGAAGTGTTGAAAATCATTGATTTACTATTTTTTAGATAAATTGTCATTTTTTTTGTGACAATTTGGGTTGTGGCGTTTTTGGCAAAAAGGTCTAATAGCTTACATTCAAAATTATTCATTGCATAAAGACGCCAACACAAGGACGCTTCATGACTCAGGACATCGTAATTCTTGCTGCCGGAAAAGGCAGCCGAATGAAATCCGCCTTTTCCAAAGTACTGCACAAAGTAGGCGGTATCGCCATGGTCAGAAGAGTGCTGACAACGGCAAGTACACTGGAAAACGCCAATTTACATCTTGTGGTCGGTCATCAAGGCGAGCAAGTCGAAGCAAATTGTCAGGATTTTTCAGCCAATATTGTTTGGCAGAATGATCCACAAGGTACGGGCGATGCGTTACGTCGCGTTGCGCCTTTTTTACAAGCAGACGGCGCAACCTTAACCTTGTATGGTGATGTGCCGCTTATCCGTGCCAGCACATTGCAAAAAATGACGGCGCTATCAAATTCTAACACCTTGGTTTTATTGACGATTTCTCTTGATAATCCAACGGGTTACGGGCGTATCGTGCGTGACGAGCAAGGTAAAGTTACCGCTATCGTAGAGCAAAAAGACGCCTCAGCAAGTGAACTTGCTATCAAAGAAGTGAACACTGGCATTCTATTAGCCCCAAATGCACACCTTCAAGCATGGCTTGCCGCTTTAACAAACAACAATGCCCAAGGTGAATATTACCTAACGGACGTGATTGCCATGGCGGCACGTGATGGCGTTGATATCGTTACGGTTAATCCAGAAAACGAAGCCGAAGTCGCGGGTGTCAATGATCGTGTGCAGTTGGCTGCGTTAGAGCGAGAGCTACAAAATCAGCAAGCCATTCGTCTAATGCAAAATGGCGCCACTTTATTGGACCCATCTCGCATTGATGTGCGTGGTGAACTCGTCACTGGTAATGACGTGATCATCGATGTGAACTGTGTATTTGAAGGTAAGGTCACATTAGGTGCAGGTGTAGAAATTGGGCCAAACTGCCACCTCAAAAACTGTACCGTGGGCGATAATACCATCATCAAAAGCAACACGCTGATCGAAGACAGCCAAGTTGGGGAATCCTGTGATATCGGGCCATTTGCACGCTTACGCCCAGGCACGCAACTTGCCAACAAAGCCAAAATTGGCAACTTTGTTGAAACCAAAAAAGCCATTATTGGTGAAGGCAGTAAAGTGAACCACTTGAGCTACATTGGTGACACGGAAATGGGCGCCAACGTCAACGTGGGCGCAGGCACCATTACTTGCAATTATGACGGTGTGAATAAACATAAGACGCAAGTGGCCGATAACGTATTTATTGGTTCTAACTCATCGTTAGTTGCTCCCGTCCAAATAGAAGAAGGCGCAACGATCGCCGCAGGGTCTACTATTACGAAACAAGTTGGCGAGAAACAATTGGCGTTCGCCAGGGCGCGACAAACCAACAAAGACAATTGGCCACGACCCACTAAAAAATAACGTTTCAGCTTTTAAGCTCTTTGGATGTAATTCCTCGGCGCTAATAATCATAGCCACGATTGTCATTCCCGCGAAGGCGGGAAGCCAGTGGTATTGTCTAAATAGGGTTATTTCCGATGACCATAAGTGATTGATTCCCGCCTTCGCGGGAATGACGGAATAGAAATGACGGAATAGAAAAGGGGTCAGATCCCTTTTACAGAACATTCGTAATTAGACTATTTATTATTAAATTTAAGGGGGCAGACCCCTTTTGCAGACTCAAAGAAGGATTCTCCATGTGCGGAATAGTTGGCGCCATTGCACGTCGTAACGTATCAAAGATTTTAATCGAAGGCCTAAGCCGTCTTGAATACCGTGGTTATGACTCTTCCGGTGTTGCGATTAACAACGAAGAAGGTGTGTTTTCACACCGTGCCGTTGGTAAGGTTCAGGCATTAAAAGACAAATTCGCAGCAGAACCATTGGATGGCAAAATGGGCATCGCACATACTCGTTGGGCGACCCATGGCAAGCCAACGGAAGCCAACGCACACCCTCACTTCTCTGGTGATGACCTTGCTCTAGTGCACAACGGCATTATTGAAAACCACGAGCCTTTGCGTCGTGAATTAAAAGCCAAAGGTTATGAGTTTAAATCCGAAACAGACACCGAAGTCATCGTTCACCTTATTCACGATGCCATGAAAACACAGCCAGACTTGCTTAAAGCCGTTCAAGCTGCGTTAACAAAACTGCATGGTGCTTTTGCGATAGGTGTGGTGCAAAAAGACGATAACGAACGCTTTATCGCGGCCCGAAAAGGCAGCCCGCTTGTTGTTGGGGTTGGTATTGAAGAAAATTTTGTCGCCTCTGATCAGCTTGCTCTGTTGCACGTTACAGACCAATTCATCTTCTTAGAAGAAGGCGATGTGGCGGAAGTAAGCCGTGATCAAGTATCTATTTATAATGCAAAAGGCGAATTGCAAGACCGTCCAATCAGCGTCTTTAACCACAACGTCGATGCCACAGACAAAGGCGAATTTCGTCATTACATGATGAAAGAAATCTACGAACAACCAAAAGTGATTAGCGCGTGTTTAGAAGGCCGCATCAGCGAAACGAAAGTGCTGACTAGCTGCTTTGGTGCTGACTCTGGCTTTTTAAAAGAAGTGGAAAATGTTCATATCGTTGCTTGTGGCACCAGCTACCATGCAGGCATGGTGGCCAAATACTGGATCGAAGATTTGGCTGGACTGCCATGTACCGTTGAAGTGGCCAGCGAATACCGCTACCGCAAAGTAGCCGTGCCTAAGAAAACCTTGTTCTTAACCTTGTCCCAGTCAGGTGAAACGGCGGATACCTTGGCGGCGTTACGCTTGGCAAAAGAGCTTGGTTATCTGACGACCTTGGCTATTTGTAACGTGCCATCTAGCACGCTAGTGCGTGAGTCAGCGCTTACTTTGTTGACCAATGCTGGCCCTGAAATTGGTGTGGCATCCACCAAAGCCTTTACCACTCAGCTAACCGCACTATTGATCACCAGTGTCGCCATTGCGGTTGAAAACGGTTTGTCCGCAGAGAAAGAAAAAGAGCTTGTACAAGCCATGCGTTCTTTGCCTGCCCATGTGAATGATGCGTTATTGGCTGACACTCATATTAAGAAAGTCGCCGATCAATTTGCTAATAAAACCAACGCGTTATTTTTGGGGCGTGGCACCATGTTCCCAATCGCGCTAGAAGGTTCATTGAAGCTGAAAGAGATTTCTTATATTCATGCGGAAGCTTACCCGGCAGGTGAACTGAAGC
Organism: Marinomonas sp. FW-1; assembly: GCF_005222245.1. Classification (NCBI taxonomy): domain Bacteria; kingdom Pseudomonadati; phylum Pseudomonadota; class Gammaproteobacteria; order Oceanospirillales; family Oceanospirillaceae; genus Marinomonas; species Marinomonas sp. FW-1. The sequence goes on along the minus strand of NZ_CP025987.1, from coordinate 3,432,554 downwards.
ACGGGCCATTGGCATTGGTTGATGAAGATATGCCGATTATAGCTTTGGTTCCACATAACGACATGTTGGACAAACTTAAGTCAAACCTACAAGAAGTCGCCGCCCGCGGTGGTGAATTGTTCGTCTTTGCAGACAAAGACACAGACCTTCATAATGAAGAAAACATCACCTTCACAGAAGTGCCAAAAGTAGACAGCATCCTAGAGCCGATTGTGCATACCATTCCGCTGCAATTGTTGTCTTACCACGTTGCTGTAGTAAAAGGCACAGACGTGGATCAGCCGCGTAACCTAGCGAAATCCGTTACCGTTGAATAGTTTTCATAAGAACTAAGCAGTAGAGAAGCAATGGGTTATAAATAGCCTTTGCTTCTCTCAGCTGATTTTCCATCCGCTTCGGCCTTTAATAGGCTGTAAATTTATCAACTAGCAATAAGATGTAATGATAAAAATTTCATTGCTTGAAGCATGGTCAGATAAAAGAACATAGTCAAAAATCCCCCCTTGTAAGCAAGCTGCTGTCGCTCAACATAGCTAAGTAAAAGAGAGCCATTGTTGGCTGATCATGAGAGAAAACTCACACATATTTTTACTTCACTAGTGTGATTTTTTTATAAAAAACGCTACACGCAAACAAAAAAAGATAATACCGCTTCTTAAACCATCACTTTACATTTATCCCACTCCATATAGGAGATCGTTCACTTATAAAAATAACAAGGGATGAAAAAATGAAAAAAATAATGTCTATGAGTTTGCTGGCAACCCTCTGTGCAGCAACGTCTCTTCCTGCTCTAGCTGATGGCGAGAAAATTGGTTTGTTGATGTCAGACCTACGTTTAGAGCGCTGGCAGAAAGACCGAGACTTATTTACTTCTGCGGCGGAAGCCATGGGGGCAAAAGTCTATACCCAATCTGCTAACGGTGATGTCACCACGCAAATATCCCAAATCGAAAACATGATTTCTCGTGGCGTTGATGTGCTGGTTATCGTGCCTGAAAACGGTGAAGTATTAGGTAACGTACTGGCTGAAGCGAAAGCGGAAGGCATCAAAGTCTTGGCTTATGACCGATTAATCAAATTTGCAGACATCGATTTGTATGTGTCCTTTGACAACATTCGCGTGGGTGAAATGCAAGCCGAAGCCCTGCTTAAACGTAAACCAACAGGCAATTATTTTCTAATGGGCGGTTCGCCTACCGATAACAACGCAAAAATGTTTCGTCAGGGGCAAATGAACGTGCTTCAACCGGCCATTGATTCTAAAAAAATTAAAGTGGTTGGTGACCAATGGGCTATGGGTTGGTCTGCCGAAGCGGCCTTGAACATCATGGAAAACGGTCTAACAGCGAACGCCAATAAAATCGATGCAGTGGTTGCTTCCAACGACTCAACGGCGGGTGGCGCGGTACAAGCGCTAGCGGCACAAGGCTTAAGTGGCAAAGTGGTTATTTCTGGTCAAGATGCAGACCTTGCAGCAGTGCGCCGTATTGTCGCTGGAACACAAACCATGACGGTGTACAAACCGATTTCTAAGCTGGCGACAACCAGTGCGGAAATGGCCGTTAAGCTGGCTCGTGGTGAAAGCATCAAGGTGAATGGTCAGGTTAACAACGGCAAAAAAGAGGTTGATGCTGTGTTGTTGACGCCTATTTCTGTCAATAAAGACAACCTAGATTCCACCGTAATTGCCGATGGTTATCACTCACGTAGCGCTGTTTACAACCCTTAGTACATTCCTATAAACAGCACCCGAAAAGGGTGCTGTTTGCTTTTCTGGTTTAAAAAAGAGATGTAGAAAGAGGCGTAAACATGAAGCAACCCTTATTGGACATGCGTGGGATCATAAAAAGTTTTTCCGGTGTCCGTGCATTAAACGGCGTCAGCATTCAGCTAGAACCTGGTGAAGTCTTGTCTATTTGTGGTGAGAATGGTTCAGGCAAATCCACCTTGATGAAAGTATTAAGCGGTGTCTGGCCGTTTGGCTCTTACGAAGGTGAGATTTATTTTGAAGGGGATCTTGTTAAGGCATCCAGCATTCGAGATACCGAAGCCTTGGGTATTGTCATCATTCACCAAGAACTGGCACTCGTTAAAGAAATGACCGTCTTAGAAAATATCTTTCTCGGCAATGAACTGGGTTCATTCGCAAGGCTGAATGATGAAGAAATGCACCGTCGTACGTCGGAACTGCTGGCGCGAGTCAAGTTGGATATTTTGCCAGATACACCAATCCGCGAGCTTGGTGTGGGCCAGCAGCAACTGGTCGAGATTGCCAAAGCCTTAAACAAAAACGTAAAACTATTAATACTGGACGAGCCAACGTCTTCTCTGACCACCACAGAAATCGAAATCCTATTGAATATTGTCAGCGAGCTGAAACAACAGGGCATTGCTTGCATCTATATTTCCCATAAATTGGAAGAAGTATTGGCTTTGTCCAATTGGGTTACAGTCATTCGTGATGGCGATCATATAGACACTCGATCCGTCGAAAATCTAACGCAAAATGACATTATCAGCATGATGGTTGGTCGTGAACTAGATGAACTCTTCCCAAGAGAAGATCACGACATTGGTGATCTTGTATTAAAAGTAAATCATGCGACAGCAAAACAGGCCGGTGCCGCTCGAGCTCAGGTTGACGACGTGAGTTTTGAGTTACGCCAAGGAGAAATTCTAGGTATCGCAGGTTTGATTGGCTCTGGTCGAACGGAACTGATGCAATGTTTGTACGGATCGTACGACGGACATTATGAGGCCGACATTGAACTGCATGGTAAGCCGTTAATGATTCGCTCTCAGCGCACGGCGTTGGAAGCGGGCATTGCTATGGTGCCAGAAGACCGAAAACGCCACGGTATCGTGCCCATTATGAGTGTTGGGCGGAACATTACTTTATCGGTATTGAAGCAATACTCTTCTTGGTTTGGCACAGTGAATGAAGATAAAGAAAGCCAAGATATTGATCATTATATTGCTCAGCTGAAGGTAAAAACAGCGTCCCCTGACTTGTCTATTAAAAACCTGAGTGGCGGTAATCAACAAAAAGCCATTATCGCTAAATGCTTATTAACACACCCGAAAATTTTAATACTCGATGAGCCGACTCGTGGCATTGATGTGGGCGCGAAATACGAAATTTATAAGCTGATGTTTGCACTCGTCAAACAGGGCGTGTCCATCATCATGGTGTCGTCTGAACTATCAGAAGTTATTGGGATTAGTGACCGCGTCCTAGTCATGCACGAAGGGCGACTAAAAGGGCAATTTGACCATCAAGGATTGACCCAAGAAATGATAATGAATTGCGCGATAAAAGAGGATACAGCGAATGTTTAAAACAATAAAAACCAGTCAATTACAACTGTTTGCCATGTTGGCCGCCATGTTGTTAATCGTCGTGTTCTTTTCCTTTGCGACAGACGGTGCCTTTGTGTCACCGCGAAATATTTCTAACTTAATTCGTCAAACGGCCATTGTAGGCGTGCTCGCCATTGGCATGGTATTTGTGATTATCAGCGCGGAAATCGATTTATCCGTTGGCTCTATGATGGGCTTATTGGGTGGTGTGGCCGCGATTTTGGATGTCTGGTTTCACTTTCCTATTATGCTCACCGTTTTAATCACGGTCGCTGCGGGTTTGGTGTTGGGCTTGTTTAACGGCTGGTGGGTCGCTTATCAAAAAGTGCCGTCTTTTATTGTCACCTTGGCAGGCATGTTGGCGTTTCGTGGGATTTTAGTGGGCTTAACCAACGGTGCGACGGTTGCGCCTACCTCCAGTTCTCTGGCGATTGTGGGGCAAAGTTACATTCCGTCTGGTTGGGGGATCAGTGTTGTGTCCTTGCTATGCCTTGGCTTGGTAGCCAAAGTTTATGCCCGACGCAAAGCAAGACATAAGCACGGCGTGGAAAATCAGTCGGCTAAGTTTGAATACGCCAAAGCAACGATTGCCGTTGCCGTGTTAATGGGCTTGTTGTTTATCTTGGAAAGTTACCGCGGTATTCCAACGCCAATCTTGATCATGGGCGGGCTGATTTTAATCGCCACTTATGTAGCAAAAAGAACATCGTTTGGTCGTCGAATTTACGCGATTGGTGGCAACATCGAAGCGACTCGCATGTCGGGAGTTAACGTAGAACGCACTAAAATGTTGGTGTTTGGCTTCAATGGCATGATGGTCGCGGTGGCCGCTTTAATACTCACATCTCGACTTGGAGCGGGCTCTCCTGCGGCGGGAAACATGGCAGAGCTGGATGCTATCGCAGCCTGTGTTATTGGCGGCGCCAGTTTGGCTGGCGGGGTTGGGGCGGTATTTGGTGCCATCATGGGTGCACTGATTATGGCGAGCTTGGACAATGGCATGAGCATGTTGGATGTGCCGACCTTCTGGCAATTAATCGTAAAAGGCATGATTTTATTGCTCGCTGTTTGGTTGGATGTGAAAACCAAAAAAGCGCAGTAAAACTTCGTGCGCGAAGGTTGGATAGGTTTTGTAGGTCGCGGCTTTAGCCCGACAAGACCTAATTGGATGCGCATGGCTTTTTGTCGGCATAAATGCACGACCTACACTTTTCTCTGTAGGTCGCGGCTTTAGCCCGACAAGACCTAATTGGGTGTTGTATGGCTTTTTGTCGGCATAAATGCACGACCTACACTTTTCTCTGTAGGTCGCGGCTTTAGCCCGACAAGACCTAATTGGATGCCGCATGGCTTTTTGTCGGCATAAATGCACGACCTACATTTTTCTCTGTAGGTCGCGGCTTTAGCCCGACAAGACCTAATTGGATGCGCATGGCTTTTTGTCGGCATAAATGCACGACCTACACTTTTCTCTGTAGGTCGCGGCTTTAGCCCGACAAGACCTAATTGGATGCCGCATGGCTTTTTGTCGGCATAAATGCACGACCTACACTTTTCTCTGTAGGTCGTGGCTTTAGCCCGACAAGACCTAATTGGGTGTTGCATGGCTTTTTTTGTCGGCATAAATGCACGACCTACATTTTTCTCTGTAGGTCGCGGCTTTAGCCGGACAAGATCTAATTGTATGCCGCATGGTTTTTTTGTCGGCATAAATGCACGACCTACACTTTTCTCTATAGGTCGCGGCTTTAGCCGGACAAGATCTAATTGTATGCCGCATGGTTTTTTTGTCGGCATAAATACACGACCTACACTTTTCTCTATAGGTCGCGGCTTTAGCTCGACAAGGCCTAATTGGGTGTCGCATGGTTTTTTTGTCGGCATAAATGCACGACCTACACTTTTCTCTGTAGGTCGCGGCTTTAGCCCGACAAGACCTAATTGGATGCCGCATGGCTTTTTGTCGGCATAAATGCACGACCTACACTTTTCTCTATAGGTCGCGGCTTTAGCTCGACAAGACCTAATTGGATGCCGCATGGCTTTTTGTCGGCATAAATGCACGACCTACACTTTTCTCTGTAGGTCGTGGCTTTAGCCCGACAAGATCTAATTGGATGCCGCATGGCTTTTTGTCGGCATAAATGCACGACCTACACTTTTCTCTGTAGGTCGTGGCTTTAGCCCGACAAGACCTAATAGGGTGTCGTATGGTTTTTTTGTCGGCATAAATGCACGACCTACAAGATCGACAGAAGTCGTTTATTGATAGCCTCACGCGCGAGGATGACGATTAACAAGATAAAGGATATTTTTCATGTATATAGGCATTGACCTCGGTACCTCAGGCGTCAAAGTAATTCTTATGGATAAAAGCGGACGCGTAGCGGCAAGCTGTTCGTCGCCTCTTTCGGTGTCGCGCCCTTTTGATCTTTGGTCGGAGCAAAACCCAGAAGACTGGTGGCAAGCAACTGACTTAGCAATGTTGCAGCTGGCTACAGAGCATAATCTACAAGATGTAAAAGCTATTGGACTATCAGGGCAAATGCATGGTGCGACCTTGCTGGGCAAGCAGGGGGAAGTATTACGCCCTGCGGTCCTTTGGAATGATGGCCGCTCCCATGAAGAGTGCCTGCTATTGCAACGGCGCTGCCCAGAAGTGCAAGCCATTACGGGAAACCTAGTGATGCCAGGTTTTACTGCCCCTAAATTGCTTTGGGTAAAGCAACACGAACCAGATGTTTTCGCACAAATAGACAAGGTGCTGTTACCCAAAGATTACCTACGTTTTCGCCTGACAGGCGAGTTTGCGACCGATGTGTCAGATGCTTCAGGTACGCTTTGGTTGAACATGGAGCAACGCGCTTGGAGCGAGACCATGCTGCAAGCAACAGGCTTAAATAAACAGCAAATGCCAAAGGTATACGAAGGTTCAGAAATCACTGGAACGATTGCTGAAACATTGGCGAAACGTTGGTCAATACCTGTTGTGCCTGTTGTTGCTGGTGGTGGGGATAATGCCGCGGGTGCGGTTGGTATGGGCATAATCTCACCTGAACAAACTATGCTATCACTGGGGACATCTGGGGTGATTTTTGCGGTAAGTGATGGCTTCACTGCGAACCCAGCTGCGGCCTTGCATAGTTTTGGTCATGCGATTCCAAATACTTGGCACACGATGTCGGTGATGTTGAGCGCCGCCAGTTGTATTGATTGGGTCACGAAATTGGCACAGTTTAGCAGTGTGGAGCAGGCTTTATTAGCGGCGGAGAATCGTGTCGATTATGATAGCAAGCTGACTTTTTTGCCTTATCTAAGCGGAGAAAGAACACCGCACAATGATGCCAATGCAAAAGGCGTTTTTTGGGGAATGAGCCACGAAACGACGTCAGCGGACCTGGTTCATGCGGTACTTGAAGGGGTGAGCTTTGCCCTACTGGATGGGTTGGATGCGGTGCGTTCGGCACAAAGTATCAGTGAAGGGATAGACGTGATTGGTGGCGGAGCCAAAAGCACCTATTGGCTACAAATGCTGGCGGATGTCTTTAATGTGCCCATGGATTACCGTGCAGGTGGTGACGTTGGCCCCGCCTTGGGTGCTGCTCGATTAGCCGCTATTGGCGATCAAGGTCAGGATGTATTAAGCGACATTTGCACCAAGCCTGCGCTCATTAAACGCTATTTGCCTAACCAGAAAGACAGTGCTCGATATGCAGAGAAACGCAGGCGCTTTCAGGATTTATACCAAAGAGTAAAAGGGCTTTAATGAGCAAGAGCGGTGTTGTTGCATAACAGCGCTCTTTTTTTGCCAACTTTTTATTACGATTTCTGTTATTTCCTTTTTGATTTTTATCATTATCTAGAACCTGAATTATCAACAAGAGTATGATCAAGCTAATAATAAAAATTAGAGATGCTTTTGTATGTTTGAAAAACGCTATCGACTCAACTTGGTGTTTAATGCCAATAAAGTGTATGACCGACAAGTTATAGAAGGTATTGGTGAATACTTACATGCAGCTCAATGTGATTGGGATGTATATTTTGAAGACGATTTTCGCAGTCGGCTAGATGCCCTAAAACACTGGCAAGGGGACGGCATTATTGCCGATTTCGACAACCCCGAAGTGGAGGAGATTCTTAAAGACACCAATATTCCCACCGTAGCGGTTGGTGGCTCTTATCATCATAAAGAAGATTATCCACGGCTGCCTTATGTGGCCACAGACAATGCCGCCTTGGTTCACTGTGCGTACCAACACTTGAAGCGAAAAGGCCTGCCAGCGTTTGCCTTTTATGGTGTGCCAAGCACAATTTACAGTAGATGGGCCAGTGAGCGCGAGCATGCCTTTGTTGAGCAAGTGCGCTCTGATGGATTTGAACCACATGTGCATCAAGGCTTCTGCACCTCGGCAGAGGTTTGGGAAACCGCACAGCGCGAATTAGAAAACTGGCTAACAAACCTCCCTAAACCGATTGGCATTATTGCTGTCACAGATTCCCGAGCGCGCCATTTACTCCAGGTTTGCGACCATTTGAATATCTTGGTGCCAGAGCAAGTGGCCATTGTAGGCATTGATAATGAAAGCATGGCGAGAAACTTGAATCGTACGGCTCTGTCTTCAGTGGAACAGGGGAGTAAACAAATGGGCTACGAAGCGGCAAAAATGCTGCACCGTATGTTACAAGGCTATTCTGCAGAAAACTCGCTAGTGGTGGTCGATCCTATTGGCGTTGAAGAGAGACAGTCATCTGATTACCGAGCCTTGCACGACCCTTATGTCATTCAAGCTATGCATTTTATTCGTCATAATGCGTGTCGAGGGGTGAAAGTCGCGCAAGTGGTGGATTACATTGGTATATCAAGAACCAACTTGGAAACCCGCTTTATCGACGAAATCGGCTGCTCAATGCACGAACAACTGCATATGACCAAGTTTTACCGCGCCTGTGAATTGATCACTTCGACCAACCTGCCATTTGATGAAATTGCCCGAACCTGCGGTTATCCATCCGTGCAATACATGTACACGGTATCGCGTAAAAACTTGGGCATGACGCCTGGAGAGTATCGTGTGTCGTCACGGCTTGATAAAGAGTCTTAAGCGATTTTTTAGCAAGAAAAGACACGTAAACGAAAGATTATAAAAAACTCTTGATGCATTTTAACGATGTCGTTAAGTATACTTCCTGAAATAGTATTGGATTCTAAGTCGTTCTTTTGTAGGTAAAGGCAAGTCATAAGCGATTGATCTATCGGCCTTTATTTTCATAAATTGGCTGCGATGAAATTCAGTTAACACAATTCATGCAAAGGGGAGTGTAAGTTTGTCTGCGACAATAAAAGACGTTGCGTTACGGGCTGGAGTATCAACAACCACCGTATCTCATGTTTTGAACAAAACGCGTTTTGTCGCCAAAACGACGCAAGAGCGTGTGCTGCAAGCAGCGGAAGAGCTTAATTATGCTCCCAGTGCGGTAGCACGTAGCTTAAAGGTTAAAAATACCAAAAGTCTTGGCATGCTAGTCACCACCACCTTAAACCCCTTTTTCGCCGAATTGGTCAACGAAGTAGAAAAATGTTGTTACCGAGAAGGTTACAACCTTGTGCTGTGTAATACCGATGGCGAGCTTGAAAAAACCAACTCTTACTTACGAATGCTGACGCAAAAACGTGTCGATGGCATTTTAGTTATGTGTTCCGCCTATGACGACTCGTTATTTAGTTCTTTGATCGGCCAGCGTAATTTGCCCATGGTCGTCATGGATTGGGGCCCATCTGATGATTATGTCGATCGCATTCAAGACAACTCGGTAAAAGGCGCACATTTGGCGATTCGGCATCTAATTGAACAAGGCCATAAGCGTATTGCTTATATTGGCGGTCCACTAGAAAAGTTACCTGCAAAGCAGCGTTTTGACGGCTTTATGGAAGCTATGGAGCAAGCCGATTTAGCTATCCAAGACGATTGGGTAATTGAATCCGACTTCGAATTTGAAGGCGGTAAATTAGGGATGCGCCAATTGTTGTCTTGTTCGAGTTTGCCAAGTGCCGTGTTTATCGGTAATGATGCCATGGCGATGGGCGCCATGAGTGAAGCGCAGTTGTCAGGTATTAAAATCCCGCAGCAATTGTCTGTCATTGGTTATGATAATTGTATGTACTCTGCTTACTTTAGCCCACCTTTAACCACTATTAATCAGCCTAAAGAGCGATTAGCCGAGTTGGCGATCAGCACCATGATAGAGCGAATTGAGAATCCACGCCAAGAGGGCAAGATGATCATGCTGGAGCCAAATCTGGTGGTTCGTTCGTCGGTGGCTGCTGTTTCTACAAAATAGTTCCAACTTCTTGTTGTTTTCTGTGTATTTTACTTTCAGCTTTTTGGTGCCTCACTTTGAAATGAGACTAAAAACGCGTTTTAAGGTTGAAAATAGGACTTTTAATAAGTCGTTTTACATAGAAAAACCTTATAATTCAGTTGCTTGATTATTTGTTGTTAAATTACACCAGCATTTCATGATTTCATTGTCATAACCGTTTGATAAATATAGATTTTTTCTTATCGGTCAAGAATTTATTGACAAGCTCCGTGCGCTTAATATAAAAATAGCAAACGATTACGCAATCGTTTGCTATTCGACTATTTTAATAAAAATAAGCATACCGGAGACATACAATGAAAAAGAAAGCCTTCTTGAAATCTTGCTTTGCTGCAACATTACTGACCTTGGCCAGCAGCAGTGTTTTAGCTAGTAATGGTTTGATCGCCATTATTACTCCATCCCACGACAATCCATTTTTTAAAGCCGGTGCCGAAGGCGCGGATGCGAAAGCGAAAGAATTAGGTTATGACACCTTGGTGGCTTCCCATGACGGTGATGTAAACAAACAAAACCAATTAATTGAAACAGCGATTGCTCGTCAAGCCAAAGCGGTGATTTTGGATAACGCAGACGCAGACGCCAGTATCGGATCACTAGAGCGTTTGAAAAAAGCGGGTATTCCAGCTTTTCTATATGACCGTGAAATCAATAAAACCGGTATCGCTGTCACGCAAATCGTATCGAATAACTTCCAAGGCGCTCAGCTTGCAGGTGAGAAGTTTGTAGAATTAATGGGTGAAGGTGGTGAATACGTTGAGCTAGTAGGGCCAGAGTCCGACACTAATGCGCAAGTACGTAGTGAAGGTTTTCACGATATCGTTGATAACTTCCCTGAGTTTAAAATGGTTGCTCGCCAGTCTGCCAACTGGAGCCAAACCGAAGCGTTTAGTCGTATGGAGTCGATCTTACAAGCGAACCCAAACATTAAAGGCGTGTTCACTGGTAACGATTCGATGGCGTTGGGTGCAGAAGCGGCACTTCAAGCAGCGGGCCGTAAAGATGTTTTCATCGTTGGTTTTGACGGTTTAGATTATGCGCGTGATTCCATCCTAAAAGGCACTAATATCAAAGCAACCGTTATGCAACCAGCCTATGCTCAAGCTCAGCGCGTTGCTGAACAAGCTGATCTATACATTCGTACTGGCTCAACAGGATTGCCAGAAAAACAACTTATGGATTGCGTATTGATTGATAGCTCTAATGCGAAAAATCTAAGTAACTTCGCTCTAAAAAAATAACAACCTGACTCGAAGCTTTCATTTTTGAAGGCTTCGACTCCTTGGGTATCATTATGTCTTATAAAAAACTCTTTCAATGTATCGGGCTCTTTGCGTGCCTTAATTTGCTGACAGCCTGTACCGTTACAGACTTAGACGCTGACGGCAATCCTATTATTCCTAAAGATCCTAATGCCGTGGTTAGCTTTGCAGACTTCACCTTGTCTGAAGTGGCCGATCAGCTTTGGCAGCCAAAAGTCTTTCCAGAAGCTACACAAGAATTTACCCCATGGGAAAGCATTAAATCCCAGCTGGATGCGCAGCAAATTAATACCAAGCAAAGCTTTTTTGTGCGTTTAAATGGCACCATCGAAAGCGTGAATTTAGGCAAAATGAGAGGTGTGATAACGCTAAAAGTGGGCGATACCAATATTGATTTACAAGTTGGCCGCATCATCAAAGGCAATGCGATTCGTGACGCGTCTAAATACGTTCTGTTCGACGATTTTAAAAACCAGATTCGTTTTGCTCAAATCTCACGAGAGTTTAATAATCGCGCTATGGCATCGGTTGGTGAGCCTGACACTAGTTGGGTAGGCGAAAAAGCCACGGTTATTGCAGCGATTACCATAGACCAAAATACCATCAGTGATGCTGTACCAATGCAGATTACTCGTGGAGGCAAATGATGAGCCAAGCTAACGCAGATATCGTCATTCGCACCGAAAAAATCTCCATGATTTACCCAGGCACTATCGCGTTAAACGAAGTGGATTACCGAGTTTATCGCGGCAAAGTGAACGTCATCATAGGTGAAAATGGCGCGGGTAAATCCACCTTGATGAAAATTCTGGCGGGTGTTCAGCAGCCGAGCAAAGGCAGCATTTATCTCAACGATGAAGCTGTGTCTTTTCAGCACACACGGGACGCAGCCGCCAAAGGCATTGGCATGGTTCATCAAGAGCTGAATCTGTTTGGCAACTTAACGGTGGCTGAAAATATCTTCTTGGGTCGCGAAAAACAGCATGGCCTGATGCCGCTAGATACCGCGGAACAACACAGAGTCACCGCTGAACTCATGGCGCGTCTTGACCAAGACATCGCGCCATCTGAATTACTGTCTAACTTGAAAGTTGGACAACAGCAACTAATCGAAATCGCCAAAGCCTTGGCCGATGAAGCCGATGTGCTGATTTTGGATGAGCCGACTTCGGCGCTGAGTAAAACCGAGGTTGAGTTGCTGTTTAAAGTCATTCGAGACTTAACCGCTCAGGGTGTTTCTATTATCTATATTTCCCATCGTTTAGAAGAGTTAATGGCAATTGGCGATCACATTACGATTCTGCGTGATGGTAACTTCCAGTCTGAAGCGGAAGTCAAAGACATCGATGTGCCGTGGATTGTCAGAGAGATGTTGGGCAGTGACCCTGTTTCTAACTTCTTGAAACCGGGTCGTAAGTTTGGCGAGCCAGTATTAGACGTAAAAAACATCAAATTGATCAATGAAATGGGTCTTACCTTAGTTGACGATGTGTCGATGGATGTGAAATCCGGCGAGATAGTTGGTGTATACGGACTCATGGGCGCAGGTCGAACCGAGCTAATGGAATGTCTACTTGGTCTGCAAGAATACTCAGGCGACGTAGATATTGCGGGGCATAAAGTATCTGCCAAAATGGACACCAGCGAACGCATTAAATTGGGCATTTGTTTGGTACCAGAAGATCGAAAAAAGAACGGTATTTTTCCCATTTCATCAGTCAGCAATAACATGACGATTTCTAGCTTATGGCGTCGACTCAAGCATCGTTTTTCCATTGATGAAAAAGCCGAAACCGAAGCGGTAACGTCCGCTATTGGTGATTTATCTATCAAGGTGTCTTCGCCTGATATTGAAATACGCGCATTGAGCGGAGGTAACCAACAAAAAGTGGTGATTGGTCGAACCCTGTTAACCAGTCCGAAAGTATTGTTATTGGATGAGCCAACTCGCGGTATTGATATCGGTGCCAAAGGCGACGTATTTAACATGATGGTGAAGCTTTCTGAACAGGGTATCGGGGTGTTGTTCTCGACCTCCGACCTGAAAGAAATAATGGCGGTTTCTGATCGCATTCTGGTGATGTCCGGAGGCAAACTCACCGCCAATATACTTCGTTCTGAAGCCACAGAATCTGCACTTGTGTCAGCAAGCGCGCAAGGACTTTAATATGAAAACTTCTCAAAATATTGCATCTCAACAATCGTCTGTTTTTTCTGGCGAAAGTCTGTTGTTACTGGCGTTAAAAATGCGCACCTTTATTGCGTTGTTTTTAATCCTCGCTTTCTTCACCTTTATGGTGCCGGGATTCTTGGCGGCGAGTAGCGTGGTCATCATGGTTAAGCATATTGCCATTAACGCCTTTTTGGCTCTTGGTATTACCTTCGTCATTATCACTGCAGGTATCGATCTCTCAATCGGCGCGATTCTCGGGTTTTGTGGCATGGTCGCGGGTTGGCTGATCACTAAGGGAATCGTCTTGCCAATGTTTGGCATCGCTATTTTTCCTAGCGTTTGGCTGATTGTGCCTATCGTTTTGGTTATCGGTGGTTTAATCGGTGCGGTAAATGGCATCTTGATAACGCGCTATAACGTCGCGCCTTTCATTTGCACCTTGGGCACCATGTATATCGTTCGTGGCGCGTCCATGTTGTTGTCCGGTGGTGAAACTTTTACAGGCTTGTCTGGAAATGAACAGCTGGGCAATACGGGGTTTGAGTTAATTGGTTCTGCGAAATTATTGGGTCTGCCTTACGCGATTTGGATGATGTTTATCCTTGCTGGTGTGATTGCCTACATCGCTAAAAGAACGCAGTTTGGTCGCCATGTGTTTGCCATTGGTGACAACGAGCATTCTGCCGAATTGTCTGGCGTAAAAGTGCGCAGTGTCAAAGTTTGGGTTTACACCATTTCTGGTTTTTGTGCAGCGATTGCGGGCATTGTGGTGTCTTCACAGTTAGTGGCTAGTCATCCAGCAACGGGTGTCTCTTTTGAAATGAACGCCATTGCCGCTGTGGTATTAGGCGGAACCTCATTGGCTGGTGGTCGCGGCACCATTATGGGGACGCTGATTGGCGCTTTCGTAATTGGTATTTTAGCCGATGGTTTGGTGATGATGGGCGTGAGCGAATTTTGGCAAATGGTGATTAAAGGTGTGGTGATTATTCTTGCTGTCATCATCGACCAAAAACAAAGCCGTTTGCAGCATAAAGCCGCCATCGTGCAGCAAAAATAGACTATCAATATTTGCTTTCAGCCTATCGGTGATTAGGGAAAAAACATGTTAAAAAATATAGATCCTTTGCTAAGTGGTGAATTACTGAACGTGCTACGTACCATGGGTCACGGTGATGACATCGTGCTGGTCGATCGTAATTTTCCAGCGGCTTCGATGGCAGCTGGAAAACCGGTTATTCGTTTAGATGGTGTGAACGTCATTCAGGCCGCTAAGGCGATTTTATCGGTATTGCCATTGGATACCTTTGTTGATCAGCCAGTGACTCGTATGCAAGTGGTCGGTGAAGATGAATCCGTGATGCCAGAAGTGCAGCAAGAATTCGCTGCCGTGCTAAAAGCGGCTAATAGCGACAATGCGGAAATGGGCTCGTTAGAACGTTTTGCTTTTTACGAAACAGCGAAACAAGCCTACGCTTTTGTTGTGACTGGCGAAGGGCGAGGTTACGGCTGTTTTCTATTGAAGAAAGGCGTGATCTTTTCTTAACTTTTTCGTACAACCAAGTCATACAAAAACACAGGCCATCTTTCGTTGGCCTGTGTTTTTTATTTTAAACGGTTTAACGTTTATCTAACGGCTTATTTAAAAATGTAGCCATTCACCATGTTTTCGAGCATTTCTTGGCGACCGGAAACCGGTTTAGGGTTTAAGTTGTTTTTCTCTGCATACGTCGCAAGGTCCTGCAGAGTATAGTTACCAGCCAAAATATCGGCTCCCAAAGAGTCGTTCCATTTCGCATAGCGTTGTTCAACCAGTGTCGCTAGTTTTTCGTCTTCCATCATTTTTACTGCCCGTTCTAAAGACAGCGCCAAAGTATCCATCGCACCAATATGGCCATGGAACAAATCTTCTAGATCCATGGACTGACGACGTAACTTGGTGTCGAACATGTAGCCGCCGTTCTGGAATCCACCGTTTTTCAAGATTTCATAAGTAACCAACGTGTATTCTTCGACACTGGTGGGGAATTGGTCTGTGTCCCAACCGAGTTGCGCGTCGCCTTGGTTGGCGTCGACAGAGCCAAGAATGCCCAAAGAACAAGCCGTGGCGATTTCATGATGGAAGCTATGACCCGCCAAGGTCGCGTGGTTAGCTTCTATATTGACCTTAATTTCTTTCTCAAGACCAAACTCTTTTAAGAAGCCATAAACCGTCGCAGTATCGTAATCGTATTGGTGCTTGGTTGGTTCTGCAGGTTTTGGCTCGATCAACAAAGTGCCTTCAAAACCGATTTTGTATTTGTGTTCAACCACCATTTGCATAAAGCGACCAAGCTGCGCACGTTCGCGCTTTAAGTCAGTATTCAGCAAGGTTTCATAGCCTTCGCGACCGCCCCATAGAACATAGTTTTGACCACCTAGTGCCTTGGTTGCATTCATTGCATGAAACACCTGAGTCGCTGCGTAGGCAAAGATTTCAGGGTTCGGATTGGACGCCGCGCCAGACATGTACCTTGGGTTGGAAAAGGCATTCGCCGTGCCCCATAACAGCTTGATGCCAGTGGCTTCTTGTTTGGCTTGGAGCACATCGACCATTTGTGCGAAGTTATTAATGTACTCTTTTAGTGAGCTGCCCTCTGGGCTGACATCCACATCGTGAAAACTGTAATAAGAAATACCCAGCTTTGTAAAAAATTCAAACGCCGCGTCGGCTTTCATCTTTGCCGCTTCCATCTCGGACGTCGCCTTGTACCAAGGGCGGTCAAAAGTATTTGCCCCAAATACATCGCTTCCTTGCCAACAGAAACTGTGCCAATAACAGACAGCCATTCTTAAATGCTCAGCCATGGTCTTGCCCATTAGAACCTTGTTGGCATCGTAATGTTTAAAAGCAAAAGGGTTTCCGGAATTCGCACCTTCGTATTTTATATGTGGCACGTTCTTAAAAAATTCACTCATATCAGAACTCCTGATTGTTGTTATTTTTGTCCCTATGAATGATTGGTTTTTTGAGCGATGGCTTCAATTACGAAATTTCTTGAGACGATTATTGAATTTGTCGATAAATGTAGGTCGTGCATTTATGCTGACAAAACGTTATGTGGCATCAAATTAGGTCTTGTCGGGCTAAAGCCGCGACCTACAGCAAAAAATGTAGGTCGTGCATTTATGCCGACACAAAGTTATGTGGTACCAAATTAGATCTTGTCGGGCTAAAGCCGCGACCTACAGCGAAAAATGTAGGTCGTGCATTTATGCCGACAAAACGTTATGTGGCATCCAATTAGATCTTATCGGGTTAAAGCCGCGACCTACAGCGAAAAATGTAGGTCGTGCATTTATGCCGACAAAACGTTATGTGGCATCAAATTAGGTCTTGTCGGGCTAAAGCCGCGACCTACAGCAAAAAATGTAGGTCGTGCATTTATGCCGACACAAAGTTATGTAGCATCCAATTAGATCTTGTCGGGCTAAAGCCGCGACCTACAGCGAAAAATGTAGGTCGTGCATTTATGCCGACAAAACGTTATGTGGCATCAAATTAGGTCTTGTCGGGCTAAAGCCGCGACCTACAGCAAAAAATGTAGGTCGTGCATTTATGCCGACACAAAGTTATGTAGCATCCAATTAGATCTTGTCGGGCTAAAGCCGCGACCTACAGCAAAAAATGTAGGTCGTGCATTTATGCCGACAAAACGTTATGTGGCATCAAATTAGGTCTTGTCGGGCTAAAGCCGCGACCTACAGCGAAAAATGTAGGTCGTGCATTTATGCCGACAAAACGTTATGTGGCATCAAATTAGATCTTGTCGGGCTAAAGCCGCGACCTACAGCAAAAAATGTAGGTCGTGCATTTATGCCGACACAAAGTTATGTAGCATCCAATTAGATCTTGTCGGGCTAAAGCCGCGACCTACAGCAAAAAATGTAGGTCGTGCATTTATGCCGACAAAACGTTATGTGGCACCCAATTAGGTCTTGTCGGGCTAAAGCCGCGACCTACAGCGAAAAATGTAGGTCGTGCATTTATGCTGATACAAAGTTATGTGGTACCAAATTAGATCTTGTCGGGCTAAAGCCGCGACCTACAGCGAAAAATGTAGGTCGTGCATTTATGCCGACAAAACGTTATGTGGCATCAAATTAGGTCTTGTCGGGCTAAAGCCGCGACCTACAGCAAAAAATGTAGGTCGTGCATTTATGCTGACAAAACGTTATGTGGTACCAAATTAGATCTAGTCGGGCTAAAGCCGCGACCTACAGCAAAAAATGTAGGTCGTGCATTTATGCCGACACAAAGTTATGTAGCATCCAATTAGATCTTGTCGGGCTAAAGCCGCGACCTACAGCAAAAAATGTAGGTCGTGCATTTATGCTGACAAAACGTTATGTGGTACCAAATTAGGTCTTGTCGGGCTAAAGCCGCGACCTACAGCAAAAAATGTAGGTCGTGCATTTATGCCGACAACACTACAAATAGACCGAATCCCAATAAGGGTAATCTCTTATACTTTTAACTAATTTTTTTCGTAAAGGATTCGCAACAATGTATCGCGCTATATGAAGGCGGTCGTCTTCAGCTCGTAAAGCGTGATCATGAAAAGAAGGTTGCCATAAGTTTCCATTCTTTTTTAGGTATTTATTTATCTTAAAGGCACTAGCTCCTTTCAAGTCCCCAACAATGCGAGGCAGTGTTGAGCTATTACTTTTTAGCTCTAATAAACCGTGGAAATGGTCGGGCATAAGAACCCATGTTAACCATTTGCAATTATTGCGTTTTTGGTTTGTCTCTATCTGCTCGCAAAATAAGCTAGCAGTATAAAAATCATTGAAGTAGGGGATTCGGTTAAATGTATTAAAAGTAATTAAATATTCACGATTGGGCTCTGAATACCTTCCTTTTCTCAAGTCATTCCATGACATAAAGTCTCCTTATTGATATTAAAGCCGCGACCTACAGCAAAAAATGTAGGTCGTGCATTTATGCCGACAAAACGTTATGTGGCATCAAATTAGATCTTGTCGGGCTAAAGCCGCGACCTACAAAGGTACGTTTGTCGGGCTAAAGCCGCGACCTACAAAGGTACGTTTTGTCGCGGCTTGTAGGAAACGAATATTATTCGTTCTGACTGGGGCGTTGGTACCAAGGTGACACCATGTCGGTAATACTGAATAAGCTGTTGCGTTTATTCAACACTTGTCCACCGTCGCGGGTGATTGGTTGCCAGTTGAGGTTGCCTCGGCTGGTGGTTGGTTTTAGTGATACTGTGTCGAACGGAATGGACAAATAGAAGCCTTTGGTAAAGCTGCCTTCACCAAATTCCTCTGCAGACATATTCGTCCGGCTGGCGTACGCGCCGATAATCATGCCGCTGTCAAACTGCTTAGAAAAGTCAAAACGGGCGCCAACATCTGCGGCTAAGAATTTGCCCACATCCAAACGAAACAGGGTGTCTTCTAAGAATGACCATTCGGGTTGATAATACAAAGACAAATGCCCTGTGGTGCCTCTGGCAAGTACCTTGGTATTGTTACCGTAGGTGCTTTCTTCAGAAAAAATACCAAACACTGAGTTTGGATCGCGCTGAGAAATGGCGTTTATGTCTGCACCAATGGCCCAGTTTGAGTTAGGCTGACGATACAAGACCTCTGTCCCAAAACCTGCAAACATGGTTTCTAAATAACCGCCATAGATTTGTTGATACCAATTCTTACCATAGCGATCAAACCAAGTTAGTTGCAGGTTATTCAAACTGGCATCGTTATCACTTACATAGGCCCGCACTAGAGTACGAACACGGTAATTAGATGTGCCATCATCAGGGACAGCGAAATTAAGTTTGTCGTAGTTATCTACTAAGTTAACTGACACGGCACTGGATAATTCTAAATTTCGGCTAAGCCAGTAAGACGCGCCACCTTGCATAGTTAAGCTGTACATATAAAAGTTTTCTGGGCCACCAAAAGATTGGCTTAAATGTGGTGCGAAGCCGTAATTAAAAGGCTCAAAATTATCGTATAAAGGCGTGTCATTAATGTCTTCTGGTGGTAACTCAATAATGGCGTCTTTAATGGATGGATTAAAATAGTCGACCGTCGCCACATCGAGGTAATCTCTGGCTGAAATCTCAGTGGATTTGACAGGAATATTTTTTGATTCTTCAATGATCTTGTAAGCGCCCACATTGGTTGGCACATGGTTCGCGATCACCGCCGCAGCGCGTTCGATCGCCACATCACGATCACGATATTTGCTTTGCTGAGTGACAAAAGTCACCGTGTTGCCTTGTTGATATACGCGGTCGGTTTTATACCCTGCCACATCATTCAGTTCTTGGTCGAGGACTTGCCAGTCAACTCCACTGAGCGTAGCGGCTTGGTTGTTGCCCAAAGCAGGAGCATTGTTGTCTATCCATGGGCTTTTCATGGTATTAAAGTTGGTGGACAGCGTAAAGCCAAGCGCTACAGTGGTGCCGCGTTCGTAGCTCAAACGCACATCTACACCATCCGTTACCTCATAAATTGCCCCAAAGTTCCATGGTGTTTTGGGTGTCATATCCACACCACCACGAGTAACCGGGTAATCCTGACTGTAGTCGTTGCCGTCGTATTCCAGTTTTAAGCGCAATGGTTCATAAGGGGTCTGATATTCGATACCGCCAAACAAGGAGGCGCTGCCAGTAAACCAGCGGTTGTAATCGATAGAGCCACCGTTGTCAGCATAGTCTGAAATACGCTCACAGAAGCGGTCGGCTGCAGTACACAGCGGGTTACTGATGTTGCCACGTTCGCCAAAATAGCCCCAGCCTAAGCCGAGTGTGACATCAAACTGACCGTAGTTTTCCGTGGAAAAACGCTTAGTCGCCGCTATAAATTCCCCGTCGAACAAGCCCGTTCCGCCAAGGTCGCGAAAACCAACAGACACTTCAGGAAGCCAGTAATCTTCTTTGATTAGCCTTAATTTGGCATCAATGCCTTTGTCAGCCAGTTTGGTATTGCCACTAAAGTCTTTTCTGTCGCTATATAATAGGTCTTCTACTTGAGTGTAGCGAATAGTGGTTTCTAACCAAGGCATCAGCTGCAAAGACACAGTGTAAAATTTGTATTCACTGTTATCGTTGTAACCAAAACTGAATGCTCCATCTTCTGCCATGCGACCAGACGGCATTTGTATTAAACCCACACCACCCAGATCCGTTTGTGATGGTGTAAGTTGTGGTCCTTGAAACGGCAAAGCAAAATAGGCATCGTCTTCAGCATGGCTTTTAGCGTATAGATCGCCGTTCAACAAAAAAACACAGCCAGCAAGAAAGGGTGTCATAGGGAAACATTTAAATGACATTATAGCTCCAAACGAAAAGCAAGCAGATGGGCGATATTGGCATTCAAATCGCGGTAGTCATCAGGGAGGTTTTGCAGCCCAACAAACACAATGGCACCAGGGCTAAGAAAATATAAGGTGTTTTTCCAGGATAAGTTGTCAACCTGATATACTGCTCGATCTGCCTGAATAATCCACGCCGAATCATAGCGATCTTGTTTTGTCATCTGGCTTAGCTTGGCTAGATAGTCTCGTAAGTCAGCGTTTTCTTGCAGCGCCATGGTCACGCTATGGTCCAAGGTTGGGTCAAACGCCTTGATATGAGTAGGGCGCTTGGGCAACGATAGCCAGTAATCTTGTTTAATGAGCGGGTTGAACTTAGATGAAATGCGAACTTTCGTGAGGTCTGTTGCAATCTGCTCATGATAAACCAAAGGCAGCGAATCGAGCTGCTTAGCCATATTTGTAGCTTCTGGTGTATTCAGCTGTTTTAACTGACGCATAATCACGCGCTTTTGCGTATCGATAATGGTTTGCTTATGTGGATCAATCAAGCCAGTGCCTAGCGCATATATCTCTCCATTAGACTGAGCATAGGCATCGCTCAGTACTTGAGAAAAGCGTACGTCTTGTGAATAAGATAAGGTTATCTGGCTTGGTAATAAAGTAACTCTGGTTGTATAAATATTCGGTGTTTCAGCGTCTGCTCGGCTAGTGGGTAACGCCGCCATTAGTAATAAACCACCTAATAAAATGGTGCGTAACAGGTTTATGTTTAACGGCAGTATCATGACTGAATATCCTTAGTCTTTGTTTCTCTGGTATTTGAGCGTGGCGGCACAAAAGGCTTCACCATCAGCATTTCCACCTTGTCCATATTGGGCCCTAAATATTGGATGCTTTTGACCACAAAAGGGTCTGCCGTTTCTGTTGCAGGCGTAAGCCAGAAAAGATTATTAAATGACGCGTCTAGATTGTTAAATACCACGGTTTCTTGGATTTGCTCTGCTTCTTGGTGCCATAAATCGGTGATGACCGTGTCCATACCAAGAGAGCGAGCGGTCACTTGGGCAGTAAAATTATAGCGATAGCCAGGTGACCAATCGTATCGGGCTTGCCAAGAGGTGGTACTGGCAAGTTTAGGGAAAGGTGTCGCAACCGTCGAACTGGGAGAAGTCGCAGAGGATGGCGTCATTGATGAAGTAATCGGCATCAGAGTGTCTAAATTATCACTCGTAAAGCCAGTGGTATGAACGATACGACCATTTTCGGTGACGATACTGCCTGCGTCTTGGGTTAACCAGGTAAGTCGGTAAGTATTTGTTAGTGGGTCGTGGTCGACAAAGGTCAGAATCAAAAGCAAAGGTCGAGAATCGTTGACAGTGACCAGAGTGCTAGCATAAGGCAAAGACGAGATATAATCAGGAGTGATAGCTTGGTTTAAGTTGATGGCCGCTTTCGCCGAGTCTAAGCTGTTTTTGAAGTTGCCCGAGCAGCCCGTTAACGCCAATAAAATAAAAGCCATGGAAAAGTAACGAAGAAAACGCATGCAATCGCCAATACGAAAGAAGAAAGAAGGAGCCGCCTGATAAGTTATTATCAAGCGGCTTAGGGGGATTACTTAGTAGTAATACTCGTGCTAATTAGTAGTAACAGTCGTGCTAACGGTGGTGTTGTCGTTTGCAGACACCGCAACTGCTGCACTTACTGCCACGGCGGCTGCTGCCGCTGCCGCTGCTGCCAAACCGCCTACTGCTGCTGACGTCGCTGCACCAACACCCGCCGCTGCTACGCCAGCACCTGCAGCACCCGCACCCGCTGCGCCTGCAGCACCTGCTGCGCCCGCACCTGCTCCTGCGCCCGCACCTGCTGCACCAGCACCTGCGCCCGCACCACCAGTAGAGGCTGCTCCAGCACCAGCCGCTTCACCATATGCTTGGCTAGCTAGGCCAAGTGCTACAATTGTAGCCAAAGTAACAAGTTTCATAATATTTCCTTATCATTAAACATCGATGTTTGAAGAATGTTCTTCATTTTCGATTTTAGAGCAAGATTTATGACAATGTAAGCGTAAAAGAGGAATTATTTGATAGTTTTTTATACAATTTTGATGCATTGCTAGACTGAAAAAGGTCGATCGACACTATAAAAGCCACTTTCTCTGTCAGTAAACCGTTTATTCTGGCTAAAAATGATACAAGAGAATAAGGCTATTCCAAAAAGCGCTTAGCTTTGTGAAAGCATTAAGTAAGCGACCTTTATTTTTGCGGTGTTTTGGGACATTATGTGCACCACCCTAATAATAGTCTGATAAGAATTATGCTCATAACAGCGTCAACTCTTTCAATACAAGGAACTGTGAGCTATTAATGTCCTCGTTTAATGTAAAAACAACGTTCTGGTTGGCTTTTTTGGGCTGTGCTTCGGCTCCAGTGATTGCCTCCCCTTGGCTAGAGGCCAATGATCCCTTCTTACGTTCTTCCTTGGTGTTGCTTTCCGATACGGGGCAATTAAGGTCTCCCGTTAACCATTATCCTATGCGTTGGTCTATGTTTGGTGACGATCTAACTTATACCAAACAAGAAAGTGATACTGTGCTGTTGGCCAATCAAGAGCTGCTTTACACATTGAATACAGCGAAATTAAATCGCGGTAATAGAATGTTTAGACTATTATACGGCACCAATCCATCCATACCATTAGGTTTTGGGCAGTTCAATGAAGACGAAAAAGGCGTTTATAGCAGCTTCGAACATTTAGGTGACTCTTTTTCTTACCGTTTAACCGCGGGCTACAGCGAATACCAAGATGATACAAGTCTAAATTTAGATAATAGTTACTTAGCTTTTAGTGCTGGGGCTTGGTTTTGGTCTATCGGTAATATAGATCGCTGGTGGGGGCAGGGCTGGCAGCATAATTTGATTTTGGGGTCTTATGCAAAAGCAGCGCCCGATATCAGTGTTAGTTACCTTGGCGAAAACGATATGTTGGGTGTGTGGAGTGTCGAAAGTATCTTGGCGAAACCTGCAAAGTCGTATTACGACTATCATAGTGCAACGCGATTCGTATCAAAGCCTTTTTCGCTTTTTGAGTATGGCGTTACTTATCAAACCTGGCTTTCAGATATGGATTCAGGCGAGCAGGATGAACAGCTAGCGTTGGATGCCAAGCTGACTTTACCCCGCGTCGCGAGTCTGTATCACAGTGTATATGCCGAAGCCGCTTCTACTGCGGATAGCACAGAGCTGGGGGCTTGGTTGTTGGGTTGGACGGGCAGCTTTCCAGTCGGCAACAACACCGCACGAATCGTTTTAGAATCCCAACAAACCACAGATGCACATGATACGACAATATGGAAATCGGGCAGTTACCCTTCAGTGACGGATGGCGTTGCGAATACAAGCTATTTATTGGATGACAGCGCATCTATTGCATTTTATCTGCAATTGGCAAATGACCATCAGGTGGGCTTGAGCTACCAAAGTGCCACCCAAAACGACGAAAAAACCAATACCAGCCAATTCACTTACAACCTTCCAGCACTGGCCGGGATGGTGCGTTTAGGGGCGAGCTATCAACAGGTAAAAGGCGGCGATAATCAAACCAACCTATGGGCTGACTATGAATTCCGCTTTTAGGCGGTGCTCATAAGTTGTTTCTTAAACCAGAATTTAATTTTTAATTGAACCTAAATAGACCACACAGTATGCGATTTAAAAAATTACTAACAGCGTTAATGATGACACTTGCAGGAAGCGTGTTTGCTTTTACCCCTACCGCGGCGCAAATTAGTCAATTTCAAAATCTTCCGAAGGCGCAACAAGAGGCACTAGCACGTCAGTATGGTGTTGATATAAGCGCCTTTGCAAATGGTTCTGGCGGTTCTGT
This sequence comes from Marinomonas sp. FW-1, assembly GCF_005222245.1. Lineage (NCBI taxonomy): Bacteria > Pseudomonadati > Pseudomonadota > Gammaproteobacteria > Oceanospirillales > Oceanospirillaceae > Marinomonas > Marinomonas sp. FW-1. The sequence goes on along the minus strand of NZ_CP025987.1, from coordinate 3,408,163 downwards.
TACAGACGTTCAGCAAGCGCCAATGTTAGAACCTGTCGAGAACAAGGAGCCCGCCCCAGCACCGGTTCGTCATGCCGCAGAAGATGATGATTCGGGATTGCCATTGTTTGGTTACGATGTATTTAGCGGTAATAGTTTGGGGCTTACTGTGGTGGATGATTTGCCCGTGCCACTGGACTACCAAATGGGGCCTGGCGATGTGATAAACGTGCAAACCTTTGGCAAAACCAATCAGAATTTGTCTTTAACAATAGGTCGAAACGGTTCTATTAACTTGCCCGATATTGGTCCTGTTGCTGTGTCTGGTCAGAGCTTTGCGCAACTTCGCAAACAGATTAATGACGTTATAAAGAACAAAACCATCGGTGTGGATGTGTCCGTTACCATGGGCGCTATGCGAACCATGCAGGTATACATTGTTGGTGAGGCTACTCAGCCTGGTGCTTATAATGTGAATGGCTTGACGACAATAACACAAGCACTTATTGCCAGTGGTGGTGTGAAAAAATCAGGCAGCCTGCGTCATATTCAGTTAATACGTAAAGGTAAGGTGGTTTCAGAGTTTGACTTGTATGATTTGTTAATCAAAGGCGATACCTCGAAAGATCTGCGATTATCATCTGGCGATACCTTGTTTATACCTATTCGTGATAACGCCCTTACTATAGAAGGGCAAGTGGCACGTCCTGCCGTATATGAAGCCAAGGGTGGTACGACGCTTGCTCAGCTATTATCGCTAGCAGGTGGTGCAAAACCAAATGCTTACCTTTCTCGCGTTAGTGTGCGCAGAACAAGCACCAAGGGCGTGCAGCAATTTACGTTGGATCTTTCTTCTTCATCAGGAAGAAGGTTTAAGTTAGAAAATGGCGACAAGGTGAATTTGTCTGCGGTTTCTAAGTCCCTTAAAAATGCGGTCGCTGTTCGTGGTGAAGTGGTAAGGCAGGGGGCGCTTAACTTCAAACGAGGCATGAAAGTAAGTGATGCGATTGGGTCTATCGAGGACGGTTTAAAACAAACCGCGGATTTGAATTACGCATTATTGGTGCGAGAGGTTAACGCTAATCAGGATATAGAGGTGTATCAATTCAGTTTATTGGATGCGATCACCCATCGTGGTTCGGCAGCTAACCTGACACTGCAAGAAAAAGATCAAATATTTGTGTTTGATAATGGCTTGGCGCAGGACTACTGGTTTGGGTCTTATGCAAACAGTAAAGTCAAATCAACTGCTGGATCTGATAAAACGCGTGAAGTACTGGATACGGAAACAGGGGCTGTTATCACTAAACAAGAAAGTACCGCGTTGAAGGTCCCGACTGCGGATGCCGTGTCTGATGCTGCAGAGCTTCGCAAAGCGAGTCGCGAGGCGTTGCTTAAGCCGATTATTGAACGTTTAAAAGAACAGGCGAGCTACGGAAGCCCAGCAAAAGTTATCGAAGTGTCTGGCGCGGTTAAATTTCCTGGTCTTTACCCTTTGGCTAAAAATACCAATGTGTCTTCTTTGCTCGCCGCTGCGGGTGGTTTAAACCAAGATGCCTATTTAACGTCGGCGGAATTGAGTCGTCGATTGATGCAAGGTGATAAGACTACTTTCGAACGCATTGATTTTTCATTAAAAGATGCAATTAGCGGCAAGTATCCGGTTAGCTTAGGCGCACAAGATACGCTTATTGTTAAAACTCAGCCGGGTTGGCAAGAAGGTATGGTGGTCGAGCTTCAGGGGGAGTTTGTTTTCCCTGGGACTTATACCTTTAAACGTGGCGAAACGTTAAAAGACGTTGTCGAGCGTGCTGGCGGCTTTACAGAATTTGCTTACCCTGAAGGCGCCGTGTTTAGCCGTGAACGCCTAAAGCGTCAGGAAGCAGAAAGACTTAAATTTATCAATGCACAGCTCAAACAAGAAATCAGCACCATGTCGTTGCGTCGCCAAGGGTCTTCGGTGCCTGATCCTGCGCAAGCGATTGCGGTAGTGGATCAGCTTGAAAATGCTCAGCCTGTAGGGCGTTTGGTCATTGACCTGAATTCAGCGGTTGAGGGCGACAAACTGGCTAACCTGATGCTAGAAAAAGGCGATAAGCTTTTTGTGCCTGCCGTGAACCCAGTAGTCAGTGTGGTTGGCGAAGTGCAATTTACATCGAATCATACCTTTAACCCGAACTTAACGGTTGAAGATTACATCACATCGGCAGGTGGCACGAAACGCCAAGCCGACACAGATCGTATTTATATTGTTAAATCCAATGGCTCGGTTGAATTGCCTAATAACTCCTTCTGGTTTAGCCGCAATTATGAACCTTTAGAGCCGGGCGATACCATCATTGTGCCAGTAAATACCGATTACCTAGATGGCTTAAGTACCTTGTCTACGGCGACTCAAATACTTTATCAAATTGGTGTGGCTTGGAGTGCGGTCAAAAATTAACTTAGCAGCCTAATGCTAGAGTGAAAACAGAAAACATCAGAGGTAAGTCTTGAGTGAAAACTTACCTCGTTTACTTAATAGAATTGAATAGGATAAAACAGAAAGGGTTGGGTGTTGGTGAGTTAAGACTGGCATTCACCTTTTTCTAATATTTAATATGGCTGATAATCACAATTTTCCCCCGCAAGCATACCAACAGCATGACGATGAAATAGACCTTAAAGAGTTATTTTTGGCTCTATGGAAAGGCAAATGGATCATTATATTCGTGACCGCTATTTTTGCAGTTGGCGGTGTTCTTTATGCCTTGTCGCAGCCTAATACCTATAAAGCCGAAGCTGTATTAGCATCGGCAAATGACGGTCAATCAGGTGGCCTTGCGGCCATGGCATCGCAATTTGGTGGTTTGGCTTCCTTGGCGGGCATTAGCCTTGGCGGCGGTGGTACAGACAGCAAAGCCATGGCGTTGGCAACCTTGCAGTCACGTCAATTCTTGAACGCTTTTATCCACAAATACGACTTACTTGCTCCATTGATGGCTGTTGAAAAATGGGATAAATCGCAAAATAAACTTATATATAATACAGATATTTATAATGTAGAGAAAAAGGAGTGGGCTACCAATGATCAAGGGGAGTCTTTTCAACCCTCAGACTGGAAAGCGTATAATGCTTTTAAAGGTGCCCTTTCTATATCTGAGAGCAAAGATAATGGCTTAATCAACTTATCCATTACGCATTTATCTCCGACTATTGCTAAGCAATGGGTGGATTGGCTCGTTATCGATATAAACGCCTGGGTGAAAAAAGAGTCGTTGGATGAAGCGAAGCGCAATATTACCTATCTGGAAGAGCAAATTGAAAGAACCAGTATATCTGACATGCAATCGGTGTTTTATCAGTTGATAGAAGAGCAAACCAAGAACCTTATGCTGGCCCAGGTACAAGAAGAATTCGCCTTTAAAATCATTGACCCAGCCGTCGTTCCAGAAGAAAAAGCCGGCCCGAAACGTGCCCTAATTTGCATACTCGCCGTCTTGCTTGGTGGTATGCTGGGGATGGGAATCGTGCTTATCCGTTACGCCTTCGCCAAAAAAGACTAACGTAGCGTTTATGAAAGCCACAAGACCTACGGAAACCAACGGACCCGTAGGTCAGATGAGGCGAGGAACGAGGCGTGATCTGACGAATGGCCACAAATCAACGTCGTTAATGACCACATCACACTCCGCTAATCATGGCCTACGAAAACATGACAACCCACCAAATGTTACTTCGATTGCATATAACGGTCGGCTGCTTTGGCTAAAAAATCCGATCGATCTTTAAACTCATGATGAAATCCAACATAGGCATCGACTCGTGCTAATAGCGGTTCAGATAAAGTGATGTTAACGCGTTTTTGTTTGCCTTTTAAGCCTTCAACGGGCACTTCAATGGCTAACCATTCGGTAAACTCTGGGTACTTAGTGCGATAATCAACAAACCCAGTATTTAACATCGATAATATATGTCCATCAGCTATAACCTCTTCGGCCATTAAAAGAATGACCTCTTTGGCGCGATACAATACTTCTTCTTGTTCATCGGCTGCAGAAATACAACCGTATCCTAATTCTTCAAACGCCGGAACAATAATGCCCCATGCTGTGTGGTTGTCCTGTGGGCGTTCTATACCAACCATAAATAACATAATCACCTCGTTTGCTATTGGTGTCCTAGGGTACTGATTAAATCCCTGCCATTTTCTTAATGCTTGCTAATGTACCAATCGGAAGGTGTTTTTTAGGGTGAGGAATGGGGAATTTCTTTCCTGTTATGGGGGAGAACCATATTTGATAGTCTCCTTTACCATGCCTGATAAACGCGCATCCATTGGCTTTGAGCCGTTTAATAAGATCCTTTGAGTTCATGTTTACATCCTTATACCGAACTGGCTTCCTTGGATCAGGATAAATTATACACACGCATAAGTATAGTTCGAGTTTTTTACGGCACCACAACCTCACTCGCTGGATGGGCTATTTCAATCAACCCCTTTAGCGTCCGTTTGGCACCATCATCCCCGTGCACCAAATGAATTTTTTGTGGCTTTACTCGCATACGATTTATGAAATTCAATAAATCCCGTTGTCCTGCATGGGCGGAATACCCGCTTATTTGCTGTACCTTGGCGTTAATGGCATATCGTTCACCATCGAACATGACATATCCATTGGATTTATTGTGATACTTCAAAATGTCCCGGCCTGGCGTCCCTGTCGCCTGATAACCCACAAACAACACGTCATTGCGTTCATCGCCCAATAATGCTTTTAAATAATTTACGATCCGCCCACCGGCGCACATGCCGGAAGCGGCGATAATAATGGCAGGACGAGTTTGACGTTGCAGGTAAGAGACAGTTTGTAAGTGTGTGGCATGATCATCAATTGTGGTGACTTGATCAAAACTCAACGGATGGCGACCCGAACTCACGCGGCGCTTGGCTTCGTCATCCCAATAGCTCGCCAAAGACCGATACACATCTGTAAAGCGGCTCGCTAAAGGGGAATCGATAATAATGTCGATGTCCTCCCAATTTAACAAAAAACCAGAACGCGTCTTGCTTACGGCCTTTTGTTTGTTCTGGTGGATAATATGTTCCAGCTCATACAGCAATTCTTGTGTGCGGCCAATGCTAAATGCAGGGATCAACACAGTACCAGAATCGCTTAACGCGTGTTCCAAACTTTGTTGTAGGCGCTGGCGTCTTGTGGCTCGGTTTTCATGATTGCGATCCCCGTAAGTGCTTTCTAAAACAAGCTGATCAGCGCGATAAGGTGACTGCGGCGCACATAATAAAGGCGAGTAGGGCGCGCCCAAATCCCCAGAAAACAACACATCCCAATAATTTTGTTGAATCGTACCTTGTAACTGACGATCAGCAGTACCTTCTGTTCTGTAAGTCGTGCCTTTAGGCCGACAAACGTCATCACCCTCAACTCTAAAAATCACATACGCCGACCCTAATATATGCCCTGCACGGCACAGCTGTACTTGCGCTTTAGCGTTATTGTTTAAAGGAATATTCGTCCATACCTTATAGTCCAACGGCACCAACTGCGATGCCAACCTGTCTAGGCAAGCTTTTATAATACTGGCATTACGCGTCACCCCTACCTTAAGTGCATCTTCAATCACCAAAGGCAACAAGGCTGCACTCGGCTTAGAACAATAAATCGGCCCAGTAAATCCCGCTGCTAACAAATACGGCAAACGCCCGACATGATCGATATGAACATGAGTAATAACCAACGCCTGAACAGCTGAAAGGTCAAAATCTATTTCTAAACTGTTTGAGTCCGCCCCCGATCCAGATGTCTCCGCCCCCTGAAACAAACCGCAATCCACCAACACAGACTGATCAGAATCAATAAACAACTCATGACAAGACCCCGTCACACCCTGCACAGCACCGTGATGCTTAATATCCAACATACAAATCCTTATGTATCGTTTAAAAGAGGCGCCAAGATTAAACTACAACCCTGATCAGCATCAACCTAACGGTTCCTTCCCCACTCACTTGTAGGTCAGATGAGCCGAGGCACGAGGCGTGATCTGACGAATGATCATAACCAAGAATATCTTTATACCCAAAAACGCTTAAAAAACGGCCACTTTACAAACATTTTTCAAACACATTCTTTGCATAATTCCTCCCCTTGAATTATCATCGTTCACCAATTGAACACAGCATCAAAAAGTAATAAATAACACCAAACGAGGTTAATGCATGGAAAGCGTAGACTCACCTTCACACACAACACCTTTTCATACTCATTTTTTCTCGTTTTCATGCACCACGTTTAGTCTTATATCTAAGGTGCTTAAATGCTAACAGACGAATACCGCTATAAAATTTTAAAAGAACTGCAACAAGACCCAGACATTAGCCAGCGTGAGCTAGCCAAGCGCCTAGACATAAGCCTAGGAAAAGCCAATTTTTGTCTAAAAGCGCTAATAGAAAAAGGCCTAATAAAAGCCGAGAACTTTAAAAACAGCACCAACAAGGTTGGCTACTTATATTTGCTGACGCCTAAGGGCATAGAAGAAAAAGTCTCACTTACGCAGCGCTTTCTACAAAGAAAGCTAAAAGAACACGAAGCCCTAGAAAAAGAAATAGAACAACTTCGCAAAGAAGTTAGATCGTAATAAGCACAAGCTACGTTATGTAGGTCGCGCCTTTAGGCCGACAATCTAGCTTGTCGGTCAGATGAGACGAAGCACGAAGCGTGATCTGACGATTCGTCACTGGTGCGGTTGAAGTGCAGTTCGTAGCTCAGAATAGACAAGACACTAGGCGCTTTACTTGAAACAAAAGTAACGACAAAAGATGAGCTGGCAATAAACAACAAAATTTTAAAAACTATGGATACGATAAAATGAAGTTTTTAGTCACCGGAGCCGCAGGCTTTATTGGCATGAACGTTTCTAAACGTTTGCTGGAAGCAGGCCATGATGTGGTCGGTCTAGACAATTTAAATACTTATTATATGCCAGAACTTAAGCAGCACCGTTTAGACCAACTTTTGCCTTATCAGAATTTTCGTTTTGTGAAAATGGACCTTGCTGACCGTGACGGAATAGCGCAATTATTTACTGAAGAGCAATTTCAGCGAGTGATTCATTTAGCAGCTCAAGCAGGCGTGCGTTATTCCCTAGAAGCACCGTTCGACTATGTAGACAGTAATCTCGTTGGCATGATGACCATTTTAGAAGGTTGCCGTCAAAATAAAGTAGAGCATCTAGTCTATGCCTCTTCCAGTTCCGTTTACGGCATGAATGCTAAAATTCCATTCAGTGAATCCGATACAGTTGATCACCCTGTGTCACTGTATGCTGCGACCAAAAAAGCCAATGAACTGATGGCGCATTCCTATTCGTATTTGTATAACATCCCAACTACTGGCTTACGTTTCTTCACCGTTTATGGCCCAGGTGGTCGCCCTGATATGGCGCCTTGGTTGTTTACGGAAGCCATATTGAATGACAAACCGATTAAGGTGTTCAATCATGGCAAAATGATGCGCGACTTTACTTACATCGATGACATTGTGGAAGGCGTCATTCGCATTCAAGATGTGTTGCCACAAGCGCAACAGAGCCAAGGCACCACAGCACCTTACGCGATTTACAATATTGGTAATAACCAACCGATTCAACTGTCTGAATTTATTGAAGCGATTGAAGCTGCCTGTGGTAAAACCGCACAGAAAAACTATATGGACATGCAACCGGGCGATGTTCCAAAAACCTATGCAGACACAGCTCAACTAGAGGGCGCAGTAGGATACAAGCCCGCCACGACGATACAAGAGGGCATGGTCAAATTTGTTGAATGGTACAAAGCCTTTCAGAAAGAGTTATGAGATTGTAGACCTCTCTGTAGGTCAGATGAGCCGAGGCACGAGGCGTGATCTGACGCACGATGCGGCTCTGACAATAAACGACGTAACTATAAACACGTCGTTCTTTGGCAAATGACTTTATATATTATGGTAAACACAATGAAGAAATACAAAATTGCCATTGCTGGAACGGGTTACGTTGGCCTATCCAATGCTATGTTATTGGCGCAACACAATGATGTCATCGCAGTGGATATCGTTCCTGAAAAAGTGACCATGCTAAACAACAAGCATTCACCGATTGAAGACGTTGAAATCGAAGACTTTTTACAAAACAAAGCCCTCAGCTTTACCGCGACATTAGATAAGCAAGCCGCTTACCAACACGCTGACTTTGTGATTATTGCCACGCCAACCGACTATGATCCAACAACAAACTATTTCAATACGAAGTCGGTGGAAAGTGTCATTGAAGATGTAATGTCTATAAACCCAAATGCGGTAATGGTGATCAAATCCACCGTGCCAGTGGGCTACACACAAAGTATCATCGAAAAATATCATGATCTTTGTTCCTTAGAAGGCGATAACCCAAAAGTCAGTCATTCCCGCGAAGGCGGGAATCCAGAAGTTAGTCATTCCCGTGAATACGGAAATCCAGAGGTCAGTCATTCCCGTGAAGACGGGAATCCACCTAATATCTTCTTCTCACCTGAATTCCTACGCGAAGGCAAAGCCCTTCATGACAACTTGTACCCATCGCGGATCATAGTCGGTGAACGCAGTGAGCGTGCAGAGGTGTTCGCAAACTTACTCGCACAAGGTGCGATAAAAAGCGATATAGAGATACTTTTTACCGACAGCACAGAAGCCGAAGCTGTTAAGCTTTTTTCCAATACCTACTTAGCTCTTCGTGTTGCTTACTTTAATGAGTTGGACACTTACTGTGAATCTCATGGTTTAGACACCAAACAAATCATCGATGGTGTGTCGTTAGACCCTCGTATTGGCAACCACTACAACAACCCAAGTTTCGGCTACGGTGGTTACTGTTTGCCAAAAGATACCAAGCAGTTGTTGGCCAACTACCAAGATGTGCCTAATAACCTGATTCGTGCCATTGTGGAGTCTAACTCAACCCGTAAGGATTTTATTGCGGAATCTATTTTGAAGCGTAACCCAAAAGTGGTGGGGATCTACCGGCTGGTGATGAAAACTGGTAGTGACAATTTTAGGGCGTCGGCTATTCAAGGCATCATGAAGCGTATCAAGGCCAAAGGAGTTGAAGTAGTGATCTACGAGCCTGTGTTGGAGGAAAGCGAATTTTTCCACTCGAAAGTCATAAAGGATCTAGAAGAATTTAAAAACGTAGCAGATGTGATTATCGCCAATAGACAAGACAAAGTGTTGAGTGATGTGGCGGATAAGCTCTATACCCGTGATTTGTTTGGAAATGATTAGGTCTAATCGAGTAACAAGCTAGTTATTGAATGCAATTTAATTATGAAAATGGAAGAGAAAGATGAAAAAGAAAGCTCTTATTACCGGTGTAACAGGTCAGGATGGTTCTTACCTAGCCGAGTTTTTGTTGGAAAAAGGCTACGAAGTACACGGTATTAAACGTCGCGCTTCTTCTTTTAATACACAGCGTGTAGACCATATCTACCAAGACCCACATGTAGATAATGCTAACTTCATTTTACATTATGGTGATTTGACAGATTCTTCGAACCTAACGCGTATTTTGCAAGAAGTTCAGCCGGACGAAGTGTACAACTTGGGGGCTCAGTCTCATGTAGCTGTGTCGTTTGAATCCCCTGAATACACAGCGGATGTGGATGCGATGGGTACATTGCGGCTGCTGGAAGCGATTCGTTTGTTGGGTCTAGAAAAGAAAACCAAATTCTATCAAGCGTCAACGTCTGAGCTGTACGGCTTAGTGCAGGAAATACCACAAAAAGAAACCACGCCTTTTTACCCTCGTTCACCTTATGCAGTAGCTAAAATGTACGCTTACTGGATTGTGGTGAACTACCGTGAATCCTACGGTATGTATGCATGTAATGGCATTTTGTTTAACCATGAGTCTCCTCGCCGTGGTGAGACCTTCGTAACTCGTAAGATTACCCGTGGTTTGGCAAACATCGCCCAAGGTTTAGAGAAATGCCTGTACATGGGGAATATGGATGCTTTGCGTGACTGGGGGCATGCCAAAGACTATGTGCGCATGCAGTGGATGATGCTTCAACAAGAACAAGCGGAAGACTTTGTAATTGCCACAGGTGTGCAATATTCAGTGCGTCAGTTCATCGAATGGTCTGCGAAAGAACTAGGTGTGAGCTTGAAGTTTGAAGGTGAAGGGGTAAACGAAAAAGCCATTGTTACTGCAATTGAAGGTGATAAAGCGCCAGCGTTAAAAGTAGGCGATGTGGTGGTACAGATAGACCCACGTTATTTCCGCCCTGCGGAAGTGGAAACTTTGTTGGGTGACCCAAGCAAAGCGAAGCAAAAGTTGGGTTGGATTCCAGAGATTACAGTACAAGAAATGTGCTCAGAAATGGTGGCGGAAGATTTGAATGTTGCGAAACGCCACGCCTTTTTGAAGGCCAATGGTCATGACATTTCAGTATCGGTAGAGTGGAGTCACTAATATGTCCCCAAAACGCATTTTTGTGGCTGGGCATAATGGTATGGTGGGCAGTGCACTTGTCCGCCAACTCTCTCAGGATACAAATAATCAGATTATTACCGCAACCCGCCACGAGCTAGACTTAACCAATCAGCAGGCAGTGCAGAATTTCTTTGCAGAGCAGTCTATTGATGAAGTGTATTTGGCAGCAGCAAAAGTGGGTGGTATACACGCCAACAATACTTACCCAGCAGACTTCATTTATGAAAACCTGATGATCGAAGCCAACATCATTCATGCCGCGCATAAGCATGATGTACAAAAGCTGTTGTTCTTGGGGTCGTCTTGTATTTATCCGAAATTGGCCGAGCAGCCAATGCGAGAAGATGCCTTGCTGACAGCGACGTTAGAGCCAACGAACGAGCCGTATGCCATTGCGAAGATCGCTGGCATCAAGTTGTGTGAAAGTTATAACCGACAATACGGTCGCGATTACCGCAGTGTGATGCCGACCAACCTTTATGGACCTGGTGATAATTTCCACCCAGAAAATAGTCATGTAATTCCTGCGTTGATTCGTCGTTTTCATGAGGCGAAAGAGGCCAATGCGCTAGTGGTAATGGCATGGGGAACGGGCACGCCCATGCGAGAGTTTTTATACGTGGATGATATGGCTGCAGCGTCTATTTTTGTGATGAATTTAGACGATGAGACCTATCAGAAAGAAACTCAACCAATGTTGTCGCACATTAACGTAGGCAGTGGTGTGGATTGTACGATTAGAGAGCTAACAGAAACAGTTGCTCAAGTGGTGGGTTACCAAGGGAAGATAGAATGGGATACAAGTAAGCCAGATGGAACACCAAGAAAGCTGATGGATGTTTCGCGTTTAGAGAGACTAGGTTGGCGAGCGAAGACAGCTCTACAGTTAGGGCTACAAGCTAGCTATGAATGGTTTATAAAAAATATGGATAATACAAGAGTCTAGTACTTGATTGTAGAAATTGATTTTCCGAAAAATTATCAAAGGAACTACTAATGGAAGTTATTTCTCACAGAGGTTATTGGTTGAACCCAAAAGAAAAGAATACTGAATTGGCTTTTGAGAGATCTTTTCGATTGGGGTTCGGTACTGAGACAGATATTAGAGACTGTTTAGGAGAATTAGTTATTAGTCATGATATGCCGAAAGGCAATGAAATGACTGTTGCCAGACTATTTGAAATCTACAATGAGAATAGCTGTACATCACCACTTGCTCTAAACATCAAATCAGATGGCTTACAAGAGCCTTTAAAACAGCTTTTAAAAGAGCACAGGATCGAAAATTACTTTCTATTCGATATGTCTGTGCCTGATGCTATTGTGAGTATTGAGCATGGATTAACTTGCTTTACAAGGCAGAGTGAGTATGAAAAGGATTGTTCTTTTTATGATCAGTCTTCAGGTGTTTGGCTGGATGAGTTTATCAATGACTGGATTGGCTTGGATGCGATCGAACAGCATAAGAAAAATGGAAAAAAAATTTGTATTGTTTCACCTGACCTACATGGAAGAGACCCACTTGACAAATGGCAAGAACTAAAAGCAATCAGCAATAAATATAATTTAGATGATGTGATCTTGTGCACGGATCACCCTGAAAAAGCTATGGACATACTAAATGAAAAAAATTAAGGCAATTTTATTTGATATGGATGGGGTGCTAATTGAGGCAAAAGATTGGCATTTTGAAGCACTAAATAAAGCTCTTGGCTTATTTGGAATGAGCATTAGCCGTTATGACCACATCGTTACTTATGATGGGCTACCAACAAAAGAAAAATTGAATATGCTTAGTGTAGAAAGGGGATTGCCAACTTCTTTACATAAATTCATTAATGATATGAAGCAAATCTATACTATGGATATGGTTTATGCGCTTTGTAAACCAAAATTTCACCATGAATTTGCTTTATCAAAGTTAAAAAATGAAGGTTATAATATTGCGGTATGTTCGAACTCTATTTCTAATACTATTAAAATAATGATGGAAAAAGCATCATTGATTGATTACCTAGACTTCTATTTATCTGCGCAAGATGTCGACCTTCCAAAACCAAACCCAGATATATATATTAAAGCAATTCAAAAATTAGGCCTTGAGCCCTCAGAATGCCTAATAGTCGAAGATAACGAAAATGGTATAAGAGCAGCAAGAGAAAGTGGTGCTCATGTAATGGAAGTTAGAGAGATAGAGGAAGTTAACTATCTCAACATAAAGAAACATATCGATATAGTTGAAGGGAAAGATAAATGATTAATGTAGTTGTGCCTTTAGCTGGGCCGAACTTGTTCTTTGATGATTCTCGATACCCTTATCCTAAGCCTTTGATTGAAATCGGAGGTGACACTATGATTGAGCTGTTTTTAAAGAATATAAGATCGATCGAACAGCCTCTTAATTTTATTTTCATAGTGAATGAGGAAGACTGTAAAAAATATCATCTTGATTTTGCCTTGAATATACTTACGGACAATGAATGTAAGCTAGTGAAGTTAAAGAAAGAAACGAAAGGGGCTGCCTGTAGCGTTCTTATGGGGATTGAATATATCAATAATGAAGATCCTCTAATAATTGCTAACGCAGATCAACTATTGGACGTAGACTTCAATGAAATATTACTTAAATTTTCTGAATGCGATGCGGGAGTAATTACTTTCGAGTCAATTCATCCTCGTTGGTCTTATGTGAAAATAGATAATAATAAGATTATCGAAACAGCTGAAAAAAGACCTTTAAGTAATCAAGCGATTGCTGGTTTCTATTACTTCTCTAAAGGTAAGAGTTTTATTGAGGGGGCAATGGATATGATTAGAAAAGATGCCTCAGTTGAGGGTAAATTCTATGTGGCACCTGTATTTAATGAGCTTGTGTTGAAGAATATGAACTTGCTTGCTTTCCGGATAGACAATAAGAGGTTTCACACTTTTTACACACCACAAAAAATTGAAGAATACGAAAGAGGTTTATCATGCTAAGAGAAATGACAGCTAATTACATTGACGCCTTTAATAGTAAGGATATAGATAGAATATCGTCGATGCTATGCGAAGAATTTGTTTTAGAAGACCCAGTAGTTAAGCGAGTTGAGGGGAAGATGAATGCACTCATGGCAATAGAAGATATTTTTACATCTTGCTCTAAATTAAGCTTTAATGCCAAAAATATTTATGTAATGGACTCTGCTACAACACTGATAGAGTTTAGTTTAAATCTTGATGAAGTTTGTCTCAAGGGAGTTGATATCATTGAATGGAATAATGGAAAAATCAAAGAACTAAGAGCTTACCTGGATGTGCCAAAATGAAGACATCGCATTTAGATAATATGATTAAAGGCTGGTTTATTGGTAGTTTTGAGCCAACTCTAATAAATACTGATCAAGTGGAAGTGGCTGTAAAGAAATATAAAAAAGGTGAGTATGAAGATCGACATTATCATAAAATAGCAACTGAAATAACTGTAGTGGTATCAGGACGTATATTGATGAATGGTGTGGAGTATGGTGCTGGCGACATCGTCGTAATTGAACCCTGTGAATCAACAGACTTTGAAGCATTAGAAGATACTGTTAATACTGTTGTTAAGTTTCCTGGTGCAACTCAGGATAAGTATTTAGGAGAGTATAATAATGATTAATATTTTGATACCGATGGCGGGGTTAGGTAGTCGCTTTGCAAAAGAAGGTTATGATAAGCCAAAGCCTTTTATAGATGTTAATGGAAAGCCCATGATTGTTAGAGTTTTAGAGAATCTAAGCTATCCTGATGCGAAATATATTTTGGTTGCTAGAAAAGAGCATTTAGAGAAAGAGATAGACTTAGTCAATGAAATTAAAGAAAATTTTAATGTCGAGTTTGTTGAAATTGAAAAGTTGACCGAGGGGACGGCTTGCACAGTACTCTTTGCAAGAAAACTAATTGATAATAAAACACCATTATTAATAGCAAACTCAGACCAAATAGTAGACATTAATATAGCAGATTTTATTGATGACTGTTTAGAGAGAAAACTTGATGGAAGTATTCTTACCTTCGTAGACCAAGACCGGAACCCCAAATGGTCGTTTGCAAAAACTAATGAGAATGGATTGGTCGTTGAGGTGAAAGAGAAAGAGGCTATATCTGATATTGCAACTGTTGGAATATATCTTTTTAGCTCTGGAAAAGATTTCGTAGCCGGAGCAATCGATATGATTATTAACAATGATCGAGTGAATAACGAATTTTACACTTGCCCTGTTTATAATTATCTTTTAAAAGATGGAAAATCTATAGGTATACATAACATAAGTGTTAAAAATATGCATGGAATTGGTACCCCTGAAGATTTAATTTTCTATTTAAATAATTTATAGGGTGAGGACGTTTATATGTTTAAATTATATTTAATCTTTCTGTTGAATTTTTACAAGGCTAGGAAAGAAAATTCGAGTTTTAACACTATAGGCAGTAAAAATATAATCTTATCTAGGACTGCGTGTCTAGGTAATGAGATATTTGAAAGGGGGTTCTCAAAAAAATATAAGAGAATAAATTTTCCAAAATCTAGGGTGGATCATATCTTAGATGGCTCTGGTTCTAAAAATAATATACTTAAACTAATTAAATATTTTAATAGATTAGATATATTGTCAAATTCAATATATATGCAAAATAACAAATTTCTTTCTAAGCGGAATAATATTAAATACATTATGATTGACAGCTTCAGTGAGCTAACTGATCAAAGGTTCTATATAGAATCAATTGATTCGACATTTTACTGCAATTATGGTGACCTTAAAAAAGAGTGTTTAGAGAATAATGAAATTAAATGCTTTGGTAATATTGACTTAGATGATTTGCATTATGGGTATCTTAATTTTTTAAATAAAGTCAAAGAGACTTATCCTGGGGTTAAGGTTATTTTTATACATTTCCCCACTGCGCTTGAAACAAGAAAAGAGTATATTGAAAGAGCTGAAAAAATTTTTCATATAATTGAAAGCTTAAAGAAAGATTTTCCATTTCTAATTAGTTTGTCTGTTTCTCCAGAAAAAGTGCTTTCTGCTAGTAAAGGTAGTGAAGAATATAAAAAGCTACCATATCATTATGATGAATCAGTTTATGAGGAATTTATTGCTTTATTAAGGAGCTCTGGGGTGATTGACTACAATGAGTAAATCAATTACTAAAGGTATATATTCTGATTTTTTTGTTTTTTTATTAAGCACTTTGATTGGTTTTGCAGCGCTTCCTCTGTACTTAAATTATCTCTCAATTAAAGAAATAGGCATATTTTTTTCTGTTCAAGCTATTGTTTCAGTTTTTTCACTTGCTGATATAGGGCTTTCAATGTTTTTAACAAAGAAGTTATCGAGTGATTCAAGTTTCTATTCAGAAAAAATTAATATTTTATTAAGTTCATCTCAAATATATCAATATGCTTTGGGCGCTGTTTTATTAATAATTGGTATCGTTTTATCTCCTCATGTGGCTTCTATTTTAGATGTTGGTGATGAGTTTTCCCGTAAAGTAGAGATTCTTTTTTTGTTTTCTTGGTGCTCTGTAGTATGTAGTGTTATATTCGGGCTAAATCATGCTATTATGAGAAGTCGGCAACACTTGATGTTTATGAATTACTGTATCTTCATTATTTTACTTTTTACAACAATTTTAAATGTTCTGATTCTTAATTTTAATTTTAGCTTTGAGTGGATGGGCTTGTCTTTATTGTTGTCTACTCTAATTGTAAATATTTTTATAACGACTAAAGTTTATTCAATTTATAAAAAGTTTATTTTTAAGACATCGGCTTTTGACTGGGAAATAGTTAGAGAAGGATGGAGTTATGTCAAAAAATTTCAAATATTAAGGATTGCTCAAGTATCTAAGACTTCAATGTTTACTGTCCTGTTAAGCAACTATTCTGGGCAGACAGTAGTTGCGCAATATAACTCAAGCAACAAGCTTCTTGGGTTGGTTCCAGGTTTTGTTTCTAAGTTAGTTATGAATTTTTTTCCTAGGTTTTCATCATACTTAGAATCGAATAATCTAGAGCAACTTAGAGAGCAATTTGAACCCGTATTTAAATATGGTGTCTTTTTGACAGTCTTTTCTAGTTTTTTTATATGGTTCGTAAATCCAAGCTTTATTATTTTATGGGTTGGTGAAAACTTGATGATAGATAGGCGTGTATTTATATTGATGGTTCTTATAATGGCTGTTTTGTTGGTGGGAAGTTTTACAGGGCTTATTATTCAAGCTTCGGGAAAGTTCAAGCTAATGCCACATATAGCGATCGCCGAAGTCGGCTTATTCTATGTTTTATCATATATTTGTTATCAATTTTTTGGTCTATTTGGTTTCTTTTTAGGATTCCTGGTTTCAATACTTTTGAGCGTAATTTACTCTCTTTTTCTTATTGGTGAAATATTAGAATTTAATGTATTTGTATGGATAAAGGATAGTTTTGATAAGTTAGTTTTAACGACACTATTCTTATTAGGTTTAGGGGAAGCTCTCGAGATATTAATTGATAGCAATTTCCTTTATATTTCGACTTTTTCTTTAGTTTCATTGCCATTTTTTATCTATATATCCAATCAGTATATCCCATTTAAAAAATTAATTAAAAGCAAGGGGGCTTGATGAAGTCTGGATGGAGTTTTTGCATTGTTACAGCAAAAGGTAATGAGCTGTTGTTATCTAAAGCTATTGATAAAATAAGAGAAGCACTTAAAGAAGAAGCGTATGAAATAGTCATAGTAGGCAATCCTGATTTAAATTTTGACGATGTTGAAAAAATAAAAGTTATTCCATTTAAAGAGGACTTTTTTCAACTTTCTTTTAGTAAAAACTCTATTGTGCGTGCAATCAAAACAAGATCGATAAAGCCATTCTTTTATCGTCATGGTGCGATCTGCCATAAAAAAAATTTAGCAGCAAAACATGCCAAGTACGATAAGTTATGTATGATGCATGACTATGTGGGATTAGAAACAGGCTGGTATGAGGGGTTTAGAGACTTCGGTGAAAACTGGGACGTTGCCATGAACATTATTCTTAACAAGGATGGATCTCGACATAGAGACTGGATGGCTTGGGATCACCCCACTATTACAGATAATAGTAATGGCGAAGGAGCATGTTTAATCCCTTATAATAAATATACAAAATATATGTATATATCGGGTACATACTTTTGTGTAAAGAGAGAGTTTTTTATAAATAATCCGCTGAATGAGAAACTATTCTGGGGGGATGCTGAAGACGTTGAGTGGTCTTTACGAGTAAGAGAAAAGACGAAGTTCAAAATGAATATAAACTCATCGGTTAAGTATTTGAAATTAAAAGATGTTAATGGTGCTCCTAATTGTGAAAGCTGGGTACGCAATAGAGTTAAAATGGAGAGCATATTAAAGTGAATAAAATTTCTTTAATCACTCAATTTGGGCTTGATAATACTCTATTCAATATAGAGGGAAATATTCATAACAGAGACAATTTTTTATATTTCTACTATAGGTTGAGAGAAAGGTTCCTTGAAGAAGGATATGATCTTTCTACGTGTGATCTTAACTCACCAGATGAATCAGATATGATACTTTATATGGGGTTAAATCAAGAAATAAGTACTCATAAACAAGAAGAAGTATTTCTATTGACTCTTGAAAGTCCGCATGTCGATTCGGCAATTTATCGAAGTGAAGAGCATGATAAATTCAAAAAAATATTTACCTGGAATGATCAATTAGTTGACGGAGCTAAATACATTAAGGTTAATTACTCTTATCTTTTTCCGGAGAATATTGCCAATTATCCTTTTGATAAAAGAAAGCTATGCTGCACAATAGCAGGTAACAAGTCTTCAAAACACCCTGAAGAACTATATTCTGAAAGAGTAAAAGCTATTAGATGGTTCGAAAAATATCATCCAGATGAGTTTGACCTGTATGGTACTCAATGGAATGAATATTTATTTGGACATTCTCTATTAGGCAGAGCTTTAAATAAAATAAAGTTTTTACAGATAAGTAAATTTCCATCTTATCGAGGGAAGGTTGATTCCAAAAAATCGGTTATGCAAAAATATAAGTTTTCAATTTGCTATGAAAACATAAAGAATCAACCTGGCTATATTACTGAAAAGATTTTTGATAGCTTCTTTGCTGGATGCGTGCCGATATATTGGGGCGCTAATAATATTAGTGATCATGTTCCTAAAACATGCTTTATTGATAAAAGAGATTTTAAAGACTTTGAAAGCTTATATCGTTATATATCTGAAATGAGCAAAGATACTTTTGATCGTTATTTAGATTCAATTGATAGTTTTTTAAAGTCAGAAAAGTCTGATCAGTTTCGAGCAGATTATTTTGCAAATACTATTGTTAATGAAATGATTGAAGGTGTAAGTAGGTGATTGTTTTAAAAATTTCTGGTGGTCTGGGCAATCAAATGTTCCAGTACGCTACTGCACGAGCTCTCGCCTCAGAATATGATTGTAAACTTTATATAGATTTGTCATTTTATGATAAGCAGGATCTAAGATCTTTCTCTTTAGATCAGTTTAATTGTGAATATGAACTAGCATCTGATGACATAATAAATTTACTTAAAGGGAGAGAAGGTTTATACCAAAAAATTAGAAGGCGGTTAGGGTTTCCTATTTCAAGGCCTAAGACTTATGTAACTGATTCTTTAATGGTTAATACAGCTACACACACAAAAGACACATTTCAGCCAATTAGTTTAAATAGAGATGTCGGTATATACTTAGATGGGTATTGGCAAAATGAGAAGTATTTCAATACTTATAGAAGTCGTATAGTTAATGAATTTCAATTAAAGTCTAATTTTACTGATGCTGAACTAAAATATATTGACGATATGAAAAGAACAGAGAGTGTTTCGTTGCATGTCCGTCGTGGAGATTATGTTGATAATAATATGTTTAAAAATTCTAGCTTATCAATAACTGGATTAGATTATTATTATAGGTCAATAGAGTTTTTCAAAAAGAAACTCATAGATCCTGTTTATTATATATTTTCAGACGACTTAGAGTGGTGTAAAAAAGAGTTCAGTTTCCTAGATAACAAGGTATTCATTGATACCGCTAGCAGGGACACACATGAATTACTTTTAATTTCACAATGTAAACATAACATTATAGCAAACAGTACGTTTAGTTGGTGGGGGGCATGGCTTAATCAGAATGAACTCAAAACTATTATTGCTCCTAAAATATGGTTTAAAACTAATTTGGAACTAAGTGTTGCTCCTGACAACTGGGTGAAAATATGACTATTTATTCCTTTACTGGAGATCTGATCCTTCAGGGTTTAGATAACTCTGATGTCACTTCTTTTTTTGATGATATACGCGAAGAAATTGATTCATCTTTACTGGTTGTTAATTTAGAATCTCCATTCGTAGATCAATCTTGTGATATCCCTCTTAAGAATAAGGTTACTCTCTCTCAACCGCTTTGTAATATTTCAATCCTAGAAAAACTTAATCCATATTTAGTAACACTGTCTAACAATCACATTAATGATTATGGTAATAATAGCGTTGAATTGACCAAAAAAACTTTACTTTCCTCTGGCTTTAATGCGTCTGGCGTGGGTAAAAAAAATGATTTGGATCATGTTTTCATTGATCGTGACAGTAAAGTTATTATTGTCAGTTACACTACTCGTGAGACGGATTTAACAGGTTCTTTCCTTCATGCTGAAGAGGAAGTATTAGGCCCTAAAGATATTTCATTTAGTGAAATATCTGAGTTAAGAAATAGTCACAAAGATTTTAAATTGATTGTGAATTTGCACTGGGGAGTAGAATATATCCCTTATCCTCTCCCTACACAAAGGTCTCTTGCTTATAGAATGATCGATGCTGGTGTAGATCTTATTATTGGACATCATTCCCATATCATACAACCTTATGAAGTTTATAAAGGGAAATATATTTTTTATTCTTTGGGGAACTTCCTCTTTCCTGATGTTGAATTTTATTTAAATGGAAAAAAGGAGTTTATGTTCCAATCTGATCAGCAATGTACAGGCTTGCTTTGTAAATTCGATATTGAAAAAAATGAGATTATTTCACTAAAGAAAGTAAAGAGAGAGCTTGATAATTCTATCTCCATTCTTGGGGATTATAATAGAAAGCTTACTTCTAAAAATGATCTTATCTATAGCTTTAAGTACGCCATTTTTAAATATAAACAAAAATATCATGAATTACGCCCTTTAATACCCAAAGTTAAGCGAAAATTAATTAAAGAGATAAGTAAAAATCTAAGCGATTACTGGTACTTCATGTTTAAGTTTATACGTCACCATAAGTATGTACCAAATTTCAAAAAGCCTCGTACATTTAGTGAGAAAATTAATCACATAAAGCTTTATAAAATTGATGAACTAAGAGAGAAGGTAGTAGATAGAATTTGGGTGAGGAATTATGTGAAAGAACTTGCCTCAGAATGCTCATTAATACCAATTTTATGGAAAGGAAAGAGCATAGATAGAAGTATTTGGGATTCGCTACCTAATGAGTTTGTAATCAAAGGTAATCATGGATCTGGTATGGTCAAAGTAGTTGATAAATCAACTGATTCCTTTCATGAAGTGCTGGATTTAACTAGAACTTGGATGAAAACTGACTATGCCTCTATTGGCCGGGAGTGGTTTTATAATAAAGTAGACAAGTTACTTATAGTTGAGGAGAAATTAGTCTTTGATGATAATATACCACCAGACTTCAAATTCTTTTGCTTCAATGGTCGTGTAGAGGTTGTGCAAGTCGACTCTGATAGATTCTCCTCTCATAAGCGCAATATGTATGATGCTAATTTTGAAAACATGGGCTTTGAGCTATGTTTTCCTGAAGGTGTAAATATTAAAAAACCTGCCTCTTATGATCAGGCTGTGAGAATAGCTTCTAATTTGTCAAAAGATTTTGATTTTATTCGTGTAGATCTTTATATAATTGAAGACAAAGTCTTTTTTGGAGAACTTACGAATATCCCTGGCAATGGTCTAGAGGCATTTAAACCACGTAAGTTCGACTATTTACTTGGCAAAAGGTTAAATTTAAATGAGTGATAGACCTTTAATTTCAGTGGTTATGTCTGTTTATAACAGCCAAAAGTATCTTGCTGATTCCATTGAGAGTATTTTAAAGCAAACGTATGAAAACTTTGAGTTTATCATCGTTGATGATGGCTCAAGTGATCAAAGTCTTTCTATTATTCAGTCTTATATGAAAAAAGACTCTCGTATTGTTTTAATTAGCCGTGAAAATAAAGGGCTTCCTTACTCATTAAATGAGGCTATATCCGTTTCAAAAGGACAGTACATAGCCAGAATGGATGCCGATGATATTTCTCTGCCTGAGCGGTTTCAAAAACAAATTATGGTTTTACAGGGTGATCGAGCTATTGGTGTGTGTGGCTCATCTGCTTTTTATTTTAAAGACGATGATCAAAATAACTCTAGACTTTTTGTACCTAAAAAGAAACATGATGAGTTAAAAATATCATTACTCTATTCTTCTTGCTTTGTTCATCCAACAGTAATGATTCGTAAATCAGAGCTTATTAAACTTGATTACATTTATAATGAAAGTTTTTTTAATTCACAAGACTATGAATTATGGGGTAGGTTAGTAGATAATACAGAGTTTTTCAATATTCAGGAGCCTTTATTATATTATAGAGTCAATGAGGATGGGATTTCATCCACTACTAATTCTGATAGCTTATCATTGCGTTTTCCTTTGTTGAAAAATATCTATAAGCCTCTTTTAGAGGAGTTGGGGATTTCTCCATCAGAGGATTTTTTGAAATTGCACTTTCAATTAGGTTTAAATTCAGAGCTAAGGAACACAAAATTAGATTCAGTTGCAGTTCTGGATTATATAGATGAAGTTTTGAATGCTAATAGTGCCTTTAAAAAATACAATCAATCTTACCTACGTTCTTTTCTATATGGGCGTTACATCATTTTTCTAATATACTCTTGGAAAAAAGGGCGTGAAATCAAAATAAGCCATTTTTTAAAGACTTGTTTTTTTAAAGGTGTTTTTTCAATATTACATCAGAGGGTTAGAAATTTTAAAGCTCTTTTGTTCTCTTTTTTTCAAAGATTACTAGCTAAACTAAAGGTAGTGATATGATTTATGCTCTCGTGCTTTCTGTTGTTAATCTTGCAGCATTTTTCAGTCTTGTTAAGGTAAATCGTTTTTTATTATTATTTTTAAGTTTACTTGTGATTTTAACACTTGTCTTGTTTTCGGGGGCAAGATATCAAACAGGGAACGATTGGGGGAACTATACTTTATTTTTTGAGCGCCTTAGAGTAAACAGTTATTCAGATTTATTTGATCAGAAATTTGAGTTTGGTTACACTTTAATAAATTATTTTGTCAAACTTGCTGGGTTAGATGTGGGATATGTTTTTCTTCTTTCATCATTTATCTCAGTTTTTATATTAGTTGCAGGGTTGCGTAGGTATAATATTGTTATAGTTTTTGCATTGCTTTTTTATATGAGATATTCGTTTCTTCAAACTAACTTTATGTTTGTTAGGCAAGGTATTTCACTTAGCATTTTCTTTTATGCAATCCAGTTTATAGTTGATAAAAAAGCATATAAATACTTTTTTCTTATTGCTGTTGCTTGTTTTTTTCATATTAGCTCATTGGTTTTGTTGCCTCTTTATTTTTTTGTAAATTATAGATTTAATCGTTTTCATTATCTGTTTTTTTTGTTTTTTTCACTAATTTTAATGAAACTTAAATTTTATGGGCTTCTAATTCAATTGCTTCCTTTTGAAGCTTTGCGTGGAGTTGCTATCGCATATATGGAGTCCGATGCTTGGGGTAGACCATCTGCTTTTGGGTTTTCTTCTATAGAACGTTTAGTTATTGTTTCTTTTGGCTATTATATTATCTTTTTTTCAAAATATAAAGATAGGGTTAATCAAGAGTTTGTTGTTTTTTTTAATATTTATTTTTTTGGTTTTTTAGTATATATTGTTTTCTTTGATGTCTATGTTTTTGCTGAAAGGTTTTCTATTTTTTTTAATGTTTGTGCTATCTATTTGCTGGCTTTTTACGTTAGGTTTTTTAGAGGTTTTTTTTCTAAGCTTATATTTTTTATATTGGGTTCTCTTTTAGTTTGGGGTTTTTATTTGAAAACAGTTTTTTCTGGTGGTTCTGACTCCGTTTTCTTGCCATATCAAAATTTTTTATTCTAGGTTTTTATGAGTTTAGTTTCTGTATTGATACCAACGTACAAACCTGGTAGTTATTTAATTAACTGCTTAAAATCGTTGGACAGACAAAGTTTAAAATATAGTGATTTTTGCGTATATATTTGTGTTAATGGCTCTGGTCTTGACAGTCGAGATTTTGTGTTGTCACTCCTGAAGCGTTCAAGTTTTAATTATAAACTTTTCTATACTGAACAAGCAGGTGTTTCTAATGCAAGGAACTTGTTGATAAAGAGCTCGACTGAGCCTTTTCTAGTTTTTTTGGATGATGATGACTACGTATCAGACGACTATTTGTTAAGCTTGCTTGAAGTTACTAACGATAAAGTTATGGGAGTTTCTGATATCAGAAATTTTGACAGTAATGGTGCTTTTTTAGGTAAAAATTACATTAGTAAATGTTTTGATGCGATATCAGAGATTGAGTTTTCAAAGTTCAAATCTAGAAAGTTTTATTCTTCTCCTGTAGCGAAAATGTTGAGTAGGAGTATGGTGGACGAAATTTTTTTTGATACAAAGGTTCTTAAAGGTGAGGATTCACTATTTATGGCTCTCTTGTCAAAAAATATTCTAGCTGTTCGAAAGGTTGAAATGGAATCTTATTACTTTGTATATGAGAGGGCTGGATCTGTAACTCGATCAAAATACAATTTAAGAAAAGACTTAAAAGAACTTCTATATCTTTTTTTAAATTATTTTAAATTGCTTCTCAGTCGCGACTACAATAAAGTTTTTATTATGACTAGGCTTGCTGCTACTATATTCAAAATTTTTAAGCTGATTAAGAGGTGGGTTTTGTGTCATTAGTGTCTATAATTACTCCATCTTATAACTCTGCCCATTTTATATCTGAAACTATAATTTCTGTGTTAAACCAAAGTTATACAGATTGGGAAATGATTGTAGTAGATGATTTTTCAAATGATACCTCAGTTTCGGTTATTCAATCCTTTATCAATAAAGACGGGCGAATAAAGCTAATTCAGCTTTCCGAGAATTCTGGTGCTGCTATTGCCCGTAATACTGCCATTAAAGTTGCAAGCGGAAGGTATATTGCTTTTTTAGACTCTGATGATCTATGGATGCCAGATAAGCTTGAAAAGCAGGTGTCGTTTATGAAAGCTAATGAATATCCATTTTGTTATGCTGCGTACGACAAGATTGATGAAAACGGACAATTTTTTGGACATGTTGGTGTGCCGGATAAGGTCTCCTATTCTGATCTATTGAAGACCTGTTCGATTGGTTGTCTAACAGCTATGTACGATACGGATTATTTTAGCAAGGTTTATATGCCCACGAGCACCAAGCGTGAAGACTTTGCGACTTGGTTGAAGCTGTTAAAAAAAACTGGCTATGCTTATGGTTTAAATGAATCTTTAGCACGGTATCGTGTGTATCAAAATCAGACTTCTGCAAAGAAAGTAAAAATGGCTAAAGAAAACTGGCGTTTGTATCGTGATATAGAAGGGTTTGGATTTATCAAGGCTAGTTATTATTTTAGTCATTATGCAGTCCGTGGCTTATTCAGGACTAGATATCCAAGATTGGCAAGAATATTAGGTTTACTAAGGTGATTTTTATCTTTAAATCATCTGGTGTAGCTTTTGTACATATATAATATAGAGAACTAAATGCTTAAGACCGTACTAGTTTACTTAAAGTGTTGAAAGGCAATATTTCAATATACAAATACTTTGTCAATGCAAGCTGAATTTTGTTTTGTGGCCACATAGTGTACACCAACAGCTTATTAGACAATCGTCAGAAAAAGGTTTGCTCGTTAGAACAGTTGGAGACAATCTAAAGCTTAGGGAGATAGTCAGAGGAAAAACATATGCTTGGGCTTTGAATTTTCGAATGTCTGCCATGTTACTTTGATGTTAATATCACCTTTACTGCATTGTCGCTTAATTTAATGGATTTAAAGTAGGTTCCTTGTGACAGAAAAAGACATTCCTCGTTACCAATCTTCGCATGCGTTGTGGACATACCGCCTTGTGGACCTATGTGTTCCATTTCTGATGCTGGTGTTTATACATCTTTTGCTTAGCAATCAACCATGGCGCGAACCCTATACATGGCTAGGCGGCATGGCGGGTTTACTGTTTATGTTGTTTACCCAGTTGTTAGGAGGGTACAGCCGTTTTGTTGACAGATCTATTGCAAAAAAAATTGAGATAGTTTTTAAAACCTGGGCTTTCAATGTTTTGCTGTTGATGTTTATTGCGTACCTGAACCTCGCCGTGCTTGGCCTTGCTCGTTCCGTAATACTAGTTTGGGTTATCTTAACGCCTGTTGCCATATTCTTTGTAAAAATTGCAATCAATCGTACTGTTGACAAAAACTCTACGACCGTCGTTGTATTGGGAAAGGGCTACGAATTTACTGACTTCGAGATAGCTAGGTTGGAGAGACAGAAAATTAATTTAATCATGTTGGATTCTATAGAACCAACCGAGTTGAAAGAGCAGGTAGCCGTTTTTTCTGCTGACTATCTGTTAATGAATTTATCCAAAACGGCAGGCAACAAACTTATCCAGGAGTTGACCAACCTTGATTTGAAAGGTGTCAGGCTAATCTCTTTAAATCGCTTCATGGAGACTTTTCTCCGTAAATGCTTCATTCCCTATGACTCCACTGATTTGGATTATTTAGAGCGAATTAGCTCTTATAATCGATTAAATTATTTTTTGAAGAGAGTATTTGACCTGATTGCGGCTCTGTCATTGGGTTTAATCACCTTTCCTGTGATGCTGTATGCAACAGTAAAAATTCGTCGTGAGTCGCCTGGTCCCATAATTTTTTCTCAGGAAAGGGTTGGTCGATCTGGACGAGAACATGTTATTTATAAATTTCGCTCCATGCATGTTGATGCTGAAAAGGAAGGGGCACAATTTGCTCAAGCGGATGACCCTCGGGCATATGATTTTGGTGCCTTCATGCGTAAAACCCGCATTGATGAATTGCCTCAGCTTTGGAACGTGATTAAAGGTGATTTGCATTTTGTTGGTCCAAGGCCTGAGCGTAAAGTGTTCACAGATCAGCTTGAAGAAGAAATACCTTATTACAATGAACGACACCTGGTTAGCCCTGGTATTACGGGCTGGGCACAAGTCTTGTATCCGTATGGGGCGAATACAGAAGATGCTCGTCAAAAGCTCATGTACGATTTGTACTACATAAAGCATTGGAGTATTTGGTTGGAAATTGAAACCCTTATTCGTACTGTTTTGGTTGTATTGGGTCGAAAGGGGTTGTAAGGTCATTTTTAACCCCACCCTAGCCCTCCCCTTGATAGAGGGAGGGAGCAGAGCTGTAATCGTGCCTCGGCTCATCTGACCTATGGGTGAGGTGGATGTTTGTGTTTCCAGAGTACGGCGGGTGTTGGGCAGTGTGCGATAGGAAAGTAGCCAATGTTGCTGCGGATACGCTGAGCAACGCTTGGGTGCCAGTTGGGTGATAGGACACGGTTGGGTTGGTCGTTTTCCAATACGCAGCAGTGTCGTGGTGCAAGGGTGAGTTCTCGCCATGTTTTTAAGCGACGATGTTGGTAGTGTATTTTGCCTAGGTGCTTTGGTTCTATGGTGAGTAATGTCTGCCAGTGCAGTGGCTGATTCTTTGCTAGGCGTGCTGTTTGGTAGCTGCGTTGTTTGGTCTGTTTCTCTATCCAGTCTATTAAGAGGCGCAGCACTATGTCTCCTATCCCATCTTTGCGGTAACCACCGCCAATATCCGAATGCACACCCGCTAGCCAAATTTCAATGGCTCTGTCGTCATGGTTAATTAATGTAGGGCGAAAGGCGAGGCGTTGTTCATCTAGTGCAACAAAATGTAAGGCTCGGTGAACTCCTTCTGGCAGTGTGTTTCCATGTTCGAATACCACTTCTGTGCTGGGGCGTTGTGCTTTATCTAGGTTAGGCATTCCGACGGAAGCCACGGTATCGATAACGGCTTCTATGATAATAGGGCGTTCGATTAGTGGTGTGATAAGTGCGGCAAAGCGTCTTGCGAGTGCTGCGCCTCGGCTAAAGCCGATTAAGACAATGTGGCGAATGGATGGCGTGTAATGTGTTTTGAAGTCGTTTATGGCGCGATTTAAAATATTGGCAACGTGACCGGATTCGATGGCAAAGGCTGCATTGAGTTTTTGCTCTAACCAACTGCCATAGGTTCCAATGCCTGCATAGTAAAAACTGCGATGAGGCGAATGAGTTGGCGCACTGTTTGTATGAGGTTGTAACTGGCCACCAAGTAACAAATGGGATTTTAGTACATTGGTGATGCTAGATACGCTGTGTGCTGGTGTGAAGGCGTCATTTGGGCTATTGTCCGTGCCATCGAAATGAAAAAATAACGTCGACATACTTGTCTCCTTGTTGTGTTGAATACCATCTTCCTGATGGTTGTCGTTAGAATAGCATGGTTTTATCATATTTTTGTCGGCCTAAAAGGCTAACCTATAGTTTTTGTTTTTCTGTGGTCCATTCTTATATTTCTTATCCCTTAGTTTTGTTAGACTAGCCGAATTATTTTGTCATATACGAAGGATCTGTTTTGAAAATTATTCCTGTTATTTTGTCTGGTGGTGTGGGCAGTCGTCTGTGGCCTTTATCGCGTGAGCATTTTCCAAAGCAATGCCTGCCGCTGACAGATAAGGCTTACAG
This sequence comes from Marinomonas sp. FW-1, assembly GCF_005222245.1. NCBI lineage: Bacteria > Pseudomonadati > Pseudomonadota > Gammaproteobacteria > Oceanospirillales > Oceanospirillaceae > Marinomonas > Marinomonas sp. FW-1. Next base: position 3,379,746 of record NZ_CP025987.1, on the reverse strand, counting down.
TCTTCTTCAACAGACCATGCAACGTACTTTGGCGTTGGATGTGGCCGACCCGATTGTGGTTTGTAACGAAGATCATCGTTTCTTGATTGCTCAGCAGTTACAAGCTCTTGGCGTAGAAAAATCGAGTATTGTATTGGAGCCAAAAGGTCGTAATACGGCACCTGCTATAGCCTTGGCGGCGCTTGAGTCTATACGAAGCCAAGGCGATGACGCCGTAATGTTAGTATTGCCTGCTGACCATGTTATCCGTGATATTGTGGCTTTTGAAAATACGATAAAACAAGCGGTGGAATTGGCTAAAGAAGATGGTTTGGTGACCTTTGGTGTTCAACCGACACGCCCTGAAACTGGTTATGGCTACATCCGCTCTGGTGACAATTTTGCCGTTGCTGAGTTTGTGGAAAAACCTAATTTAGAAAAAGCTCAAGCTTACTTGGACTCAGGCGACTACCTCTGGAACAGCGGCATGTTTTTGTTCCGCGCGAAAGCCTTCCTGGATGAGTTGTCTGTTCACCGTGATGATATTTTCCAAGCCGTTAACCGTGCTTATCAACAGCGCTCAGAAGATATGGATTTTATCCGTATCGATGCTGAGTTGTTTGTTCAGTGTCCCGAAGAGTCTATCGACTTCGCTGTGATGGAGCCTACCAAGAAAGCGAAAGTGGTACCTTATGTGGGGGATTGGAGTGACATTGGGGCATGGGATGCTTTGTATGATTACTCTGATAAAGACGCGGATAATAATGTCCTGTTAGGGGATGTTATGTCTGAAGGTTCGTCTAATTGCTTTATCCGTTCGGAATCTCGTTTGATTGCGGCGGTGGGGGTTCAGAACCTTGTTATTGTTGAAACGGCCGATGCCATTCTCGTTATGGACAAGAACAATGCCCAAGACGTGAAGAAAATTGTGAAGCGCATTCAGACCGAAGGCCGTGAAGAACACATGTATCATACGACGGTACATCGTCCTTGGGGCACTTACCAAACAGTAGATCTTGGGGATCGTCATCAGGTGAAACGCATTATGGTTAAGCCAGGTGAGAAGCTGAGTGTACAGATGCATCATCATCGTGCTGAACATTGGGTGGTAGTATCTGGTACGGCAAAAGTACAAAACGGTGATCGTGAGATTTTGCTGACAGAAAATGAGTCAACTTACATTCCTGTGGGTGTTGTTCATGCTTTAGAAAACCCAGGTAAGATTCCTCTAGAATTGGTAGAGGTTCAATCTGGTAGTTACTTAGGTGAAGACGACATTGTGCGTTTTAGTGATAGGTATGGTCGTTAAAAAACGGGCGCTAGGTCGGAGTAGGTAATATGTCAGCACAGATGGTTCATGTTAAGCAATTGAGTGATGAATTAGGAGTGGCTTTTGGTACGAGTGGCGTGCGGGGCTTAGTGAGTGATTTAACGCCTGCGCTATGTTTTGCCTTTGTTCGCTCGTTTATGCAGACGGTTTGCGCATCAAGTAATCGTGTGGCGATTGGTGTCGATTTGCGCCCTAGTAGTCCTGACATTGCTAAGGCATGCATTTTAGCGGTTGAATCATCTGGTGCTGAGGTCATTTATTGTGGTGACTTACCAACGCCTGCACTGGCGTTTTATGCGATGCAAAACTCGATGCCTGCGGTGATGATTACAGGGAGTCATATTCCTTTTGATCGTAATGGCATTAAGTTCTATCGCCCTGATGGTGAAATTAGTAAGGCCGATGAAGCGGCTATCTTAGATGGCCGTGTTGAAATCCCAGATGCTATTGCAGATCAAGTGGCAGCGTTTACTCTTCCTGCAATGAATCCCTCCGCTATTGACGTATTCAAGCACAGATACGCGTCTTTATTTCCTAAAACCATGCTTCAAGGTAAACGCATTGGTGTGTATGAACACTCCAGTGTGGCGCGTGATGTCATTAAAGATCTGTTGTCTCATTTTGGGGCCGAAGTTATTTCGTTAGAGCGTACCGAGACATTTGTGCCGATTGATACGGAAGCGGTGTCTGAAGAGGATGTGCAAAAAGGTTTGGATTGGTTCAAAGAGTATAAACTGGATGCCATTATCTCCACGGATGGTGACGGAGATCGTCCGTTAATTGCCAATGAAAAAGGCGAGTGGTTGCGCGGTGATATTGTTGGCGTGTTATGTGCAGATTATCTAAAAGCGAGCCATGTTGCCGCGCCAGTGAATGTAAATACTGTGTTAGAGCTGCAGGGTGAAAAGCAAAATCCGCCACGAGTTGTTTTACGAACGCGAATTGGCTCGCCTTATGTAATTGCGGGTATGGAAGAGCTGCTGCAAGCAACGCCAGATGCCAGAGTGGTGGGTTACGAGGCAAATGGTGGCTTTTTAGTCGGGTCTGACTTTAGTGTGAATAATGACGTGCTGCACGCGTTGCCTACGCGTGACTCGGTTTTACCTGCTTTAATTGTATTGGCGATGTCGTTTGAACAAGATCGCCCAATTAGCCAATTGACGGCCGAGTTTCCTGAGCGCTATACAGCCAGTGATCGGATTAAAGATATTCCTACGGACGTAAGTCGACAGTTGATTGCTGATTTAAAAATCAACAAAGAAAAACAAGCTGAGTTGTTATCTGTCATTGCACAAGACGATGAAGTGCTAGAGGTTGTTTCCACTGATGAAACGGATGGGCTTCGCATGACGCTGAACAATGGTGATATTGTGCATCTAAGGCCATCTGGTAATGCGCCAGAACTTAGGTGTTATGCAGAATCTTGTGATACGGCATTGGCGAATAACTATATCAAAGGTATTCTTATGAAAATATCTCAAATAAGTTGTCATTAGATGAGGTCGTTTTTGTTGTTAACAGAGTATATATTTGCAGAATTTTTATTTTGCTAAGAAATAAGCTAGCTGAATTAGTTCGTTATAAAGGTATATAGCGATATGCTGCCAACGCTTCATGACTGTCGGCTAAAAAGTGCTTTGCATGACTATGCGTCATTTTTTAATTTTTTATTTACTGCTATTAGCGATGCGTGATGTGTGGTTGGTAGTTTCATCAGGTTATTTTCAACTGTCGTTGGCTTTTTTAGGTAAGCGTCTCGTGCCTCGACTCTTCTGACCTACGGGTGATTTAGTTGAATAGTTTGTTGGATTTTTAGGGGGAAGGATGCTTGTTTTGGTGACGGGCGGTGCGGGCTATATTGGTTCGCATACGTGTATTGAGTTGATTAAGGCGGGTTTTGAACCGGTTATTATTGATAATCTCTCGAATAGCAAAGAGGTCGTGTTAGATCGTATTGAGACGATTACAGGTAAACGCCCTGTGTTTATGGAAGGTGATATACGTGATTCCGCTTTTTTAAATAGTGTGTTCCAGAAATATACCTTTGCGGCGGTTATTCATTTTGCTGGCCTGAAAGCGGTTGGTGAATCTGTTCAAAAGCCTTTTTTGTATTATGAAAACAATGTCGCTGGAACCTTGAACCTTATCAAGGCGATGGAGATAGCAGGTCTACGTAATCTAATTTTTAGTTCGTCTGCGACTGTCTACGGTATGCCTGAATCTGTACCGATTCGTGAAAACTTCCCTACCTCAACACAAAACCCTTATGGTGCGAGCAAGTTGATGGTAGAGGGCATGTTGACCGATTTGGCGAAGTCTAATGACGAGTGGAATATTGCAACGCTGCGTTATTTTAATCCAATTGGTGCTCATGAGTCGGGTTTGATTGGCGAAGATCCAAAAGGCATCCCTAACAACTTATTGCCCTATATCAGTCAAGTGGCTGTAGGTAAATTGGCTTGTTTAAGTGTGTTTGGCGATGATTATGATACACCGGACGGAACAGGTGTCCGTGATTATATCCATGTGGTGGATTTGGCGCGTGGGCATGTGTGTGCCTTAGAAAAAGTGCTCGGTCAATCAGGTCATTTTGTGGTGAACCTAGGGACTGGTAATGGCTATTCTGTTCTTGAGATGGTCAAAGCTTTTGAGCAGGCTTCTGGCAAGCCGATTGAGTATCGGGTAGTCGAGCGACGTCCGGGTGATATTGCAACTTGTTATGCTGATCCTGAGTTCGCGAAAATGTTTTTGGGTTGGCAGTCAGAGTATGACTTAGCTCGTATGTGTGAGGACTCTTGGCGTTGGCAATCGAATAATCCGAATGGATTTGATTCGTAATGTTTTTTGTCGGTCGGTGTTTTTACCGACCGACAAATGTTTATTCTCCTTTATTTGTCCTTCTTTAATCCATTCTTATATTTCTTATTTCCTACTTTTGCTAGAATGTCGGGATTAGTTTGCTATTGGCGATGTTTTTTTGTGAAGATTGTTCCTGTAATTTTGTCGGGTGGTGTGGGTAGCCGTCTTTGGCCTTTATCGCGTGAGCATTTTCCAAAGCAATGTCTGCCTTTGACGGATAAAGAATACAGTCTTTTACAGCAGACTATGCTGCGCACGTTGGCCTTGGATGTGGCGGCCCCGATTGTGGTTTGTAACGAAGATCATCGTTTTTTGATTGCTCAGCAGCTGCATTCAATTGGTGTTAAAAAATCCACCATTCTGCTAGAGCCTAACGGACGTAATACGGTGTCAGCGATTGCCTTGTACACTTGCTCTGATAAAGACGCTTTCAATAATGTTTTGTTGGGATATGTTATGTAATTGCTTTATTCGATCTGAAAAACGTATTGTTCAATGCATCAAAGCTAGGTGAGAAGTTAAGTGTGCAAATGCATCATCGTGCCGAGCATTGGGTGGTGGTATCTGGTACGGCGAAAGTGCAAATGGGTGATCGTGAAATTTTGCTTACTGAAAATGAGTCAACTTATATTCCAGTGGGTGTTGTTCATGCTTTAGAAAACCCAGGTAAGGTTCTGCTTGAACTGATTGAAGTGCAATCGGGTAGCTATTTGGGTGAAGATGATATTGTGCGTTTTAGTGATTATTATGGACGTTAGCCTATATTTTATGATTATGCTCTCTTTGAGTTAAAGTTTATGTATGGATTTTGATAAGCCGATCATATTGCCTGATTGGTTTTTTAGGAAGTTTGCTTTTATGAAAGATAAATGAAAATGTTTGCTATAACCCCTGAGAATCGAAGCTTTTTGGTTAATGCCTTTTTTTTAGCGTTAATGCAGGCTGCTAACACTTTTCTGCCTCTCTTGACGCTTCCTTTTTTGATTCGAGTGTTGGGAGTAGAGCTATTCGGTCAGTTAGCTTTTGTTACCGCATTTATGTACTACTTTGTCGTACTTGCTGATTATGGATTTAATCTTACTGCTACTCGTGATATTTCCATTCACCGAGAAAATTTAGATAGAATAAACTGTATTTATAGTAATGTGATGGTTATTAAATCCGCGTTGCTTGTCGTTAGTTTCTTTTGTTCTTTAGCTTTGGTGCTGCTGATTCCCTCTTTTTTTGAGTATTGGCCTTTATATCTTGCTTCATTTTTTGTCGTAGTTTGCCAATCTTTTTTTCCTGTCTGGTTTTTTCAGGGCATGGAAGCCATGAAGTATGTCTCATATCTAAGTGTCTTCGCTAAGGTGGTTCTAACAGCTGGCATTTTTATCTTCATCTCTGGTCCAGAAGATTATCTTTGGGTACCTCTTTTGACCGCTTTGGGATTTTTCTTATCGGTATTGTTTGCGCTTTATTTAATTCATGTCAAATACAAGGTGTCATTCACGTGGCCATCCTTTGTGGAAGTTCGACAATGTTTGGCTGAAGGGTGGTTCGTTTTTTTATCTCAGATGAAAGTTACTCTATTCAGCTCGAGTAATATTGTTATATTAGGGGTTATATCAGGTCCAGTAGCGGTAGGCTATTATGTGGCAGCAGAAAAAATTATGCGTGCCCTAGCTCTTGCGCAAACCCCTATCACTAATGCCTTGTTTCCTTTGATAGCAAAGAAGATGGTGACGGATAAAGCTGGTGCAATCGCGAAATTAAAAAAAATTGCCTATCTAGGTGGAGCCTTATACCTCGCTATTTTAGGTGCAGTCTACTTATTATCCGATGAGCTTATTGATCTTTTGTATGGGGATAAGATGCAAGCCAGTGCATGGGTTTTAAAAGTGATGTTGATTATTCCTTTATTAATTTTTCTGAATAATATTTTTGGGACTCAGGTTCTTCTAAACACTGGACGGCAAAAAACTTTTTTCTATGTTCTGCTTGTTTCTGCAGTTTTAAGTTTAGTGTTATGTGTTAGTTTGACCTACTTCTTTTCTTATCAAGGTACGACGATAGCCTTATTGATTACTGAGATCTTTATTGTGTTAGCTTTTTTCTGTGTAGCTTATCGGGAACTTTTTTATGTTAGAGGGTAGTTTTTGTTTTGTTTGTGATGAAAAGGTCTTATATGGAAGTGAACATGCTTAGAATAAAAGAATACATTTCTCTAATGCCAATTTTAATTTTTGTTTTTTTGGTTTTTCTTGCCACTGTTTTATCCGCATATTTATCGTTGGATTCATTGGCTTACCAGGAAATATTCAAAAAATATAGTGCGACAGGTTGGTCGAAAATTTGGCTAGAAATTAGAGACTATGAATTTTTTTTCTTGGCTCTGGCAAAGGTTTTTAATGGTTGGCCAAGTATTATATGGTTTGCCGTAATTGCTTTATGCTCTGTATCTTTAAAGTTAAAGCTGATACATAAGGGCAGTCGAGATTTTTATTTGTCGGTATTGTTGTATGTAGCGTATTTTTTCGTGTTACAGGATGGAACTGGTATTCGTGTATCTCTAGCCATTGCTATTGCTTTCTTTGGGGCATTCTTTTTTAGTAAAGGTCGGAGTTTTCTTGCCCTATTTATGATTGCCTCTGCTGCATTTTTATTTCATTATTCTCTTGCCCTGTTTATTTTGATATTTGCTTTTCGTGATAAAAAAATAACGTATTGCCTTATACTGACCTGGCCTTGTTTGATCTTACTTTGGTGGTTAGGTTTTAGTGGTATTTCTGTCATTAAAATGTTGGTAGTGCATATAGATTCAGATTGGATTGGCTTTAATCAGCTGAGGTCATATGCCTTAGTATATAATGAAACATCTGCTCCTTATTCAGTCCAATTTGTTTTTTTATACATTGCATCCGTTATAGTTTTTTTTCGATTTAAAGATGACTTAACCTCTTTTGAGGTGATTTGTTTTAATTGTGTATTTGTATCTCTGGTTTTTTTGGCTGTATTCGCAGGTGCTGAAAGTCTACAAAATAGAGTTAGTGAAATCTTTAGATTTGGCTTAGTTTTTGTATTTCCTCTCTATTACCGGTTTTGCTTAGAAGTGACTAAAAAGCCTGTTATAGCTAATGTTTTAATCGGTATTGGCCTCGCTGGTTATTTTTATTATTATGTATTGCACGCAGGTCTTATCATGTGGCCTGACAGTTGGGATGTTTTTTTATGAGTCGGCTTTTTTGTGTTGTTGTTAGTTTTAATCCCAATATGGAGTATTTTAAAAAAGTATTACTTGGGATATTAGAGAACGAAGTGTCAGTTGTAGTTGTTGACAATGGTTCTGAGAATATTTCTGAAATTATTGAGTTTTTGCCCACCTCTGTGGATTTGCTTAGTTTAGGAGCGAATGTTGGTATTGCTAAAGCTCAGAATTTAGGAATTAAAAACGCCTTTGATGCCGGTGCTGATTATATATGGTTAAGTGATCAGGATACTTTATACCCACCTAATTTTGCGTTTGAAATGATGAAGGTTTTCTCTTCCGCCGAGGAGGACGGGCTTAATATTGGGGCAATTGGCCCAAGTTTTTTTGAGATAAACCGGAAACGTATAGAGGCTTTTGTAAGGTTTTCCCCGTGGGGGAAGCGATTTCAACCTGAAAAAGGGCTAAACAAGGTAGCTCATTTAATTGCATCGGGAATGATTTTTTCAAAAAAAGCGTTTCAGGCCATCGGTCCAAAACGTGAAGATTTATTTATTGATTGGGTTGATTTGGAGTGGTGCTGGCGAGCTAATGCTAAAGGCTATCAAGTTTATGGTACTGGTGATGTGATGATAGAGCATAATCTTGGTGATTTAATGGTAAAAGTCGCGAATAAACAAATTTCTATTCGCAGTCCTTTTAGGCACTATTTTATTATACGTAATGGCTTGTATTTATGTTTGTATGATAAACAGCTTCCCTTGGGTGCTCGACTGCATTACCTATTACTTACCTTTGCTACCAGTGTTGCTTATCCAATTTTAGCTCCTTCTATGAAGTGGCAACATTTAAAAGTTAATACTTTAGCATTGTGGCATGGTTTGATAGGCCGACTTGGCCCTAAACCTTAACTTATTTATAGAGATATTGTATGAAAATTTTAGTCACCGGTGGTGCCGGTTTTATTGGTAGTGCCGTCGTTCGTTATTTACTGAGCAGTACTCAGTATCTTGTTGTTAATCTGGATAAGCTGACGTATGCAGGAAATTTAGAATCCATTCCTGAGTCATTGCAGAATGATAGGTATGCTTTTGAACGAGTGGATATTTGTGACGCCATTGAGTTGGATAGAGTATTCCAAACTCATCAGCCAGATGTAGTAATGCATTTGGCGGCTGAAAGCCATGTAGACCGTTCTATTGATGGGCCTGGTGATTTCATTCAAACGAATGTGGTTGGTACTTATACCTTGCTGGAAGCGAGCCGTAAGTATTGGATGGGGTTAACGGACGATAAAAAAGCCGCGTTTCGCTTTCATCATATTTCGACTGACGAGGTATATGGGGATTTGCCGCATCCAGATGAGGTGGAGGGTGAGTTGCCTATGTTTACCGAAACCACGCCTTATGCGCCTAGTTCGCCTTATTCTGCAAGCAAGGCCAGCTCGGACCATTTAGTTCGTGCTTGGTTACGTACTTACGGTTTGCCTACCATTGTAACGAATTGCTCTAACAATTATGGGCCTTACCATTTCCCCGAAAAATTAATTCCTCATGTGATCTTGAATGCCTTGTCTGGTAAAGCCTTGCCTGTGTACGGTGATGGTTCGCAAATTCGTGATTGGCTGTATGTAGAAGACCATGCTCGCGCTTTGGTGAAAGTTGCGACAGAAGGAAAAGTAGGTGAAACCTATAACATTGGCGGCCACAATGAGAAACGTAATATCGATGTGGTGAAAACGATCTGTGCTTTATTGGAAGAGCTTGTTCCAACCAAACCAAATGGCGTTATTGCTTATCAAGATTTGATCACTTATGTAAAAGACCGCCCTGGCCATGATGTTCGTTATGCGATTGATGCTAGCAAAATTGCCAATGATCTAGGTTGGAAGCCTGAGGAAACCTTTGAGACAGGTATGCGTAAGACTGTACAATGGTACTTAGACAATCAAGATTGGTGGCAGCGCGTGTTAAGTGGTGACTATCAATTACATCGTATTGGTGAAAACGCGTAAGGGCAGGGTTATGACAAAACGTAAAGGGATTATTCTTGCCGGAGGCAGTGGTACTCGTTTGCATCCGTTAACTTTAGCAACATCGAAGCAGTTGATGCCCATCTATGATAAGCCGATGATTTATTATCCTTTGTCTGTCTTGATGTTGGCAGGGATCAACGAAGTGTTGATTATTACGACACCGGAAGATCAGACGAGCTTTCAGCATTTATTGGGCGACGGTAGTCAGTTCGGTGTTGAGCTGACCTATGCGGTACAGCCAACGCCTGATGGATTAGCGCAAGCATTTTTGATAGGTGAAGACTTTATTGGTGATGACAATGTCGCGCTGGTATTAGGTGACAATATTTTCTTTGGTCAGCATTTTTCTGAAAAGTTAAAGCAAGCCTCGTCTCTTGATAAAGGCGCAACGGTATTTGGTTATCACGTTTCTGATCCTGAGCGCTTTGGGGTTGTGGCCTTTGATGATGCAGGAAAGGCCATTAGTATCGAGGAAAAACCCACTAACCCTAAATCTTCTTATGCGGTGACGGGGCTGTATTTTTACGATAACGATGTGGTTGAAATAGCTAAACAAATTAAGCCTTCAGTACGTGGTGAGTTAGAGATTACTGATGTGAACCTTGCCTATCTTAACCGTGGTGATTTGCATGTTTCCTTACTTGGGCGTGGCTTTGCTTGGCTAGATACGGGGACTCATGATTCCCTGTTAGAAGCGGGACAGTTCGTACAGACTGTTGAGCATCGTCAAGGTCTGAAGGTCGCTTGTTTAGAAGAGATTGCTTATCGCCAGCAGTGGATTAGTTCAGATCAATTGCGAGCTTCTGGTGAATCATTGAAAAAAACAGGTTATGGCCAATATTTGCTTAAAGTCGCTGATGGTTATCAATAAAAGACCATTAAAAGAAGGTAATAGTGATGAATGTTATTAAAACCATTATTGACGGTGTGGTGATTATTGAACCTAAGGTGTTTGGTGATGAACGAGGCTTTTTTTTAGAGACGTTTCAGGCCGAGCGCTATAAAGAACTGGCTGGTATTGATTTGCCATTTGTTCAAGATAACCACTCCAGGTCAGGGAAAAACGTTTTACGCGGTTTGCATTTCCAAAAAACGAATCCGCAAGGCAAGTTAGTTCGTGTTGTGCGTGGCGAAGTCTTTGATGTGGCGGTTGATATCCGTAAAGATTCGCCTACTTATGGTTTGTGGGCTGGGGTTATTTTATCAGAAGAAAATAAACGTCAGTTTTGGGTGCCGCCAGGCTTAGCCCATGGCTTTGTTGTGTTATCGGATGTGGCTGATTTTGAGTATAAGTGCACAGATTACTATGACCCGACCGATGAAGGTTGTCTGATGTGGAATGATCCGACCGTTGGTATAGAATGGCCTGAAGGCATTGAACCGATTTTGTCGGCAAAAGATCAAAACGGCCTGACATTAGGTGAGTTGATTTAAATGCGTATTTTACTCACGGGTAAGAATGGCCAGCTTGGTCGTTGTTTTCAAGATGCCTTAAAGGGCACAAATCATGAATTGTTTGCTTATGGTTCTGCCGAGCTGAATATTGCGGATGCTGATCTTGTGGCGGCAGTTGTTGAGCAAGTGAAGCCTGATATCATTGTAAATGCTGCCGCTTATACGGCGGTGGACAAGGCGGAAACCGATTCCGAAAATGCCTACCTAGTGAATGCTACTGGCCCAGAACTTTTGGCGAAACAAGCGGGTATTTTAGGTATTCCTTTTATTCATGTTTCCACCGATTATGTTTTTGATGGTGAAGCCGTTGAACCGTATCTACCCACTGACCAAACTAACCCGAAAGGTGTTTATGGCGCCTCTAAGCTCGCTGGCGAACGCGCAGTGTCGGCGGCATGTGATAAACATATTATTTTACGCACGGCTTGGGTATTTAGCGAATACGGCAATAATTTTGTTAAGACCATGGTGCGTTTGGCAAAAGAGCGTGATGCGCTGAGTGTGGTGGCCGATCAATACGGCTGCCCAACGTATGCTGGCGATTTAGCTAAGGCGATATTGCACATTTGTGAACAGCATAAGCAGGGCAAGCTCATAGCTTGGGGGACATACCATTATTGTGGTGATACACCGACCAGCTGGCATGGTTTTGCTCGTGCTATTTTTGCGAAAGCAGAGTCGCTTGGTGTTATCGCTAAACGCCCACAGCTTAAAGCGATTAGCTCCGACCAATATCCTACCCCGGCTAAGCGACCTGAGTATTCGGTAATGTCGACGCAAGCGCTTGCTTCTTTTGGTATACAGGCATCTTCGTGGAGTACTAGCCTTGCTCTCGTTTTGAGTAAGTTAAAATGATGAACTTCACTGTTGTTATTCCTACCTATAATGGCGGTGAGTTGTGGAAAGAGTCAGCTAGGCGCTTAGCCGGTCAAGCTCTGATGCCATTCAGAGTTAAGGTAATTGATTCATCTTCTAAGGACGATACTCAAGCAACGGCTCAAGAGTTTAATTTTGAAATTGAGCAAATTGAGCAAAAAGATTTTGATCATGGTGGCACAAGGTCTTATGCATTGGCTGACATTGAAACTGAGCTTGTTGTATTTTTGACTCAGGATGCTCTTTTAGAAGACGAGAAAGCGCTTTCGAATTTAGTCTCAATTTTTGATAAGGATCCGGAGGTGGTTTGTGCCTATGGTCGTCAGTTGCCGCACTTAGATGCTAATCCTCTTGCGCAACACGCTAGGTATAACAGTTATAAATCCGATAGTTACGTAACCAGTTTAAAGGAAGATTTCCCTGCTGGGTTTAGGAAGGCTTTTTTGTCTAACTCTTTTGCTGCGTATCGTGTAGATTTCTTACGTTCGATTGGTGGTTTTCCAGAGCATCTAATCTTGGGTGAAGATGCCTATGTAGCGGCAAAAGCCTTGGTTGCTAATAAAAAAGTCGCTTATGTCTCTGGGGCAAAAGTACGACATTCTCATAACTACTCTGTTGTTCAAGAGTTCCAACGCTATTTTGATATTGGTGTTTTCCACTCTACACAGTCTTGGATGATTGATGAGTTAGGCTCGGTCGAGGGAGAGGGTGTGAAATTTGCTTTAGATCAGCTGAGATATGTCTGTAAAAGCAAAAAATACACTTGGCTTATTTCGTCTACTTTTGCATCAATGGCTAAGTTTATTGGTTATAAACTTGGAAAAAAACATTCTCAGTTTGGCGTAGGGTTATCTAGAAAGTTGTCAATGTATAAAAGCTATTGGAACAGAGTGTAGTAAGAGAACGAACGCCGCTTTATGCGGCGTTTTTATGTATGAAGCCTTTCCAGAATGTCAAAAAGATAATTCTAAGGTCAAACCAAATCGACCAATGTTCTATATAGTATAGATCGCATTCAATACGTTTTTTAAGGTCTGTGTCGCCACGCCAGCCATTAATTTGCGCCCAGCCTGTAATGCCAGCTTTCACCATATGCTTTTGCATGTAGCCGGGGATTTCATGCTTAAACTGATCGACAAAGACGGTTCTTTCTGGGCGTGGTCCAACGATAGACATGTCGCCTTTCAGAACATTTATAAACTGTGGCAGTTCGTCTAAACTGGTTTTGCGAATAAAGGCGCCAAACTTGGTGACAGACATGCTTGTTGCTCCACCCCATTTTACGCCGTCCTTTTCACTGTCTACGGACATAGAGCGAAATTTTAGCATGTTGAATGATCGACCATTCCAGCTTACACGCTCTTGTCGATAGAAAACAGGTCCTGAAGAAGACAGTTTTACGCCTATGGCTAGGGCAATCATGATTGGGCTAATGCAGAGTAAAATGATGCCGGATAAAAGCTTGTCTTCTAACGATTTCAAAAAGCGGTTTTTACCTTCTAGCATGTGCGACGTGGACAAATTGATGACGGGTAAACCAGCCACTTCTGTCATTGAGTGGTTTAGTAGCTGAAAACCAAAAATGTCTGGTACCATGCGTATAGTGACAGCGCTGGTCGCTAGCGTTGTTTGTACTTGCTCCATTTGTTCCGCTTCGCTCATGGGAAGAGCTATCCATACCTGATCTATATGTAAGTCACGGACTAGTTGGTCTATATCTTTTAACCCCCCAAGAATTGGAATACCTTCTACAGAAGTTTCATTGTTTGCTGAGGTTTGATCTGTAATAAAGCCTTTAACTACCAACCCCATAGATGGATTCTGAATCAGTTTATGGGCAACATTTTGGCCTAGTTCACCATTCCCTATAATGAGCACTCGGCGTATGTTATAGCCTTTTGCTCTTAGTGCGCCAAGAGTTTGTCTTAACACAAGCCGATAACCAATGATAAAAAATGTTGAAGATGCCAGCCAGGTAGCCACCCAGATCCGAGAATAAAGTTCGGATGTTTGTGTCGCGAAGGCGCTTAGTACAAGCAATAAAAAAGTGCCAAAAGTGGCGCTGACAACGCATTGTATTTCGCTGGTGAAAGAAGAGCCTCGCCATGCGCGGTAGCCTCCAAATATGGATAATAGCGTCGCGCCAATAATGACACCTAATAACAAAACATTCTTATAGGCGATGTTTAGATCTAGGTGTGAAAAGCGTAACCAGTAACTAAGTAAACCAGTAGCGAATAAGCATAAAATATCGAGAACTCTGTGGCTTATACCGACAGATGCACTGTGTTCTTTTAATGTTAGTCCTTTTTTCACTTCTTTCTCATCTCGTATATTAGGTATAATCAATGACTTATATCCGCTGTATGATAGCAGTAAACGGATAAAAATTAATTGAATAGTCGCTCGTTAATCTGAGCGTTGTGCATTTTAACGGTATGCTTGGTATATCTGCCAGTCATGAGACCTAATAAAGGATTTTTTTTTGTATGTTGAACACTGTTTTGAGTGCTTTAGCGTGGTTTTTCGCTGCTCTGACTTTCGCGTTATCGATTACTGTGCCTAACGGCTACAACATTGGTACGACTTTTATTTTTCTTTTGTCACTTATTTTTTTGCTAAAGCCTAAATGGTCTGTGTTGAACAAAGACGACAAGTTACTTTTTTTTGGATTTGCGTTCTATGCTGTCGCTATGTTTGGTTTTGTGTATCTAGACGGATGGCATACTCGGGAGCTTGATAGACCCTCTCGATTTATTTTAGTCCTTCCAGTGCTGTTGTTATTGCTGAAATCGGCAGGGCGAGAAAAATGGCTTTGGTTTGGAACCATTATTGGGGCTATTGGAGCATTTTCTTTGGCCGTTTATGAGCGAAAGGTGCTTGGTTATGGCCGCGCTCATGGTAGTGAACATCCTATAATGTTCGGTAATACAGGGATGTTGCTTGGATTGATGAGCTTTGTGTCTGCAACCTATTTTTACGCTAATAAACGTCGTATATGGATGATGTTGGCTGTTCTGGGTGGTTTGTGTGGTATTGGAGCTTCAGTCTTGTCTGCTTCTCGTGGTGGCTGGGTTGCTCTTCCTCTGATTGGTTTTTTCCTGCTGTGGCAAAGTCGTTTTTTATTAGGGAAAAAGCTTGTGTGGGGTGTTTGTATCACGTCTATGCTCTTAGTCACTGCGGCAGTAGTTGTTCCTCAGACGGGAATAAAAGATCGAATTGGTCAGGCGATTAACGATGTTGTTAGGTATGATAAGGGGGTTGATAAAGATTCCTCTGTTGGACTTAGGTTCGAAATGTGGAAAGCGGCCTTGATTATGTTTGAAGAGTCTCCTTTAGTCGGGGTTGGCGAATACGGTAGCGTCGCAGTAAAGGAACGTCTTATTGGTGAAGGGACAGTATCTGAAAAAGTATTAACTCATAGTCATGCACATAATGAATTTATTAATGCATTGGGTTTAACTGGTATTATTGGTTTTGCATTTCTCATAGCTGTGTATTTGATTCCTCTACGGCTCTTTCTTAAGAAAATGCGTCAGTACCCTGACAATTGGAATATTCGGTCCTTTGCTATGGCAGGGGCTTTGGTCCCTATGTGTTATATGGATTTTGGTCTATCGCAGGTGATGTTTAGTCACAATATTGGTGTGATGATGTACGTCTTTTCGATAGTGTATTTTTGGGCTGCGGTTCGTTGGGCTGAACGAAAAGAATTGTCGAAATGAAAGCGTATTTCAAAAAGGCATTAATTCACCAAGAAGGGTAATGTTCCATAAAAATGGCCATCAAGTGATGGCCATTGTTTTAAGTGTTTGGCTATTTTTTAAAAAAGCTTATTTCGCTTCTTTTGTTTCTTCCGCTTTTTCTATGTTGTGTAGTTCTACAACAAATTTAAGCGCGGCATTTGGTGGAATTGGGCCTGTGCCGCCAGGGCCGTAAGCAAGATCCGCTGGGATGTATAGCTCGTATTTAGAGCCAACAGGCATAAGCTGGAGACCTTCTGTCCAGCCAGGGATAACGCCATTCAATGGGAAAGTAATGGACTCGCCACGTTTGTATGAGCTATCGAATACGGTGCCGTCTGCTAGGCTACCTTCGTAATCCACTTCCACTGTGTCTGTTGCGCTTGGCTTATCGCCTTTACCTTCGGTGATAACTTTGTAAAGCAAACCCGATTCGGTTTTTTTCACGCCATCTTCTGCTTCTTTCTCTTTTAACCATGCAGCGGAAGCGGCTTTGGCTTCTTCAGCGGCTTTTTCTTGCTCAAGTTGCGCTTTTTCCATTTGCTCTTGCTGATAAGCTTGGATGGTTTGAGTAACTTCTTCCATGCTCATTTTGCCTTCTTTGCCAGCAAATGCATCTTGGAAACCCGCCATGAAAGTTTTCATGTCTAGTTCAGAGAAATCTTGTGACATGCGTGTGCCAAACATGGTGCCAATGCTGTAGCCAAGGCGCTGTTCTTTCGAATCTAGTTTAATTGCACTGTCGTCTGCGTACGCAAAAGAAACAGAGGACATAACCAGCGCCGCAATAAGTGTTTTTTTCATAAGAAAGTGTTCCATTATTTATTAATTTATCACCGGGTGATGTGAAGCGTAAGACGGAGTTCGATTCGCATACAGTATTTAATAAAGCATTTATGGGGCGTTAACAAAGCAGGAACAATGGTATACGCCTTGTGCTTTGCAAAATCAGATCCGCTGACCTTTTGTAACATAAGTGTTTAACATAAGGTAGGCTGTTTTATGCCAATTTATATGCTAGTACGTTAGTTACCAAAGTGACCCCTTCACCTGCACACTTTGCTTTAGTTCCAATAGATCTCTCTTTTATTTCGAGAACGGTTCCACAAAGCACAAGACGTGTTGAGAGATTAATCCGCTATTCTTTGGTCAGACAATCGCTTTTACAAAAGCATGACGGTGTTTGCGAAAGACGCTTTTTTTGTCTGGCTGTCTTTACGGTTTATTGACATTTTTCGTAGGGCAGATGAACGAGGTACGAGTGTGATCTGCCGTTGGGGTTGTTGGAATGTCACTTTTTTTCAGGTAAGCGCCTCGTTCCTCGTCTCATCCGAGCTACGAGGTGGTGGGTGATGGGATGTGGTTGGTGGTTTCGTGGACTTGGTTGGGGATGTCGGATCACGCCTCGTGCCTCGTCTCATCCGACCTACGGGTTGGTGTGTGTTGGGATGTGGTTGGTGGTTTCGTGGACTTGGTTGGGAATGTCGGATCACGCCTCGTTCCTCGTCTCATCCGACCTACGGGGTGGTGGGTGTTGTTCTAAACTCTCATGAACAATGGGATCAAAATGGGCACTAGAATGCTCATAATAAAACCGCTGGCGATGCAGACTGGGATGATTTGCGCACCGTGAAATTTGCCCAGCATGGGCAAGGTAAAGTCCATGGCCGTGGCGCCAGAATAGCCAACAGACATGTGGCTGTTGAGCCTCGCTAAGAATGGTATCAGCATGAGCGCCAAGATCTCGCGACCAAGGTCAAGCAAGAAAGCGGTGGTGCCAAGCACAGGATCGCCTAGGCCTGTGATAAGAATGCCTGACAAACTGTACCAGCCGAAGCCTGAGACGACGGCTAGGCCTTGGTTCCAGCTTAGTCCTAATACAACACTGCCAATCCAACCAGCCAGTAAGGTGGTGACGATGGTAACAAGCGCAATGATGACGCCTTGTGAATTCAAGAAGAGCTTACGTAGGCGATGGTTGCCTTGACGAAGTTGGCAGCCGATCAAAAACAGTAGAACATACAGCAAGCCTGTAACCAGCTCGTCTACACCCGTTAGCCAATCTTTGGCAAAAATCCCGACAATCAAACCACCGATCACCCAAGCGAGGGTTTTTGCTGCGTCCATTAGAGCATGGCTTTTGCTGTCTGAGGGGCCTTGCGCAAGGCTGTCAGCATGAGTGCCACCAAAGCGCAGACCGCTTAGATATAAGCCTCCTAGGCTTAATACGCTGATCAGCACAAAGAAAATCGTGGCTTGGTAACCCGCGATAAATAACTTCTGCGCTAAGTTATCCAGTGCGCCTAAGCTAAAGCCGATTAAGCCCAAAATAAGGTAAACCAGCTGTTCTAATCCTTTTGCCACTCGAGCCGGTGTGAATAGCTTGATGTCGACCCAGTAACCAAAGAGAAGGGCGATTAATAAGGGGCCGAGGGTAGTGAGGATGGTCATGTAAAATAGTCTTCCTAGACGTGTTTAATAAATGCTGGAGCGGCATTTTCTCGGTATTGAGTTGTAAATACAAGTTTGGATTGTGTGTTTCGGGTAAATGTCGGATCACGCCTCGTTCCTTGTTTCATCCGATTTACGGGGGGGGTGGGTGATGTTTGGGTTGAAATGTCACTTTTTTCAGGTAAGCGCCTCGTTCCTCGTCTCATCCGACCTACGGGTTGGTGTGTGTTGGGATGTGGTTGGTGGTTTCGTGGACTTGGTTGGGGATGTCGGATCACGCCTCGTTCCTCGTCTCATCCGACCTACGGGTTGGTGTGTGTTGGGATGTGGTTGGTGGTTTCGTGGACTTGGTTGGGGATGTCGGATCACGCCTCGTTCCTCGTCTCATCCGACCTACGGGGTGTGGTGTTGTTTTGGTTTGAAATGTCACTTTTTTCAGGTAAGCGCCTCGTGCCTCGTCTCATCCGACCTACGGGGTGTGGTGTTGTTTTGGTTTGAAATGTCACTTTTTTCAGGTAAGCGCCTCGTTCCTCGCCTCATCCGACCTACGGGGTGTGGTGTTGTGATGTTTGGGTTGGAATGTCACTTTTTCAGGTAAGCGCCTCGTTCCTCGCCTCATCCGATCTACGGGGTGGTGGGGAAGTGAAATAAACCTGACCAACGGTGCAATGTTGGGGGATCAGTGGTAAATTGCTCGGCTGTTTTTCTAGTGTTTTCTATGGATAGTCGGTGGTGCCTGTGGTTAAGCGTTTTCCAGTGTTAAAAGAAGTTCTGCATTTGTTGTTTCCTATGATTCTGACGATGACATTGGAGCTGTCGATCAGTGTGGTCGATACTATTATGCTTGGGCATTACAGTGCCTTGCATTTGGCGGCGGTTGGTTTGGCGTCGAGTTTATGGCTACCGGTTGGTTGTTTCTTGATTGGTGTGACTTTCGGTCTGACGCCGCTGGTAACACGTCACTTGCATGGTAGGCAGCCGAAGCTGGTTAACCTTTATATGTCGCAAGCGGTAGGTTTGTCTGTAGGGCTTGGTTTGTTGGCCAGTTTGGTGGCCATTTTCTTGTTGCCTTATTTCGCGCAGTTGATGGCGACAGAGGAGGAAACAAGACAAGTAACGGTTTCTTATTTGTATATTTTTGCCCCAGCGCTTCCTATGCTTGCGTTGATGACCGCCTACAAAAATCTCTTTGAAGCGGCAGGTCGTCCTGGCTTTCCTTTGTTCGTCGCCAGCTTTGGTTTAGTACTAAACATCTTGTTCAATTATGTGCTGATTTTTGGCAAGTTTGGTTTTCCAGAAATGGGCGCAAAAGGCGCGGCATTAGCGTCTGCTTTGTCTTTGTATTTAGCTGTGTCGATGTTTTTTGTTTACGACCGCTTTATCAATAAAACGCCTTTGTTTACCCGCTTAGTGTGGCGCTACACGCGCAAGTTTGGGATCTTATTGAATGTCGGTGCGCCAGCGGGGTTTGCTTTTGCCTTTGAAGTGGGCTTGTTTTCTTCGATGACGTGGCTGATTTCGTCCTTTGGTGATTTGGCATTGGGCGGTGGTCAGATTGTTATGTCTTATACGTCTTTCTTGTTTACGCCAATGATGGCCATGAGTGCCGTGACGGCGATTGTGGTCGCTAAAGCTATGTCGAAAGAGGGCGTTAGCGGTGTTAGAAAGCGTATTCGAGTGATTGTCTGGCTAGGGCTTTCTTATGTGAGTACCTGCTTTGTTATCACTCAGGTCTTTCATGAACAGATACCTTACATTTATAGCAGTAATGCTGAAGTGGTTGCCTTGGCAGCGAGCATCTTGCTGATCTCTTCTTGTTATCAGTTTCCTGATATGTTGCAAACCGTGTTCACTGGTGCCTTACGTGGTTTTCGTGAAACGCGTTCAACTATGATTGCCTTCGCCGTGTCTTTGTTTGGCTTGAGTATTCCATTTGGCTTTTGGCTGTCTCATTACAGCCCTTGGGCGGAAACCTTGTCTCTGCGCGGTTTTTATATTGGCTTGGGCGCGGGTTTAACCCTATTAGCGACGATCCTTATTGTGCGTTTTCGAATTGTGCTACGTCGCTATGAAGGCAAACGCATTGCCTCGCCTAGGGAAGTGGCGTAGCGAAAGCATTTTGTCCCTATTCGTTTCGTAGGGCAGATGAACGAGGTACGAGTGTGATCTGCCGTTGGGGGGATTGGAATGTCGGATCACGCCTCGTTCCTCGTTTCATCCGACCTACGGGTTGGGTGGGGGATGTTTGGATTGAAATGTCACTTTTTTTAGGTAAGCGCCTCGTTCCTCGCCTCATCCGACCTACGGGTTGGGTGGGTGATGTTTGGATTGAAATGTCACTTTTTTCAGGTAAGCGCCTCGTGCCTCGTCTCATCCGACCTATGGGTTGGGTGGGTGATGTTTGGATTGAAATGTCACTTTTTTCAGGTAAGCGCCTCGTGCCTCGTCTCATCCGACCTACGGGTTGGTGGGTGCGATGTCTTTGTTGGAATGTCGGATTACGCCTCGTGCCTCGTCTCATCCGACCTATGGGTTGGGTGGGTGATGTTTGGATTGAAATGTCACTTTTTTCAGGTAAGCGCCTCGTGCCTCGTCTTATCCGACCTACGGGTT
Source organism: Marinomonas sp. FW-1 (assembly GCF_005222245.1). Lineage (NCBI taxonomy): Bacteria > Pseudomonadati > Pseudomonadota > Gammaproteobacteria > Oceanospirillales > Oceanospirillaceae > Marinomonas > Marinomonas sp. FW-1. Next base: position 3,359,218 of record NZ_CP025987.1, on the reverse strand, counting down.
GGTGGGTGCGATGTCTTTGTTGGAATGTCGGATCACGCCTCGTGCCTCGTCTCATCCGACCTACGGGGTGGTGGGGTGTTGAAATGCTCGGCATTGCTCTATTAATGCGTCTATGTCCATGTGCTGTTCTGCGCTGTCGGCGAGGCGGTTGATTTCGCTGTCACGGTATTGGTCGTAGTCGAAGGCGGCGGCTTGGTCGACGCCTGCCCAGTTAAGCAAGGCTTGTAGGGCTTCTGGGTGGTCAAATACGCCGTGCAGATAGGTTCCGATGATTTGGTTGTCGTCGGAAACATAGCCTTCTTTCTCGCCATTTTCTAATTCTGCAAAGTGTTTGTAGGCGGTTGCATTGGAAAACTGTGATACGCCAGAGTGAATTTCGTAGCCTGTGACTTTTGAATCTGCCACGAATATGAGCTTGCCGTGTCGTTGTTTAAGTTGTTTTTCTTCTTTCAGTTCCGTTTGCATGGGAATCCAACCAAAGCCAGGCGCGTTCGTGTTGGGCTCATGGTTTTCGAGTCCGAGTGGGTCAAGCAGTTGTTCGCCGAGCATTTGGTAGCCGCCACAAATCCCTATGACTTTTCCGCCGTATCTAAGGTGTTTATTCAGGTAATCTTCCCAGCCTTCTTGGCGTAAGAAGGCGAGGTCGCTTTGCACGCTTTTGCTGCCTGGTAAGATGACGAGATCCGCTGGTGGAATGGTTTCATTCGCGCCAACAAGGGTCACTTGGACATCGGGATGAAGGCGTAGCGCGTCCCAATCTGTGTGGTTGCTGGTGCGTGGCATGATAGGAATGACGATGTTTAATTTGGCGTTGCTGTCGTTTTTTATTGGGCTTTTGGCAACGGCGTCTTCGGATTCTAGGTGAAACCCTTTTAAGAAAGGCAGTACGCCTAAAACGGGTTTTCCAGTGCGTTCTTCTAACCAATCTAAACCCGATTGCAGCAAGCTGATGTCGCCACGAAAACGATTAATCACAAAGCCAATCACTCTGTCTTGTTCGCTTTGGCTGAGTAAATCCAGCGTCCCAACGAGGTGAGCAAACACGCCGCCTTTGTCGATATCGGCGATGATGATAACAGGGCAGTTTATGCTCTCTGCGAATCCCATGTTGGCGATATCGCGGGCACGTAGGTTGATCTCGGCGGGGCTGCCTGCGCCTTCAATTAATACAGCTTGGTATTGTTCGGCTAAGCGATGATAGGAATCCAGTGCGGCGGTTTTGGCGATGCTTTTGTATTCGTGGTAACCCACCGCGTTCATGTTGCCCACGGCTTTGCCTTGGATGATGACTTGCGCGCCTGTGTCTGTGTTGGGTTTGAGTAGAATGGGGTTCATATCTACATGAGGTTCAAGCCCTGCGGCATAGGCTTGCACAGCTTGGGCGCGGCCTATTTCGTTGCCATCTTTTGTGACGGCGCTGTTGAGTGCCATGTTTTGTGGTTTAAACGGCGCGACTTGAATGCCTCGGCGGGTGAACAAACGGCATAATGCCGTGACTAAGGTGCTTTTTCCGGCGTCCGAGGTGGTTCCTTGGATCATTAAACTAAAGGCTGGCATTCAGTATCATCACGCTTCAAATCAATAAGGTGATAGAATTCTACCTTACCTGTTCACCTTGTTAAGTGAAAATACGACCTATATTTATGATCCTTGCTAATTTAAACAGTAGTTTTGATGGTTTTCTTGGTGTGTTCTCTATGACCAGTTTCATTTTGGTGGCGGCTTTGGTGCTGGATCGCTTATTAGGCGAGCCAAAAACTTGGCATCCTTTGATTTGGTTTGGCCGCTGGGTAGACCTTTGTCGCACGCATATTCAGTTACCTTTAGAGGCTTCTCAATCACGTCAACGCTTGGTGGGGGTGTTGGCTTGGCTGGTGGCGGTTTTGCCTTGGATGCTGATTTTAGTGGCTCTGCTGTGGTTATTGCCGAATTGGCTGGATACCTTGTTGTCCGTGTTGGTGCTGTATTTTGCGATTGGTTGGCAGAGTTTGCGCGAGCATGCGTTGGCGATTTATCAGCCTTTGTCGACTGAGCCTCTTTCTAGCGAAAAGTTAGATGAAGCCCGTCTTGCCGTGAGTTATATCGTCAGCCGTGATACGCAGAATTTAGATGAATCCGCGGTGGCAAAAGCCGGGATCGAGTCGGTATTAGAAAATGGCAGTGATGCGATATTCGCACCGATATTCTGGTTTATTCTCTTCGGTGCGCCGGGCGTGCTCTTGTATCGTCTTGCCAACACGCTGGATGCCATGTGGGGCTATAAAACCGAGTCCTTGAGGTATTTTGGTTGGTGCGCAGCACGTTTGGATGATGTATTAAATTATGTTCCCGCTCGTCTGGTGGTTTATACCTATGGGGCTTGTGGTAAATGGCGTTCTGCTATTCGTAGTGCACGACGACCTTCGGCCCGTTGGAAAAGCCCCAATGCTGGCCCGGTAATGGCGGCTGGAGCGGGCGCTTTGGGGATTCAGTTAGGTGGCGAAGCACCGTATTTTGGTAAAGTCGAAACGCGACCCATTCTAGGCGAGGGTGACTTACCGACGCCTCAACATTTAAAAGAAGCCATTTGGCTGGTGGATAAAAGCGTATATTTATGGGGATTGGTAATATGTCTGTTGGTTTAGGTTTTTCTAAGTTAGAAAACCTTCCTAACTTGGAAAGCTTGCCGCCAAAGCACGGCGGTGATTTGGCTTATTGGCAGCGCAGGGTGGGGAATGAGGCGTTGAATTGGTTGGATTTATCCTCCGCCTGTAACCGTGAGCCTTGGCCTATTCCGGAAATAGCGCCTGAGCTATGGATGGATTTACCTGATCAAGCGAATTTATTAGAAGAGGCCGAGCGTTATTTTGGTCGTCGTCCCAATGCCATTGGTGCAGGCTCTCAACATATTATCGAAGCTTTGCCGCCCATGTTGATCGCCACAAACGCGTTAACCCCAAATTTAACCAAGCACACTGTTTTTGTGCCACGTATTGGTTATCAAGAACACGCTTTTGCTTGGAAGAAATGGGGCTTTGAGATTACGTATTACGATGCCTTGGAAGACTTGCTCGACCAAAAATGGGCGGTGGCGGTGGTCATTCAACCGAATAATCCCACAGGAGAAGTGGCCTCAGCGGAGGTTTTGTCTCTGCTGATTGCTCATGCTGAACAGCTAGGCGCGAATATTGTTGTGGACGAAGCTTTTGTGGATGCTTGTCCTGAACTGAGTCTATTGGATACTTTGAAAGGTGAATTGCTGAGCGAATCGCTTTTCGTTTTGCGCTCTGTCGGGAAATTTTTTGGCTTGGCTGGCGCTCGGGTTGGTTTTGCTTTTTGTGCGGATAAATGGCAAACCCCTTTGAAAAATTTGCTAGGGCCTTGGCCCGTTGCCACGCCAAGCTTACATCTGGTGGCGCTCGCTTTTGCTGATAAAGACTGGCAATCATCCGCTTTGCAGCGTTTAAAAGTACGCCAAGCGGCCTTTGAAGAAAGGGTGATGCCAAAATTCAACACCATTTTTGATTCCCAAGACAGGGCATCGAATCCTTTGTTTGTGACTTGGTTTCTTGAAAGCGAAGCACACGCCAAGCAAGTTTTTGACATGTTGCATCAAGTTGGTGTTCACACCCGTTTGGGGGAAGGTTGGATTCGTGTCGCCTTGCCCGCGCTTAATGAAATGGACGCTTTGAACAGCGCCTTGATTCGCTTATTAAAAACCGCAGGGGGCAGGGAGTTAGCATGAAGCATCTTGTATTGGGTGGCGTTCGTAGTGGCAAAAGTGCTTACGCTGAAGAGCAAGTCGCTTCGTTTAATAAAGCGGTCTGTTATGTAGCGACCTCCCAAATTTGGGACGAAGAGATGGCGGAGCGCGTGCGTTTGCATCAAGTCCGCCGCCCCAAAGAATGGCGGGTGATTGAAGAGCCGTTAGCATTAGCGGACTTGTTGACTGAGGTAAACTCGTCTGAACAAGCGGTGATCGTAGAATGTTTTAGTTTGTGGGTGACAAACCTTCTGTGTCTGGAAGACGAAGCCCGCTTAGAAAATGAGAAGCGAGCGCTTTTTCAAGCCGTTGCCGAGTTCAAAGGCGACTTGGTGCTGGTGTCTAGTGAAGTGGGATTGGGCGTGATGCCGATGAATGCCCTTGCTAGGCGTTTTGGTGATGAGCTAGGAAGTATTAATCAAAAATTGGCTAAATTGACCGATCGGGTAACTTTTGTTGCGGCAGGACTGCCTATGCAGCTAAAATCCTAATCTTCCATTTATACTCTGTGTTTTCTTGAGCTATTATTGCTCTTGGCAGCACTCTTATATTCAATAATTGCAATTGATAGCGAAAAGCGTAGGAGCTTTGATGACCCCTTATTCAAAAGATTTTCCAGTGTCTTGGGAAGAGCTACATAGAAATGCTCGTGCTTTGTCTTGGCGTTTGCTGGAGCAGGGTCCTTGGAAAGGGATTATTGCGATTACCCGTGGTGGTTTGGTGCCAGCGGCTATTCTGTGTCGTGAAATGGATATCCGCTTAATCGACACGATTTGTATCGTCAGCTACGGCGAAGATGAAAGTGGCAATGGAGCCATGAAGCAGGGCGACCTAAATGTGCTTAAAGGCGTTGAAGGTGATGGTGAAGGCTTTATCCTGATTGACGACTTGGTCGATACGGGGCGTACCGCTGCGAAAGTTCGTGAAATGCTACCAAAGGCGCATTTTGCCACTATTTACGCCAAGCCAGCTGGTAAGCCGTTAGTTGATACTTTTATCACAGAGGTTAGCCAAGACACTTGGATTCGCTTCCCTTGGGATATGGAATATACTTTTTCTACCCCGCTTGCTAATCGTCAACCAAAGTAAGCATTCACTTCTATTTCTGCGTATTAGTTTCTTCATAGAAAATGAGTCGTTTTTTGACACAAAAGTAACGAGAGTATTTGCAAATTTACACAAAACTCTCGCTACTTTTACACAGTATTCAGCTACTTTTATGATTAGATTCCATTCTCAATTTAGAGCCAAAGCAGACTAAGAAATTAGCTGTTTTTATGCATTTTAAATGCGCTTACTTTTATGAAAAATATAATAGGATTTTAATATGTGGAAAATGCTAATTCGAGTTGCTTTGGCGAGCGTTTTATCGCTATCGATGGCGGTTCCTGCGTTTGCACAAGGTACGGTAGCCCGTGCTCAATTTACCTCAGACGTAATTGACCGTGAGCCAATAGACGATATCGGCCCGAGTGTACAAGTAGAATATGGCGGCATTCAGCGAGTGTATTTCTTTAGTGACTTACGCGACATGGAAGGCAGTCATGTTATTCACCGTTGGAAATTAGACGGGGAAGAGCAAGCTGATGTTGATTTTGACATTGGTGGTGACCGTTGGAGAGTTTGGTCTAGCAAGCGCCTTATGCCTGGTTTCGATGGCAAATGGAGTGTTGAAGTGGTTCAGGATGATGTTGTGATCGACACTTATTCATTTGACTATGTAGATGAAAATTAAAAAATCAGGCATTCTCTGTCGTAACTTGTAATCTATGATTAAGGATTTTTTATGCCTCATCTACGTGTCCGAGGATTGGCTTTCGACGAACTGGAATCCATTGCTGATATCCTAATAGAAAACTTGGCGGAAGTGACCGATACGCCGAACTCACACTTCACTCTAGAGTACCAAGCAACGACCTATCTGGCCGTTGGCGGTGCTTCTCCGGCTTACCCGTTTTTTGATGTCTTGTGGTTCGACCGAGGTGACGAAGTAAAGCGCAAAGTGGCCTTAATCATCGAAGAATTGGTTCGACCTCTGGTGGACAGTGGGCAAGACATAACGGTTTTGTTCCATGATCTGCAAGGCAAGGACTACTATGAGAATGGCGAGCATTTTTGATCGATCTTTTCTCGACTACTGCGCTTGCTAACACTTTGTTAAAAATAGACTCGGAATGCTCATTTATAATTATAACTCGGCTTTGGCTCCCTGCGTCGCTCTAACACCTACATCCATGTAGGTGTCCGCTTCCTCGTCTATTTTTGCCTCGTTTTAGCTTCGCTCGTCACCTCGAGTAAAGATCTATCTCATGCCATAAAAAATAGGTTTGTAGGCCTGATGAGGGAGGTACGACCGTGATCAGGCGTGTGACCCTCAATTAATTCTGCCTTCAACCGTTATGTATACCGTTAAAAGTCAGATCACACCTTCGTTCCTCGGTTCATCTGACCTACAAAATCGACGGAATCATGTATATACATAAATTAGTGTTAATCCAATGAAACACTGATACCTCGCCCCTTGGGGCGGGAAGGTTTATCCCTACCGCTGAAATTCGTAGACACTTCCTAAGTTCATTATCTGAGTCAGTTCGTCTAATGCATTTCGGCTTTCGATTAGCAGTTGAGGATCAGCCAGGTCTTTTTCATGGAGCTGGTCGCGGTAGTGTTTGTCGACCCAGTGGTTTAAGCGTGCAAACAAGCTGTCGTTCATGAGGGTTGATGGGTTTATAGCTTGTTGCTCGGCTTGGGTTAGGGCGACGCGAAGTCGGAGGCAAGCTGGGCCGCCGCCGTTGCTCATGCTTTGTTTTAGGTCGAAGACTTTAATTTCATTGATTGGTGAGGGACCCGCAATTAGGCTGTTTAAATACGCCCAAACGGCTGGGTTGTTCTCGCATTCACCTGGTACAACCAACACCATGTCATCGTCGCTACGGCTTAGTAGTTGGCTGTTAAACAAGTAAGACTGGATGCAGTCTTGTACCGATACGGCATCGCTTGGGACTTCTATAAGGTGGAATTGAGATGTTCTTTCTCCCCAGGCGGTGAGCAAGTCTTGTTTCATTTTGGCTGTGTCTAAAAAGGCTTCTTGGTGATAGAAGTGCGCGTTGCGATTACCTACGGCGATGACGTCGTTGTGGAATACGCCAGCGTCTATCACATCTGGGTTTTGTTGCGCGTAAACCACTTGATTGGCTTTTAAACCATGACGGCGAGCCACGGCTTGGGAGGCTTCTAAGGTATGGCGAGCCGGGAATTTAGCCGGTTTAGGGGCGTTGCTGTTGAAGGCTTCCATTCCGTAAACAAAGAATTCGATGCCTTGTTCGCCATAACCATGACAAAAACGCGTATGGTTCGCTGCACCTTCGTCACCAAAGTGGTCTACGCTGGGCAAAGCGGGGTGGTGGGCGAAGTGTTTATCGTCTTTGAAGGTCGCTTGCAAAATCGCGCCTGTGGTTTCGTGTTCAATGGAGCGATGGAATTTGTTGACCAAGTTGGCTGGGGTGAAATGCACGCGTTTGTCGCTGGTGTCTCCACTTGGTGAGACGGTTGCGGCGTTGGCGGTCCACATACAAGAGGCAGAACTAACCGCTGCCAGTAGCTTTGGAGCTTGTTTGGCAGCTTGCTCTAATATACTGGCGTCCGTCCCTGAAAAGCCTAAACGACGCAGCGTCGGAATATGTGGTCGTTCGTGTGGGGCGAGTACGCCTTGTACAAAACCCATGTCTGCCAAGGCTTTCATTTTGACCAAACCTTGTTTGGCTGCTGCTTTTGGATTGGACGGGCGTGCAGAGTTATTCAATGAAGCGACGTTACCAAAAGATAGGCCGCTGTAGTTGTGGGTTGGGCCCACTAAGCCGTCAAAATTGGCTTCTGTCGCTGTGTTCATAATTGCCTCTTGTTATACCTGAATGTGCGTTGTCTATTGGGTTTTAAATAAAGCTTTACAGCGTAATACCGTGCCCCAGTTTTTCTGGCATGGTTAAGCTATCGGCTTCGATGCTGGCAACGGGGTAAGCGCAATAATCCGCTGCATAATAGGCGCTGGCTCTGTGGTTACCGCTTGCTCCTGTCCCTCCGAATGGTGCGTTACTGGATGCGCCTGTGGTCTGGCGGTTCCAGTTGATAATGCCAGCACGGCTGTGTTGTAAGAACCATTCATATTCTGCAGCGTCGTCTGACAAAATACCTGCCGATAAACCAAACTTCGTATTGTTGGCGATCTTCATTGCCTGATCCAAAGAGTCATATCGAATCACGGTAAGCAGTGGGCCGAAGTACTCTTGGTCGGGAAGTTTATCTAGCATGTTGGTCGCATCAATAATGCCTGGTGTCACAAAGCCGGTTTGGCTGTCGCCACGGGTCATTTCTAAGAGAGGATCAGCACCTAGCTTAATCAGTTTTTGGTAGGCTTGTAGTAAACCGTCGGCGGCTTGTGCTGACACCACTGGCCCCATGAAAGGTTGTTCGATGGCATCGAAACGGTCGATTTTTAGCGCTTTGGTGGCTGTTACTAGGGATTGCAGAATCGCATCGCCCAGCTCGCCTTTGGGCAACAATAAACGACGGGCGCAGGTACAGCGTTGTCCTGCTGAGATAAACGCCGATTGAATGATTTCGTGCACCGCTGCGCGTTGGTCTGCGACTTTGTCTGACACCAATAATGGGTTGTTGCCGCCCATTTCTAACGCTAGGATTTTCCCAGGGTGACCGGCAAAGTCGTTATGCAAAATATGACCGACTTGTGGGCTTCCGGTGAAGAACAATCCGTCTATGCCTTGGTGATTTGCTAGAGCAACGCCTGTTTCACGTTCCCCTTGAATCAAGTTAAGTACGCCTGCTGGCAAGCCGGCTTTTTCCCATAATTGAATGATCAAATCAGACGTGGCAGGTGCTTGTTCACTTGGTTTGAAAACCACTGTATTACCCGCAATCAGTGCAGGAACAATATGACCGTTTGGCAAATGCCCAGGGAAGTTATAGGGACCAAATACGGCGACCACGCCATGTGGACGATGGCGCAGTCGCGCTGTTGCGCCTGGCATAGGGGTGGTTTTTTCGCCGGTTCTTTCATGATAAGCCTGTTGGGAAATGGCGACTTTGCCCACCATGGCCGCGGCTTCGGTACGCGTTTCCCAGATTGGCTTGCCTGTTTCACGGCTGATAACGGTCGCTATGTCTTCACTGTGTTCTTTAACTAGGGCTGCGAAGGCTTCAATAATACTTATACGCTCTTCTAGAGGACGGTTTGCCCAAGTAGGAAAGGCAGCACGAGCGGCTTCGATCGCTAAGTCGACTTGGCCTTGTGTGGCTGTGTTGGCTTGCCAAACTAAACTGGCGTCCGCAGGGTCGATAGAGCGCAGAGGTTGGCCTTCGCCTGCTAACCATTGACCATTGATGTAGTGTGCTTGTTTCATGGTGACTCCTGTTTATTCGTGCGTGTTTATCTTGAGTAGGGGGATAATTCCACGATTCGAACGGGCTCTTTGTTGGTAATACAAAGATTATCGGCTTCTTCCTGTGTTAGGGTCATGGCGCTACCTGGTGGAATGCTGCGCTGGACGAGGATGCAGCGGAAGTCTGCGACTTTGGCATTGGAGACTAGGTAGTAATTGCCTTCACTTTTGTTTTCAGTAACTCCTTCGCCCTTGCTTTCAGAGATGCCTTTTGGTTGGCCTATGTTGGCAAGGCAAAGACGGCTTTCGCGCACGGCCCGAATGTCTTGAACGCGAGCTTCTAAGCTTGGCCCACCATCAAAAATGTCGACATAGTTTTCATAACGGAAGCCTTCTTGCTCTAATAGGCGACGAGCCGGCACAGTGTTTTTGTGAACTTGGCCTAAAACTTCACGGGCTTCCGGTGGAAGTAAGTTTACGTACACTGGGTTGTTTGGCATCAGTTCAGCAATAAACTGTTTATTGCCTTGTGCGGTCAGTTCATCGGCTTCTTTGAAGTCGATGGAGAAAAAATGGCGGCCAAGACTTTCCCAAAGTGGTGAAACGCCATCTTCGTTGCTTATTCCTCGCATTTCGGCAAAGACTTTTTCGGTGAAGCGTTCAGGAAATTGCGCCATAAACATGAAGCGGGCTTTTGACAGCAGCTGGCCGTTTTTTGAGTGGCGGTAATCTTCTTCTAGGAACAGCGTGCAAATTTCGCTGCAGCCGGTGAAGTCGTTGTTTAGCACCAGTGTGGGAATGACATTGTGTACTTTCAGTTCACGGGACGCATGAGTGATGCTGCCTAGGTGATAGCTGTAAAAGGGTTCGTCTAATCCGACTGTGGCTAAGATGCCGCAGGTGCCGACGATATCGCCTGTGCTGGTGTCTTCTAACACCATTAAGTAATCTTCATTATGAGGTTCTGTGACGTCTTCTTTGTTAAAAGAGCGCACCGCTCCGTCGATTTTTTTTTGTAAAATAGCTTCGTCTGATACCAAAGAGGTAAAACCAATTCCGGTTTTTTCCGCAAGTCGATATAGTGACTTTAGGTCATTTTGACAAATAGGGCGTATGACCATCATGATGGCTTTCCTCTGCTAATGTTATTTACAGTGCGACCCATTGGATGCGGTGTCCTGATGAGATACCTAATCGTTCTTGTGTCGCTTTTTCTAAGGCGAGTCCTGCAACTTGCGGTTCTGCTGGTGCGGCAGTGACTCTAAAGTGTTCTAAATGTCCGGCAGAAATAAGGTGCATTGGGCCTTTAGCAGCATCGGTTAAACTCAGTGCTTTGTCCATTTTCTGCTGGGTAATTGTGTGTAGGCTTTCTGTTCTTGCTTCGATGCTTGGGCCTGCGTCAAAAATATCGACATAGCCACGGAATTCGAACCCTTCATTGAGCAGAATTTCGGCGCTCTGGTCTGAGTTTTCATGGATTACGCCGATAGCCTCTTGCGCAGCTTCAGGCAAGGTTGGAACATATATCGGATAACGTGGCATTAGCTCTGCGATAAAGTTTTTGTTGCTGACACCTGAAAGATAGTCGGCTTTTTTGAAGTCCATGGTAAAGAAGTGTTTCCCTAGCGCATCCCAAAATGCGGAATAGCCTTTTTTATCACTCTCGCCACGTAATTCTGCAAACAGTCGCTTAGTAAAGCGTTCAGGATAACGAGCAATAAAAAGTAGGCGAGCTCTGGACAGCAATGACATAGCGACATTGTTTTGATGGGCTTTATCGACGACCAGCGCTATTAGTCGGCTGGTGCCACTGTAGTCATGACAGAGAAAGAGAGCGGGTATGCGGTTGTGGATTTGCAGCTGTGGGGAGGCATGCACGACTTCGTCTATTCGATAACTGTAAAAAGGGGTATCGACACCCACCATTGCATCTATTCCGCAACAGCCAACAATCTGGTCCTTGCTGGTATCTACTAATACAAACAAGTAGGATTCATCGCCCGGTTGGACTACGTCAGTTTGTAATGAGCGACGAGAAGAGGCGATTTTGTCGTTTAAGCGCTCTCTGTTGGCGGGAAAATTGGTAATGCCTATACCTGCCTGTTGGGCAAGACGTTCCAGTGCGGGGAGATCTGCAAAATCGGCTGGGCGTACTAGATACATAGCGCATTCCTGAAAAATGAGTAATCAACGATAGTATGAGAAGTATTATCACCAAGTTATGTTTGTTGCGTAAGATAGAAACTTTCTAATTGGCGACACGTTTTTGTGGTTATTGGCTTTTTATGGTCGATTTTTAAAAAGTATGAAGAGGTTTTGTATGAAAAAGGGCGTGTATCAACATTATAAAGGCGCACTTTATTGGGTTGAGAGAGTGGCGAAACACAGTGAAACAGAAGAGGAGTTAGTAATTTATCAAGCTTTATATGGCGACTTTGGCTGGTGGGCAAGACCACTTGATATGTTTCAAGAAACTGTGGAAATAAACGGTGAACGTATCCCACGCTTTGATTGGCTTAGAGCCGAGCGCGACGCGGGATAATATTTCAACCAGCTATTATTGTTTGGCAGGTTAAATCAATTGGCTAATCGGGCAGGTGCATCCACGGCGATTCACGCATAAAGTCGATAATCTGTTCTCTTAGCCAGCGATGAGCAAGGTCATTATTGAATCTTTCATGCCAGAAAATATGAATAGGGTGTCGGCCTTTGAAATCATCAAGCTCTAATACTTCTTTTGGAATCGGTAATAACTTCACTGGATAGAAGTGGGCTTTTTCACACATGACTTGCAAAAATAAGTCGCCAATAGAGCGCGAGGTGACCAGCGCCATACCGCGTTTTACCGCCTGCATAGCCACCATCAAACTGTCTGTTTCTAAGTCTGGTTGGATGACGTGGCCTCTTTGTTTGAGCTTTTGTTCTGTTTTCGAAAATGAACTGTTTCGATTGCTACGCAAATGATGGGTGACCACCTTGTGAGACAGTAAGTCCGTGACGGATATTTCATCTTGATGAAACAGTGGGTGAGCTTCACTCAACACGATACAAGCTTCCATGTAACCAATTAACTTGCTACGAATATTGCTTGGTGTATCGCTAATTCGCATGATGCCAAGGTCAACATTGCCTGTAATAAGTTCATCTAGCTGTGAGTCACCCCATGAGGCAATGGATAATCTGAGCTTTGGGGCTTGGTACTGTATTGAAGCTAATAAAGGTTCAATGAAGTTTTCTAAATCCCCTTCGTCTGCCCGCAGCTTGAAGCGTCTATCTAAGTTTATCAAATCCAATGAGTTTGGGCTCATTAGCTCAGAAAGAGAGCTTAAAATAGGCTGTATTAGGTCATGAAGCTCTGATGCGCGCGCGGTTGGGCTTAACCCATACGCTTGGCGGGTGAAAAGAGAATCTTTAAAGAGCTCTCTTAGTCTTTGCAGGCTTTTGCTCAGTGCAGGTTGCGTGACTCCTAGTCTTTCAGCGGCACGAGAAACACTGCCTTCTTCCATAATGGTGACGAAGGCGACGAGTAGCTTAATGTCTAATTTTAAGATGTCGTCTAGATGCATGTTTTTCTCAACACAATAAATAGAGGCGTTTACACGATGACTGCCATCACCAATATTTGGTGTAAAGGTCTCTAATAGTTTAAAAACAGGAGCCTTATCAAAACTTGATAAGGCTCCATTCTTTGGATACAAGGTGTCGTTAGTATTCGGTCGTATTATTCAAAGTCTTCGTGATGACGATATTTGACTCGGAATAACACAGCGTAAAAGACAGGTACAGCGATCAGTGTTAGCAAGGTCGCAAAACCTAGACCGAACGAAATTACCACGGCCATGCCTTCAAAGAACCCGTCATACAGTAGTGGCACCATGCCCAGAATGGTCGTGATCGCTGCCATACAGACAGGTCGAACACGACTTACAGCAGACATAAAGATCGCTTGGTATTTTTCTGTACCTTGTTCTAGTTCGTAGTTTATTTGATCGGCTAAAACGATACCATTTTTTATCGTCATACCCGATAAACTTAAGAACCCAAGCAATGCCATGAAGCTGAACGCGGTATTCATCACGATCAATCCAGTAGAAACACCGATCAACGCTAAAGGTACGCAGAACCAAATCGTTAACGGCACTCGAATCGAGTTGAATAACAAAACGGTAATGATGAACATAAATAAGTAGCCCATTGGAAGCGCTTTAAATATGTTGCTTTGAGCATCTGTACTGCTTTCGTATTCGCCACCCCATTCCATTGCATAACCTGGAGGCATAGGAATCGCTTCGATCGCTGCACGGGTGCGTCCAAAAATGGTCATTGCGTTTTCATCACCCAAAATCTTAGGGTCAGCCATAACAGTGATAGTACGTTTACGGTCACGACGTTCAATGATCGGATCTTCCCACACGGTTTCAAAGCCAGAGACCAGTGTAGAAAGGGTCACGTAAGACCCTGACGCAGGGCTGTAAATTTGCAAATCACGAATTTGATCAATAGAAACGCGCTCGTTTTTTGGTGCAGTGCGTACGATTGGTAGCAAATCTGTGCCTTCACGGTACAAACCGATTTGAGATCCCGTGAAGTTGGTTAATAGCACGTCGTCCAATTCTTTTTTGCTGATCCCTAAGCGTCGAGCTTGGGCATCATTAAAGATAGGGCGAAGCACTTTAACTGGTTGGCGCCAGTTATCCTTAATGTTCTCCAAACCACCATCAGCACGATAAATTTCTTTGATTTGAGCACTGATTTGGCGAAGTTTTTCGGGATCCGGACCACTTACTCGGGTTTCCAGTTTAGCGCCACTAGCAGGCCCTAATTGTAGTCGTTGCAACTTCACATCCAGTCCTGGGTATTCTTCCTGCATTTTGTAATACAGGTCTTGCAGTAGGTCTGGAATAACGTCTGCATTTTTGGTGCGGATAATAAATTGAGCGTAACTGGAATTAGTTTGCTCCGCATTGTATGTCAGCATGAAACGCAAAGCGCCTTGCCCTGTGGTTGAGGTGACAAACTCAATACGATCATCTTTTAACAAGTCTTTTTCGATTTGTGTGACCGTATTATAAGTGCTGTCTATGTGCGTACCTTCAGGCATCTGAATGTCCATATAGAACATAGGCGTTGTGGACGGTGGGAAAAACTCATGTTTAACATACGTCCCAAATGCCCAGCCTGAAGTAATAAGGCAACCAACCAAAGTGATGATTGTTAGCCAGCGATAATGCATGGCTTTATCTAGCATAAATTTGTAGCCAGTGAAGATGAAGCCTTTGTATGGGTCCGCTAGTTCTGCGGCAGAGCCATCTTCGCTGTTGTTTTTTGCAACCGTTTCTTTGAAGAATAAATCACAAAAGAAAGGTGTTAGGGTAATGGCGGTGATCCAGCTTAGTAGCAAAGAAATCAACAGTACATAAAACAATGAGCCTACGAATTCACCAGCAGAGTCTGGCGATAATCCAATCGGGGCGAACGCTGTAACGGCAATAACGGTTGCGCCGAGTAATGGCCATTTAGTTTGTTTTACTACTGCACTGGCGGCTTGCAGTTTGCTCATGCCGCGTTGCATACCAATAAGTACGCCTTCCGTCACGACAATGGCGTTATCGACGAGCATCCCCAGCGCTATGATTAACCCACCAAGGGAAATACGCTGTAGGTTGATCTCGAAATAATCCATCACGATAAAGGTGCCAAGAATGGTCAGCAGTAGAATGAGACCAATCAAAATGCCTGAGCGAATGCCCATGAACACCAATAGCACTAGAATAACGATAGCAACAGCGGCAACAAGGTTCAGTAAGAAATCGGATACGGAACGTTCAACTTCTTTTGACTGGAAGTAGATAGGTTCCATGTTTAGACCAACAGGCTGTTGGTATTCTAATTCTTCGATTCTTTTTTCTAGGTCAGCACCAACTTTTACTACGTTGACATGGGATGAGAAGGACACGCCAAGTAAAAGTGATTTCTGACCATTAAAATCCACAATATGCGTTTGCGGCTCAACATACTCTCGTTTGACCGTGGCGATATCGCGTAGACGAATTAGATTGCCGTCAGTTGGCGTACCAACAATGAGGTTTTCAAGTTCTGAGATGTCTTGAAACTCACCAGTAGGGCTAATACGAATATACTCACTGCCGACTTTTACACGGCCAGCGTTAGACACACTGTTTTGGTTTGAAAGTAAGCTTTCTAGCTGGCTTGGCGCGATGCCCATATTGGCCATTTTAGAACGAGAAATTTCAATAGTGACTTGCTCGTTCTGTTCAGCAGCAACGGTTACTTTCGCTACGCCATCGACCAATACTAATTCACGTTTGATGTAATCAACGTAATTTTTAAGGTCTTTGTACGGATAGCCTTCACCATTGATCGCCAGCATAACGCCGTATACATCACCAAAGTCGTCTAGCACCATAGGGGACGCGACACCGCTTGGGAATTGGCCTTGAATATCACGAATCTTTTTACGTACTTCGTCCCAAATTTGCTTAAGCTCTTTGGCGCGATACGTGTCTTTGATCGTCAATTGAACTTTTGAGTAGCCCGCTTTTGACGTTGAGGTGATTTTATCAACGTATGGCAGGTTTTGTAGTTCCGCTTCAATCGGGTAGGTGACTTCCTCTTCCACTTGTTCTGGAGAAGCACCCGGGTATTGCGTGATAATCAGCGTATCTTTGATTGTGAATTCTGGGTCTTCTAACTGACCAAGACTGTTAAATGCGATGATACCACCGATCAATAGGATCAGTGTGATCATCCAGCTTGTTACTTTGCGTTGAATAAAATAAGCCGCAATATCCATTATAGGCCTCGCTCACGTGTCCAAGGGCGAACTTGCATGTCTTCAGTAAGGCTGCTTACTCCAGCGGCAACCACTTGGTCACCGGCATTTAAGCCTGAAGTAATTTCAATGTTGTTGCCTTGTAATGAACCTACTGTGACCACACGTGGGCTGACTTTCTGAGTCTCTTTGTTGTACACCCAAACTGTGCTGTTAGACTCGCCTGTCTTGGTATTTTCATGGCGAATGACGGCTTCAACAGGAATAACAACGTATTTGTTCTGTCCTACTAGGCGACTCAAATCAATGTCTACGTTTGCTGTCATGCCAGGCAATAGGGTGTGCTTTGAATCTTTATTACGAATCAGACTAAGTGATACATCATAAGCCATGGTGGTTTGGTCTGGGGTCGTATTATGTTCTTTGTAAGTGCCTGACAGCTTTTCATCTGGTGCGACATCAACAACGACATTTGGTTGGTAATCTGATTGCGTTGATTTAATGCTGACGACCAAGCTTTCTGGAACCTGAAATTCTACGTCCAAGTCGTCTATGTTTTGAATGTGCATAATAGGCGCGGCAGCACTAATGTACTGGAAGTTTTCTGTCGCTACAGAGGCAATAACACCTTTAAACGGTGCGTAAACTTTGGTGTATTGCAGTTTGTTTTTCGCCGATTGAAGTGCGTTGTTGGCTTGATCCAAGGTCGCTTTTGTCGAATCGTATTGAGATTGAGTCGTTGCGCCTTGACGTAATAGATTTTGAATACGTTTGAATTGCGCTTCGGCAAGGCTTTGATTTGCTTGCGCAAGTTCGACTTCCAGTTTGAAATCTGTTGGGTCAAGTACAGCAAGAAGCTCGCCTTTTTCAACACGTTGTCCGGCAACAACATTTAGCTGCATTAACTGACCACCGACACGGAAGGCAATGTCTGCTTCTTCACTGGCTTTTAATTCTGCAGGAAAGCGACGAATATTGATGGCATTGCTTTCGGCAATAGAGATCAATTTGACTGGACGAATAATGTCTTTTTCGACAACCACTTCATCTTCGCTTGATGAGCAGCCCGCAAGCAGAAGTGAAGCTGCTAGCGTCATACCAATAATCGTATTTAAACGTTTTTGGGAATTCATTCATTGCTCCGTAAATATATTGGAAATAGTTAGATGAAAGTATTTTATATCTCTTGTCTCGGGATATGAACATTTAAATATATATTAGAGATATTACTGATAAAGAATATCTTGCTGTAATCGCCTGCATTCGCCTATTGCGTTTTTTCGAGTTCCGCTAAAAAAGTTTCTAAAATTAGGTTTGCACGTGCCCCTTTGCGCGTTATGGCCGAGAATTGTGTTATGTAGTGACACTCTTTTGGCAAGATGGCGCGCATGCGACCGTCTCTAATCCAATGCTCTGCAACGTGGTCAGGTAAAAAACCTATGTAACGCCCAGTTAGAATAAGAAAGGCAATGCCTTCACGGTCGGTCGCTGTCGCACTGGCGGTGAGAGGCTGATGTTGTGCTTTGATATCTGGAGTTTGTGCATAAGCTGGCAAGACGGCATCATATTCTTTTAATGTGCTTTTCGAAATTGAGCTGTCATCCATATTGTACAAGGGGTGCGTGTCGCTGCAGTAAAGCTTAGATTCCTCTTCATACAAATGATGGTAATCCAAGCCACTGAGGATTTTTAAATCTGGCACTATCCCCACGTGTAAGCGGCCATCTAATACGCCACGCTCTACATCTGTAGGTGGAATCATCCGAATATTAATGGCGACTTGTGGGCCTTTGTCTTTTAGCCCTGCTAATGCTTGTGTAATGCGTGTGTGGGGCAGGGTGACTAGGTTGTCTGTAATGCCAATATTAAGCTCGCCTTTTAGGTGTTGATGAAGCGCATTAATATTGGTCCTAAAGTCTTCAATAGACGATAACAGCTGCAAGGTGTAATCGTAAACTTGGCTGCCTTCATTGGTCAGAGAAAAACCGGATCTTCCCCGTTGGCATAAGCGAAAGCCCAAGCGTGTTTCTAAATCTGATATTGCGATGCTGATGGCCGCTCGGCTGATATTAAGCTCGACTTCTGCAGCAGAAAAACCGCCACATTCCACCACTGTACGGTAGATGCGTAATATGCGAAGGTCGGCATCGCTGACCTGACTTTGAAATTTATTCATCCCTTTACCTTCTGTAAGTCGTTATGAAGCTTGGTTCGTAATGCGTCAGCAACTTTGTTAACTAATAACTTAAGTAAGCGTTAATAGATTGGAGTTTTTGTAATCTATTCCCCTTGGCATAGTAGTGTCAACAGACAATATTTTGAATTTGTGGAGCCTACATGGACATCATTGGACACTTAATCGACGGTAAACATTCACAACAAGCTGAACGTACTCAAGACGTGTTTAATCCGGCGACAGGTAAGGTCGCCAAAAAGGTCGCCATTGCTTCTCGCGAAACAGTGGAAGAAGCCATTGCAGCGGCGCAAGCGGCCTACCCAGAATGGCGAAACACTCCGCCATTAAAGCGTGCTCGAGTCATGTTCAATTACAAAATGTTGTTGGAAAAGCATGCGGATAAGATTTGTGAATTAATTGGTGCCGAGCACGGAAAAATTTGCCATGACGCTGCAGGGGAATTGCAACGTGGTATCGAAAATGTGGAATACGCGTGTGGTGCACCAGAATTGCTAAAAGGTGAATACAGCAAAAATGTCGGCCCAAATATTGATTCTTGGAGCGAATTTCAACCATTAGGTGTGGTGGCAGGCATTACGCCATTTAACTTTCCAGCCATGGTGCCTTTATGGATGTTTCCTATGGCCATTGTGTGTGGCAATACCTTTGTTTTGAAACCTTCAGAACGTGATCCAAGTACCGCGTTATTTATTGCGGACTTGCTACATGAAGCGGGCTTACCAGCCGGCGTATTTAACGTTGTTAATGGCGATAAAGTGGCGGTAGATACTCTGTTAGAAGACAAGCGAGTGAAAGCCGTAAGCTTTGTAGGTTCAACGCCCATTGCGGAATACATTTACAGTAAAGCCAGTGCCAATGGTAAACGTTGCCAAGCTCTAGGCGGTGCGAAAAACCACGCTATTGTTATGCCTGATGCGGATATGGATAACGTGGTTAGCCAGTTACTTGGCGCGGCATTTGGTTCCTCTGGTGAGCGTTGTATGGCCTTGTCTGTCGCTGTGGCCGTTGGTAAAGCGGCAGGTGATGCTTTGGTCAGCAAAATGGCTGACGCTATGAAGCCGCTCAAAGTAGGTGAGTGTTCTGATAAAAACAATGACTTTGGCCCTGTTATAACTAAGGAGCATAAAGACAAAGTCGTTGGCTTTATTGACAGTGCAGAATCCCAAGGAGCGACTGTCGTGGTGGATGGTCGTCATCAACAAGTCGCGGGTTATGAAGATGGCTTCTTTGTTGGGGCGACATTGATTGATGGCGTGACTAAAGAGATGGACAGCTATCAGCAAGAGATTTTTGGTCCAGTGCTTCAAGTGGTGCGTGTCGATACCATGGAAGAAGCCATGACTTTGATTAACGACCATGAATACGGCAATGGTACTTGTATTTTTACTCGCGATGGAGAAGCGGCGCGTTATTTCTCTGATCATATAGAGGTTGGCATGGTCGGTATCAATGTGCCTTTGCCCGTTCCTGTGGCCTACCACAGTTTTGGTGGTTGGAAGCGCTCTTTATTTGGGGATTTGCATGCTTATGGTCCAGATGCTGTGCGCTTTTACACGAAACGCAAAACAATCACTCAGCGCTGGCCTTCGGCGGGCGTTCGTGAAGGAAAGAGTTTTTCTTTTCCTTCTTAAAATGAAGGGATAAGTGTTTTTGATGTGTCCCAAGCGTTTCTATTTGGTGGTTGTCCTCTTTTAGAAATGTTTTTTAATGGCCGCTTACAACTTGGTAGCGGCCATTTTTTTTCGCTTGATAAAGCGAGTCGTCAACACGTTTTATCGCTTGTTCGAGTGATTCATTGGTTTTAACCTGAATGAGGCCGAAACTGCAGCTAATGATCTGCTGCCATTCCTCCAGTGAAACATGATTGGGTAGGTCTTTGCAGATCGCCTCAATGCGTTGCTGTATCTCAGGCAGTTCGACATCGGGAAGAATGAACAGAAACTCTTCACCACCCCAACGACTTGATATATCTGCTTTGCGCATGGATTGCGATAAATAGCCTGATATTTTCACCAGCACTTCGTCGCCTTTATTGTGACCGAGCTCATCGTTGACCTGCTTGAAATTATCGACATCTACTAAGCTGATACAAAATGGTGTGCCATTGCTGCTTTGTTGTTGCATATAAAAGGTCAGTGCTTCAATCGCAAAACGCCGGTTAAAGAGCTTGGTTAGCTCATCTTTTTCAGCGAGTTTTACCATCAATTCATATTGGCTCATGTACGTTGCACGTGTCAGAGCGGCAGCCACAATAAAGGGAATGCTTGCACAAGTGACATTCATTATAAATAGCATGGAAGAGTGGCTAGTGACCGTATCTTGCTGGGATGGGTAATATAATACGAGTAGTGCAAAGGTGGTCATATGGAACAAGGCAATGGCGCTAGACCATGTAATTTTGAGACAAGGGGTTGTCATTATTAGCAATGTCATAGGCCATAAATAATACTGAAAGCCAGCCTCTGCACCGAGTATGCTGGTGGCGAAAAACGCATGAACGGATATTTCGGCGCTCATGATTAAAATAGAAATATTATGTTGCTTTAATCGGTTTAGCCTTACTGTTAGCAGCCATGCCGCTAAAGACAAGACATTGAGCCAAGCAAGTGTGGTTTGGTCGAGATAAAGAAATAAGAAAATGAAAGCAAAGTGAGCAATGGAACCCGCTGCTGACGCGATATTTAAAATCCGAGAGGTTTGCTCCAGACTGTTGGATACATGGTTTGAAGTAAAAGGGTGCTGGTGCTTTAATTGACTATTGTTCGTCACGACGGTTGCAATCCTTTACAAGTTTAGTTGACTATAGATAGGTGTTTTTCCTTATACTTTTAGAAACATAAAAAGCGTTTCTACTGGACTACTAACTTTTTCTACATTACTGGGCCGCATATGGAAAAAAAGAAATGCAATCTTGTTGTGTTATCAAGATTCTCATATCTATTTATAGCTGTATTTTTAACTGCTTGTGCAGAAACGGCGATAAATAAAAAAATAGATAACACCATAGTTGACGATTTGACCATGGAAGTAAAAGAAAATACGGTTTTTTTATCAGGTGTCTTAGGTAGCGACCTGGTTCAGCAGTTGAGTGAGATGGTGCGTAATAACCCTAATGTCACGGATATGGTGTTAGTCGATGTCCCAGGCTCTGTTGATCAACAGGCGACTATGGAAGGCGCACGTCTGATTCGTCGACTTGGATTGAATACTCATATTGCTTCGACAGGTTATGTGCTTTCTGGTGGTGTGGATCTGTTTTTAGGTGGCGTAAAACGAAGCATTGGGGCGGGAGCAGGCGTTGGCGTTCACGCTTGGTCGGATGGTACAAAAGTAAAAGCGGCCAATTTAAATGAAGCAGATCCGATTCATGCGACCTATGTGAATTTTTATTTGGAGATGGGAGTGCCAGAGCGTTTCTATTGGTTCTCATTGGATGCGGCACCAGCTGACAGGGTGTACTTTTTGTCACCCGAAGAAGTGTATGATTTTGATTTGGCGACAGAGTAGCGTCGCCGTCGCCTTATATTGACGTTCGCGGGAGGGCATTATGGAGCAAATAGAACTGTTCGCCATAGAAAGCCCTTGTCGAGGCGTGTGCGAAAATAGCAAAAAGGGGTTCTGCAAAGGCTGTTTACGCAGTCGAGAAGAGCGATTTCATTGGTTTTCCCTTTCCAATGAAGAACGTCATCGCGTATTGGATTTATGTCAGCAACGCCGAGCGCGTTTAATAAAGGCACGCCAAGAACGATTAGAAGCGGATTCTGCCAAGGCGCTTCCCTATGGGATGGAGGATGAGTCCGAGCCAGTGGCAGATCTTTTTGATTTTTAATCTCTTAGGGTAAGTTCCCCGCAGCTTATTACTGCAATATAGCTTTGTCATTCCCGCGAAGGCGGGAACCCAATGGTTATTGTCTAAATAAGGCTATTTTTGATGACCATAAGGGCTTGATTCCCGCCTTCGCGGGAATGACGGGTGTGGAGAATCAAGCGCACGCGATGGCTAAGCTTGATTCCCGCCTTCGCGGGAATGACGGAATGCACTATCAATTTTCGAATATCGCGTCTAATGCTTCTGACAAACGCTCTACGCCAATCACTTTCATGCCTTCGATAGGCTTTTTTGGGCAGTTAGCTTTTGGCACCACGGCTCTAGTGAACCCATGTTTCGCGGCTTCACTAATGCGTTCTTGGCCAGATGGCACAGGTCGAATTTCCCCTGACAAACCCACTTCACCCAGTACGACCAAATCATGGGGCAATATTTTATCGCGGAAGCTAGAAACAACGGCTGCGATAGCGGCGAGATCGGCACTGGTTTCCAGTACTTTGACACCACCAACCACGTTCAGATACACATCTTGATCGGATGTGAGTAATCCACCGTGTTTGTGTAAGACCGCCAATAACATAGCAAGACGATTATGATCAAAACCTACTGTGACGCGTCTTGGGTTGCCCAAAGCCGAATCATCCACCAAAGCTTGAAGTTCGACCAGCAAGGGGCGAGTGCCTTCCCAAACCACCATAACAAGGCTGCCAGCGGCAGGGTGGTTACTGCGGTTCAAGAAAATAGAGCTTGGGTTTTTCACTTCTTTTAGGCCATTTTCTAACATGGCAAAAACGCCTAGCTCATTGATCGCGCCAAAGCGGTTTTTCATGCCGCGAAGGGTACGAAAGCGTGAGTCTTCTGAGCCTTCGAGCAACACAGAGCAATCCACCATGTGTTCCAGTACTTTGGGGCCTGCCAAAGAGCCGTCTTTGGTTACGTGACCGACAAGCAAAACAGCCGTTTGAGTTTGTTTGGCGAAGCGCGTCAAAACAGCAGCACTTTCTCGTACTTGTGACACGCTGCCTGGGGCGGATTCTACGCCATCTAGATGCATCACTTGGATCGAGTCGATCACCATGACTCTGGGTTTCACTTGCTGAGCGATGGTTAAAATCGCTTCCACATTGGTTTCCGACAGCATTTTGAGGTTTTGTGTCGGTAACCCAAGACGTTGTGCTCGCATGGCAACTTGCTGAAGGGATTCTTCACCTGTCACGTATAAGGCACTTTGTTGCTGTGCTAGCCAACACATGGTTTGCAGTAATAAGGTACTTTTACCGGCTCCTGGGTGGCCACCAATGAGCACGACACCACCTGGAACCAAGCCACCGCCTAATACTCGGTCGAATTCGTTTGCGCCAGAGCTAAAGCGTGGCACATCGCCTAAGTCAACGTCAGATAAGTTCTGAATGCCTGTCACAGCGCCGGCGTAGCCTTGATAGCGCGGATCTTGGCTAGCGGAAACGCGAGCGGAAGTTTTTCCAGAGGTAAGACGTATTTCAGATAGGGAGTTCCATGCGCTGCAGGCTTGGCATTGTCCTTGCCATTTTGCGTAGTCGGCTCCGCATTCATTGCATACAAAAGCGGTTTTTGCTTTGGCCATGATAGTCTCTTGTGTTCTTTTAATAATGAATTAAAGGCTTGCGATAACGTCCATGTTATCGCTGGGTTGTGCTTTTTAGTGCTGTTTTTTCCAGTTTACGGAATAAAGATCCGTGCGGCGGTCTTTTAAGTTGTTTACTGAGCCTTCGCTGCGAGTCAATTTCAGCTTATCTAAGTCCAAATCAGAGAACATAATCATTTCTGTGTTTGGTGTGGTTTCCGCCATAACGGCATCGTGAGGATAAGAGAAGTCAGAAGGCGAAAATACCGAGCTTTGTGCGTATTGAATATCTAAGTTTTCCACCTGCGGAAGGTTGCCACAGCTACCACAGATAACGACGTAACATTCGTTTTCTATCGCGCGGGCTTGGGCACAACGACGCACACGCAAGTAACCGTTTTTGGTGTCGGTCCAGAATGGCACAAACAAAATATCCATGTCTTGCTCCGCCAGTAGACGGCCCAATTCAGGGAATTCTACGTCATAACAAATGAGTATGCCCACGCGACCAGCATCAGTATTAAAGACGCGTAGGTCGTTACCACCTTGGATAACCCAGTCACGACGCTCGTGCGGTGTAATGTGGATTTTCTTTTGCTCTTCTACGGTACCGTCACGGCGGCATAAGTAGCTGACGTTATAAACAATTTCATCTTCAATGACAGGCATGGAGCCTGTGATGACATTGATGTTGTAACTGACCGCAAACTGCGACATTTCATTGATAAAGCGTTCTGTGAAGCTAGCCAAAAAACGAATAGCTTCGGTCTGATTGCTTTGGTCTGGGCTAAGCCCAATCAATGGTGCATTGAAGAATTCTGGGAAGAGAACAAAGTCACTCTTGTAGTCTGAAACGGCATCGATGAAGTATTCAACCTGCTTCAACAGCTCGTCAACGCTTTCTACTTCACGCATTTGCCATTGAATCGCACCGATACGCACTTGGGTTTTGCGTGAGCGAATCACGTTGGTGTCTGGTTCAAAGAAGATGTTTTTCCATTCCAATAGCGTTGCATAGCCTTGAGATTTTTCATCTTCTGGCATGTAGCGTTTTAACAAACGAGTGACTTGGAAATCGTTTGATAGCTGGAAGGTTAAAATAGGGTCGTAAATTTTACGTTCGCGTACCGCTTCTAAGTATTCAGCCGCGCTCATTTCGTGAGCGTGTTCGTGATAGTTAGGGATACGACCACCCGCTAAAATGGCACGTAAGTTATGCTGGCGGCAAAGGTCTTTTCTGGCTTCGTACAAGCGACGACCAAGGCGGTAGCCTCGATATTCAGGCGCAATTAACGCATCCAAACCATACATGGCGTCGCCACGAGAATCGTTTAGCACGTTCTCTTTTTGGTCGATAAGGTCGTCATACGTATGTGGGTTACTAAAACGCTGATAGCTCACTTGAACCGATAGTGCTAAGCCGACAATTTTTCCGTGGTCTTCTAAACAGATCTGACCTTCAGGAAAATCTTTGATGAGTTTGTGAATCGTATGCTTTGGCCAAGAGCCACCAATATCGTGATAGACCTTATCCATCAATACTTTGATTTCGTCATAATCATCTTTGGTGATATTACGAATGGTTAAATGTAAGTCGTCGTGCTGCATGTTGGCCTCTATCAATCGATCTTATGTATTGCTCATGATAACGCGTATTTGTGTAAGGAGGTAAGGGATCAGTGCCTTATAAAAGGGGATATCGTTTGTTCAATAAGGATATAAAAAGAAAACCCCCGCCAAGGCGAGGGTTTTGATATTTCAAACAATTTGGTTTTTAGCAGAGTGATTAGTTCTTGCTGAATTCTGGGTACGCTTCCATACCACATTCAGAAAGGTCAACACCTTCGTACTCTTCTTCTTCGCTAACGCGAACACCCATGATGGCTTTGATGATTAACCAAACAACCAAGCTAGTGAAGAATACCCAAACGAAGATAGTAAGTGCACCCGCGATTTGTCCGCCGAATGTTGTGCCATCGTTCGTTAGTGGCACTGCTAGCAAGCCCCAAAGACCCACAACACCGTGAACAGAGATAGCGCCCACTGGATCATCAATTTTAAGCTTGTCTAGGGTCAGGATAGACACAACCACAATCAAACCACCAACTAGACCGATTAGAGTCGCACCTAGAGCAGATGGTGTATCAGGACCTGCCGTGATTGCTACCAAGCCAGCCAATGCGCCGTTTAGAAGCATAGTTAGATCGGCTTTACCGAATAGGATTCGAGCTAGGATAAGCGCACCAATTGCACCACCAGCAGCTGCCGCGTTGGTATTTAGGAATACCATAGCAACAGAGTTAGCGTTTGCGATGTCGCCAAGTTTCAATACAGAACCACCGTTGAAACCGAACCAACCCATCCAAAGGATGAATGTGCCTAATGTTGCAAGAGGTAGGTTAGCACCAGGAATGGCACGTACTTCGCCGTTAGGACCGTATTTGCCTTTACGAGCACCAAGTACCAATACACCAGCTAATGCGGCTGCCGCACCTGCCATGTGAACGATACCAGAACCTGCAAAGTCAGTGAAACCGATGTCGCCAAGGCTAAACATACCGAATACAGAACCGCCGCCCCAAGTCCAGTTACCTTCCATTGGGTAGATGAAACCTGTCATAACAACAGCGAATACTAGGAAAGCCCAAAGCTTCATACGTTCAGCAACGGCACCAGATACGATAGACATGGCTGTTGCAACGAACACAACTTGGAAGAAGAAGTCAGACGCGCCTGCGTAAATAGAACCGCCTTCAAAACCGCCGTCACGGCCAGCGAAGTCAGTCAAGGTAGAAGCAACATCTACGTCTTGGATACCTGTTAGGAACCACTCGCCACCGTACATGATGGAGTAACCACAAACTAGGTACATGACACAAGAAATGGCAAACAAAGCCACGTTCTTAGTTAGAATTTCTGTGGTGTTTTTAGCACGTACTAGACCTGCTTCCAACATGGCAAATCCTGCTGCCATCCACATAACCAGTGCGCCGCACACCAAGAAATAAAAGGTGTCCATCGCATATTGTAAGTGAAAAATTTGATCTTGCATGTTTCGCCCCCCTAAAGGCTAGGATAATTCGAGCAGTATTTAGACTGCTTCTACACCAGTCTCGCCGGTACGAATACGAACCGCTTGTTCAAGGTTAACGATAAAGATCTTACCGTCGCCGATTTTGCCAGTGTTTGCTGCGCTTGTAATGGCTTCCACTACTTGGTCAGTCATGTCGTCTGCAATGGCAAGTTCGATTTTTACTTTCGGTAGAAAATCGACTACATACTCAGCGCCGCGGTATAGTTCTGTGTGGCCTTTTTGACGTCCGAAACCTTTCACTTCTGTTACGGTAATACCTTGTACACCGATCTCAGAAAGTGCTTCTCGAACATCATCGAGTTTAAATGGCTTGATGATGGCAGTTATAAGCTTCATACCCACTGTCTCCTTAAAAAGTCAGTTTTATTGTCGTATCGCAGGTAATTAGCTTTATTCAATATGCGTGCCATATATGGGCGTTCCTACGTATCAAAGGCTTTGTAAGGATTTTGTCGTTTTTTTGAAATTAAAAAGAGTCCTAAATTGCTTGGTATAGTGCGGCATATTGGTGTGCCCTATAAATATCCTGCATTAATATGGTGCAAATGATGTTTGAAATGGGCGAGTGAGCGTAGCGAAGGGCTTTATCTGCTTGCTTCTGATCAAGAAATAACCCTTTGCTTGGCATGGTTGTGTGTGCGTCATTTAGAGGATTTGTAGGGCTTCAATATTGCCTTGTTCGATTTTCTGCACAAAAAAGAAGCAATCTCTAAAAACATTTGTTCCTATAAATGGGCATCAACATGAAAGATGCGCTCTGAGAGCTTGTTGGTATCTATGCCTGACTTCTATACTATTAGGCAAAGAGACGATAAATAATCACAGCAACGATGAAAAACGAGAGTGAGATGATTGATCAATTTATAAAGCAATTGGGTACGGGATTAGGCCAAGCGGCTGAAACCTTGGGTAAGTTGCCAAAAGAAGAAATTCAGGCGCAATTGCATGAAGTGGCACGCAATACATTAAGCAAGATGGATTTGGTTACGCGCGAAGAGTTCGAGGTGCAAGCCGCGATGCTGGCAAAATATCGTGAAAAGCTCGCTGTGTTAGAAGCACGTTTAAATGAGCTAGAAAAGAACGACTAAGTTTTTCGCAGGGCTGGGACTGATTTATTTCCAGCCTTGCAACCAATCTTCAGAAGAGGTCAGTGATTGCCAAGGTAATTGGTATTGGTTTTTGTTGATCACGGCCTCAAGAATGCATTCGATAACGACGTTTTCTTCGTCTCGAATGAGTGTAGTAACGATAAAGTGTTTTTCTTTTTGCTGCGGGGACGTTGACGTCCACTTAGATAGAAGTAATTTATTTGGATTAATTCGGTTCACAACCACTTTTTCCTTTTAGTGTATTAAGTAGATAGATATACGAAGCATGTGAATAGCTGGATTGCTTTTCCCGTCGCAAAGCGTCAGAAATAAATAAGTTGATCAAGGAGTGATCATGAGTTTAGCCACGATTTATAGTCGCGCCCGTGTTGGCGTGTCTTCCCCGTTAGTGACTGTTGAAACCCATATTTCAAATGGTCTGCCTTCCCTTAATATTGTTGGCCTTCCCGAAGCGGCCGTTCGAGAAGCGAAAGACAGAGTGCGCAGCGCGATTATCAACAGCCATTTTGAGTTTCCTACCCGACGCGTCACCATTAACCTAGCGCCAGCGGATTTGCCTAAAGAAGGTGGTCGTTATGATTTGGCGATTGCGATTAGTGTCTTGGTTGCCTCGGGGCAGTTGGGTGAGTTGAATTTAAGGGACACTGAATTCATTGGCGAATTGGCATTATCGGGAGACATTCGTGGCATTCCTGGATTATTGCCGTCTGCCATTGCTTGTCATCACGCTAATCGTCAGCTTATTCTCCCTGAAGAAAATCAGCAGGAAGCTGCGCTGGTGGAAGGCAATGCTGTATTTGCTAAACATTTAACGCAAGTGACGGCGCATTTATTGAAGCAAACAGCGTTGCCTGCTTGTGTTTCCAAGCCTGCTGAACCATTGCCGTTAGACCATAAAGACATGCGAGATGTAAAAGGCCAGTATCAAGCCCGCCGAGCCTTAGAAGTCGCCGCGGCTGGTGGTCACAATTTGCTGTTTGTTGGTCCTGCTGGAACGGGAAAAACCATGCTGGCGTCGCGACTGCCGAGCATTATGCCAGCAATGACAGAAGCTGAGGCGCTTGCTGTGGCATCAGTGCAATCGGTGGCGGGGCGTAAAATGGGCTTGGATTGGCATTGGTCAGAAAGGCCGTTTCGGTCTCCTCACCATTCTTGTTCTGCGGCGGCACTGGTTGGCGGTGGTTCAATTCCTAAGCCGGGTGAGGCGTCTTTAGCGCACTGTGGTGTGCTTTTTCTTGATGAGTTACCAGAGTTTGACCGCAAAGTATTGGAAGTATTACGGGAGCCATTAGAAAACGGTGAAGTTCATATTTCGCGTGCTCGTGGGCAAGTTACCTTTCCGGCTCGCTTTCAATTAGTGGCTGCGATGAATGCCAGTAACGAGGCTTACAGTGGAGGGCAAGGTTATTATCAATCCAGTGCTAGCCAGAAATATCTTAAAAAACTCTCCGCGCCATTTTTAGATCGCATCGATTTGCATGTAGAAGTGCCACCTTTACCGTCTAATGTGTTAGTGAATGCTGATGAAGAAGGGGAGTGCAGCGCTAGCGTCCGCGAACGAGTAGAGCGTGCCGTCGCAAGGCAAAGAGGACGCCAAGGCGTACAAAATTCGCAGTTAAGTGGCCGTCAGCTAGAGAATATTTGTGCTTTGAGCCAAGAGGACAAAGAGTTTATGCAGCAGGCACTAGAAAAATTAAAACTCTCTGCACGGGCTTATCATCGAGTATTAAAAGTCGCGCTAACCTTGGCGGATTTAAATGACTCTCCTGTTACCAGAGCGCATTTAATGGAATCGTTAAGTTATCGCAAGATGGAGAAAACCTTATCCATGGCGGTGTCTTCATAATCTACGCTGTTATTCCATCTGGAAAATACGGATAGAACAATGCGTTAGACATTACTAGATAAGGGTTAAAAAGCATAAAAGCTGTTTTAACCTATGCCATTTAGTTACAATTCTCAGCCCATTTTTATCGTCCCTTCGAGGGACGATATTTGTAATGGGACCAATAATAATTAATTGTGGGTCTGTTCGCTTTTGCTGATTTTATGGCAGCAAAACTGAGTGGACTATGTGGAGTTTTGTCTATGGTTATCCAGCTGTTCCCTGTTTGGGCTTTATTGCTATCTGCAATCGCCTTCTTTCAACCTGATTTATTCGTGGGGTTGAAAGCTCAAATCGTTCCATTGTTGACCATTATTATGCTCGCAATGGGATTGACCCTAAGTCCTACTGACTTCAAACAAGTATTGAAGAACGGTAAAGCCGTAGGCGTGGGTGTGTTATTACAATTCTTAGTTATGCCGATTGCCGCTTTTGGTGTGGCTTTTGCCTTTGGCTTTGATTCTGAGCTGACTGTGGGCATGTTGCTGGTGGGCAGTGTGGCTGGCGGTACGTCCTCGAATGTTATGTGTTATTTGGCTAAAGGCGACACGGCCTTGTCTATTTCCATGACCGCGATCTCGACCTTGTTGGGCGTAATATTAACGCCATTCTTGGTGTCTTTGATGATTGGACAAAGTGTTGATGTACCTGTTGCTGGTATGTTGATGAGCTTGTTTAAAATTGTTCTGCTTCCTGTTGCGGCGGGTGTGTTGATTAATACTTTCTTCTCAAAATTTGTTCGTAAGGCAGAACCAATTTTCCCTTATATCTCGATGTTTGCCATCGTGCTTATTATCGCCATTGTAGTGGCATTGAGCGCCTCTAAGATTGTTCAAGTTGGTCTTATGGTTGCGGCGGCAGTGATTATTCATAATGCGATTGGTTTGACCTTGGGTTACTGGGTGACTTACTTACTTGGTTTTGATGCGCGCGTTTGCCGCACCATTGCTTTTGAAGTGGGTTTGCAAAACTCTGGCCTAGCAGCGGCATTGGCAGTGAAATTCTTTACGCCTATGGCAGCACTACCAGGCACTATTTTCAGTGTTTGGCACAACATTTCAGGGTCTTTGTTGGCGAGCTACTGGAGCCGCCGCCCCGTTGCTGAAAGCAACGCTCAAGATACTGATAAATAAGATATTTGCTTAGCGTTAAAAAAGGGATGCCAGTTTGGCGTCCCTTTTTTATGTTTGTTGCATGGTTATCACAGTGCGAGAAAGTGGATTGTCGGGTACACTTACGGCTGATTTTTAATAGCCTTACGAGCCTGAGTTTTCCATGAGTGAGTCCTTACCTTCCATCGCCCAGCGTCTTCGCAGTTTGAACGAAAGACAGTTAGATGCTGTGAAACAAATAGACGGTCCTTTGTTGGTGCTGGCGGGGGCTGGATCGGGAAAAACCAGCGTAATTACCACAAAAATTGCTTATCTGATTCAAACCTGTGGTTTTAAGGCAAGCAGCATTATTGCGGTGACTTTTACCAATAAAGCGGCGCGTGAAATGAAAGAACGCGTTGTCGGCATGTTGTCTAAACAAGAAAGTCGCGGCTTGAGCATCTCGACATTCCATAATTTAGGCTTACGAATCCTTCGAAAAGAATATCGCCGTGCGGGTTTAAAAGAAGGCTTTACCTTATTTGATTCTCAAGACTCACTCAGCCTTGTAAAAGAAATTTTGGATAAAGAGTTCAATGGGCAAATGGATGCGGCGGCCTATTGTCAGAATACGATTTCCAATTGGAAAAACGATTTAACCACACCGCAAGAAGCCATGACCAATGCAGACACAGAAGAGTTTCTGTTGGCTGCGCAAGTGTATGGCCAATATCAACGCTATTTACGCGCTTATAACGCGGTAGATTTTGATGATTTAATACTGTTACCGGTGAGTTTATTAATGGCTGATCAGGAGTTGTGTGATCGATGGCAGAAAAAGGTTCGTTATTTACTGGTGGACGAGTGCCAAGACACCAATGCTAGCCAGTATGAATTGATTCGCCTGCTGGCGGGTTTTCGTCGCTGTTTTACGTTGGTGGGCGATGATGACCAATCCATCTACGCTTGGCGTGGTGCGCGCCCAGAAAATCTAGAGCGTTTGTCTGTCGATTACCCAAATTTGAAATTGGTTAAGTTGGAGCAAAACTATCGCTCGACAAAAACAATTCTAAAAGCAGCTAACACGCTTATTGCCAACAACCCGCACATCTATGACAAAGCCTTGTGGAGTGACCACGAAGAGGGCGACCCGATTCGCGTTATGGTGACTCGTAACGAAGACGCGGAATCCGAGCGCGTGGCGGCAGAAATTCAATCGCGTCATTTGCGCCATGAGATTCCATATCGAGATTTTGCTATCTTGTATCGTGGTAACCACCAAGCGCGCCTGCTGGAAATTAAGCTGCAAGCCTATCGTATTCCCTACAAAATGAACGGTGGCACCTCGTTCTTCTCGCGGGCAGAAATCAAAGATTTGATGAGCTATTTGCGTCTTTTGGTGAACCCATCGGACGACAACGCCTTCTTGCGTATCGTTAACTTGCCACGTCGAGAAATTGGCCCTGCGACGCTGGAAAAAGTCGGTAACTTGGCAACTGAGCGTGGCGTAAGTCTGTTTGAAGCATCCGGCTATAAAGAGCTTGAAGAGACGGTTTCTGGGCGATCATTAAAAAGCTTACAGGATTTTGAACGTTGGATGTCCAACTTGCGCCAGCGTTTAGAAGGCGCTTCGCCCGTGCCTGTTATTGAGCAAATGATCCATGACATGGATTATTACGGCTGGATTCAGGAGCAAACATCGTCTTCAAAGGCGGGCGATCGACGCATTGAAAACGTGCGCTTCTTGCTGGATTCCATTCAACGCATGATGGAATCCGCATGGGAGGAAGACGAAACCGCCGGTTTGGATCAGGCGATTAGTAAGCTGTTATTGATCGACATGCTCGAACGCCAAGAGGAAGAAGAGGACGAAGACAAAGTTCAGTTATTAACGCTTCATGCTTCCAAAGGGTTGGAATATCCACATGTGTTCTTGATCGGTTGTGAAGAGGAACTGTTACCTCATAGAAACAGCATAGAGAACGACGACATCGAAGAAGAGCGTCGACTGGCTTATGTGGGAATTACTCGAGCGAAAAAGACCTTGTGTATTACCTTGGCCGCGAAACGCCGCCAATATGGCGAAGAAATCGACTGTTTACCGAGTCGATTCTTGGATGAATTGCCAGAAGAAGATCTTGTTTGGGAAGGGCGCAGCGACGAAGGTGAAAGCAGCAAAAAAGAACGCGGCCAAGCTTCGTTATCGGCACTAAAAGCCATGCTTAATGGCTAAATAGCTATTTGCTTGAGCTTTTGTCGATCATGTATTGAATCGCATCACGCAGCTCGTCTTCACTGCAATCGAAACATAATCCCTTTGGCGGCATGGCTTTATAGCCACTTGTCGCATCTTTTAATAACGTGTCTATGCCTTTTTCAATGCGTGGCTGCCAATCTTCAGCATGCCCCATTTTTGGCGCGCCTGCGACACCATTCATGTGGCACGCAATGCAAAAGCGGTTATAAAGTGTCTCACCAGAACGCGCGGCATTAGCAAAGGAAGACAGTCCTAGCGCGAAGCTTATGACAGCCAGAGCAACTAGCGGCTTGGTCAATGTTGTGGGAGAAAAATTCACAATGAATCCTTAGCGATGAAGAGTCAAAAACGGTACAGTAATTAAAACACAAGGGCATGCTTTCGTTCGCGTATTTTTAACACATTATTAGCGCGTACAGTGACTGTGAAAGCGTTTCAAAAAGTTAATAAGGCAAGGAAAAAACCATGACGACCGAACTCGTTCTCGTTGCAAATCTTATCGCTCACCCTGGCAAAGGTGCTGAACTGCAAGCCGCGCTTGAAACACTTATAGAGCCAACCAGAGCGGAAGTAGGTTGTCTGCAATACGACCTTCACCAGAACAATAAAAATTCCGACGCCTTCGTTTTCTTCGAGCGCTGGGCTGATTATGATGTGTGGCAAGACCACATGAAGACCGATCACATTAACGCCTTTTTGGAAGTAACCAAAGAGGTGATTGCGGACTTTAATGTTACCGAGCTGCATAAAATAGGCTAAAGGTTTGATTCTAGCTGGTTGTTTACTCTATAAGCGGCTAGCTAGAAAACCTCTGTGGCTGCAAAGTAATAAAAAACGCCTAATATCGGTTCTTTATCGCTTTAAGCACTGGAAACCTGATGAATTTCCTTTAGAATACGCACTCCAATTTGTTCTGGCCGCTTTGTTTCATGCAAAGCTCTTTTACGCCACGTAACAAGTCATGCGCCCGTAGCTCAGCTGGATAGAGCGTCGCCCTCCGGAGGCGAAGGCCGGAGGTTCGAATCCTCTCGGGCGTACCATTCTTATCCTCCTATCTTATTGAATTACAATCACATTTTAATTTTTCACTTCGTCAATCTCATTTGTTTGACTACAATATGTCTACGTGATTTGTATATTTACCTATTAGGTCTAAAATGCAATATAAGATTTATGATGTAATGGATGCGAAATGTTAAGACCGCGAGTTTTTTTAGACACAGAAGTTTTTGATTCAAATCATTACAACTTCAATAGTAGGGATCTAAAGCAGCTAAAAGCTCTTGCTGAAAATCTTTCTGTAGAGTTGTTACTTACTGATGTTGTTGTTTATGAAGTTCACAAGCATTTACGCAGGCGAGCAAGTGAATTAGCTAATGATGCGCAAAAGCTCTGCAAGAAGTTTAACAATGTTGATCCTGAGGGCGTAGGTGCTGAGCTTCAAAAAGAAAGCTACTCTGCTGAACATGTTTATAACCTCCTTGAAAAAAATTTTGAAGACTTTTTAGATTCATGTCATGCAGAGGTTATTAGTGTTGAGGATGTAAGTTCTAGAGAGGTTTTTTCCTTATATTTTCAAGAACAGTCACCTTTCAGTATTATGGGGAAAAAGAAGAATGAGTTCCCCGATGCTTTCACTCTTTTAGCATTGCGCGATTTTAGTCGAGAACGAAATGTTGAGATATCTGTAGTAAGTAATGATGGCGATCCGGTTGGTTTTTGTGCCCAAGAAGAAAATTTAATTCATTATAGTAGCTTAAGAGAATTCTACGAAAAGTCTTTAGAATCTATTGGTTATACAATGGAGTTCTATAATGATTTGGTTCTAAAGCGCTGGAATGACCTTGAAGCATATATTATTGATAACATCCCGAACCATTGTTCATTTCAAGCTTCACATAGTATCTATGATATTTTACAAGCTGAATGTATAGATCTGTCTTATGGAGATCACTCATTGATTTCGATTGATGAACCATATATAGATGTTTCTATTGATGTGACGGCTAAGTTTAGTGTTGAATACTCAGAAATAGACCGCATTTTTGAGGCTGAGACTGCAGTAGATTTAAATCTTAGCTTATCTTTTTGTGTTAAAGATAATTCATGTATAGACTTTTTAGACCCTATTGAATTTGGAAACTTAGGTATCATTACTTTCGACCTTCGCTAATACTATCATTGTATAGAGGGTTGAATATTAATGCTTCTTGCAAGTGTTCGGGAGCCAGATGAGCATACCTCATTGTCATTATGATAGTTGAATGACCAAGAATTTTTTGAAGCGTTAGAATGCTTCCACCATTCATCATGAAGTGACTAGCAAAGCTGTGTCTCAATACGTGTGATGATTGTCCTTGAGGTAATTTTATACTCGTTGTTTTCAGATATTTTCTGAAAGATTTGATGCAATCAAAGAATCTACCATGAGTTCTCATATGCTCTTCAAGTTCTTTGAATAAACTTTCATTGATTGGAATAGAGTGATTTTTACCACTTTTTGTATCAGTGAAATCTACTTGACCATTCCTAATGTTCTTAGCTGTAAGCCCTTCCGCTTCCCCCATCTTGCCCCAGTTGATAGACACACCCTTGTTATAAGAGAAACATGTTCATTACCGGTTTTATCTATGGTTGATAGCAGCTCTTTGATTTGTTCTGACGTAAGCCAACTTAATTCCTTTTCGCTGATTTTAATTTGACGTACTGGACTTCATAAAACACCTCATTTTTAACTGGATTGGGTAGTAGTAAAATCAGGGGGGTCCTAACTGGTGATGTTGCTGATCTTTATTGCTCTTGAAAAAGTCTTGCCAAAAAAAAGCCAGTATGGATATCCATACTGGCTCAAAAAAGGGATGGTTTTCGATTTATTGCATCAGTGCTGTTTACCAGCTGTGGTTTAAGGTGAGAGTGATATCTCGGCCTGGGTTGTAGAAGTCTGCGGAGCCAGAGCCTGCGACGTATTCTTTGCCAAGTAAGTTGCTGATGTTCATAGAAAGTTGAGTGTCTTGGGTAATGTCATAACCAAAAGAAGCATCTACTATTACTGCGGATTCACTTTTCGAATCGTTGGTATTGGTGAAGTAGTAGGAGCCGATGTAACGAGCTCCTAGTCCAACAGACATGTCTTGGCGTGGAAGTGTGTAATGTCCCCATATAGAAGCTGAATGCTTTGGTGTGTATGAGATCGTTTTGCCTTCGTAGGTATCATCTTTGGTAATTTTTGGCTCCATATATGAGTAACCACCGGAGATGCTTAAATTATCGGTTAACTCCGCACGAGCTTCCAAATCCACACCTTTTACTTGGTTTTTGCCAATCGTTTCACGGACGATGCCACTACTTTGGAAAGAGGAGGTTTCTACATTGCTCTTTTCAAGCTCGTAGACGGCAATAGAGAACAGGGCATTCATATTGCTTGGTGAGTATTTAACACCGATTTCAGTCTGGTCGCCACGGACGATTTTTGTGCTTGTAGATGGTGGTGATACGG
The DNA here is from genome assembly GCF_005222245.1 of Marinomonas sp. FW-1. NCBI lineage: Bacteria > Pseudomonadati > Pseudomonadota > Gammaproteobacteria > Oceanospirillales > Oceanospirillaceae > Marinomonas > Marinomonas sp. FW-1. The sequence goes on along the minus strand of NZ_CP025987.1, from coordinate 3,322,726 downwards.
ATTCAACTTGGCTTAGGTAAGCAGAGACTTCATCGTTAAATTTGTATGTGAATGCAGAGCGGAAGGTGTCTTCTGAGAAGTCATTTGATGACTTTGTATTGGTCAAATAGTTAAATTCGTCCACATCAATATTGTCGTGTCGCGCGCCGACAGTAAGGATGTATTTATCGTCTAAAGCAAAGTTTTGTTGCACTAAAAATGCTTTTGTTTGGTAATCGGTTTTTTTGTTGCCATAAACTGGCGTGTTTGCAGGTGCACCAGAATAAACAGGATTATTAATATCAATACTTGAAGCGCTTCCATAATAGGTAGTGGAATCATTCGATGAATCCTGATATTCAACACCAAATACGGTGCTGCTATCCAGTCGGTCAAAACTGATGTCGTATTGGCCTAACAGATTACCATTGAACTGTTCTAGCTTGGAGTTTTGGGCATAATAGTCTCGACCCATAGTGGTTCCCGAGGTGTCACTAGAGTATTTACTTAGATATAAATACCCGAAGCTATCCTCGGCATCGCTGTAGCGTAAATTTGAAATGACTTTAAAACCATTATCAAGCTTGTGGGTAATATTGGCGCTGATGTTGGTTCGTTCTACATCGTGGGTATTATAATCCGGCTCGCCATAAAATAGGCTGCTGTCATAGTCTTTGCCAGCAGGGTAGCCGCCGCTGTTTGGTGATGAGTCGGTTTTTAGGTAATCAAGGATTAGGTTGGCTCTGGTGTTGTCATTAGGTTCCCAAGAAAGGCCACCCATGATGAATTGCGAATCGTCCTTTGAGTAATCGTATTCTCGATCACTGTCTTTTATTTTACCGGTTAGTCGATAGGCCAGTGTTTTGTCTTCATCAAGCGTGTCGCCAACATCTATTCCTACCTCTTTATGGTCGTTAGAGCCATAGGTGACGAAGGCATTATTAAAGCGATAGAACTTTGGTTGTTTACTCACAAAGTTAATGGAGCCGCCTGGGTCAGCAGGACCAAATAAAGTGGAGTTCGCGCCACGGATTACTTCAACACGTTCGAAAGCATAGGCGTCTTCTCGAATGCCCCTCATTGAGCCAAGCGTTAACCCATCGCGATAGGTTGTGGCGCTAAAACCACGAATTTGGAAATAATCGTTTCGGTCATCGGTGCTGTAATAACCTGTTACTGTCGCTGGTGTGTATTCAAGTACTTCTTCTGTGGTGCTGGCACCACGTTGCTTGATTTCTTTTTCAGTGATGACAGAGACAGACGCAGGTGTGTCTTGGATGCTGGTAGCGACTTTGCCACCGACCCATAGCTCTTTTGCCACAACCGATTCGGCATCATTGTCTTCAATAACCTGATCATTGACGATGATAGGGGAAAGACGAAAGGTGCCTGCATCACTGTCCGTTTCAGCGTACCCTGCAATTGGTGTGAGTACGGAGCAGCAGAAAAGTGTCGCGGCAGCGCAGTGGCTTTGTTTTAACTTTATGGGAAGGGTGCTTGTCTTACTCATCTTTGGTTCCTTTATCATGCTATTTATGAAAATAGTATTGCTAATGATTATTGATAATTTATTCTCGTGAATGCCTAGTTCAACTCGTGTTGATTAACTGTGTTTTATGCGCTTGTGACGACCAATAGGTAAAACCATTGGGCTGCCGGAAATAGGGTCTGTGATGACTTGGCTCTGTAGGCCAAACACAGCGTGAATCATGTTTTCTGTTACCACCTCGTTTGGTGCGCCATTGGCAAAGACTTGACCTTGTTGTATGGCGATAAGCTGGTCTGAATAACGCGCCGCAAGATTAAGGTCGTGCAATACCAATACGATGGTGGTGCCACGGGTTTGGTTTAGGTCGACCAGCAGATCCAATACTTCAATTTGGTGAGCGACGTCCAAGAAGGTGGTTGGTTCGTCTAATAGCAATATGTCGGTTTCTTGTGCCAATGCCATGGCGATCCAGACGCGCTGGCGTTGACCGCCAGACAATTCGTCTATTTCTCGATCCAAAAGCTCTGTGGTTTTGGTGGTTTCTAGCGCTTTGGCAATGGCTTCATCGTCTTCTTTGCGCCATCTTGATAGGAACCCATGGTGGGGATGTCGACCTCGGCTGACTAGGTCGCTGACCGTTATCCCTTCTGGCGCAATCGGTGATTGAGGAAGCAGACCAAGCGTTTGCGCTAGTTGTCGTGTTGGCGTGTTGTGTATCGATTTGCCATCAAGTAAGACATGGCCACTTGAAGGCGATAATAAGCGTGACATAGTACGCAATAAGGTGGATTTTCCGCACGCATTAGCGCCAATGATAGACGTAATTTGACCAGGTTTAATGCCTATATTGATATCGTTAAGGATGGTTTTTTCACCATAACCAGCAGCAAGATGATCGACAACGAGTTGATGTTTTAGTGTCATAGTGAGCCACCTTTACGGTTAACACGGATAATAAGATAAATAAGATAGGGCGCGCCTAGAGCGCCAGTAATTACGCCGACAGGATAGCGGCTCGGCAGTAAGAATTGCCCGATGTAATCACCGCCCATGACGAGACAAGCCCCAACCAAACCAGAAGGGATCAGTAAGGAACCATTGTTCTTGACTAGACGTGCTGCAATTGGGCCTGACAAGAAAGCAACAAAGGCAATAGGTCCTGTGATTGCGACTCCCACCGCAATAAGTCCAACAGCCGAAACAATAACGGTAAGGCGCGTCATGCCGACTCGAACACCCAATGCCTGCGCGGTATCGTCACCCATACGTAACGCTTCTAAGTCGCGGGTGCGGCTTAATAGAAAACCACCGAATACCAATAAAGAGATAATCAAGGGCAAGGCTTGATGTATTTGTGCAGAGTTCACACTGCCGCTGAGCCAGCGCATGGCTTCTTGCCGATCCCATGCTTGAGCTTGGGATAACAAATACACAATAAAGCTTTCGATCATGGCAGAAACGCCAATACCAATCAGAATAAGTCGAGCACCTGACGCGCCATTTCGATAGGACAATCCATAGACCGCTAAGGCTACTAATAAGCCTACTGCGATTGAGAAGAAGGCCACACTGGCACCATCCATGTGCAGCACAATAATGGCAAACACTGCGGCGGCGGTCGCACCAGAACTTACTCCGATAATATCGGGGCTGGCTAAAGGGTTTCTTAGCATGACTTGGAATGCTACGCCTGCCATACCAAAGCTCATACCGACAAGAAGAGAAATAATGGCTCTGGGAAGGCGCAACTGACCCACCACAAAAGAGGCACCAGGAACGTTTTCACCCAGTAAAACCTTTATAACGTCTTGTGGTGGCGTGAAGGATTGTCCCAAGGTTAAAGTGATTGAAAACACAGCCACAGCCAATAAGCAAAGTAAGCTAGCCACGCATTTCCAGCGCTTGGACCGGTTTTTTCGTCCGCTGGTAACGCGTGCGAGCGTTGAGTTTGTGTTAATCATAATTCTTTCACCCTTTGTCTGCGGACAATCCAGATGAAGAAGGGGGCACCAACGAAGGCGGTGACAACGCCAACAGAAAGTTCACTGGGTCTTGCTATAACACGCCCTAGTACATCTGCGCTTAACAATAAGCAAGCACCGATAAGCGCTGAAAAAATGAGTAACCAGCGGTTATCTACGCCGACAAGCAGTCGACATAAATGAGGAACCACGAGCCCGACAAAACCAATGGGACCACAAATAGCCGTTGTTGCTCCGCATAGAAGTACCGCAGACAACCAAGCTAAAAGACGAATCCAAGTGACATTTTCTCCCAGCCCTGCTGCGATATCGTCTCCGAGCGCAAGCGTATTTAACTTCCTAGCAATAAATACGCTGAGTAAAAAACCAACAATTAAGAAGGGCAGAACGAGTTGGATGCTATCAAACGTGGCGCCACCGACGCCGCCTATTTGCCAAGAGTTGGCACTGCCAGCAATGTCATTTCGTGGCAAGACGACGGCCACAATAAAAGACGACAGCGCAGCCGAGGTTGCGGCACCCGCCAAGGCAAACTTAAGCGGGGTGGATTTGCCGTAACCTAACGAACTAATAAAATAGACAAAAATGGCCGTTATACCTGCACCAAGTATGGCGAGCCAAACATAGGTTTGCAGTTGGTTAATACCAAACCACGCCAAGCCAATAACCACAAAGAAAGCGGCACCTACATTAACGCCAAGAATTCCCGGATCTGCTAATGGGTTACGGGTCACACTTTGCATAATGGCACCAGATAACCCCAAGGCGCAGCCAGCAATGATGGCAAGTACTGTGCGTGGTATGCGCATCGTCACAGAGGCTTCCCCCATGGTGTTCATCTGGCCTTGTAGTGCTCCTATTATCTCTTGCCAAGAAACATCCCTCGTCCCTACAGCGATAGAGGAAAAGCACAACAGCAGTAAGACCGCCGTGACAAACAACAGAGCTATGGGCTTTTGTTTTAGAAAGCCTTTATGTTTGGCGTTGCTTTGGCTCATTTGGCTTTACGTGCCGCTTTAGCGAGCGCTTCAAGGTAATCATCTAATACCCAAGTAATAGACAAGGGCGTCGGATTAGCGGCGGTCGCTATTTTGCTATTTCCCAGCATGACGATCGAACCATTTTTAATGGCTCGCATCTTCGACATAAGAGGGTTCGATTCTAAAGGTGCCTGTAACTCTTTATTGCCATAGGTAACGAAAATATCCACGTCGTTAAACATGTCTATTTGTTCAATGCTGCTTTCGCCAGAGAAGAGCCCGTCTTTACTGATGTCTTTGATGCTTTGCGGAGAGTGCATGCCTAGGTCATCAAAAAATTTCACGCGGGTATCATTGGCAGTGTAAAAACGAATAACACTTAAATCGGTTGGATCAAGATGGGTGATAAACATGGCCGATTTGCCTTTTAGCTCAGGGTATTGATCAACGCGCTTGGCGATGTCTTTTTCAATGCTGGCAATCAGTTTTTCCCCTTCTTCTGCCATTCCCAGACCAGCACTGTTAATGCGAATCATGCTGCGCCAGTTGGTAGACCAGGGCTTGTCTGGGAAAGCGACGACAGGAGCGATCATACTTAGCGTGTCGTAATCGGATTGGCTTAAGCCGGAGTACGCCGCCAGAATAACGTCGGGCTGTGTGGCGGCAACCGCTTCGAAATCTATGCCATCTCCTTCATCAAATAATACGGGTGTCTTGGCGTTCAGTTCTTTAAGTCGCGCAGCAACCCAAGGTAACAAACCATCGCCATCGTCGTCTCCAAATGTGGCGGCAGCAAAACCAACAGGAACGATGCCTAACGCAAGGGGCACTTCATGGTTTGCCCATGCCACAGTCGCAACGCGTTTGGGTTTATGAGTAATAGTCGTCGTGCCGAAAGCGTGTTGAATCGTAATTGGGAAGCGTGAGTTGTCTGTAGCCCATGCATTGCTCAAAAATGCAGAAATAATGGTAATAACGATAATCATCTTCATATTATATTTGTGCCATGCCAATCAAATTTAGTGCGAAATAAAGGAGCGAGGGTGTTAGGTGTTACAACGTAATGAGTGAGTTTTTATGGGAATGAATCTCATAATCAATTGTAAAACGAGTCGGATAATAGAGCTAATCTTCAGAATATAATTGTATAAATCGGTCGTTTTCATCTTGAGCCAGTTGCTTTGGCGTTAGGCTAGAGTACTTTTTGATCAATTTTATATAGTGAGATTGGTCGTTAAAACCTTCTTTGGGAAAGAGTTCACCAACCTTGAGTGAGTCGAAGCTGTGGCGAAACCTCAAAATGTCACAGTAACTTTTTAGTGGTAACCCAAGCCACTTATTAAAATAGCGGTTGATTTGGCGACTGCTCCAGTTAGCCGCTTGGGATATCTCGGTCACGGTTATAGAACCGTGATTTTGATAAATCAGGTCTGACATGACTTTTTTACGAGGGTCTATTGGCGTTGTTCGTTGTGATGCAAAGTACAAACTGAGCTTGTTAGCAAAGGTTTCAAGGCTTGCTAGGTCGTTGAGTTCTATTCCCGCGAAGCCAATGTCGAGCGTAATGCGATCGTTCAGAATGTGCGCCACAGACGTATTTAACAAATACTCTGCGGCCAATATTTTTAAGCGAACACCAAGTAAGACAGAGTGCTTTGGCATGGCGCCCACTTTGGCGTCTGTTTCTAGCCCAACCAAGGAAATATGCAGCGGATACTCGGCGTTGTGGAAAAAGTACAAATCAATGCCGCCATCCGGGAAAGTGGAAAGCTCTTCATCTTCATCGCTTGGATTTTCGATCATCCAAAAGCTTTCAACGAATGGGGATAAATCGTCACTTGGTTCTAATGACGTTAGTTGAATGGTCTCTTTCATTACCTAATCGCAAAAGTGGGAGGTGAGTGTCGCGCGTTCGTTCCTTCGATGGCTGCTTTAAATGTAAGTAGATAGTATAACGATTAAAAAAAGATCTTCTAGCTTCAATTGAGATAGGTTCGTATTAACATCTAGTTGTCATTACGATGCACTGTGGATAAAAGAGGTGATACATGGTCAAACAACAAAGCAAATTGAACGGTTATTACCTTGCTGTGTTCGTGGCGATTGTATTCTCTTGGTGGGGCTTTTTAGATACTAAGGCGGCTGATTATATTTCCTCATCTTTGGTGCAGGCGTTCGGTGCGTTTGGTTTAGCCAAGCTGTTTAATGCGACGGTATCGGTGCTGCAAAGCATTCAAATCAGTGTGTTTGTCAGCTCGGTGACCATTGGTGAGTTATTAGACCCATTTAACGACATGGTGGAAGACTTCTCTAGCGTGATGAAAGTGGCCGTGTCATCGCTTATTTTCCAGAGCATTTTGTTAAAAATCATTGCTACTGTGTATTTCAAAGTCTTTGTTACCTTGTCGGGTTTGTTGTTTGGTTATTTGTATTGGACAAAGAGCCGTTTTACCGAAGTGGCTTATAAAGTCTTTGTGACGGCGGTTGGTGCGAAGTTTTTATTGGTGCTGGTGGTGTTGTTATCGGCCTTGGTGGATGTGTCTTTTTTGAATGAAGAAAAGACGCAAGCGATCGATAAAATCCAAGTGCATTCTAATGAGATGAACGAAGTGACCACGAGGCTAGGCGTTGCTGCGGATCTTAAGCAGTCTCTCGATAAAGATAAGCAGCTATTACAAATTCAGTTAGACGAAGCGCAACAAGCCTTATCGAAACATGACGAGCGTTTGGTGGATTTAACCGCTCAGAACGAGTCTTTGAATCGCTTAATATCGGCGCGTAAAGAGACATTATCTACCTTGGATATTCTGTTTAATAACGACGACACTCTGGCTGGGTTACGAACACAACAAAGCCTTTTAATGGCTGAGCGTCAACGAGCAGAGCAAGACATCAAGATATCGCAAAACAAGATTGAGACACTGCGACAATCCATCAACGACTTGGGCAATATTACTTTAGAAGACCAAGGCTTTTTCTCATCGCTCAAACCAAACCCATTTGGCTTAAGCAATTTCAAAGACAAGATCAGCGAGTATGTAGAAACCCTCAATGGCTTGGTAAACGACTTCCTGACTTTGTTGGCGTTGTTTGCCTTTAATACTGTATTGATCCCAGTGTTATTTCTCTATTTGGGCGCAAAAGGCTTCAAATTAGTGTGGCAAATGAAGCCGTCGGACTTAATAGCGCGAGCCAAAAAAGGTGTGAAAGACAACCTATAATAGCTCGGCTATTTTTATTTATGTCTTAACCAGCCTTTCGCAGCGTCTGTGATGGCAATAATGGAAGGATTAGAGAGGCGTTGCTCCGTAGCAATGGCGAAGAACTGCTCGCGTATTTCTTCCGTGCTACCGATGATCTCCACCTGAAACTGCTTCGCCACCTCCATCGCAATGGCCGATGGGACGATAAACACGCCAGCGCCTGCTTGACCAAAGGTTTTCATCAAGGCTCTATCGTCAAATTCCCCCATGATTTTCGGATGAATATGGTGCTTTTCTAGCCATTGTAAGAGTTGAATTTGTATTAACGATTGATCGCTCGGAATCAAAAAAGGTGTGCCTATTAGGCTCTTTGGAAAATCCGCTTTACCTTGTTCTATTAGGTTTGGTACTGCCATAAAAGACGTACCACATTCGCCCAAAAAGTGATTAAAACCACGCACACTCAAATGCGATGGAATCGGACCATCAGCAATAATAAGATCCAATTTATGCAAGGCTAATTCGCCCAATAAATTCTCTAAGCTGTTTTCTTTGCAGACAAGTCGTACCGGATTTTCTAACGTCATGGCTGGCGCTAATAATCGATAAGCGATGGATTTTGGTATCGAATCCGCAATGCCGACGCGCAGTAATTGCGTTCTATCGGTGGATGCGATGCGCACCGATTGTTCCAGCTCGCTGCCTAAGGAAAAAATCTCATCGGCGTAACTTAATACCATGTGACCAGTATCTGTTAATTCTAGGTTGCGTCCGACTTTGTTAAATAAGGCTTTCCCCAGCTGTTCTTCTAGTAAGCTGATTTGTCCACTGATGGTTTGTGGCGTTATGTGCAAATGTTCACTGGCTTTTGTAATGCTGCCTTGCTTCGCCACCATCCAAAAATAATGCAAATGCTTGAAATTGATCATATTTCACCAATACTTCGAGAAAAACTGATTATTTACATAAATAATTCGATTATATCTTATGGGGTTTTGTGAGTAACTTGAAGTTTCCAACATAACTTACTCATTCATGAGTGAAGGAGAACAAGATGAGAATCAAAGTACAAGCGCGTCGTCTAGCTCTTACCAAAAGCCTAAAAGCGTATGTGAAACGTCGTCTTAATTTTGCCTTGAATTCCCGTTATGACAATATTCAAAAAGTGACGGTCACGCTTACCGACGTGAACGGTCCTAAAGGTGGTGAAGATAAACACTGCCAAGTTCTGGTTAAACTCAATGGCCAGAAAGAAGTGGTAATTAGTGAACAACAAGCGGATCTATATTGTGCCATAGACAGTGCCGCTAGCCGTACAAGTCGCACCGTGACACGACGTATCGAGCGATTACAGCACAAAGCCACGCGCCTAAAAGCCGCTTTCCATAAGATGAGACCGCAGAAGAAAATGCCGCGTGACATCTATGAAGAATACGAAGACGAATACGGCTATTACCAACATGCCTGAGTAACAAACTCGATTCCCTGAACCGATAGGTGTAACAAACGCCCAAGGCGAACCCATAAACGGGTTCGCCTTTTTTTGGGCTCTAAATACGCTATATTATTAATCAGTCATCTTTTTTTTGTTTCATTGCGTATAGTCTGTATTGTAAGAATTAGCGACGTTCGTTCCCGATAAGACAATAAGGAGATTATATGATCACGGTTCATCATTTAGAAAATTCTCGCTCTCAGCGCATTTTATGGTTGCTGGAGGAGTTAGGGCTTGATTATGAGATAGTCGAGTATAAGCGTGATCCGGAGACGGCTTCTGGCCCAGAGTCTTTGAAGAAGGTCCATCCATTGGGTAAGTCGCCCGTTATTACGGATGGCGATTTAACGGTGGCGGAGTCGGGAGCGATTATCGAGTATTTGTTGGATCAGTATGATGTGGAAAAGCGTTTGAGACCAACGGATGGCAAGGCGTTGCTGGATTATCGTTATTGGCTGCATTTTGCTGAAGGTTCTTTAATGCCGTTATTAGTGATGAAATTGGTCATGATGAAGATTCCTGAAAGTCCAATGCCTTTTTTTGTGAAGCCGATTGCCAAGGCGATTTCTGGCAAAGTTCAAGAGAAATTCATCCTGCCACGTATTACCCCGCAAATGCAGTTTATTGAAAAAACTCTGGGTGAGAGTACTTGGTTTGTTGGTGAAGAACTAACGGCTGCGGATATACAAATGAGCTTTCCTTTGCAGGCTTCAAGTACTCGAATGAGCATGACTGAATTTCCAAATATTGCGCGTTTTATTAAACAAATAGAGGCTCTGCCGGCTTATCAAAAAGCCCTAGCAAAAGGTGGCGCTTTCACCACTTTATAAGATTGACGTGTTTGTTTCTTTCATAAAAAAGAGTAAGCCAGGCGCTTGCTCTTTTTTATTGTCCTAATTATTTTGTTTCGTTGATATTGATTCTCATTTGTAGTATTTTCTCGCCTCTTAAGAATATTCTTATTTAAATGAGGTCATACGCTGTCATGAATCCTGAGCGTCAAACATCCCAGCAGGTTGGTGAGCTTTATGCTGAGCATAACTCATGGCTAACGGGGTGGATTCGTAATCGCTTAGGTTGCCATGAGTTGGCGGCGGATATTGCGCAAGACACTTTTGTTCGATTGCTCAAGAAGCCAAAGTACTTCTCGAGCATGGGCGAAGCGCGCGCTTTTCTAAGTACCATTGCGAAAGGCTTATATATTGATCATTGGCGTCGTAAGCAGGTTGAGCAGGCTTGGTTGGAGTCTTTGGCACATTGCGAAGAAGAATTCGTGCCTTCTGCCGAGCATACGAGTGCGATGATTGAATTGCTGTGTGAGCTAGACGCTATGATTGCTAAATTGCCTAAAAAAGTAGCGAATACACTTATTCTATCCCAATTGCATGGCTTAACTTATCGCGAGATAGCAGAGCGTTTGTCTGTTTCAGAAAGAATGGTTAAGCGTTATATGGCACAGGCCATGTTGCAGTGTTTGTTATTTAAATCTGATCGGTCTCTTTAACGTCTATGTCATCTTCTGCTCGGTCCAATTATGCCCATTTAGAAGCCGCTTCAGAGTGGTTTGCAGTGCTGTCTGATAAACCTGTTGCAGAGGAAGATTTGCGCGCATGGCAGGCTTGGTTGAATGAAGATGAAGGGCACCGCAAGGCTTGGCAGCAAGTTGAATCTGTTGGCGCAATGTTTTCTTCTTTTCAATCTACCCAGCAGTCCGCTAGTTATGTGTTAGAGCATAGCCATGCCATGAGTCGTCGTCAGTTGATGAAGGGCGTACTGGGGATAACAGGCGTTGCGGCATTAGGCTGGACTGGCTGGCAACATACGCCGATACCAAGTATGGCATCAGCGTGGATGGCCGATTTCCATACTCGGGTTGGGCAAGTTTCTCGCCATGATTTGGAAGATGGTACTCAGGTTTGGTTAAACACCAATAGCGCTATTAATCGATCTATTGATGGGCAATACCGCAGTGTGTCGCTCGTGACAGGAGAGATGATGATACAAACTCTGCCTGCGGAAGAGGGATACGGTTTTTCTGCAGCATGTCGAGATGGTGTTGTTAATGTTGGCAAGGATCAAGCGCGCTTTTGTGTACGTCAGCTATCAGATACTGAAACGGTTCTCGCTGTGTATGAGGGGATCGTGTCGCTTACGCCATTAGAGTCGGATGTGGCACAAACCTTTCAGGCTGGGCAAGAAGTGACTTTTACTGCGTACTCTATGAGTAAGGCTAAGCCTGCTTCTTTGTTATATGACACTTGGCGGAATGGGTTGTTGATTGTTGAAGACATGTCTTTAGCCGATTTTATCGCTGAGATAGACCGTTACCATTATGGCTATATCAACCTTGATTCCAGTATTGCCGATTTACAAGTTGTGGGCACCTTTCCTAATCACGACCTAGATATTGTTTTATCTATGTTGTCTAAGTCGTTTCCTATTCGGGTTCAGCGTCCGCTGCCTTGGTGGGTGAGTATTTCAGCGGCTTAGCCTTAACGGAAATTATTTTTAAAAAAAGCATTTTTTATGTCCCCTTTTCTTACCTATGTTCGGTAATAGTAATAAGAAGTATTATTATTACGGAGTTTTCATGACCCTTTTTGGTTTACCTCAGCGACGAAAAAACAGCCGCTGCGTCTTGTCATTGTTTTTTGTTAATACGTTACTTGCTGGCGGTGTTAGTATGGCGCTTACACCTACAGTGTATGCTGAGTCGATTTCGGCAGAAACCTACAGTTTTAATATTTCAGCTGGACCTCTAGCTAAAGCGATTAACGACTTTGCGGCAATATCTGGTGTCTATTTGGGTGGCAATGGGCAGCTGTTGCAAGGTAAAAATACGCAAGGGGTCGAAGGTAATTACTCTGCTAGACAAGCATTGGATTTGTTATTGGCCGGTACGGGGCTTTCTTATGAAATTGGAGAAGGGCGAAGTATTGTATTAATTGATTCAAATTATATTTCTGAAGGCAGTGACGGAATAACGCTCGCGCCATTGTTGGTGCAAGGTCAGCAGAACAGAGCAGAAGTGGGTGTGCAGACGATTGGCTTGGATGAAATTGAAGCCATGCCGACGGAAGGTGGAAATCTAACGGATTTACTTAGAACCAACACAGCCGTTAACTTTAGTCGTTCAAGTAGCAGTTCTACGAATAGCGGCAGTATGCGCCCTGATGAGGTTTCTATTCATGGGCAAGCATTTTATCAAAACGCCTTTATGATTGATGGTGTTGATACGTCTAATGATTTCGACCCTGGTTCTAGTAGCGCAGGAGACACTTATTCTCGCCCTTTTATTTATTCAAATTTATCTACGTTATCGGGTAGTTCCCCACAAAGCTATTACATGGATGTCGATGCCTTAGAGCAGGTCAAGGTATATAGCAGTAATATTCCTGTGGAATACGGTGGTTTTATGGGTGGGGTTATAGATGCCCGACTTAAACGTTATGATGGCGAGGATTCTGTTTCGATAAAATATGGATTATCGAAAGATGCATGGGAAAAATTTCATTTTGATGAGAAAGAAGCAGAAGAATTCTATGGAGCTGACAGTATAGATGGGGCTTATACACCGGAATATAAAAAACAAAACTATTCGATAACAGCTTTAAAAAGCTTATCAGATAAAGTCGGCTCTACTTTGACCATTTCTCGAAAAACTTCTGAGTTTAGACAGCAATATGAAAATCGTGCTGATGAGGTTAAATCAATTTATTATAATGACACCATAGATAATATGATGGCGCGAATTGATGCAAAATTGAATGATAGAGTTGATTTAGGTTTTTCACTTCGCTATTCAAATCGTTTTCATGATGGCTTAACGTCAACGGATTATGCCGATACCTTTGTTAAATCTCATACGGCTTATGGTGTTGGGAATAACTTCGACTATCGTTTTGATAATAGTACTCTAAGTATTGATACAGCGTTTGACCGATCTTTTGATGAAGTGGACTCCCAGTCTAATATCCACACTTTTCATCCTACGGCTAACTTCTATAATGGTCTGCCTTATTCAGGCGGTTTTGGTGATATTTTACAGCAGCAAGATACCTTTAGCGTGAATACAAAATGGGTTCATGACACCGTTACTCTTGATGAAACGAAGCATACTTTAACGATTGGTGCTGATTTTGCCTTTAAAAATGCACTCTATGAAACTGGTGGTACTGAATTCTTCCAATATGCTTGTTTGTCTGGTGGAATTTCCTCTGGGTGTAATGATGCTAACAGTGATGGAGTTCATGATGAAAGGGATGAATATTTAAACACTTACGGTAAATTGACGGCTAATAAGTTATCAAAAAAGTATCAAAGTAAAGCCGTTTATATTCAAGATAAAGTAGAAATTAATGATTGGACATTAACAGCAGGTCTACGAGCGGATAATGAAACCTTGCTTGATAACCTTAACCTCTCTCCGCGAGCCAATTTACAATGGGATGTTTTTGGCGACAGCAGTACAAGATTAACTACGGGCGCTAGCCGTTACTATGGGCGTAGTTTTTTGAAATACGCTATTAATGATGAGATGCGATCTTGGTATACACAAACAAGGTATAATTCTGATGGAAGTATTAAAAATAACTACCCAAGGCCGAATGATAAAAAGTACTCGAATTTTTCTGATTATGATCTAAAAACCCCTTATTCTGATGAAATTATGTTTCGAGTTGACCAAAAAATGGGGCCTGTGGATGCTTCTTTGACCTTGGTTAATCGTGAGAGCCGAGATGGCGTACAGCGTATGAAAAATTCAGATGATAAATTGTATTATTACACCAATGAAGGACGTAGTAGTAACAATAGCATTGAACTTGCGTTCCAACAGCGTACCCCTTTTGAGATTTTTAATACTTTTACCAAAGCAAGCTTTTCTATAGGTTGGCAAGAAAGTAAATCGAATGTTCAAAGTGATAATGCCTATGATGAAACAGTAAAGGAAGACGAAAAGGTTTATTACAACGGCAAGGTCATTAACTACAATGACCTCCCTTCTTGGGATTACAATATCCCATTTACAGTTAAGTTAAGTACTACAACCAATATCCCTACTTGGCATTTAACATGGAGTAATTTCGTCAATGTTAAAAGTGGTGGTGTGGTGGCTAAGTCTGATTCCTCTAGCAGTTACACCGATGCTGATGGCAAAGAGCTGACCGTCTACAAAGACAAAGACTTTGATGACTTAGTTACGTTAGACACCAAACTGCGCTTTTCTCCGCCTTTATGGAAAGAGAGTGAAGGCTATATTGAACTGAAGGTGAATAATCTCTTTGATCAGGTGATGATGACCACTACCTCAACTTCGGCGACAGCGACACAGACTTTCACATCTGGTCGAAAAATTACCATGGAAGTTGGCATGCGTTTTTAAGCCGATGATCTTCCTATTTCCTTTCTTTCTTATAAACAAATGCTCTATCGAGCATTTGTTTATGGCTGTTTTTAAATAACTTCTTTGTGAGCCGTTTTATGCTTTTTTTACAGAAACTTCTGAGTATTGCTGGAGGGATTTGTTTGCTTGCTCTTACTGCCCAAGTGCATGCAGACGACAACGCTTTACCTTGGGATAAGCGAGTAGTTCACGGTGAATTGGAAAACGGTTTTCGCTATTACCTGTTTGATTCACGCCAAGAAAAAGACGCACCTAAAGGTCTGACGCTCGCCAACTTGGTGGTGCTTTCTGGTGCTATCGATGAGGAAGAAAACCAGTTGGGTGTGGCGCACATGGTGGAGCATATGGTCTTTCACGAAAGTGATGGATTGCCAAATGGTGTGCGAAAAGCGTTGACCGATATGGGGTTAAAGCAAGGCCGTGATTTTAATGCCATGACCAGAAGCGAAAATACCCGCTATATGGTGAACTTGAAAAACACCACAGCAGAGCAGTTGAATACTGTGTTAGGGATTTATCAGCAAATCGCCTTCCACGCCAAGATCAAAGGGTCGTCCTTGGATAAAGAGCGTTTAATTATTCAAGAGGAGTGGCGTGGTAAGTTGAGTCATCGTTCTCGAGTGAATGATGAGAAAAAAGCTTTGTTACGGGTTGGTTCTTTGTATCCCGAGCGCCCCGTGATTGGCACACAAGAAACCATCAGGAATACACCCGCGGATCAGCTTCGTTCTTTTTATCACGATTGGTATGCCCCTAATAATATGGCGCTGGTAATTTATGCGCCTGTCGATAGCGTAGAGCTAGAGAAACAAATTAAACGTACATTTGGCGAAGAACCGAAACGAATCTTGCCTAAACGCCATCCTAAAGACCCCGTTTTAGATGCTGATCTAAAGATAGGTCAACTGACTGATCCTGGCAGTAAAATGAACCGAGTGGCGTTTTTGTACCGTTTCAAAAATGAGCAGTCCAACACGGATGAGAGTCGTCGTGATGGTTTGATTGATTACATGACACGAAATTTGTTAACCGATCAAATTCGCAGACAAAGAGAGATATTGCCAGACCATGTACGTGTGTTATCCAGTACTAAAGGCTCCGTGTCGCCAAAAGTGGATATCCTGGGTTTTTCGGTAAATGTTGATGAAGGTTACCATGCGCTAGGTTTGAAAACGTTAATCCAAGAGCTAGAACGTATCAAGACGCATGGCTTTTATCAGCAAGACTTTGATCAGATTCATGAGAAAGTGCAAAGGGTCGCCGAACGTAATAAAGACGCGGCGAAAAGTCGCGGTTCTATTTGGTCGATTAAAATGGTGGATGCAGTGACTTCTAATAAAGTGCTGTACGATCCTAAAGAAAGTAATGATCGTCTGTTGCAGCTGGTAAAAACCATTTCATTGGACGATGTGAATGCACGTTTGAGACACTGGCTATCTTCACCAGATCGCATTCTCTATACACAAGCAGTAGGCGGAAAAAATATTGATATAGGCACAGCGGAATCTGTTGAGGCTCTTTTTGCTAAGGCCAGATCTCACCAGCTTGGAGCGTTAGAGAAAGAAAAAACCGTGGCAATAAAAGTTCTGCCTAAGACGGCAAGCAGCGGTTCTGTATCACTTACATCAAGAAACACCGAATTGGGCGTGTCGAATTGGTCTTTATCCAATGGTGATCAGCTTACCTTGTTAGATCCAAGTGTTTTGGCTGATCGTTATCAAATCCCAACGTTAGACAGTGATACAAAAAGTTATTTTACCGCCGTTTCAGCTGCAGGTTACAACGTAAAGCAAGGCTCAACATGGGCGGAGCAAATTGCGGTGCAAATGGCGAATGCCACGGGGATTTACGGTTGGACAGATGAAGAGTTTCAGCAGTGGCGTAAAGACAATAATGTGTTCTTGTCCTCTAAACAAAAAGCACAAAGTCTGGCTTATCGAGGGTCTATTGAGAATCATGGCTTAGATAAGTTGTTGGGTGCCTACAGGGTAAATCAAGTCACGCCGAATATTGATACAGATGTGTATGACAGCATCATGGCAAGTTTGAAGCGAAACGCGAGTGTAGACGTTGTTCGTCCTATTGAAACGTTTTCTCGACGCTTGGCTCAAGCTCGCTTTGGGAAAGACCAAGCGGCTCTAGCTTTGTCTGATTTAACGCCTTTGTCGTTAGAGAAGTTAGATCAAATACGTCATAAGCAAGTCGCTTTGCCAGTGCACTACTTTATGGTTTCTCGTTTGCCTGAAAAGGAAGTGACAAACTTAGTGGCGGCGTATTTAGCGAATATTCCGCGTGACACGTCCTCGTATGATCAATCGAGTTATGACACGGCGCCTGTTGTACAGCAAGCAGGTCAGGCAATAGTCGATGTCTCCTTGAACCCAGAACCGAAAGCTGAATATCGTCTGTATGCGTATCAATCAGTGCCTTGGTCGCCTATTGCCGCGCTGCAACTTACTTACTTAGGCGAGCGGTTAGAAGCGCAGCTAAAGCAGCGTCTACGTAGTGAGGTTCAAGGTGTTTACAGTGTCAGAGTGGGTTTGGAACTGAATAAAGACACTGATCGCGCTGAGCTAAAAATTCAATATTCGAGCTCGCCAGCAAGATTAGATGATTTGGCCGAGATGACCAAAAGCGTGCTATCTGAATTACCAAGCATAGTGACAGAAGAATGGGCAAAAGAAATACAGGCTGCTTTCGCAGAGGTTGAACAAAATCGTTTAGAAAAAGCGTTTGACGCTACTATGGTACATCGTCTTGAATTGAGCGAAATACTGTATGGTGATGCTCGCTATTTGGGTGAAATGGATAAGCTGACGTCGGGCTTAACGTTAAACAAACTAAAAGCCTTCGCCGATACGCTTAATTTTAACGATAGGGTGACAGGTTTTTATCGTCCCTTAGATTAATCGTTCCATCGTGAGTCTAAAAACACGTTAAATGCCCAGCAATGACATTGCTGGGCATTTTTTATGTTCAAACAAAGTAGAGCAGCTCGACTTATTAGATTGTCATGAATACTATGAAAGTCATTGTTCTGTGATTTGTCTTTTAGTAAGGAAAGCTTTCATGTCGCGTCCTGTGAAGTTACTCAGTGTTTCTATTGGTCTTATCTGCCTCTTGCTGGCGCTGAACTTTGGTTTGCGTTCATCGATGGGCTTTTTTATGTCGCCCATTTCCCAAGAGTTTGGCTACGGACGAGAAGTGTTTGCCTTTGCGTTGGCTTTGCAAAATTTATGTTGGGGGTTGTTTCAGCCTATTGCTGGAGCGTTTGCAGATCGCTACGGTACTTTAAAAACCTTGTTCATTGGGGCTGGTTTGTATGCGTTGGGCTTGTATGTCACTGCCGGTGCTGATGGCGTATTAGGACTTAATATGGGCGCAGGCGTACTAATGGGCATGGGCATCGCAGCGACAGGCTTTGGTGTTGTATTGCCTGCGATGGCTCGAATGGTGTCGCCCGAAAAACGTTCTTTTGCTTTGGGGTTAGGTAGTGCGGCTGGGTCTGCTGGTCAGTTGTTGGTCGTACCTATCGCTCAGGACTTTATTGCTTCTTATGGTTGGAGCAATGCATTGATGTTGTTGGCCGTATGTGCGCTGATGATGGTGCTATTGTCGAGTCCATTTCGTCTAGAAAAAGAAAGCGGAGCGGCGAATTCGTCAGCAGTTGAGGCCTCTCAAACCATGAAAGAAGCTTTGCGGGAAGCCAGTGCTTACTCTCATTACTGGCTTTTGGTGGTTGGTTTTTTTGTTTGCGGTTTTCAATTGGCCTTTATCACGGTTCACATGCCAGCGTTTTTATCTGACCAAGGTTTTTCCCCTGATATTGCGGTCGCCAGTTTGGCGTTAATAGGCCTGTTTAATATTTTTGGTTGCTTGTTGTCTGGCAGTTGGGCAGGTAAGTATTCGAAGAAAAAACTACTTACCATTATTTATGCGCTTAGGGCCTTGGCGATCGCTCTATTTATGACATTGCCGATGACAGACATATCGGTCTATGTGTTTTCTATAGTCACTGGTTTGCTTTGGCTAGCGACTGTGCCACCGACATCGGGATTAGTTGCGCAAATGTTTGGCCTACGTTACATGGGCTTGTTGTACGGCATAGTGTTTTTAGGTCATCAACTGGGCTCGTTTAGCGGTGTTTGGTTGGGCGGTTATTTGTACGATAAGACCGGTTCCTATGATGTTGTCTGGTGGGCGGCGTGTATTATTGCTTTGGTGACGGCGCTGATTCATATCTTAATCGACGAGCGTCCAGTGGTACGTCTTCGTGCCACTGTGGCTTGAGGTCTTTTATTCAGCGGCTTGCCACTGCAGTTGGAAAAATCGCTGAATGTTGTCTCCTTCCCATTGAAACAAATACAGCCAGCCGTTATCGATCAGTTGGCTGACGATGTCGTGTTTGGCTGCGATTTGAGCAATAGCGGCTTTTGGTGCAGCAATGTAAACCGCAAGTCTGACAGGTGTGTGCATCCATTTCTCACCATCGCTTAGGGATTGCATAGAAAGCCCTATTCGCAAGTCCCCGCCGTTGCCTTCAAACACGCCAATGTTGCCACCAACGGCATTGTGCAAGACTTTATTACCGCAGCCGAATTTGAAGTTATCGGTCACTGATAAGTTGTATTGCATGTTGATCCAATGAGTGACCAGCATAGGCGCGGTCAGAATGCGCTCTAGAATACTGAAGTCGGGGTCATTATGTTGATCATAATCGTGAAGAAAACTGCGGCCTTGTAAGTCAAGGTGACGTGTTTGTTGGCGTGGCGCGATGATAAAAGAGTGATTGTTGGCAAGCCCCCATTCTGGGTTCACTTGTGACCAATCATTCGCGCGTTTGGTAAAAGCCTTCGAGCGTTGTTGGTCAGATGTATTGAGTAAGGATGAATCTAATTTTGCAGCACGCTCTTGTTGCGCCAAAAATTGGGCTTGTTCAAACCAATTTGCCAATGTGCTGTTGATGTCTTTCGAGCCATTGGTATCAAAGCAGGTCAATTGATCTGTGGTGGTATTGTGCAGCGCGGCGACAAATTGGGTATCGGTAGGAATATTGACGCCCATATTATTTAGTAGAGTACGAACCTTGCTGTCATTTAATAGCGATGCCAAGACTCTAACGTTCACTTCGCCACTTTGTCCGCCACAAGCGCCACACTCCAATCCTGCCGCATGAAGGTTGTTGCTGGTGTGACTGCCATGACCAACCAACATGACGATTGGCGCGTAAGTTGTCAGGTTGAGGTTGTCTAAAATGGCTTTTGCTAAATCCGCCTTGTCTTGATCGGTTAAAGCGACACCTTGCTGAGTTAATTGCCAGCCAGTGCTTGGCGCTAGGCGATTGGCTGGGTGTTCTTGTCTTTTAGAAAATAAGGTTTGCTTGAACATTTTAAAGGCGTACCACCATCCCATGGACTCGACCATGGAAAACGACGCTGGTGCAGCGTGTCCCCAACGATGCCAACGGGCTTCTTTTTGCTGGTGGTTAACATGATGTTTATCGCTTGTTAATTCGGTGGCAGTAATAGAGGCCGCTAATAAACCGGGAAGCTGTGGTCGTGCATAGTGACTGTCTTTCGCTTTGTATTCGATAGGTAAGCCAAAAAAACCGGCAAAGCCGAGAGTTTGGATCTTATTCGATTGTTTTTCCAGAGCACGTCTAAATACTTCTGAACGAACATCGATACAAAAAATCGCTTGTAACTCTGGTGTTGTTGGTTCGATGGATGGCGGTTTAGCAGACGTCAGGGTCTGCTCTAAGGCGCTTTGTTCGCTGTATTCCAACGCCAGGGCCCAGACCTTGGATGCCAAAAGCGCATCGTGATGTGCTTGAATTAGCGTTGGAATGGCGCTTTTTTGAGCGGACCATTTTGCTTCTATTGCGTCGTGTAAGGCTAATGATGTGTGTTTTAGGTAACGCCAAATAACCAGTTCCCAAGCCATTTTAATGGCCAGAAGCGACTCTACATGGTTTTCTTTCGCTAAGTTTTCGTTGTTATCTCCCTTGGACCAATTCAAGTAGGCTAAGTAGCTACTCCAGCCATTAATGTCCAGCAACAATGCCTGAGCATAGAAGTGCAGTGCTTGATCATCCAGCGAGAGTTCTTCGAGCGCTAACGCAAATAGCTCGTCTTTGCTGCTAGGTAAATCATGGAAGAAATGAGTGAGTTTGGCTTCTCCCATGATAATGCTGAGACCCTTGTCTTCATTGGTGACTTCTAGCCAGTGACTGTAAAGGTCTAGCTCGTTGTCGATGTTTTGTTGCCTCAGTGTTGGGCTCTGTTGCTGATAATGAGCCGCGCAAAATTGGCTGACCTGATGGGTAATTTCGTCATGCCATGACATTTTGTTAGCGGGCCTTTGTTGGTCAGCAAGATCGGCAATGTTGCGCCATGGCGTTGGGGCGACGCTAGGTTGAGTGAGGTGCTCAAGCAATGCGTGCGGCGTCATGTCGATTTCATAATGGTGCGCCGCTCTGCTGAGGCTATCTTGTGATATTCGACCTTCTTCAAACCAAGTGCGATAAGAGGCAATAGGCAAATGGGTTTTGATGCCAGCCAAGGCGGATAGCTCATCTGAGACCTGATCAAAAGGTTTGTTGACCAATGACCACAGTGGATTGACCGCGATGAGCTTATCCAGTGGCCAATGCGGTGCAATAGTGCTGGTCGCATCAAGCAATAGGTCTTTTTGCTGCATGCTTAAAGTGTTTGGCGTCTTGATTGTCATGCGCTTCTCCTAAGGTTTTGGCGACGGTTGATTGGCATTTACGGCATGATGCTGTTCTTTTGCTCTAGCGGGTAACGTGACTGGCCAAAATTTAAGAACAAGGCGAGTGAGCCATTCATCCAAATAAAGTCCAGCAAATAGGGCAATAGATAAGTGACGAATGGCAGGCCAGCGCACTTGATAATGTAACAGCGCGCTCAAGATAAACAGCAGACTAAATAAAACCATGGCCCAGATGTCGGCTGGGGAAAAAGCCTCAACAGTGTGCATTGAATAGTTTGGTAACACGAAGTGCATGGCGTACTTTAACGTGGCATAAACCACACACAATAATGTCCCCATTATGAAGGTATAAACTACTGACCGCGAATGTTCGCAAGTGCGCCACTGTACGATAAGGACAGTGAGTGCGAGAGCGAATAACCACCATGCACTAAATGCTCCTTCAAAGCCAAACAGCGTTCGGATAATAACCACGCAGGTGGTGCTTAACCCAAGAGCGATTAGCCAAGTTTGTGCGTTAGGCACGACGGCTTTGTTCGAATCCGAGAATTGAGTATTGTTTTTTGCCGCACTGGAAAGACGCAATCTAATGGCGTCATTGACCGCGTTGCCGGAGTTGAGAAAAGAATAGGCTTTGTAAAACGAATGGGCGAGCAAATGCAGCAGGACTAATTCGTACAAACCTAGGGCAAATTCCAACAGCATCAAACCCATTTGCGCACACGTCGACCAAGCAAGGCGAACTTTAACACTGATTCGAGTGGTCATGATCAGGGCGCTGGCGAGGGTCGATAAGCCGGCAATAATTAACAACAGCCAAACCGCTACGGAACTTTGCGCAACCACTGGCGTAAACAAAAGCAGTAGATAACCACCTAAGTTGATCACGCCAGCATGCAACAAGGCGCTAACGGTCGTTGGCGATTCGACCACTTGTATTAACCAACCATGGAAAGGCAATTGAGCGCATTTGATTAATGCCGCCAAGGCAATCAAACAAGCCGCCACTTGCTCTTGCCATTGCAAGGCGAATCCTGCGTTAGATTGGGCCACAGCGGTGTTGATAATGGTGTTGATGTATAAACTGTCATATTGCTGGTAAAGCAAGGCAAAAGCGGAAAATAAAGACAACTCAGCGACTCGCGCCAGCATAAATTTTTTGTGCGCTGCAAGAATGGCTCGTGGACGATCCGCATAGAAGGTTAATAAATTATTGAGTGACAAACTAATGCCTAACCAACCGAACCAAAAAATCACCAAGTGGTTAGTGGTGACTGTGATGGCAACAGACGCCAAGGTAAACATCAACCAACGGTAGTAACGATTTAGATTAGCCTGTCCTGCCATGTAGTTGCGCGAGAAACTGATTAATACCCAGCCCATGACGGTGACTAGGCCGAGCATGATTTGGTTTAGGGCGGTATGACGAATTAAGGTAGAAGATTGCCAAGCATCGGTAAAAAAATAGCTTATTGGAAAGGTAGAAAGAAAAATAATCAGCAAAACAAAACTTAATCGAGACGCTTTGTGCGCCACACATTGCGTTTTTTCTCGCCCGAGATACCAGCCTCCCAGAAACAGAGCAAAGGGGATAACGATCGGTAAAAAACTTAACGCGACTAAGGACATACACACCTACAATCTTTGGTTTGAAGAAGTTGGGGCGATTATGAAGCCTTTATTTTGTTAATAAAAATACATATATTGTTATTTAACGTTCACTTTTTATTATGTATCTATAGGATGATAGACAATGAGTCGATTGAATTATCATCATCTGTATTATTTTTGGCGGGTAGCCAAGAGCACGAGTCTGACTGAAGCCGCAGAATCATTGCATATCTCTCAATCGGCTTTGTCGGCGCAGATCAAGCAGCTTGAACAGAGTTTGGATGTGGCATTATTTGTTCGCCAAGGGCGTAAGCTGGTGTTGACTGACGTGGGACGTCGAGTGCTGGCCTATGCGCAAGATATTTTTAATACCGGTGAAGAGTTAGAAAAATTTATCCAGAAAGACAGTGCTACGCAGCTTCAGCATATTACCATCGGTGTGCAGAGTAATTTGTCGAGGAATTTCATCGAGAGTTTTATTGCCCCTTTGTTAAAAAGCGAGAATGTGGATTTTTCGCTTTCATCAAGAGGCATGGCGGATTTGCTAAATGGCCTTGTCAATCACGAATTAGATTTGGCGTTGACCAACCGCGCTATTTTAAGCGAAGGGCATGATGCCTCATGGCAAAATCAACTGGTGGCCAGGCAAGCTGTTGCCATTGTCGGACCGTATGGCGAAAAGCCTGATACGCCTTTTCCAATAGGTTATGAAGGTAAAAAATGGGTCGTACCGGGTCGAAATACCGACATTCGTTCCTCTTTCGAATCCTTTTGTGCCACTCATCAGTATCAGCCAGATATCAAGGCAGAAGTGGACGACATGGCGATGTTGCGATTGTTAGCAAGGGACAGTGGTTATCTGTCTGTCTTACCGCCTGTGGTGGTAAAAGATGAGATTCAATCGAAAGTGCTACAAGATTATGAAAGCATTCCCCAAGCGTTTGAGAATTTTTACGCCATTACGATGCCACGCAAGTTCACTTCGTTGCTGGTGTTGGAGTTGATAAAAACCGCGATACATCAGTATGCTGTTGATCATTCAATTTAAATGCAGGGCCAAGATTTAAAAGGAAGTGAAATATGACACCTTCGCAAGTCTATCAGACGCGTCTAGAGCAAGAACGAGTGACGTTTGATAACAGCCAGCAGCCTGCGTTACAAGAGTTGGAGCGAGTGTATCAGCTATTAGTCTCGCCACCATCAGACCGTGATGAGCTAGAGCCAATTAAAGGTGTTTACCTTTGGGGTGATGTGGGTCGTGGCAAGACATTCTTGATGGATTTGTTTTATCACTGTTTGCCAGATGGAATGGCGTTAAGGTTGCATTTTCACCACTTTATGGCGCGCTTGCATCGAGAGTTAAACCTTGCTTTTGGCCAGAAAAATCCCCTAAAAGGCATTGCTAGGCGTTTATCTGCAGAGTGTAGAGTGTTGTGCTTTGATGAGTTTTTTGTCTCTGATATCGGTGACGCCATGTTGCTGGGTGGTCTGGTTGAGGCGCTGTTTGAAGAAGGCGTTGTGTTGGTGGCAACGTCGAATATTGCGGTGGAAGACTTGTTTCAGAACCAGCTGCAAAAAGAACGCTTCGCTCCAGCAATAGCCTTGCTACAAGGGCATTTGAATAGCATTCATCTTGGCGGTGAAGAAGATCATCGATTACGTCATACCGGCGGTTCACCGATTTATTTTGTTAAACATGAGCAAGACATGTCGGTTTTGTTTAAGCAGCTGGCAAAGGGAAATATCAACCAGCAGTCGCTGCAAGTTTGTCGTCGATCGATACCGGTTGTTGAAGCCGCAGACAATATTGCTTGGTTCGATTTTTATGCTTTGTGCGATGGACCAAGATCGTCGTTGGATTACATTGAGCTGGCGCAAACTTATCCGCTGATAATGCTGACAGGCATTCCTGAACTTAGCAGCGAACCCTATGAACACATCAAAGCGCGTGGCACCGAAGATGGCGCGATTGGCTCAGGGAAAACCGGTGATCGTGCTGTGTCGTTAGGCATTAATGACGATGCAGTGCGTCGCTTTATTAGCTTGGTAGACGAGTGTTATGACCATCAAGTGGTTCTATTATTGAATGCCGACGTGCCTTTAGACAGCCTGTATCTAAATGGGTCATTGTTGTTTGAGTTTCGTCGTACCTACAGTCGTTTAATTGAAATGAAGTCTCATTATTATCAAACATTGCGAACCCGCAAAGAGGATTGATTTTGTTGACCAAAAAGGCAGGCTAAATAATTGATTTCATTCTGACTATTTTTATTAAGTTTTTCGTAAAAGCTTGATAAAACCAGAATGCGCGACCACTATATTTAATAATAAAGAATTTAAAAGACATTAATAAAATGACAATAAGGAGGGCGATCATGCAGTACGAAGATCGCGTTGATGCGTTAGTCGCACCGAAAGGTTCGTTAGAAATGTTGTCTCAAGATGAGATTTCTCGTCTGTCAGAAGAATCCGGTCCCCTACATGACCTATTCCATCGTTGTGCCTTAGCGATATTGAATTGCGGCAGTGATTCAGATGATCCGCAAGCGGTTATGGAAGAGTTTAAAGATTTTGAAATCCGTATCGTTCAACAAGAGCGAGGCGTAAAACTGCAGCTGAAAAATGCACCGGGCAGTGCATTCGTTGACGGTAAGATGATCAGCAGTGTGCGTGAGATGTTATTCAGCGTATTGCGCGACATTATTTTTACCCAGCATGAGATTCTGGCCCGTGGTCTTGAAGACGCCAGCTCAGATAAATTAACCAATGTGGTGTTTGAATTACTACGTAATGCCAATGTGTTCCGCCGCATTCAAAATCCAGACATGATTGTTTGCTGGGGTGGTCACTCTATTGCTCGTCACGAGTATGATTACACCAAACGTGTGGGCCATGAGTTAGGTTTGCGTGAGCTGAATATTTGCACCGGTTGTGGACCTGGGGCAATGAAAGGGCCGATGAAAGGCGCTGCCATCGCTCACGCCAAGCAACGTATTAAAAATGGTATTTACCTAGGTTTAACGGAGCCTGGCATTATTGCAGCAGAATCTCCAAACCCGATTGTGAATCAGCTGGTGATCATGCCAGATATCGAGAAGCGTCTTGAAGCCTTTGTCCGTGCCGGACACGGTATAGTGGTTTTCCCTGGTGGTGCCGGAACCGCAGAGGAAATTCTGTATATCTTGGGGATCTTATTACACCCGAAA
The DNA here is from genome assembly GCF_005222245.1 of Marinomonas sp. FW-1. Taxonomy (NCBI): domain Bacteria; kingdom Pseudomonadati; phylum Pseudomonadota; class Gammaproteobacteria; order Oceanospirillales; family Oceanospirillaceae; genus Marinomonas; species Marinomonas sp. FW-1. The sequence continues at coordinate 3,296,645 of NZ_CP025987.1, read as the reverse complement.
AATGCAGGCGTGCCTTTTCCACTGGTATTTACAGGACCAAAAGAAAGTGCCGATTATTTTGAGCAAATACACGCTTTCATCGGTGAGGTATTAGGTTCGGAAGCGCAGAATAAATACCGTATTATTATTGAAGACGAAGTGGAAGTGGCCCGTGCTATGAAACAAGGCATGGAAGAAGTTCGCCAGTATCGTAAAGCCCATCAAGATGCGTTTTACTACAATTGGAAACTGCATATTCCAGAAGAGTTCCAATATCCGTTTGAGCCAACCCATGAAAAAGTGCGTGAGCTAAATCTACACTTCAATCAAGAAACGCATTTGCTTGCCGCGGATTTACGTCGTGCTTTTTCATCTATCGTTGCCGGTAATGTGAAAGCGCAAGGTGTGGCGTACATCAAAGAGTTTGGGCCGTTCGAGATTCATGGCGATAAAGCGTTATTGGCGAAACTGGATGCCTTATTACAAGCGTTCGTTCGTCAGCAGCGGATGAAGTTGCCGGGCAGTGCTTATGTTCCTTGTTATAAAGTCATCACAGATTAACTGGATGGCTACTGCGCTCGTGACGCCATCCCTAGCAGGTGATGACTGCGCTCGCCAATACCTTGTTAATACAGTGATACTAAAAAAGGGCTTCTCGTGAAGCCCTTTTCTGTTTTTGGTTGTTGTCTTTTTGTTTCGGGTTTAAGAAGAGCCTAGCCAAATACTGACCAGCCGATGCTTTCGGAGAGCGCTTCCAGTGCCGCCATGCCAGCGAGTGAATTGCCTGACTTATTGAGTTCTGGTGACCAAACACAGACGGAAAAGCGATTTGGCACAATGGCGATAATGCCACCACCAACACCACTTTTGCCTGGCAGCCCAACGCGGTAAGCAAAGTTGCCAGCTTCGTCGTATAAGCCGCTGGTGGCGAGCAATCCATTAACTTGGGTTGTCTCTCGTGCGCTTAGCACTTGCTCACCACTGAGCTGTGAGTAGCCTTTGTTGGCAAGGAAACTAAAGGCTTTGGCAAGATCCACACAATTCATGCGCATGGCGCAGTTATCAAAGTAGCTGTGTAAAACGCTTTCTACGTCGTTTTCAAAGTTACCAAAGGCTTTCATTAAATACGCCATGGACGCATTGCGTGCACGGAATTCGTATTCTGAATCGGCAACCACTTTGTCTGAGCTTAGGTGGGAGTTATCCGCTAAGCGTCGAATGAATTCACGCATGGCGTAGTGCGGAGAAGCAAAGCGAGACTGATTCATATCACTGATGACTAAGGCGCCAGCATTGATAAAGGGGTTTCTAGGTACACCTGACTCGTATTCGAGCTGCACAAGTGAATTAAACGGGTTTCCAGAAGGTTCACGTCCAACTCGCTTCCACATGTCTTCGCCATAGTGTTTGATGGCAAGGGTCAAGCTAAAGACTTTAGAGATACTTTGAATAGAAAAGTCTGTATAGGCTTGGCCTGCGTGATAGAGCTGACCGTCGTTACTGTAGATGGCAATACCAAATTGGTTGGGATCGACATTCGCCAGCGCGGGAATGTAATCTGCGACTTTGCCTAAACCGATTAATGGTTTTACTTTTTGTTCTATTGAATTTAGTAGATCTTCCACGAGGTTCTCAGTGTTATTCTTTTATGGCAAGTGAATGAGTCGGTACTTAGCTGGGTGGCTAGTATAGGTATTTACTGGAAGATTTCTAGCTGAGAAGGAATAAATTTGGTGCTTTTGTCGATACTTTCAGACACACCGTTTATGAATCTGGTGTGTCTGAAAGTAGAAGGTCTTTAGTTGCTTTTCGTTTTTTGTATATGTTCTACATGTAGATTAATTAACTGCCCTGAAATCGTCGCGCTGTTGGGAATATTCGGTAAGTCATCAATTGAGTACCAGTTGGCTTCTTCTATTTCACCTGGCGCAGGGGCGATGTCACCACTTTCATAATCCGCAAAAAAACCGGCCATTAACTGATGTGGGAAAGACCAAGGCTGGCTGCTTACATAGCGAATGTTGGTGACTTCTAAACCGACTTCTTCTCTAATTTCTCTTGCCACAGCTTGTTCTAAGGTTTCCCCTGCTTCGACAAACCCCGCGATGTTACTGAACCTGTCTTTAGGTGCTTGTGGGCCACGAGCAAGTAGAATTTGATCGTCTTTGCGGATCGATATAATGACGCAAGGGGAAATGCGAGGATAATGACGCAAGTTGCACGTCTGGCATATTTTTGTGTGCTCAGCTGGGTGTCTTTCTTTCATTGGCGAGCCACATCGACCACAAAATTGATGATCACGATCCCATGTTGATAGCTGGTGTGCGCGGCTTAATAAAATGTAATGGTGTTGGTCTTGTAAGAAGAGTAGCTCTCTTAGACCCATTTCAGAGAAGCCTTTGGGGATAGATTCAAAGCGACACACGAAGATATCCTGACCATGCCATTTGCCACAGTAGATGGCGCTCATTTTTGAGTTAGGTTGGAAGTGTGTAAAAGGCGTAAGAAATTGATTTTCTGACTCTACTAATACTTGGTTGCGATGTAGCAAAATATAGAGCGCATCTTGATGGGGAAGAGGGTGTGTTTGAGTACCTATTTCTAACATGTGATTGCTCGGTTTGCGTCTAAAAGAATTACGCTAACGCGATCATCTTCTAGACGCAATAACCTAGGTAGATTTAATTCCAGTCGAGAATCACTTTTCCTGATTTGCCAGACCCCATGGTGTCAAAGCCTTGCTGAAAGTCATCAATATCAAAGCGATGGGTGATGATTGGGCTGATGTCTAAGCCAGATTGAAGCATGGCAACCATCTTATACCAAGTCTCATACATTTCTCGTCCATAAATGCCTTTGATGATAAGACCTTTAAAAATGACCTGATTCCAGTCGATTAAAGTGTCTTTTCCTGGAATGCCTAACATGGCAATTTTCCCGCCATGGTTCATGTATTCCAGCATGGAGCGAAACGCCGTGTCATTGCCAGACATCTCTAAGCCCACATCGAAGCCTTCGTGCATGTCTATTTCACTCATGACGTCTTTTAATGATTCACGACTGACGTTAACGGTACGAGTTGCCCCCATTTTTTTCGCCAGATCCAGACGGAAGTCGTTCACATCGGTAATCACCACATTGCGCGCACCGACGTGCTTAGCAATAGCCGCGGCCATGGCGCCAATGGGGCCAGCGCCTGTGATTAGAACGTCTTCACCGATTAGGTCGAAAGACAGGGCAGTATGAGTGGCGTTGCCAAACGGGTCGAATATCGCCGCCATGTCATCGCTGATGTTATCTGGAATTTTGAATGCGTTACTGGCTGGAATGACCAAGTATTCGGCAAAAGCGCCAGTGCGATTGACGCCAACGCCAAGGGTTTTTCGGCATAGATGGCGACGACCTGCACGACAGTTGCGGCAATGTCCACATGTAATATGGCCTTCTCCAGAAACGCGGTCACCGATCTTGAACCCAGAAACTTCTGGCCCTATTTCGGTGATCACACCAACAAACTCATGACCAACTGTCATGGGCACTGGAATGGTGTTCTGTGCCCAATCGTCCCATTGATAGATGTGCATGTCTGTTCCACAGATTGCTGTTTTGCTTATTTTGATCACGACATCGTTATGTCCGCATTCGGGATGCGGTACGTCTGTCATCCAAATGCCTTTTTCTGCGTGGAGTTTCGCAAGCGTTTTCATTATTTACTTCCTTTAATAATGCCCATCTCGCGCCCGACCTTAGCAAAGGCGGCTATGGCGCGATCAAGTTGTTCCGTTGTGAGTGATGCTGACATTTGTGTGCGAATTCTGGCTTTGCCCATAGGTACGACGGGATAAGCAAATCCTGTCACAAATATTCCTTCTCTATATAGCGCATTTGCCATCTCTTGTGCGAGCTTCGCATCGCCTAAAATAACAGGAATGATTGGATGATCACCAGGGACTAGGTTAAAGCCTAAAGCGCTCATTTGGGTGCGGAAGTATTGGCTATTGGCTTTTAATTGCTTACGAGCGGAATCTCCTTGCTTAAGGGATTCGATAATGTTTAAGCTGGTGGCGGTAATCACAGGCGCCAGTGAGTTCGAAAACAAATAAGGGCGAGAGCGTTGGCGTAACCAGTCGACAATGCTTTTAGAGGCGCTGGTGTAGCCACCAGAAGCGCCACCTAGGGCTTTACCTAATGTGCCAGTGATAATGTCGACACGACCTAGTACATCGCAATACTCATGGCTACCACGACCATTTTCGCCCAAAAAGCCTACCGCATGGGAGTCGTCAACCATAACTAATGCATCGTACTTGTCTGCAAGGTCGCAGATCGATTTAAGGTCGGCAATGATACCGTCCATAGAAAACACGCCATCCGTGACAATTAATTTGGTTTTAGCACCATCTATATCCGCTTGTTGAAGTTTCGCTTCCAGTTCTTTCATGTCGTTATTGGCGTAGCGATAGCGTTTTGCTTTACATAAACGAATGCCATCAATAATGCTGGCGTGATTGAGCGCATCACTGATGACGGCATCTTCTTCATTCAGCAATGTTTCAAATAAGCCGCCGTTTGCGTCAAAGCAAGAGGAATACAAAATGGTGTCTTCCATTTGCAAAAAGTCGCTTAGGCTTTTTTCTAATTGGGTGTGTATGTTTTGTGTACCGCAAATAAAGCGAACAGAAGCCATGCCGTACCCGTATTCATCCAGTGCTTGATGGGCGGCTTGAGTGACATGCTTATCGTTTGCCAAGCCAAGGTAATTGTTCGCGCAAAGATTGATTAGAGGCGTTTTATCGGCGGTAGTAATTTGGCTGGCTTGTGGCGTGATAAGCGGACGCTCTATTTTATAAAGGCCTTCGTGCTTAAGTGTTTGAAGTTGGTTTTCCAGATTTTTGTAAAAAGTGGATTTGCTCATGTTCTTTCCTCTTGTGGAGATTAGCATTCCCTTTTGTGATGGATCCTTTATGTCTATTGAGTGTAGGAGGGTGCCTTCAATATGAGTAGATGCAGTGACATCATAAAGCAGGCATAACAGTTTCGGTTTTTGAATGGCTGGTCATGTTTGCCGTTCGTCCGTAGAATGTGGGCAAATATTAAGCAAAGAGGAAACCACATGTTGTCAAAGGTTCATTACAGCATCTTACTTGGTGCGTTGAGCGCAAGCATGGCCGCTCAAGCTCAGGATTATTTACCGGTTCTGCAATATCATCATGTAAGTGCCAGTTCACCTAAATCGACTTCTGTTACACCAGAACAATTTACTGAACATATGGATTACCTAAAAAATGCAGGCTTTCAAGTAGTCGATCTACGTTCTGCGTTAGACGATTTAAAAGCCAATAAGCCATTGCCCGAGAAAGCCGTCGCTATTTCGTTTGATGACGCTTATCGCAATATTTACCAAGCTGGCTTCCCAATCTTAAAGGAAAGGAATTTTCCTTTTACTGTGTTTATCAACTCAGAACCAGTAGAGCGTAAGAGCCGTAGCTTTTTAACATGGGAGCAGATGAAAGAGATGGAGCAGTTTGGCGGTGTGTTCGCTAACCATACGATTAGCCATCCTTATATGTTGCGCAAAGAGAAAGGCGAAACGGATGAGGCCTGGATGTCACGTATGGAAAAGGAAGTGGATACGGTAGAAAGTTTGCTTGTGAAGCATCTTGGAAGCTCACCGAAGATGTTGGCTTACCCATATGGCGAATCAAATGGAAGGATTCGAAGCATGATGGCAGAAAAGGGCATTATGGCATTCGGTCAGCAGTCTGGTGTGGTAAGTGCCGATTCGGACTTTGAAAACCTGCCGCGTTTTCCAGCCTCAGGTGCTTATGCCAAGTTATCAACATTAAAAACAAAGCTGAACGCGAAACCTATGCCTCTTTTGTCTGAAAATGCGGGTGGCGATTACGCTGGTGAAGAGCCTGTTTCGATTAACCTGACTTTTAAAGAGGGCAAGTATCGTTTAAAAGACTTGGCGTGCTATGTGTCCGGTCAAGGAAAGGCGACTCTTGAGTGGATTTCTGAAAGAGAAGTGAAGGCAACTGCTAGCAAGCCTTTTGGCGTAGGACGTGGCCGTATTAACTGCACTATGCCTGATAATTCGGGCAAGCATTATTACTGGTATTCCAATGTATGGATCCGTTCTTCTGCTGATCAGGGCTATGTGAGTGAAAAAAGTTAAACTTTTTTAAAAAAGAGGTTGCACTGAAATTTCAAATCAGTATTATACACCTCGCTCGCAACGGAGGGGTGGCAGAGCGGTTTAATGCACCAGTCTTGAAAACTGGCGTAGGTTAATAGCCTACCGAGAGTTCGAATCTCTCCTCCTCCGCCATCTTCTAAAGATGGTAGTTGTAAGCAAGATAAAATATTAGTTCCTCGATAGCTCAGTTGGTAGAGCAAATGACTGTTAATCATTGGGTCACTGGTTCGAGTCCAGTTCGAGGAGCCATTCGGAGTATAGCGCAGTCTGGTAGCGCGCCTGCTTTGGGAGCAGGATGTCGGGGGTTCGAATCCCTCTACTCCGACCATTTATTTTATCATCATCATTAGTAATGGTGGGCGTAGCTCAGTTGGTAGAGCTCCGGATTGTGATTCCGGCGGTCGTGGGTTCAAGCCCCATCGTCCACCCCATTACTAGATAGTTGGGTCGTTAGCTCAGTTGGTAGAGCAGTTGACTTTTAATCAATTGGTCACTGGTTCGAATCCAGTACGACCCACCAACTATCTCTATGCAGAATTCTAGTCTGATTAATTCCTCGATAGCTCAGTTGGTAGAGCAAATGACTGTTAATCATTGGGTCACTGGTTCGAGTCCAGTTCGAGGAGCCAATCGGAGTATAGCGCAGTCTGGTAGCGCGCCTGCTTTGGGAGCAGGATGTCGGGAGTTCGAATCTCTCTACTCCGACCATTAATAAATCAGCATAAAAATTATGAGCGGGTCGTTAGCTCAGTTGGTAGAGCAGTTGACTTTTAATCAATTGGTCACTGGTTCGAATCCAGTACGACCCACCATTCTTCTCATAATTATCTTTTCTATGTCCTAAAATCCTCATCTACGTATTGTTTTCTTCATAGAAAGCTTCAAAATCGTCTATCGTCTATCGTCTATCGTCTATCGTCTATCGTCTATCGTCTATCGTCTATCGTCTATCGTCTATCGTCTATCGTCTATCGTCTATCGTCTATCGTCTATCGTCTATCGTCTATCGTCTATCGTCTATCGTCTATCGTCTATCGTCTATCGTCTATCGTCTATCGTCTATCGTCTATCGTCTATCGTCTATCGTCTATCGTCTATCGTCTATCGTCTATCGTCTATCGTCTATCGTCTATCGTCTATCGTCTATCGTCTATCGTCTATCGTCTATCGTCTATCGTCTATCTATTGTAGGTGCTTGTGATCGCTGTGGTAAGGTGGTTGTTGGGGTTGGGTGGTCTTTTCGGGCTTCTTAGGTCTGCAGGATGCAAAGCGTGCTTACTGGTTTCTTAGCTATATGCTGCTGATTGTTTTGTGAAGGGGGTGATTAACTCGAATAGGCTCTTATGTGTGGCTGCGATGATTGCATGTAATGTCGTTTTTGGGTGATGTCAGGAAGAGGTTGGTGTTGTTTAGGGTTGGTTGTGTGTGATGTAGATGGCGTTATTGTGGTGCAATAAAGTAGGTTGGATTGATGGTTTTTTGTGTTGGTTAAATAAGAGGTTTTTTTTGGTTGTGATGAGTAAGGGATATTTTCTTGATAGGTGTATTTTGGCTGTGAACGTTTGTTGTTGTGAGTGAGATTTGAGAATTTGATTCTGTATTGCAGAGGATAAGATGTTGAATCTTAAGAAGATACTGCTAATGGTGGAGGGAGGTGGATTCGAACCACCGAAACTTTCGTGGCAGATTTACAATCTGCTCCCTTTGGCCACTCGGGAACCCCTCCACAGCAGCGCGACGTATAATATACATCGCGCTTTACTATGTAAACAGTTTTTTAAGATTTATTTAGCAATTTCTCTAATTTTGCTTTCATGCGCTCTTCAGGAGACAGGTTATCGTAAATGTCTTCCTGTTTAGGGGCGCTTTTAGCAGGCTTAGGTTTTGAATTTGCTTTGTTTTTAGCTTGTGTCTTTGGTTTGCTGCTACGAGCTGGTTGAGACGATTTCTCTCTGGCTGGTCGGCCCGTTGTCGCCGTTTTAGCTTTTGCTGGAATCATGGACTCAGGAAGGGCTGGCTCGTTGTTTACAGCAACACCTTCTAGGTCTATCCGTGGTTGGCCTGACAGTAAGCATTTTTTGTATCTGTCTGAGCGCGTATAAGCGGCTAGGGCGCGTTTTTGCTTACTGGCATTGAAGTCATCGTCCAGAACCATGTCTTTGTCTATGCCGACTTTCAGGGGCTTAGGTTGATTCCAGTCAAACGCTTTCGGATAACGGTCTTCGAGCATTTTGATTAGGCGGCGATTGTTTTTCTGGTTTTTTTGACGCTTTTTTTGTTCTGGCGTCAATGTCGCTGCTTCTGTCGTGCTGTCACTTGCTTCTTGTACGCTAGTGTCGTTATCGACTAGTTTGTCGTCTTCTTGCAAGCCGTTAAGCTCTGTTTGTTGTGTGGTCATGTAATCAATCTGTTCTGTTGTCGTGGTTGTGGTGCTGTTATCAGCATGCTCGTGCATTAAGTCAAAATCGAGTTGATATTCTACTCTATCTTGCTCTTTTACTTGCTCGGGGGCTGGCGCTGTACTTAAAAGGTCGAGAGAGTCTTCAATATAAAGCTGCAGTTGATCTTCTGTTGAGCGGTCGGCCATGTGTTGTAGCAAATCCATTGAGGCACTGTATTCAATGGAGGTGGATGTTTGTTCTTGTAGTTTTTGTATTTCCTCGTTCGCTGATTTTAGCTGCTCTGTTAGCCAGTTGATTTTAGCTTCGAGTTTTGCAATAAGTTGTTCCATAGAAACACAAGGCTCAATTTTTTATTGGGGTCAGCGGAATTTGTGGTGCATTACTTATGCCAAGCATTTCTTTTCGCTGATCCTCATTTGGTAGTGTAATGGGGATATTCTTTCCACTTTGCCACCAAACGTAAGTCGTTGTGATTAAAGCGCTAGTGATGAAAAAAGGTAATAGTTTCATCTTGCTTAGAAAGTGAGTCCTGCACCAACCATGACATGCTTGTCATAGGTGTCACTGCTACTGTTTAGTATTTTCACAAAAATATCTAAACGAGATACATCGGAAATCCCTATGCGAAAGCCTGCTTCAGGGTAGTAAACGGTCTCATCGAAGAATGAGACGCCTCCACCGATGAATGACCACATAGGGATCCCTGGTAAGATTTGCAATGCAGGTGTTGAGCTATAATAGCGCGCGCCTAAAGAGACAGAGTTCTCGAATGTTTCTCCGATAACAAAGGATAACCCACCATAAAAAGACACGTTTTCTGGCAGGGTGTACTCCATTGATGCACTTAGAATGGAGGTGACATTTGTTTCACCTTCATCCGTTGTCGGTCGCGCAGCTGTCGATGAGAAATTTACTAAACTCGCAATTTGACCTTCAGCGGATGCGTGTGCACTAACTAAAACTAAAGTTGCAAGTAAAAGTGATTTCATTGTTTTTCATCCATCTGATTTAAGCGGTTCAACATCTGAGAAAGAGACGATTCCCAGTTAGATTGTTGTTCTTTTGTTTGATTTAGAGTGCTTTGGATTTCGCTTTTTTCTTCACTCAGTTCGTAGTTTTGCATCTCTAATTCTGATATGCGTTTACGTAGTGAGCCAATTTCTTCTACAGCTTCGTTGATGCGTTGCTCTAGGTGGTGTAGTAATTCGTTATTCATTGTACTGTCCTAAAAAAATAAAGCGGCCTTCGTGTATAGGCATTGTTTTGTAAAGTTACCAAGCAATCACGACATCTTGTTGTTGCACGTTCAAAATGTGAGAGTCAACAACCAGTTCTCCAACCGAAAAGTTAGGTTGAACCTGTTTAATTGTAACACTGATATTAGCATTATTCAGCTGAGTTTGAGATGACTGCAGCTGATTGAACACTTCATAACGGCGATACACATTGAATTTATCACCTTGTTTGATTCCTGACAAAGATCCTGCTGATATATGGATCCTGTTGCCCTCAGTTCGGAAAATATTAGCAATAAAAGGTTGGCAACGTAACTGGTTGCTTGTGTCTAATGCACTTTCTTTTAAGGCTTGTTGTACCACTTTTCCGTAATGAATAGACCAAAACTTGGCGCTGCCAAAGCCTACTTTAGCATGGTCAGAAATGTCCCAGTTACCTATTTCGTCATAACGTTGCTCAAATAGTAGGGCACCGCTGAATCCGTCATAGATATAGATATCGACCACAAAGTTTCTTTCTTTATCAATTTCTTCATCAAGAAGGTCTTTTGAATTTTTGTCGTCTGGAAATCTTAGATAAACCTCTCCAATGTCTCTAATGACACCGCTGACAATGTACTGAACTCCTAACTGCTCGCTAATTCTTGTTACGTTAGTCAGAGAGCCGTCATAGTTAGTGGAAGAGGGAGCATTGATTAAATCTGGGTAGATGGCAATGTTGGTAGCGGTTAACGCCCTTAAGTAGCCTTGTTTATTTATTTCATCGGCGAGGTCTTTAGGAAGTTCTCTGGATATATTGCTTAGCCCGCCCAATCTTGCTTGTAGTGGGTCTTGCAGCTCAAATCCGGTTATGCCAACGGTTTTTTTATAATAACTAGTAGGGCCAGTGCTGCATTGAGAGTCTGGGGTGACGTCGACACGAGCAATAATGCGAAGGAAGTCACCATTTTGTTCTTCAGATAAAATTCTCGCTTTCTGAACATAGCCAGAACTGCGAATCTCTAAGTTGGACTCAAGCTCTCCATTGTTTAACGCATCTTTGATATTGACTCTAGATCCAGACTCTAAAACTGCTTGCTTAATGGCTTGTTGGGTTGCTCTGTAACGGGCGTCAGCAATATCGTTGTTGTATATAACGGCTTCGCCAACCGCGTCTACGCTTTTAGCGAGGGTTATGTTTGGCAATAAAAATGCCAAAGCGACGAATGTTATGCGTTTTAAAATCAACATTAGTTATTCAATGCTATAAAAATTTGCAGTAGGTGCCGAGTTTTGCACGTCGACAGAACGGTATCCAGGCTGAACCCTGCAATTTGGATTTGCTTGGATGTTTCCAGAGTTAACACATTCACGGAAGTTTTCCTGCAATGCCATTTCCACTATGGTTTCGAAAGTGCCGTCTTCATGCTCTCGCTGAGAAATTACCTTTGCGCCTACTAAGTAAGCATCCACGTAAGTTCTAAGCTCATCGTTTTGCATTACCATGTTGCTTAGTGAGCTTGAACCATCAATTTTTAAGCCGTAAACACGTTCAGAAAGGTTTCGATAAGCATCTAGCATGGAGCTACGTAGTGACATGATGCGAGCTTGGGATTTAGTGAGGCGTTTATTGGTCATCATGGCAGCATAACCTGTAGCTGTTACTATGATGGGCTCTTTTTTAATGACAGAAACAGAGTTGTTTGTGTTAACTGCCCTGTTTTGTGTGTAGCCAGTGCTAGGTCCGGTATTAAAATTGTTTCCGTTACAAGGAGCAACCGTGGTACATGGCGTTCCATTGGGGTCTTGCTGATAAAGGTTTTGACACCCTGCAAGCATGAGTGCACCTATGGCTATAAAGAAAATACGAAGTGATACTGTCATGGTGGTGCCCTTTGTATGGAAGTCTTTTTCTCAATATTCTGCGTTTTCAAGTAGTACTTGTTGTACCGTTACTTTACCTAATCGGTCATTTGTTGCAGGTCTTAAGGATTTACTGTGTATTGAAAATACTTTTTGTTTTCAATATGGCGAATCTAATGCACAAAATGTAAACCATTTTACGCTCTAGCGTCCATGTTTGAGCGCTTAAAAAAGCACTTTTTCTTTGTTTTTGATAGTAAATATCCTCATATCGTTAATTTTATAACGTTTTCAGGCGAGTTTTGTGTCGAGGGACGTTTTTCGTATTGTTCATTTTCTCTTTTGTGCTTGATGAAAGTGGAGGTTGCTTAGTAGTATACTGTTTTTTTATACAGTGCTTTAATTATGTCGCTAAATAGAAAAATTATACACATTGATGCGGATTGTTTTTATGCGGCCGTTGAGATGCGAGATGATCCTAGTTTGCGCGATAAGCCTATTGCTATTGGTGGGCCTGAAAATAGTCGTAGCGTACTTGCTACTGCAAATTATGCAGCTCGCGTTTATGGGGTGCGTTCGGCTATGCCGACTTCGGTCGCGAAGCGTCTTTGTCCTGCGTTACTTGTTTTGCCTGGTGATATGAAGAAATACCGAACGGCTTCTGAGCAGATGCACGCTATTTTTCGAGAATTTACCGATATTATTGAGCCACTGTCGTTAGATGAAGCCTATCTTGATGTGACTAATTCGGTTGACTTCCAAGGCAGTGCAACGCGAATTGCTCATGAAATAAAGGTTCGAATTTTCCGTGAGGTAGGAATTACCGTTTCTGCTGGTGTTGCGACAAATAAGTTTATTGCTAAGGTAGCGAGCGATTGGAATAAGCCTGATGGGCTGACCGTCGTGACGCCAGAGACGCAACTTGAATTTGTTTCTGATATACCCGTGAAAGCCATTTCGGGGATTGGTCGAGTTGCGCAAGAACGATTTAAGTGCGCAGATTTACAGAAGTTGGATTTTGCTTTGTTGCAGAAGAGCTTTGGTAGTATGGCTTATCGTTTGTCTCAACTTGCTTTGGGGATCGATGATCGCCCTGTGGTGATTTCTAGAGAAAGAAAAAGTGTCTCTGTAGAGCATACATTTGCGAAAGATTTGTTGGAGCTCAAGGAGTGTCGTGCGGTTTTGCCTATGCTGTTGGCTGATTTGAAAAAACGCATGAAAGGTCGAGACTATGAATCTCAGCTGAGTAAATATTACCTAAAAATTAAGTTCGATGATTTTAAGCAAACAACGATTGAGCGCCCAATCAAGGGGAAATTATCAGAAGACGCTTTTTCTGAATTGTTACAACTGGCCTTTTCTAGATCGCCACGTTCAGTGCGCCTAATTGGTGTGGGTTATCGTTTGACGCCCCCGCAGCCGTACCAATTGAATTTACCTTTTACTTCCTAATGTAAAAAACAATCAAGAATCGAGTCGTTTACTATACTTAAATGATGACCCTTACGGAGGTGCTCGTTATGTTTAAGCAACAGAGTGATTTTGATTTCGTAAATATAAGTATGCCTGACACATTATCTCACCGATTGCGGTTCGAAGTTGAACAGACGTTAAGTTGTTTGTATGCAGATGCTGCCTTGGTAGATCAAATGGATCGGTTGTATTTGCCTTTCTCTTATTGGTTGAGTCAAAAAGCACATGCAGGGCAAGGCCCCTTGATTGTCGGAGTGGGTGGTGCGCAAGGTTGTGGAAAAACGACTTTTTGTAGTGTTATCAGCCGCATTCTTAATAAAGGTTTTGACCTAAACTGTGTGGTGATCAGTTTAGATGATTTATACAGTACACAGCACGACAGAATGAAGTTTGCTAGCCAAACCTCGCCCATGTTTGCTGTGCGTGGTGTGCCTGGCACCCATGATGTCCGCTTTGCTTTAAGCTTATTTGACCGATTGCATAATCTGAAAGAGGGTGAGGTGATGAAGTTCCCTTGCTTCGATAAGTCGATCGATGACAGAAAATCAGTACATTTGTGGAAAGAGGTTCAGGGCCCTGTCGATGTGGTGTTGTTTGAAGGCTGGTGTGTTGGTGCGCCCCCTATGACTGATGTGATGAGTTCACCCATGAATGCGCTTGAAAAAGAGAAGGATGCGCAAGGGATTTGGCGAAATAAGGTGAATCAATTTTTAGAAGAGGACTATAAAACGTTATTTTCTAAGATTGACCTAATGGCTTGGATGCAGGCGCCTAGCTATGACGTTGTATATCATTGGCGTAATAAACAGGAGCGAATGCTGGAGAGTCATCTCCATGATATTCATGGGATTTTGCTTGATACTATTGATCTAAAAGTAATGTCTTCAACGGAACTGAAGGAATTCATGCAGTATTATGAAAGATTGACCCGACATATGTTAGCGGTCATGCCTAATAGGGCAGATGTTTTGTTCACGCTAAGTGACAAGCAAGAAGTTATGAGTATGCGTTTTCCGGTAGAGCACTAACTTCTTGTGAGCGCTGGAATGAATAACGGTACCATGCAAAAAAGTCAGAGTGAGTGAAATACCTCAATATGATAGGCTATGGCAAATTGCGATAGCCTATTTTTTTTGGAGTATTTAAAAGATGACCAATGTATTGCCTTCTGTAGTGGTAGAAACTCATGAGCAGCCAGATGCTGCGATTATTTGGTTGCATGGCCTTGGGTCTGATGGTCATGACTTTGAGTCTTTGGTGCCAGCGCTGTCATTGCTTCCGACATTAAAGGTTCGCTTTGTTTTTCCGCACGCGCCGCGACGCCCCGTTACTATTAATGGTGGCATGGAAATGCGTGCATGGTACGACATCTACGAGATGACGCTAGAGCGTAAAGTTGATATGGCTAATATCGATGAGTCCTGCGCTCAAGTTGAGCAGTTGATACAGGCGCAAATTGATCAAGGTATTTCCCCAGATCGCATTATATTGGCAGGCTTTTCTCAAGGTGGTGTGATTGCATACCAGACAGCGTTACACACGAAACATGCCGTCGCTGGGGTGCTCGTGTTGTCAACCTATTTGGTCAATGGTGATAAAGTCGTTGAAGCTGACTCTTGTGTTAATGGACAGGCCCCAATTCTTATTCATCATGGTTTGCAAGACCCTGTCGTTGCCCCTGAATTGTCTGTTAAGGCGAGGGATCTCTTGGTATCTAAGGGGTATTCTGTTGAATATAAAACCTATGAAATGCCTCACTCGGTTTGCCCTGAGCAAGTACAAGACATTTCACATTGGTTGAATGTTCAGTTAGCTGACTAAGTCTGCAATACTTATTTTTTTAAAGGGGAGGGAGCGTGCAAAATAACGTGTTTGAATGGTTGGACTTTGCCAAGCAGCTGGCTGTGAAGGCGGGCGAAATGATTGTGGCAGCGCGAGCAGATTCAACCTTTGTACGTGATTATAAAATGGATCATGAATTAGTGACGACGACAGACATTGCAGTCGATCAATACATTTGTTCCAACATTCATACACGTTACCCTTCGCATTGTATTTTGTCTGAAGAGTCTTCGCCGACGTTGGACCTTGCTAGTGTCGGTGAAAGTACTCCTGTGTGGGTTATTGACCCTATTGATGGAACGGTGAATTTTGCTCATGGGCATCATCATGTTGCTGTTTCCATTGGTTTGTATGTTGGAAATGAGCGTATTTTAGGTGTTGTTCATGCCCCTTTTTTAGAGGAGTGTTATTGGGCAATTAAAGGGGAGGGGGCTTACTGTAATGGGAAACCTCTGTTGGTATCCGGTGCTAAAGAACCACGAAATGCTTTGGTAGCGACGGGCTTTCCTTATCAAAAAGATGCCTTGTTGCCGATTCTTGAACGAGTTTCACGTATTTTGCACCACTGTCAGGATGTACGTCGTAACGGCTCTGCCGCGTTGGATTTATGCTGGGTCGCATCAGGCCGTTTAGATGCTTATTTTGAGAGTGTCAAACCCTGGGATATGGCGGCAGGTACTTTGATTGCAGAAGAAGCGGGTGCTCTGGTTGGGCGTTACCTTCAATCTTCTGATCGTTGGCCGGATGTGGTCAATGGTGAAGGTCTTTTGGTTTCTACACCGGGTTTGTTTGAAGCTATGTTAGCGCTTACTAATCTCGAAAAGTAAGATTGTGTTATTTAGATAGGGTGTTTTATGTCTTTTACTGCGTTTTTAGTCGTTTTAATTGGTTGTGTTGGTGTGATTGCTGTTTCTCTTTGGTTTATCGGTCGCCAATTGAAGATGAATAAATTGCGAGAGGAAAAGATTCGCGCAGGAGAAGATCGTTTCTTAGAAGAGCGACAAAAAAGAATTGATAGTATTCGGGTTCTGTTGAAAGCGGTTGGTACAGAAGAGCTTAATTGGATTGAGGCCAGTATTCGAATCAAGCATTTGTTAGATCAACTTAGCGAAGATTTATCGACTCATGAAGATATTTCGGCATTTTATATTATTACAGAAAAGACAATGCACATACCGACTCACGAGCAGTGGCGAGATTTGCCTAAGCCTGCGAAAATGAAGTTTCGTCTTGAGATGGACAGTTATGAGGTGGAGTATGCTGAACACCTGCAAAGAGCGAAAGATTCATTATTAGCCTACGATTTTAAGTAATGCTCATTCAGTTGTTGGTTTCTATTGGTTGTCTGTTCTTGCTGCTGGTTGCCTTGACGTTGTTTTTTATTCGTCATCAATCAAAAGTACCTTATTACAGGATGACCCAAGCGCAGTGCGTTACTTTGTTAGATAAAGCAACTAAAGGTGTTTTACCAGAACATGAATGGAATGCTTTCTTGGGCATGAGCGTTCGGGACGATGGTGCCGTAGATGCGTTAAGAGAGCAGTGCTTATTGATTGATGAGTCTGGAGTAAAAGGAATGCACTCTGTTAATGGGCGATCTTGTGTGCTTTTTAATAAAAAGGGTGTATCTCAGCTGGAAAAGTTGCTCGATGAGTGGCAGCATAAATCAAACTATTTAATCTGACCGAATTTGAAGCGGAACAGTAAGGGAATTAAGAATTATGAATGAGTTAGAGTCGTTATTTGAGCAGGGTTCAGAGTTAATGCCTTGGCTGACCGATAGCCTTATTAATTTGGCTGTTGGTCTTGTTATTTTCTTTATTGGTAAGTTCATCGCTTCCAAGATCGCTCATTGGTGTGAGAACAGATTGCTGAAAGCGTCTGTTGATCAGGCTGTGGCAGGTTTTGCTTCCAGTATTTTGTATGCCTTGATGTTTGCTGGCGTAACGCTTATGGCGTTAGGGCAGGTTGGTGTTGAGACGACCTCCTTCATAGCGATTCTTGGTGCTGCAGGTTTGGCTGTTGGCCTTGCATTGCAGGGATCCTTGTCTAACTTTGCGTCAGGTGTGCTGATTATCTTGTTGCGACCATTCCGCTCTGGTGACTTTATTGACGCTGGCGGTCAAATGGGTACGGTAAACCGTATTGAACTGTTTCATACTTATCTAAAAACGCCTGATAATCGTGTCATTATCGTGCCGAACTCTTCAGTAATGAATGGCTCTATCGTGAATTTCTCTCGCGAATCTACTCGTCGTTTAGACCTTGTTATTGGTATTAGTTACGATGCGGATATTCGTTTGGCAAAACAAATCATGGAAGAAATTGTGAATGCTGATGAACGCATTCTAAAAGATCCTAAATGTTTAATTGCCGTTTCTGAATTGGCTGATAGTTCGGTGAATTTCTTCTTGCGCCCTTGGGTGGCGTCGGGTGATTACTGGACTGTACGTGCTGACCTTTTAGAAAAAATTAAATACACCTTTGACGAGCGTGGCGTTGGTATTCCATACCCTCAAATGGATGTTCACGTTCATAAGCAAGAGTCGTAATTTGTAAAAATTATCGTCTGAGTGCTAAATAAGCGTAATGCCGTCAGTAATAGCTGGCGGCATTTTTGTTTTTATTGCTTGGTTTTATTGTTCAAAGAAGGCTGCGGTTCATGAGTCGTTATCGTCCACCATCTCCACCAAAATCTGCATACATAACCCACGAAGGGGCTCAAACCTTGTTGGCTGAGCTTAAATACTTGTGGAAAGAAAAGCGTCCAGCCGTCACGGAAACCGTTCGAGAGGCGGCAGCGCAAGGTGACCGTTCTGAAAATGCGGAATATATCTATGGTAAAAAACAGCTTCGAGAAATAGATCGACGTGTGCGCTATCTCGAAAAACGTTTGGATGTTTGTACTGTGGTAGATCGCCTTCCAGCAGACCAAACACGCGTTTTTTTTGGTGCTTGGGTCACTCTAGAAGATGAAGAAGGCGAGTTGCGCACACATCGAATTGTTGGGCCTGATGAGCTTGATCACAACTCCGCTTATATAAGTGTTGATTCGCCTGTTGCCAAAGCTCTCTTGAAAAAACAAGAAGACGATGATGTGACAATTCGTCTAGCAACAGGAGAGAAAACCTACACGATCGTGAATATCGAGTACCATCCAATTCCATCCTTATAGCTCACAATATCTATATTAGGGTGAGTTAAGAGCAACAGTGAGGGGATAAAATTTGCTGTTGCTCTTTGGTTGCGTTAACGAATCGAAAGCTTATCAATGCAGCTTAGTAAGTGTTGATTAAATGTCTCATTTGTCACTATTCCCTTCTCTGCGTCAAAGTTGTCATAGAAGTTTGGTAGTGAAATGGCACCGATTAGATTCGCTGAAAAATAGGGTGCTGAAGCTTGTGCGGCAGCTAAAACACTTTGTGCGCCGCTTGGGCCTGGCGAGGTCGACAGCATAATAACGGGCTTACTTTGAAAGACTTTCATGTTGATTCGAGATGTCCAATCAAACAGATTTTTATAAGCCGAGGTATAAGAGCCGTTATATTCGGCAAAAGACATGACGATACTATCTGCAGCACCAATGGCATTGTAAAAATCGTGGGCGAGTTTTGGGATGCCGGATTCTTTTTCTCTGTCTTCACTGTAAATTGGCATTTCAAAGTCATTGATATCGATTAGCGAAACATCCGCATTGTTTATTTGCTGTGCAGCGTAAAAAGCTAATTGTTTGTTAATGGAGTTTTTGCTGTTACTTGCACCAAAAGTAAGTACTTTCATTTTAGTTTCCTTTGTTGACGTGAGTAGTTGGAATAGATTGTTTTTTCAAAGTGGCGGCCCCTGCAATGGCTAGAACTAACGTAAAAGCCCCTGCTAATAAGTAAAAATCGCTGAATCCTAATTTGGCGATAAGCGCTGAGGTGGCAAAAGGTGAAACGAATTGCCCAATGAAGATGCTGCTGGTCAGTACACCAGAAGCGAGTCCGCGTTTGTGGCTTGGCACAAGCGCCATGCCTTTTATCATGAAATTTGGCATTACCAATCCCATGCAAGCGCCCATGAGGCCGCAACCGAGAATCACAGAGCTGAACGATGTGGCTTGTGATAGCACGAGCATGGCGATGCTCATGGCAATAAAGCCGATAAGTGCGACGCCATAGCTTTGTATTTTGGCAACCAGCTTGCCAAAGAATACGCTGGTTATCGCGGCGATTAATGTCCCCATTCCGATTGCTAAGCCTGATTTACTTGGATCAGAGATGCCAATATCGGCCATAAAAAATGGAATTTGTGTTGGTAGGATATAAAAGACGATTAAGTGGCAGAAAAGGAGAATAGAGCAGCCAATAAGCGGTAGCTTCCAGTTCGCATTGCCATCGCCCTGCTGGTGATCGCTTGGTTGATTGGTTGGCTTGCTGTCACGAATAGACAGCAATATGAGAGGAAGCAACAGAATAGCAATGGCGTAGATATAAAAAGGCAGTCGAGCACTGATGCCTGCTAAATAGCCCGCCGTGACGATGAAAAGAATGCCGCCAATATTAGAGAAAGTTTGTTGCAGTCCCATAAATTGGCTTCTTTTCTGACCAGAATAATAATCGGTTATTAGCGCTGTTACGGCGGTCATTAGTCCAGCGACACATATGCCCAGAATGGCTCGGCTGATAATAATGCCTTCTAAGTCTTGCAGCTGTGCGCCAGCCGCACCGGCGATGGCAAAGACGGTAGTCGCAATGATTATTTGATTTCGGCGACCGAACTTATCCGCAGTCCAGCCTAAGATCGGTGCAAAAATCACCACAAACAAAGCAGGTATGGGTAATAGCATTTTTACCCAAAAATCGGCTGAGGGTGTTCCTGAGAATTCATTCGCTAAACCAGGTAACGCCGGAGCAATAGTGGCATTGGACATGACGGTCAGTGTGGAGATCAGCAGCAGGCAAACTGCCCTGAGTTCTAATCGGTTATTTTTCATTTAGGTTCTCTTCCTCGTTAGGCTATGTTTCACAGAGCTTGAGTCCGCTTGGATTTGTGCCTATTCTGCTACCTAAACTTAAGTTGAGGTCAAGTATAAAATGCGAAAAATAATAATGCCTGAGTGGATTCCGGTGGGCGTGTTAAGTGAGAGGACGGGCGTGTCTGTGTCGGCGTTGCATTTCTATGAAAGAAAAGGGCTGATTAAAAGCCAAAGAAACGCTTCTAACCACAGACAATACCCAAAGCACGTCATTCGGATTGTGTCACTGATTCAAGTGGCTCAGCGAACAGGGTTTTCTCTGGACGATATTCTATTGGAGCTGGAAGGCTTACCGAATCGTACGCGCGTCACCCTAGAAGATTGGGAGGCGTTGGGTTCCCGATGGCAAAGAGAGTTAGATAAAAAGATCATCCAATTGACGGAGCTGAAAGAAATGATGGCCGATTGTATTGGTTGTGGTTGTCTGTCGCTGGAAAGATGTCGGCTGCTTAATCCTTATGATGAGTTAGGTGAAAAGGGCACTGGACCAAGGCTCATGACGGAATAGACAGAGTTTCTTGGCTTGTTTCAGTGAGCTTGTGTGCAAGTTAGCCTAAGAGGTATTTTGTTTTCAGTTGGTGTCTTTTATAGATACCATGGACTTTAAGTGATGCGAAATTAAAGTCTTAGTTGTATTTAAGGGTTCTATGAAAATTCATTATGGTATGGCGCAATGGCAGCATCCGGCTTGGGTAAATTGGTTATACCCAACGTCTTTGCCGACTGGTGAGCGCTTAGGTCGGTACTCACAGGTGTTTTCTACTGTTGAAGTTGGCAGTACTTTTTATACTAAGGTCGATGATGCTCAGTTGTTGCGTTGGTACGAGTCTGTGGCTGATGGTTTCAAATTCAGTTTCAAAGCGCCTCAAACAGTGACACATCGATTGTTAGAGCGTCCTTGGCATGAAGTGCAGCAAGATTGGTTGGCTTTCATGCTGTCGTTACAGCCGTTACAGAATAAGCTTGGGCCCACTATGTTGCAGTTTCCTGCCGTATGTGACGAACGCGCTTTAGATGTCATTTTAGCTTTGTGTGATATGTGGACTTTGTCGAGCCCTTTATCTGTCGAGGTGCGTAATCTTGCTTATTTCGATAAAAACCAAACAGAACAGCGTTTTTTAGCCGGTTTGTCTGATCGTAATGTGAATCGTGTGATCATGGATTCTCGGCCCGTGTTTTCGACGGATGCCTATTGTGAAAGTTTGATCGATGCACAAAAGAAGAAGCCAAGGGTGCCTTGTCATCCGGTAGTGACTGCTCGTCACCCTGTCGTGCGTTTTATTGGGCATCCTGATTTGCCACGTAATGAATTATGGTTAGATCAGTGGGCTAAAAAATTGTCTCAATGGTTGTCGGCAGGGCTTACCTCGAGTGTGTTTGTTCATTCCTCCGATAATATTGCCGCACCCACCCTGGCGGCGCAATTAGATGAAAAAGTTCGTCTTTTAAATCCGCATTATCAAAGTGCTTTGGCTTTACCGCAAAGTCAGGAGCAGGTTACCCTTTGGTGAGATGATTTTGGATTAAACTAACTAGGTTTAGTGGGAGGGGGTTGTGTATTCGTTAATATTTTATGTACCTGAGTCGCATTTGGAGTCGGTAAAGCAGGCGTTGTTTTCTGCTGGTGCTGGCGCGATGGGGGATTATGACTCCTGTTGTTGGCAGGTAAAAGGGCAAGGGCAGTTCCGTCCCAGAAAAGGGGCGACACCGTTTTTAGGTGAGCTTGATGAGTTGGAGATAGTGGATGAATATCGGGTTGAGATGATTTTGGAGGATGAGCTAAAGGCGGGGGTGCTGTCCGCCTTGTTATTGGCTCACCCCTATGAAGAGGTGGCCTACCACTTTATTCCGGTACAGTATTGAAGTGAATAGTGTCTTCATGGAAACCGTATTGGCCTTTTTTATGATCTGTGATGAAAAGTTCAATGGTTTTTCTGACGCTGCTAAAGGCCAGTTCATCCCAAGGAATTTCATCAAGAGCAAATAAGGCAACTTCTGAGCTTTCTTCCGTAGCGTGGAAGTCATCTCTTTCTAGTTCTGCGATGTAGAAAAGGTGTACTTGATTGATGTGAGGGATGCTGATCATGCTAAATGCTTGCTTGCATATGGCGACAGATCCGCTTTCCTCTAATGTTTCCCTTAATGCGCCTTCGCTGGTTGTTTCTTGGTTTTCCATGAAGCCAGCTGGTAATGTCCAGAAGCCTAGACGTGGCTCTATGTTTCTTCGGCATAATAAGATTTTGCCGTCATAAAGCGGAATGGTACCGGTTATTAGCCTAGGGTTGTCGTAATCGATAAACTCGCAACTTGGGCAAACCGCACGTAGTCGATTGTCTCCAGCAGGGACTGTCATATTAACGGCGTGACCGCATTGCGGGCAGTATCTCATTATGCTTCCTTAACGCTTTAGCTGAAGTTTTGCATATTTAACGACTTTGTCTTCGATTTCTTGGATTTCAATCATGTAGTGACCAACCCATAAACTGATAGGGTGCTCAGGAATGAATTCCAGTGTTTCGATGATAAGACCATTTAATGTTTTTGGTCCGTCTGTCGGTAAATGCCAATCTAGTGTTTTGTTTATTTCTCGAATGTGTGTCGAGCCTTCGATTCTAAAAGAGCCATCATCAAGCGTTTGGATTTCTTCTTCTTCGTCTTGGGTTGGTGGGGTAAATTCACCCACGATTTCTTCAAGTACGTCTTCTAAGGCTGCGATACCCTGAACATCACCATACTCATCCACCACGATGCCCATCTGTTGATGGTCTTTTTGGAAGTTCAGCAATACTGTGTTTAGCGAGGTGCTTTCAGGGATGAAATACGGTTCAACCGTCGCTTTTAAAAGTGCTGCTTTTGATGGTGTTGGGTCACGTAGAAAGATAGCCGCATGACGAGCATGGAGAATACCGATAACCTTATTTATCTCGCCATTATAAACAGGCATACGTGTGTGTCTGCTCTGGCAAATTTGTTCGATAATCTCTTCGATTGAGTCCTCAATATCGATGCCAATCACTTCGTTTCGAGGCACCATAATATCTTCAACAGAAACTCTCTCTAGATCGAGGATGGAGATCAGCATTTCTTGGTGGGCAGCAGGGATTAAGCCACTGGCCTCGTTTACTACGGTTCTTAGTTCTTCAGAATCTAGCGTGTCGTGATTCTTTTGAGACGCATGCACACCGATTAGGCGTAAAAGTCCATTGGACAAGCCGTTAACTAACCAGACAAGTGGGTAAAGTGTTTTTAGTAGAATAGCGAGAACCCAAGATGCTGGAAAAGCGATTTTTTCTGGATGGATCGCAGCCAATGTTTTTGGCGTGACCTCAGCAAAAATGAGTACGACTAAGGTAAGAGCCGCGGTGGCGATAGCGACACCCGCATCTCCCCATAGTCTTACAGCAATAATGGTTGCTATAGCAGACGCAAGAATATTGACAAAGTTGTTTCCAATTAAGATAACGCCGATAAGTCTATCTGGACGTTCTAAAAGAGTGTTTACTTTGATCGCTGATCGGTTCTTGTTCTTCACAAGGTGTTTGAGTCGATATTTGTTTATCGACAACATGCCTGTTTCGGAACTCGAAAAAAAAGCTGAAAGTAAAATAAGACAAAAAAGTATTCCACCAAGAACACCTAAGGGTACTTCGTTCAAAAAGGGATCGCCTCGATTATGTAGATAACTGGATTATTGGTTCTTAAGATCTGACTGTCAAACATACTTTAACATCATGCACTGTTAATATTGTAAAATTTGCAGCGCAATTTTACTGCCAAAGTAGCCTAGCATGAGTAAGAAAAAACCGCTTAGAGTCAATTTGACGGCTAACTGACCGCGCCAACCGGCTATGTATCTGCCAAGCAATAGCCCTGCAAAGACAAACCATGACGCAATTGTGAAAAATGTTTTATGGACTAAATGTTGAGCAAACATATCCTCAATGAAGTAAAAGCCAGTAGCGATTGTGATGGTCAGCAAAATAAATGCAGCCCAAATAAATTCAAACATCAAGCGCTCTAACACCTGCAGTGGCGGTACTCTTAATAGCTGTTTTAGTTTGTGGTGCTTTAGTTGGTATTCTTGCATGGCAAGTAAAATGCCGACACCACAAGCCGTTGCGAATAAGCTGTAAGCGACCGAAGCGATCAAAATGTGGGCGCTAGTGCCCCAAGAGTTACTGTGTAACTGCTTCAACTCCCATGGCTCAATAGCATTCAGGGCAATCATAATGGCGCCAAGAGGGAACGCAGCACCAAGCAGTAGTGACAAATCTTTATTGCGGTTGCTCAGCCATAATAAGCTGTTGCCAATCAAAGCAATGAGCAAGCCAATCGTTAAAAAGTTAAAACCATCTCGATTTAATAGTATTTGCGTAAGTGCGAAGGTATGTGTGACGATCGCAAATGCCCCTACATACTGTGTATAAAGGCTTTTGGGGCGAAAAAAGTACGCTGTGCCGGCAATCAAACAAACGATACAAGCAAGCCAAAGCGATAATTGAGTCATGAAACTAACGGTTCCGCTGGGTAAAGGTATAGGGTGTAAATCATTTATCCGTTATAATAGAGACAATTTCACCTTGGATAAACTGAAACTGTAGGTTTTTTCCATTTAGAGTCAAAATTTGAGGGCAATATGTTCGACAATTTATCGAATCGCTTAACTTCCTCGCTTGATCGTATTCGAGGCCGAGCTAAATTAACAGAAGACAACATACAAGAAGTGTTGCGCGAAGTGCGTATGGCTCTGCTTGAAGCCGATGTTGCCTTGCCTGTTGTTAAAGACTTTATCGCAGCGGTTAAAGAGCGCGCGATAGGAACCGAAGTTTCTAAAAGTTTGAGTCCAGGTCAAGTATTCCTGAAGATCGTTAAGCAGGAACTTGAGAACGTCATGGGGCAGGCCAACGATGGCTTAAACCTTCGTGTTGCTCGCCCTGCGGTTATTTTGTTAGCAGGTTTGCAAGGTGCAGGTAAAACAACATCTGCAGCTAAGCTTGCTAAATACTTGAAAGAGCGTGAGAAAAAATCTGTCTCTGTGGTGAGTGCGGACATTTATCGTCCAGCCGCTATTAAACAGCTTGAGACCCTAGCTGGAGAAGTCGGTGTTGACTTTATTTCCAGTGATTTGTCGCAAAAGCCAATCGATATTGTTAACAATGCTATCGACTATGCCAAGAAAGCACATAAAGATGTCTTGATTGTCGATACCGCAGGCCGTTTGTCTGTCGACGAAGACATGATGGCCGAGATTAAAGCCTTGCATGCGGCGGTTAATCCGATTGAAACCTTGTTTGTTGTTGATGCAATGACAGGTCAAGATGCTGCGAACACAGCTAAAGCATTTGGTGATGTGTTGCCTCTTACAGGTGTGATCCTGACTAAGACTGACGGTGATGCTCGTGGCGGTGCTGCATTATCTGTTCGCCACATTACTGGTAAGCCGATTAAGTTTTTGGGTGTGGGGGAGAAAACCGATGCTCTAGAACCGTTCCACCCAGACCGTTTGGCTTCACGTATCCTTGGTATGGGCGACATGCTTTCCTTAATAGAGGAAGCAGAGCAAAAGATCGATAAAGATAAGGCTGAAAAACTTGCAGGCAAACTGAAGAAAGGCAAGGGCTTTGATTTAGAAGACTTTAAAGAACAGCTTCAGCAGATGAAAAACATGGGCGGAATGACCTCTATGTTGGATAAGCTTCCTGGTATGGGGCAGCTGGGCAATATTCAAGATAAAGTGAACGATAAAATGTTCGTTCAAATGGAAGCATTGATTAATTCCATGACACCTGCTGAGCGCCGTAATCCTGATGTGATTAATGGTTCTCGTAAAAAACGTATTTCAACAGGTGCAGGTTTGCAAATTCAGGATTTGAACCGTTTGCTTAAGCAGCATAAGCAGATGCAGAAAATGATGAAGAAGATGTCCGCTAAAGGTGGTATGCAAAAAATGATGCGCGGCCTTGGTGGAATGATGCCTGGAGGCTTTCCTGGCGGTGGTGGCTTCCCTAAATAAAGGGGCTATCTTCTTGTTTTTATTGGATGGACTAAAAAAACTTCCAATTAAAGTGAAAGGGCGAGTAAATCGCCCTTTCGTTTTTCTAGTTTATCGACTAGAATATGCCGCCTTCTTGTAGTATGAGTCAAAAATTCGACTCGGCAAGAGGTGTTTCGTTAAGCAATAAGGAACCAATCATATGGTAACTATTCGTCTTTCTCGTGGTGGCTCTAAAAAGCGCCCATTCTATCACTTGAACGTGGCTGATAGCCGCAATGCTCGTGATGGTCGTTATATCGAGCGTTTGGGTTTCTTTAACCCTGTTGCTCGTGGTCAAGAAGAACGTCTACGCATCGATCTAGATCGCGTAAACCACTGGGTTAGCCAAGGCGCTCAACTTTCTGACCGTGCTGCGCAGCTTGTAAAAGATGCTAGCAAAAACGCTTAATATTGAGGTAATGCTATGTCTAAACTAAAACAAGCGGCCGCTCCTGAGCAAGCCCTTGTGGTTGGACGCATTACATCAGTATATGGTGTTAAAGGGTGGGTGAAGTTGTATTCGCACACCGAGCCAATGCAAGGAATCTTTGATTACAAACATTGGTGGTTGAAAACTCCTAGTGGGTGGAAAACCGTAGAATTAAGCCAAGGGCGTTTGCAAGGACGTGGTTTGGTGGCGTCGGTTAAAGGCTATAGCGACAGAGATCAAGTAAAAGAAATCTGCGGTATGGACATTTATATTGATGCAGCAGAGCTACCAGAACTGGATGAAGGTGATTATTACTGGAGTCAACTGGAAGGTCTGAGGGTTATTACCAAAGAGGGTGTCCTCTTAGGGAAGGTTTCTCAACTTATGGAAACTGGTGCGAATGATGTAATTGTTGTCCGCGCGTGTGAAGGTAGCTTTGATCGTGAAGAGCGATTGATTCCGTATGCTCCAGGAACCTATGTTTTAAACATCGATTTAGAACAGCAGGAAATGGTTGTTGACTGGGATCCAGAATTTTAAACAGATAAGCTGAGGTCACAACGTGAAGGTTAGCGTTATATCGCTCTTTCCGGAAATGTTTCAGGCCATTACCCAATATGGAGTAACAGGCAGAGCCATTAAGTCTGGGTTGGTTGAGGTGGATTTTATTAATCCCCGTGATTTTACTCATGACAAGCATAAGACTGTAGATGATCGACCTTACGGTGGTGGTCCAGGGATGTTGATGAAAGTTCAACCTCTCAAAGATGCCATTGAAAGTGCCAAGTTATCGGTACCCAATGCAAAAGTTATTTATCTATCCCCTCAAGGGCGTACGCTAACGCAAGAAGGCGTGCAGCAACTTGCTAAACAAGCAGAATTTATTCTGGTAGCAGGTCGCTATGAAGGCGTTGATGAACGTTTGATTCAGTCTGAGATTGATGAAGAATGGTCAATAGGCGACTTTGTCCTAAGTGGTGGCGAGTTACCGGCTATGGTGCTCATGGATGCTGTATTTCGTATGGTTCCAGGAGTATTAGGAAAGCAAGCGTCTGCGGATGAAGATTCATTTTCTGATGGTTTGCTGGATTGTCCGCATTATACTCGCCCAGAAGTGCTAAATGGTGAACCTGTGCCATCAGTGCTGCTTAGTGGCAACCACGAGGAGATTAGACGCTGGCGATTAAAGCAAAAGCTCGCAAGAACTTTTCAACGCCGGCCAGACCTTCTGCAGAACCTTGAGTTGGACAAGGAACAGCAGTTGTTGTTAGAAGAGTTTATTCGCGAAACTGAAGATTCAACCTCGGCAGAGTAGGAATTGCGAGCTTATCAGAAAGAAGAACCTTCGAGCTGATAAGAAACCATATCATTAGGAGTCACATCCATGAGCAATAAAACTAAACTGATTCAGCAGTTAGAAGCTGAACAAATGACAAAAGAAGTCCCAGCCTTCGGTCCTGGTGATACTATTGTTGTTCAGGTTAAAGTTAAAGAAGGTTCACGCGAGCGTCTACAGGCCTATGAAGGTGTTGTAATCTCTAAGCGTAACCGTGGTCTTAACTCAGCATTTACCGTTCGTAAAATCTCTAGCGGTATCGGTGTTGAGCGTGCTTTCCAAACGTACAGCCCTTTGGTTGAAAGCATCGAAGTTAAACGCCGCGGTGACGTGCGTCAAGCTAAGATCTACTACCTACGCGAGCGTTCTGGTAAATCTGCACGTATTAAAGAAAAATTGGCTAAACGTTAATTTTATCTTATTAAAAAAAGGCGACGCGAGTCGCCTTTTTTTATGGAACTAACCCCCTCTCGTATGGCCTAATGGAGACTGTTTTATCATGTCTTTGGGGTTTTTCATGAAGCGTTCTTTTTTGTCTTTCTGTCGTTCTGCTGTCGCAGGCGCATTTCTTTTCTCGTTTTCCGCTACTGTTTTTGCAGATCAAGCTGCTGTTTTATCCGCTATACAAACTGCATTACCTCAATACGAAGTCGAAAGCGTTGACTTACACGATGAAGCCGGCCTGTACGTTGTCGCCCTAAAAAATGGACCAACGCTGCATGTTACTCAAGATGGTAAGTATTTTGTCGCTGGTGATCTTTATCGAGTTGACGGTACAAAACTGGAAAATGAAACAGAAAAAGCAAAACTTGCTAAGATTGAATCATTACCTGAGTCACAAATGATTGTTTTTAAAGCAAAAGATGAGAAAGCGCATATCACAGTCTTTACTGATGTAGATTGTGGTTATTGTCGAATGCTTCATAAAGAAGTTCCCAAACTTAATGAGGCTGGAGTGACGGTTAGATATTTGGCATATCCAAGAGCCGGTATTGGGTCTGAGACTTATACAAAAATGGTTAGTGTCTGGTGTTCAGCAGATCCTAAAGCGTGGTTGGCACAAGCAAAATTAGGTGCAGAGATCCCTGAAAACAAATGTGTTAACCCCGTTGCAGATCAATACAAATTAGGTAATGAGGTGGGTGTTAGAGGCACACCAAGCATTGTGTTGGAAAGTGGTGAGTTCTTGCCAGGCTATCTACCTGCTGCTGAGTTAGTAAAACGCCTTGGGTTATAGTCATATTGCGAAATATTCCACCAAACATGAGCCTTCTTCAGCCTTTTCTACGTTGGGTTTGAATAGCTCTGGCGTTATAATAAGTTAGATTGTCACTTAGTTAAGTGTCTTATAAAAATTAGATTATCTCTGTGGGGTATTGTTTTGAAACCGGTAAAAGTCGGAATTTGTGGGCTGGGGACAGTGGGGTCCGGTAGTTTTAACATTCTTCTTAATAATGCAGAAGAGATTACACGTCGAGTTGGTCGCAGTATTGTTATTGAGCAGGTTGGTGCGCGTCGTGATAACGATGCTTGTGATACCTCTAATATCAATGTTACCCGTGATATTTTTGATGTAGTCAACAATCCAGAGATTGATATTGTTCTTGAGTTAATTGGTGGCACCACGGTTGCCAAAGAGCTTGTTCTTACGGCTATTGAAAATGGTAAGCATGTCGTTACTGCAAACAAAGCTCTGATTGCTGAGCATGGCAACGAAATTTTTGCTAAAGCTCAAGAAAAAGGCGTAATTGTTGCCTTTGAAGCGGCTGTGGCTGGCGGTATACCTATTATTAAGCAAATTCGTGAAGGCTTGTCTGCCAATAAAATTGAATGGTTAGCGGGCATCATTAATGGCACTGGCAACTTTATTTTGACCGAAATGAGCCAGAAAGGTCGCGATTTTGAAGATGTCTTGGCTGAAGCTCAGGCACTAGGCTATGCAGAAGCTGATCCTACTTTTGATATTGAAGGGATTGATGCGGCGCATAAATTAACGATTCTGGCGTCTATCGCGTTTGGTATCCCTTTACAATTTGAAAAAACCTACACAGAAGGGATTAGCCGAATTACTGCTGAAGATGTGGCATTTGCCGATGATCTTGGTTATGCGATCAAGCATTTAGGTATTGCTCGCCGCTCTAAAGCAGGAATTGAGCTGCGTGTTCACCCGACGCTAATTTCTCACAAACAACTGTTGGCCAATGTTAATGGCGTGATGAACGCTATTATGGTGCAAGGCGATGTCGTGGGCCCAACCCTGACATACGGTGCCGGTGCTGGCGCATCGCCAACGGGTTCTTCTGTTATTGCTGACGTGATCGATGTTGCTCGTACTCTAACGGCAGATCCAACGAATCGAGTGCCTCATTTGGCTTTCCAAGCGGACTCTTTGTCGAATGTTCAAGTCTTGCCCGTTGAAGAAATTGAATGTGGCTTTTTCTTGAATATGACCATTAAAGATCGTGCTGGTGTGCTGGCGAATATTACTCAAATCCTATCCGTCAATGACATTAGTATAGAGTCTCTTATTCAGCGTGAGCGTGAAGGCAGTGAGTTAGTGCCTTTGGTGGTGATGACTCATGATGTGAAAGAACGCAATATGAATGCTGCGATTGCGGCAATTGAAGCCTTGCCGGATGTTGCTGGAACAGTACAACGTATCCGTGTTGAAAACTTGGCCTAAGAGAGAATAACTATGAAATACATTTCGACTCGTGGTAAAGCGCCAGCGCTTTCTTTTGGTGATGTGCTATTGGCCGGTTTGGCAAATGATGGTGGTTTGTATGTACCAGAAACCTTGCCTCATTACAGCAAAGAAGAAATCGCTTCGTGGGCGAATTTAAGTTATCAAGAGCTGGCTTTTAAAGTCATGTGGCCTTTTGTGGAAGGCGATATTCCAGCTGACGCATTTAAAACTATGATTAATGATGCTTATGCCAGCTTCAATCATACTTCTATTGCGCCTATGGTACAGGTCGGTAACAACGAATGGATTCTTGAGTTGTTCCGTGGTCCAACCTTGGCATTTAAAGATTTTGCCTTGCAGTTGCTTGGCCGTTTGATGGACTATGTTTTGTCAGAGCGCAAAGAAAAGCTGGTTATCCTCGGTGCGACATCGGGTGACACTGGCTCTGCCGCGATTGAAGGTTGCCGTCATTCTGAACATCTGAATATCTTTATTTTGCACCCATATCAGCGTGTATCTGAAGTACAACGTCGTCAAATGACCACTGTTATTGACGATAATGTATTTAATATTGCTGTGAAAGGTAATTTCGATGACTGCCAGGGCATGGTGAAATCCAGCTTTGCAGATCAGTCTTTCTTGAAGGGCGCTAAGTTAGGTGCAGTGAATTCAATTAACTGGGCTCGTATCATGGCTCAGATCGTTTACTATTTTTCTTCTGCCTTGTCTGTTGGCGCACCACATCGTAAGGTGTCTTTCTCTGTACCAACGGGCAACTTTGGCGATATTTTTGCTGGTTACTTAGCGAAGAAAATGGGTCTGCCGGTCGATCAGTTGGTAGTGGCTACCAACCAAAACGATATTTTGCATCGCGTCATCGCAGAGAATGACATGAGCCGTCAATCTTTGAATGTCACCTTGTCGCCAAGTATGGATATCATGGTTTCCAGTAACTTCGAGCGTTTGTTGTTTGATGCTCATGGTCGTGATGGCGCAGCAATTGATGATTTGATGGCACGTTTTAACAAGGGCGATGTGTCGTTAAATGATCAAGCTTGGTCTTTTGTAAAAGAGAACTTTGATAGCTATAAAGTCGATGACAAGAAAACCTGCGAAGTAATTGCTGATGTGTTTGCTAAAACACAATACCTTCTTGATCCGCATACAGCGATTGGACTTGAAGCGGCTCGTCATTGCTGGAAAGATCAATCTGTTCCAATGATCACTTTGGCAACGGCACATCCAGTGAAATTCCCAGAAGCGGTTGAAAAAGCTGGTTGTGAAACGCCAGTACTGCCCGAGCACATGAAAGATCTTTTCGAGCGTGAAGAGTCTTATACTGTGTTGGACAACAGCTTGAGCGATGTCCAGGCTTTTGTAGCAGATAAAATCTAGCTCAAAGCCATTTAATAAGACTGATAATAACGGCCAATCAACGATTGGCCGTTTCTTTTTCCTCCATACTTTTGTGTCTTTCATATGAACATTATTTTACTCGATCCTAATAACACGCTTGCTGACGGTCTGTACGGGCTGACTCAACGCCAACAAAAGCATATTTCAAAAGTGATTAAGGCTAATCGAGGTGATGTTCTGCGGGTGGGCATGTTAAATGGAAAAATTGGTGAAGGTATTTATGAGCCGCCAAGCGAAGACAGAGCTGGCTATATTCATTCGCTCAATCTGGTTTCATTACCGCCTAAGCCTTTGCCAATGGTGTTGGTAATGGCTTTGCCAAGGCCGAATATGCTTAAGCGCACCTTGCAAAATATAACCGCGATGGGAGTAAAAAATTTATATCTTATTCATTCTGCTAAGGTGGAAAAAAGTTATTGGCAAAGCCCTGTGTTGCAGACGGAATCCATTCAGCAGTGTTTGTTAGAAGGCTTAGAGCAAGCTAAAGACACAGTCATGCCTAATTGGAGTTTGATACCTAGATTTCGTCCTTTTGTTGAGGATCAATTGCCCGCTATTTTAGAGGATAAAGTTGGGCTACTTGCACACCCTTATTTGGCTAAACCTTGTCCAATAAATATTCAGCAGCCTTGCGTTCTTGCTCTTGGTCCAGAAGGAGGATGGAACGAATTTGAGGTGAGTAAGTGGCATGAAGCTGGAATGGAATCGGTGCATCTAGGTGATCGTATATTAAAGGTTGAGACCGTTGTACCTGTTTTATTATCCCGCTTGTATCCGGCCTAATACCTTTGGTGTGGCTTATATTATTAAATGTTGTTATTTGTAACTGGGCGAGATTATTTAAGGAGGCGTTTCTTTCTTTGGTGTAGCATTGTTCTTATTAGCCGTGTGTTATCTTAAAACGCAGGGTTGGAGGGCAAGAATGACTGACTCAAATAAACAAGCCAATAATAAGATAAATAACAAAGAAAAAAGCTCCCTGCTCACTTTTTTATATGTTGGTAGCACGGCCAACGGTTTTTCAGAAGATACTCGACGTGTCTTCATTATCAATCTTTTCGCTTCTGTTGGCGTTCTATTCACATTCCCTTTAGGAATTGTTTCTATATGGCAAGGCAAAACCCTTCTTGGGAGCAGTTTGCTAGCTATCGCTGTTTTATATTCACTAAACCATATCTATTTACGGCATACCCATAATCATAAGTTATCAGGGGATTTTGTCATTTATCCTTTGTATATTTTGATGATCTACCTTGTTTATACAGGCGGTGTAAATGGGACGGGACATGTTTGGGTTTATTGTGTTCCTGCCGTTGCATTGTTTCTACATGGTATGAAAAGAGGGCTAATTGAGTTAGCTTTTTTTACCCTAGCATTAATTTTTGTTATGTATTTTATGGATAGCCGATTTTCAGAGTTTGGCTATCATGAAACGTTAAAATCGAGAATTCTTTTTTCGTTTATCGTAGTCGTTTTTCTATCGGGCATTTATGAATATTCAATGTCGCGCTTTAATCAAGAGTTGAAAGAGACGACGACAAAGCTGAAGTTATACGCCTATACCGATCCATTAACGGGACTGTTTAACAGAAGAGGGATGTTGCAACGCTTAGAGTTAAGTACTGAGAAAAGTATTTATTTGTTATTAGCAGATGTCGACTTCTTTAAACGAATTAATGATGAATATGGTCATGATGTCGGTGATTATGCGTTAACTCAATTAGCGAAAATATTTCAAGAGTCGCTACCGAAGGAAGATGATTTGGTTGCAAGGTGGGGGGGCGAAGAATTTTTGATTGCGGTTTGTGGACAGACTGAATTTGAGGTGTTTGAATTTGCTGAAACCCTGCGACAACGAGTGGCCTCTTATGAATTTTCTCATCTAGATTTGCGTTTTCATATGACTTTAAGCTTTGGGATTGCAGTAATGAATAACACGACTTCATTACGAGAAGCCATAACGTTAGCTGATAATCGCTTGTATCAAGCAAAGCGCTTGGGCAGAAACCAGACTTGTCGAGCCTAGTTTTAACTTTATCCTTACATTAAAAAACCACCCTAGGGTGGTTTTTTAGTATTTCAGGTATGTCTTTATCGATTTAGTGCTGTTTTGGTTTTGAACCAAATACACCGAAATAAGCGATGTATAGGTAACAAAAAATGGGCATGATAAATGAGATCTGCAGTCCAATAGAGTCAGCTATTAAGCCTTGAAGCATAGGGAGGATTGCGCCACCTACAATAGCTAGGCATAACAAACCGGAACCACGGCTTGTCTGCGGTCCAAGATCTTTCAGTGCAAGGCTGAAAATAGTTGGGAACATAATAGAGTTGAATAGGCCAACTAATAAGATGGACCACATAGCCACATGGCCATCGTTTAAAATGGCGCTGGTGATTAATGCTATGACCGCAAGCGCATTGATCGTTAATAGCGTTCCAGCTGATATGCGCTGCATTAAAGCTGCACCAATAAAGCGTCCTACCATTGCACCACCCCAGTAATAGGCAACGTAATGAGCGGCTTCTCCTTCAGCAAGGCCGGCAATGTTTTCTAGCCCAAAAAAGTTAACTAATAAACTGCCAATAGCCACTTCAGCGCCAACGTACATAAAGATGGCCACAGTACCTAGCACAAGATGACGATGCTTAAGAATGCTTTCGCTTGGCGTATCTGTCTCTGTGCTTTCTATGCTAGAGGGCGTTGGAAGGCTAATTCGAGTAAAAATAGCGGCTAGAGCAATCAGTAATATAGCCAAACCAATATAAGGAACAATAACGCTTTCAGCTTCTTGCGCTTTGGTCGCATATTGGCCTGCAACAGTGAACAACAGAACGCCACCAACAAGAGGGGCCACTGTTGTTCCCAAAGCGTTAAATGCTTGAGATAGAGTTAAACGGCTGGATGCTGTCTCAGTTGGACCCATAACGGTGACAAGTGGATTTGCTGCAACCTGTAGAATCGTGATGCCGGAAGCAAGGACAAACAGAGCGCTAAGAAATACGCTGTACTGCTGTGCTTTAGCTGCGGCAACAAATAGCAGGCAACCTGCTGCAGCAATCATGAGGCCAATACCAATGCCGCGTTGAAACCCTACCTTTTTTACCAAGTTACCCGCAGGAACAGAGACAATAAAATAAGCGCCAAAGAAACACATCTGAATCATCATTGCTTGTGTGTAATTAAGGTCGAACACACCTTTTAAATGCGGGATTAAAATGTCATTTAGGGAGGTGATAAAACCCCACATGAAGAACAATGAAGTAAGAGCTATCAAGGCAAAACGCTGATTTGATTGTGGCTTGTTTGCCACAGAGGTTCGATTATTCATATTTTTTCCGATGAGTTAAAACGAGAGTTGCTCAGTTTTTATCTTTAGGATATCTATCCAAATCAAAAAAGTGCGGCATCATACCATCGAAAATTTTTTTGTGGGGATGAAGTGAGGCTAAGTGAATAATTGTTCTATAAAGTTCCTTTATTGGCCTTCTATTGTAAGAAAGTCTCGCCTATTTACTGCAAATGTAACAAAGTATAACGCTATGATGTGTTTGATTTCTATACACTTTTAGACAGCTTTTAGCTAGGTGATGCAATAGCCTATTCGTGGGTGGTGATAAGAGGGGGCTATAAGTTAGTGGTATGCGCTGTTCTTTATCGTGTTGCTATTGTTGGTTGACCGACATAATGCGCTCCCCAGTCTTTGGGTTATCAATACTGGGGAGCGACACTGAAGTTATTGGTCGTTCATATTATCTATCGTGGGACGGACAAGACTCCTTCTTTCAGTTGACCAGCTGTTGTCAGTCACTTTAAAGCGGTTGATCTGTACCATAATACCTTCGGATAATTGAATGACATTTTTCCCAACGAGCGTTGAGTATTCTGTCTGCTTATTAATTTCAACAAAACTGGCTTTCATTTCATCATAATGAGAGTTGACCTCCAAAAAGTTGTTTTGTTGACTGGTGATGGCTGTCGCAATTTGTTCGACTTTGTCTGAAATAGTTTCCATAGCCATTTTAACTTGAGACAAGGATTGTGTCGCATCCTGCACGCTTTCCAGCGAGTGATCTGCGTTGGATTTGCTGTTCTCCATGCGTTTCACAACTTCTTGTGTGCCTGTTTGAATCGCTCCCACCATGCTTGCGACTTCATCGGTAGATTGGCGAGTTTTAGAGGCTAAGGAGCGAACTTCGTCAGCGACAACAGCAAATCCTCGACCTGCTTCACCAGCGCGTGCAGCTTCTATTGCTGCATTTAGCGCTAATAAGTTAGTTTGCTCAGCAATGCTGTTAATAACATCAATGATACCTGCTATCCGGTCTGTATCGCCTTTTAGTTTAGAAAGTGCATCAACGGCTTGTGTTATATCACCTGAAAGCTCTGTCATGCTGCCAGCGACTTTATTAACAACTTTGGTGCTCGAAAGAACGGTCGTGTTGCCTTGTAAAGACGCCTGATTGATCGCTTCAAGCTCTAGCTCTACCTTTTGTGTGGACTCATTGGTTTCCTGTAGGCAATCGTTTACTTTCTCGGCCTGATGTCTCTGCTGGGTGGCTGCTGATGAAAGTCGGCCGTTCACTTCAGCCATGTCTTCCGAAATAGGTTTTAGGCGTGTGACAGAAGATAAAACGGCTGAAAATGTTTTATCTATATGGCTGATAAATAAGTTAATGCCTTTAGCCAGTTCTGCCAGTTCATCATTGCTTTTGGCTGGTAATCTTTGTGTTAAGTCGCCTTCGCCTTCAGCAATGTCATGCATCAATTTGACCATGTTGTTGATAGGGCGAACAATCACTTTAGAAAGTAGTAGACCTAGAATGCCACCCACAATTAACGCAATAACAGAGACAATTGTAAGCGTTGTATAAACTGTTTTTTTAAGGTCTTCTATGGGGCTGAAGGCTTCGGATTGACTCTGTTCACTTACAATTGCCCAGTTCATGCCTTGGATTTTTAGTGGTTTAAAGGCGCTTAAAGAGGGTTCATTAAAGTAGTTCGTGTCAATAATTAAGCCTTCTTTTCCTGAGATTGCTTCATTAACGGCAGTGTCATTTATTTCTAACAGTCCAATGGTTGTATCGCGGCTCGTGATCTTATTGATTGTGTCATTGGATAGGTTTATTGCTTTTGCCTTTTCTATAAATCCTGCTTTGTTCTCTAACAGTAAGCGGTCGTTGCTGCGCATTAGCTTATTGGAGCCAACCAAATAGGTCTGTCCTGTACTTCCGAGTCCATTTTGTTGCCATTTTTGACTGTATGTCATCACAGCATCAATACGATCAATCGGCATTTGGAAAATTAATACGGCAATGATTTTTCCATCACTAAATATAGGTGACGATATAAAAGAGGCTTGTGCATTATAGGAAGGGGCGTAAGGTGCAAAATCTGTCAAATACGTTGCTTTCTTATTGCCATCTACGGCTTTGTTGAAAGCCTCAGCTAAACCTGAGTTTTTGTAAGGGCCAGTGGTTAAAGAAGTGCCAAAGTCCAATTCTTTAAAGACGCTGTAGATAACATGAGCTGTCTTGGCGTCAGCGATGAAAATGTCATAAAACCCAAACTGTTGTTGAAATTGGTGAAGCATTGGGTGAAATTCTTGGTGTATTTGATCATATGTGGTGCCATCACCTGCAGCATCCAAGCTATCTTTTTTACCCAGAGGCGCAGGGTTCTTTGCAATGTAGGTGGATTGAATGGCTTTTGCTGTTGGGCTTAATGCTGCCAATATTGAAGAAGGATTACTGGATTTCCCTAAGTTTAAGTTTTGATAGTTTTTATCGAACTCATTTTGGTAATAGTCTGCTAATTTTTTATTGGTTTCAGGGGCTGTATCGGTTGGGTAGTCATTAAAGGCATTAGAAAAAGACTTGGCAGCAGCAACGATACTGTTATTTTGGGAGAGACTGATTATTTGTTTATTTATAAACGAAAAATAGGTTTCTATCGATTGTGCAGTTAAATCTCGAGAGGTAATTAGCTGTTTTTGAGTACTTTCTTGAAGGGCTTTTGTTCCCTCATTTAGGGCGCTTTGGCTTACAATTAATCCAACTATCACTGTTGGTACTACAGCAAGTAAGGTTCCCATCATAATTAAGCGGGTTTTTATTGATAAAGCCATCTTTCATCCTAAAAGTTGTTAGTTGATACAAAGTCTATAATTATTTATAGGCTGACATTTATGGTTAAGCAAACGGATTTAGGCGTCTATGTGCATTAAATTATTGTTCTGTAAAATTGAATAGCTTGTTTGTGTTACTCTTCTTTATTTTTTTGTAACCAGTTTAGTTATTGAGTATTCATAGATATGCGAATAGAGCGTCGATCCATTCCAGCTATTACCGAAGACTTACCAGCAGAAATGCCTTCGAGTTTGCGTCGTATTTTTATGGCGCGAGGGGTGAGTTCTGGTCTAGAGCTTGATTACCGCCTACCCAATTTATTAAGACCTGATTCTTTATTTGATCTAACGACGGCGGCTAAGATTTTGGCGGATGCCATTGTGGCTGGGCAAAAGATTCTAATCGTTGGGGATTTTGATGCCGATGGTGCGACCAGTACGAGTCTTGGTATCTTGGCATTAGAAGCGATGGGTGCGATTGCGCCTGAGTATTTGGTGCCAAATCGCTTTGAGTTTGGTTATGGCCTGACGCCTGAAATTGTTGAGGTGGCAAAGCAAAGTTCCCCCAATGTTTTGGTGACGGTCGATAACGGTATTGCCAGTATTGATGGTGTTCAAGCAGCCAAAGCGTATGGTATGAAAGTCGTGGTGACAGACCACCATTTGCCCGGCGATACACTTCCTAATGCCGATGCTATTGTGAACCCAAACCATCCAAACTGTGGTTTTCCAAGCAAAAACTTAGCTGGCGTTGGGGTGATTTTCTACGTGATGTCGGCATTAAGAGCGGAGTTGAATCGTCGTAACTGGTTTGCTGATCAGCATATTCCAGAGCCGAAAATGGCAGACTATTTAGATTTGGTTGCGCTTGGTACGGTAGCCGATGTGGTGCCTTTGGATGCGAACAATCGCATTCTTGTTCAGCAAGGTATTAAGCGTATTCAAGCTGGTTTGGCGCGCCCTGGGATCCTTGTTTTATTAGAAGTAGGGCGCAGGGATTATACTCAGTTAAAGGCTTCTGACTTGGGGTTTGTCGTTGGGCCAAGGTTGAATGCTGCTGGACGGCTTGATGACATGTCGGTTGGTATTGAATGTTTGCTGGCGACTCATTCGCATCAAGCACGTCAGTATGCCCAGCAATTAGACCAGTTTAATCGCGAGCGCAAAGCCATCGAGTCTGATATGAAAGAGCAGGCAGAATTGGTGCTTGAATCTTTGTTGGACGAAGAGCAAGAGATGCCCAATGGTATGTGTTTTTATGATGCGGATTGGCACCAAGGTGTGATTGGTATCTTGGCTTCGCGTATGAAAGACAAGTGTCATCGTCCGGTTATTGCTTTTGCCCGAGTAGGCGAAGATGAGTTAAAAGGCTCTGCTCGTTCTATTCCCGGTGTACACATTCGTGATGCTCTGGATTTGTTGGCCAAACGCTATCCGCAGTTACTTAGTAAGTTTGGTGGTCATGCTATGGCCGCTGGCATGTCGATTAAAGAGTCTCATTATGAGGCTTTTCAGCTGGCATTCGATACGATTATTACGGAATGGGTAACGCCAGAGCAATTGGAGGCAACCTTGTTGACTGATGGTGCCTTATCTGCAGAAGATTTTAGTTTGAGTTTCGCAGAGCTGGTTCGTTTATCTGGTCCATGGGGGCAGATGTTTCCGGAGCCTTGTTTTGATGGTGTTTTCGATATTTTGCAGCAGCGTATTGTGGGGGAAAAACACTTGAAATTAATGGTGCGAGAACCGAGCAGTGGACTATTGTTGGATGCGATTAGTTTCTTTGTCGATTTAAGTCAATGGCCGAATGAACAAGCCACACAAGCCCGATTAGTTTATAAATTGGATGTTAATGAATTTCGTGGTCAGCGTAACCTGCAGCTGCTGGTGGATTATTTAGAGCCAGCATAGTGGCAAACAAATAGTAAAAAATAGAAGATTCGCTTTTTTGCCGAACAAATTGGTTTTGGCACTGCGTATCAAGGCAAAAGTTGAGGTATAATGCCGCTCCCTCATACATCACTCTAATTTTACTGGAGCTCATTCATGACTGCACTGGTTCTTGACGGCAAACTTTGCGCCAAAGAAACTGAAAATCGCCTACAAGCTCAAGTTTCTGAGCTTAAAGAGCGTACCGGCTGCACCCCAATTTTAGCAACAATCTTAGTGGGTGCTGACCCAGCATCAGCCACTTATGTAAAAATGAAAGGCAATGCTTGTCGTCGCGTCGGCATGGATTCTATGGCAATTGAACTGCCTGAAACGACTACAACAGAGCAGCTTTTAGAAAAAATTAATGAGCTAAATAGCAACCCAGATGTGCATGGTATATTGCTACAACATCCAGTTCCTGCACAAATTGATGAGCGTCTGTGTTTCGACGCGATTGCTGCCCATAAAGATGTGGATGGCGTGACTTGCCTTGGTTTTGGTCGTATGGCCATGAAAGAGCCCGCTTACGGCGCTGCGACCCCAGCGGGAATTATGCGCTTACTTGCAGAATACGATATTAATTTGGAAGGTAAGCACGTTGTTGTGGTAGGTCGTAGTCCAATTCTTGGAAAACCAATGGCGATGATGATGTTGAACGCCAATGCTACGGTAACAATGTGTCACTCTCGCACTCAGAATTTATCTGAATTTGTGAAGCAGGCCGATGTGGTTGTTGGTGCTGTGGGTAAACCAGAGTTGATTAAAGCCGAGTGGATTAAAGACGGTGCTGTCGTGGTTGATGCTGGTTATCACCCAGGTGGTATTGGTGATATCGAACTGGGTCCATTGAAAGATCGCGTTGCGGCCTATACGCCAGTTCCGGGTGGTGTTGGTCCAATGACCATCAATACTTTGATTCTGCAAACACTAGAATCTGGCCTGAAACAACTAGGCTAAGCAGGCTTGAAAGGTCTGAATAATAGCCCCATATTGTTGAGATAAGATCACAACATGGGACAGAAAGCCGCGCCATTAGGTGCGGCTTCTTTTTTATAAACTGAACAGTAAAAGGTTGGCATGATATGTCCACAGAAATGTTAAAAGACGCATTGGACTTCGATTTGATCGCCGATGTTTTTGTTACTGAATCTATTACTGCGTCACCCTCCGAGTTGCATGGTCAGCTTTGCGGTTATTTGGCTTCTGGCGTGACGTTGCCATTGGAAGATTGGCTTAAGATGGTGGTAGAGTTTTGTGACATTGAAGGCTGGAAAGAAGAGGCAAGTCGAGCTGTTATTGTTGAACTTTATACGGCTACGCTGACTTTGTTCCAAAACGGCGAGTTTGCACTTGTGCCAAGCATTTCAGATGAAGATGCGGAATTATGTGAACGAGGCGTTACCTTATCTCAATGGGCGCACGGATTTTTAGCGGGTTACGGATTATCTGGTCAAAAAAATGAACTGTCTGATGAAACCAAACAAATCCTACGTGACTTTGCCAATATCTCTGGTATGCAAGCGGAAATGCGTGCATTAGAAGACAACAATGACAATGAAGCGGATTTAACAGAATTAGTGGAATATGTCAGATTATCAGCGATGATGATGTACACAGAGCATCATGATATCAACCCAGATGTTGATCATACTAAACAGAGTTCTTTGCATTAAGGGTGTCGCGCTACAATGCGTCTACGCCCTATGTTATCGACAGTATTTAATGGAATGCCAATTATTAAGTGAGACCTTCTATGAAAATTGATACTCAAACTTATCAAGCACGCCGCGAACGCTTGATGCAATCTTTACCTGAAAACAGTGTGGTGGTTGTTCGAACGGGTGAACAGGCGACACGTAATAATGATTGTGAGTATGAGTTTCGCCCTCATAGTAGTTTTTTCTACTTAACAGGATTTCCTGAGCCAAGTGCCTACGCTATTATTCATGGTGATGGTGAGATGACGTTAGTCACTTTGCCAAAAGACCCTGAGCGCGAGCAATGGGATGGCTTTCGCTTTGGCAGTGAAGGCGCAATAGCGAACTTTGGTGCGAATGAAGCCGCCCCATTAGAGGAATTAGACGCTGTTGCTTTTTCTGCTCTGGACGGCGCCGAGCATGTTGTGTATCTGTTTAATGATGATGTTTTGCGCGAGAAAATTGCGGGTTGGCGTGATGCGATTGCTGCACGAGTTAGGATAGGTGCGATGGCTCCAACCAGTTTTATCGATCTCGCGCCCCAAGTTGCTGAAATGCGTTTACGTAAGGACGCAGAAGAGATTGCCATCATGGAAGCCGCCGCACAAATTAGCGTCGAAGCTCATAAGCAGGCTATGCGTGCTGTTCGTCCTGGGATGAATGAATACCAGTTAGAAGCCGAATTGAATTATGTGTTTATGAAATCCGGTGCACGCCAGCCTGCGTATAACAACATTGTGGCGTCAGGCAGCAATGCTTGTGTTTTGCACTACATTAAAAATGATGAAGAGATTCAAGCGGGCGACCTGATTTTAATTGATGCGGGGGCCGAATTGGGTTGTTATGCGGCGGACATTACTCGTACTTTTCCTGCAACAGGTAAATTTAGTGAGCCACAAGCCGCTTTATACCAAGTTGTATTAGACGCTTACCATGCAGGTATGAAAGAGCTTAATGTGGGGACGCCTTATGAAGCTTGCCATAATGCAGCGGTGCGGACACTCACTCAAGGTTTAGTGGCTCATGGTTTGTTAACGGGCGATGTGGATTTCCTGATCGAGAGCAAAGCATACAGAGACTTTTATATGCACAATACTGGGCATTGGCTAGGTCTGGATGTGCATGACTGTGGTGCTTACAAAATCGCCGGTGAATCTCGCTTATTGGAAGAAGGCATGGTGCTCACTATTGAGCCTGGCCTTTATGTTTCAGCCGATAATGAATCCGTAGATGCAAAATGGCGAGGCATAGGTATTCGTATTGAAGACGATGTGCTTATTCGTG
The DNA here is from genome assembly GCF_005222245.1 of Marinomonas sp. FW-1. Taxonomy (NCBI): domain Bacteria; kingdom Pseudomonadati; phylum Pseudomonadota; class Gammaproteobacteria; order Oceanospirillales; family Oceanospirillaceae; genus Marinomonas; species Marinomonas sp. FW-1. Next base: position 3,253,713 of record NZ_CP025987.1, on the reverse strand, counting down.
CCGATGGCCCTTATGTTTTAACTCATGGCTTACCCAAAGAAATCGCTGACATTGAAGCTTTCATGGCTGAAAGTCGATAATCAGTATAATGACCAGACGGAGTAATAAAGATGGCTAAATCGTATGATTTGATAATAGTGGGTGCCGGCATGGTAGGTACTTTGTCTGCGATATTATTAGCCAAATCCTCTTTACGAATTGCGCTTGTTGATAAACATAACGGCGAATATCGTCTGTCGACTCCGCCAGCCTACGATGCTCGAGTGAGTGCTATTTCCAGTCAGTCTAAGGCTTTACTCGAGGCGGCAAACGTCTGGCAGGGCATTGCCCGAGATCGTATCGCCTCTTATGACAATATGGTGGTGTGGGATGGTCTTGGTGAGGGGCATGTAGATTTCAATGCCGGAGAAGCGGTGATGCCTGAGCTTGGGCATCTCGTTGAAAATGCGGTGTTGAACCAGCAGTTAATGGAGCAAGCCCGACACGCAAAGAATATCGATTTGTATTTGGGTGATACGCTAGATTCTCATGAGTTAAGCGAGTCTGGTGTGAGAGTGGAGTTAGCTTCTGGTCATGCGCTTGATGCTCAGGTGATCATTGCCGCGGATGGCGCACTATCTAAGCTGCGTATGGAAAACGCCTTTGACACAATTGAGTGGGATTATGGACACCATGCCATTGTGACCACTATTGAGATTGCTCAGCCCCATGAAAATACCGCATGGCAGAGCTTCGGCGAAGAAGGCATTTTGGCCTTTCTTCCGCTTCCGTCTGTCGAACAAAAACATTTTGTTTCTATCGTTTGGTCTGTGCCGCCACAAGAAGCAGAATCTCTTATGACGCTTGATGAAGAGACTTTTTGTCGTCGTTTGCATTACGCAATGAACAAGCGTTTTGATGTCTTAGGTATTACACAAACTCGCCAGTCTATTCCATTACGGCAGCGCCATGCTAAACAGTACGTGAAAGCAGGCTTAGCCTTAATTGGCGATGCAGCACATACAATTCATCCTTTAGCTGGACAAGGTGCGAACTTGGGCTTTGGTGATGTAAAGGCGCTGGTGGAAGTGTTAGAAAAAGCCCATCGACGTGGCGAGCACCTTGGTGCGAGTAAAGTGTTGCGTCGTTATCAGCGCGCTCGGATGTTGGATAACATTGCAATGGCGGCAGGTATGGAGTCGTTTAAACGGTTGTTTTCTACCCAGCAGCCATTCATCGTTCAGCTAAGAAATATAGGCATGAAGCGCTTTAACCAGAATGCGTCATTGAAAATGAAGTTGGTTGCTAAGGCCGCAGGATTGTCTTAGTTCTACTAAGGAATTTGCCAATGTTTGTTTCCTATGGCGAAGGTTTTTGGCTTACTTGCAAAACGCTACTTATCTCTGGTTGCAAAAAGTCGCCGCTGTTTTATTCTGCTTAAACAGATAGATAACCAACCCTTGTAAGGTGAAATGGTATGCAGGTAAAAGATCTTCTAAGGCAAACCGATAAACTTCCCAATGTTCCTGATGTCGTTCGGGAGCTCATTTTGTTACTGAATGATCCAGATGTGAATTATTCTGAATTAACAGAAAAAGTCTCCCATGATCAGACTATTTCATTGAAAGTGCTGCGTCTGGTTAACTCGGCTTATTTTGGATTATCGAGAAAAATCTCGTCAATCGATGAAGCGACGGTCTTGCTGGGGACCGAAAAATTGAAAACCTTAGTGATCGCTTCTGGTTTTGCAGGCTCTGTTGCGAAAGTAGAAGGTCTAAAACTTCCAGAGTTTTGGGCGGACTCTTTTCGAGTCGCTGAGTTGGCGCAATGGTTGGCAAAACGTACGCCGCTTGTTCAAGCCGATGAGGCCTTTACTGTTGGTATTGTTCACAATATAGGTCGTTTATTATTACACCTTACAGAACCGGCTATCGCTCAAGAAATTCAAATATTAGTGGCTAACCGAAAAGCGGGCCGAGTAAAAGCTGAGCAAGACTTACTGGGTTTTACGTCTCAGGACGCTGGAAAAGCGTTAATGGACTTATGGAAGTTTCCTCCGAGCTTAGGTCTGGCTGTGCAGTTGCACAAACGCCCGTTTGCAAATGAAGACCCTAATCCTTTGGCATGTGTGTTAAATCTAGCTTGTTATTTGAACGCTTGTATCCGCACTGAGCGAGATTACGATTTGGTGCGTGAAGGCTTTCCTATGGCAGTAGCGAAAGCGGCAGGTTTAACGGAAGGTATCGTGTATGAATTAGAAGATGCCTTGATGATTGGCGATGGGTTAAATCAACTTATTTAATATTCCTTTTATCACCTATTTATTCTATTGATGCTTGCGTTTGTTTAAAGCGATCAGGCAAATGATAATCGCTAGTGTTTAGCGTTCTGTTATGCTAATTTCTTGTCACATTTTATGTGATGCCTTTACGGGATTTTGAAATTTTTTGCTTTCCTATCCGGTAAGTGGCTGAGAATAATTAGAAGGAGAGTGGTCGTATGAGGTTATCTAACGTGCTTGATAAAAAAGGCCGAAAATCTATATTAAGTTCTGTTGGCTTTGTCACATTAGTTACGTCACTTTTTCTCCCTCTTGTGGCCCAAGCAAAGGGTGAGATTAATATTTATTCTGCTCGAAAAGAATCGCTCATCAAGCCAGTATTAGATACTTTTTCGGAAGAAAACGATGTTGTTGTGAATCTTATAACGGGTTCTGCGGATGCCTTGTTAAGTCGTTTAAAAGCAGAAGGCGATGCCAGTCCTGCGGACATGTTTATTACTGTTGATGCTGGGCGTCTACACAGAGCGAAAGCTGCTGGAGTGTTGCAGCCTATTCAAAACGACGTATTAAGTACCAATATACCAAGCCACTTACGAGATAGTGATGGCTATTGGTTTGGTTTATCACAGCGTGCACGTGTTATTTTTTATAATCCTAAAACCGTTGCCCCAAGCGAATTGTCTACTTACGAAGACCTTGCAAACTCTAAGTGGAAAGGGCGTATTTGCGTGCGTTCGTCGGCCAATATTTATAACCAATCTTTGGTGGCGTCGATGCTTGAAGCTGAAGGTCACGAGAAGACACAAGCTTGGATTAAGGGGTTGATCGCTAATTTGGCTCGCCCTCCTTTTGGTGGCGATGTCGATTTATTAAAAGCCGTTTCTGCGGGTGTATGTGATCTAACGTTAGCAAATACTTACTATTATGGTCGTCTTGGTCAGAGTGATCGCCCTGAGGATAGACGAGTTTATGACAGTGTTAAATTATTTTGGCCGAATCAAGCGGAAGGTGAGCGTGGTGCTCATGTAAACGTTAGTGGCGCAGGCATCACGGCAGCGGCAACCAATATTGAGAATGCAATACTGTTGCTGGAGTTCCTAACAAATCGTGCTTCGCAAGAATGGTATGCTCATGTAAACAATGAATACCCCGTAGTAAAAGGCGTTGGTGCCCCTGAAATGTTGGCACCGTTTGGCACCTTCCGTGCAGACACGATTTCGTTAAGCCAATTAGGTGAGAATAACCGTGAAGCTGTTGAAGTTATGGATACAGCTGGTTGGAAGTGATTTTTCTGGCGTAGGCTCTAAGTAAAGAGCGTCTTATTAAGGTTTTTTGACATTTAATGGCTGATTTAGCTCCCCTGAGTGTAGTAAGTAAATCCAAGTGGAATTGGTTGAAAATAGCGGCAATGATGATTGCCGCTATTTTGGCTTTGCCCATTTTAGTTGTTTTAGTGAATGTCGTAATCGGTGATGGCGAAGTTTGGCTGCACCTTTATCAGACAGTATTAGCTGAATACATTTCAAATTCATTATTGTTAATGCTGGGGGTTGGAGTAGGCGTGCTGTTGATCGGTGTGCCCTGTGCTTGGCTAACAAGCATGTGTCATTTCCCTGGTCGCAATTTTTTCTCTTGGGCATTGCTGTTGCCCATGGCAATGCCTGCTTATATTATCGCCTACACCTATACTGGCGTGTTGGACTTTGCAGGACCTGTGCAAACCTTTATTCGTGAGCTTACGGGCTGGCGCTACGGTGAATATTGGTTCTTTGAAATACGCTCTTTAGGTGGCGCCATGGTGATGTTGACCTTGGTTCTATATCCCTATGTTTATTTAATGAGCCGAGCGGCTTTTTTAGAACAGTCTGAGAACACCCTAGAGGTCAGTCGAACGCTTGGTTATTCCGGTCGCGCTGTATTCTTTAAACTGGCTCTCCCTCTAGCTCGCCCAGCAATTGTGACGGGTCTGACCCTTGCGTTAATGGAAACCTTGGCGGATTACGGCACAGTACAATATTTCAGTGTGAATACCTTTACAACGGGGATTTTACGGACTTTTTATGGTTTTGGAGATATTGCGGCCGCTTCTCAGCTAGCTGGAGTATTATTGCTGTTCGTTGCTATGTTGATCTTGCTTGAGCGACATTCGCGACGCCGTATACGTTACCATGCTTCGGGTTTAAAAAAGGCCAGTAATCGTCGGATGGTGTTAAAGGGCAGTCGAGGCTTATTTGCGACTCTTTTTTGTTCATTGCCTATTCTGGTTGGCTTTTTAATCCCTGTCTTGGTGTTGGCATATTGGGCTATGTTTAAAGCCGAAATGCCGGGCACAAATTTCATTCAGCTGGCATGGAACTCCTTTTACTTGGCTGCCATGGCTTCTCTTATTGTTGTGAGTTTGGCCTTAGTCTTGAGTTATGCGATTCGTCTTAATAACGGTAAAGCGGTTAAGGCGTCGGTGGGCGTTGCTGGCATGGGTTATGCGCTACCCGGAACGATTATCGCGATTGGTACTATTGTGCCTTTAGCATGGCTGGATCATCGAATTATTGACCTAGTAAAGCATTACAGTGGGGAAAGCGTCGGTCTGCTTTTTTCTGGCACCTTGGTGGCGTTATTGTTTGCTTACTCTGTTCGCTTTATGGCGGTTTCTTTGGGGGCTGTGCAGAATGGCCTTGGTAAGATTAAGCCCAGTATGGACATGGCTGGACGCTCCTTGGGGATGTCTCCCTTTAAAGTGCTAGTGCGGGTTCATGTGCCTTTATTAAAAGGTTCTGTGCTGACAGCCATGCTCATTGTTTTTGTGGATGTGTTAAAGGAATTACCAGCTACCTTGGTGCTTCGACCATTTAATTTTAATACGTTGGCAGTTAGAGCGTTTGAGCTGGCTTCTGATGAACGGCTTGTTGACGCTGCGCCTGCTTCGTTGATGATTGTGTTGGTGGGATTAGTCCCTGTTATTTTACTTAGTCGTTCTATTTCGTCACGCTCAGGGCATTAAAAATAAGGTTTTATATGACTTCATCACCGCTTTATACCTCGTTGAAAGAATTAACACTCAGTGGTGTTTCTGTCGGATATGACAAGGAAGTGGTCGTCAAAGACGTATCGTTTCAGCTATTGGAAGGTCAAATCGGCTGCTTGCTGGGCCCGAGTGGTTGCGGCAAGTCAACCTTGTTACGAGCGATCGCAGGTTTTGAGCCTTTGATGGCTGGGGAAATACGCATTGATGGTGAGGTGATTTCAAATTCATCTTACAGTGTGAATCCTGAGCACCGTTATATTGGTATGGTTTTCCAAGATATTGCGTTGTTTCCCCATCTTACTATTGCCCAGAATATTGCTTTTGGTTTGTCTGCTTGGCAGAAAAACTTAATAGAAGAACGGGTTGCCTACTTATTGGATTTGGTGGGGCTGTCTGGTTTCCAATCGCGATATCCGCATTCTTTGTCTGGTGGTCAGCAGCAGCGTGTCGCTTTGGCGCGAGCGATTGCGCCAAAGCCTAAGCTCTTGCTTATGGATGAACCCTTCTCTGGGCTAGATGCCAAATTGAGGGAAGAGTTGGTGCCAGATATTCGCCGTATTCTCCAGCATGAAAAAATGAGTGCTTTATTGGTGACACACGATCAGATGGAAGCCTTTGCAATGGCGGACCAAGTGTCTGTTATGGACGCAGGGAAAGTACATCAAACAGGTTCACCGTATCAAATATATCACCGTCCTGAAACTCGCTTTGTGGCCAGCTTTATAGGACACGGTGACTTTTTGACGGCGACCGTATGTGGCTCAAATTGTGTTCATTCTGATTTAGGAAATATACGTGGTGAGCTGGATCATGGCTTTGCTGATAATGAACAAGTGGATTTATTAGTTCGTCCCGATGATATTTTGCACGATGATGACAGTGAATTTGTTGGTGTGATTGTGAGTAAGTGGTTTCGTGGCTCGCATTTTTTATACCGAGTGAAATTATCTTCCGGTAAGGTTGTGTATTGCTTCGCTTCTTCTCATCACAATCACTCAGTTGGCCAGGAAATAGGCTTGAGTGTGCACCTAGATCATCTTGTTATGTTTTCGCGCTAGGTGAACAGACCTTAATTTAATCCCAGCCCTTGTTCGTGGCAGGTTTCCATTAGTCCTTCAAAGTCGTATTCGGTCAAATCCAAATGATCGAGTACGTAATGACCCACTTTCTCCCATTCATAATCCTTGTCTACATTGCCTATGTGTTTGTAAGCAGAGGCAATGTGTTCGGCCATTTTTAAAATAGAAGCAAAGGTTAGGTTGATCGAATCTCCAGCCACGCGATGGGTAAATAAAAAATCAATACGATGATGTTTGGCGATAACAGCGCAGCAGCTTTTCGGTAAGCCCCAAGATTTTGCAAGGTAATAGCCAACAACAGAGTGATTGGTTTTAAAGGCTAGGTTTTCAAAGTCCGTTAATCGGAAGTTAGGATCCTGGTAGCCTTTTATTAGTACCTCTTTGTAACCTTTGAAACGCTTTAGCATTAATGGAATGCCGGCGTTATGGAAAAGGCCAAGTGCGTAACATTCATCTTGGTACTTGAAGTTTAGTTGGCTGGCTAGGCTGGAGCTGATTGCAGCAACGTCCGTTGCGGTATCCCAAAAACTGTGTAGAGATTGAATGGTGTCATCAGAGAGTTCGCTTTTTACCGCCAAGCTGTTGACGATATTGGTGACACTGCTTGTGCCTAGAAGAGTCACTGCTTGTTGGACGGATGCAATTTTTCTGGGTAGGTTAAATGCGGCAGAGTTGACCAGTTTTAATACCGCTGCTGAAAGGCTGACATCTTGTGAAATAATATCGGATATACGCGCCATGTCTGGGTCAGGCATGGCTTGCTCCATATGTAAATCCACCATGATTTGTGGCTGTGGTGGTATGCTGATGCCTTGCAATATACGTTTTAGCTGACTTTCATTTAATGTATGTGACATGAAATTTATGCACTTTTTGTAACAAGTATAAGGGGACAATTACGTAATTCATGGCAATTGAAACTAGAGTAACTATAATAACGTTTTTTTAAATATACTGGGTGAAAATTTTGAGTGTTATTCGACTAAAAGGTCAAGCTGATCGCCGTTTACGAGCTGGGCATCAATGGATTTACAGCAATGAAGTAAACACTTCAGAGACGCCATTAAAGCAATTTACTCCTGGTGATCAGGTTGTTGTCGAAACCGCACAAGGTAAACCTCTTGGTATTGCAACGATTAATCCAAATACATTAATTTGTGGGCGTTTAATCAGTCGTAGTACGGATACTTTCCTGAATAAGTCGACACTATCCCACCGCCTTAAGATAGCATTATCTTTGCGAGAAATGACCTATGCAGCGCCGTATTATCGTCTGGTATTCGGTGATTCTGATGGTTTATCTGGTCTAGTGGTTGACCGTTTTGCTGATATCTTAGTGGTGCAAATTTCCACGGCGGGCATGGAGCGAGTAAAAAACGAAATCATCGAAGCTTTACAAGATGTGGTAAAGCCATCGGCTATTTTGATGAAAAACGATGGCAAGATGCGTCAAATCGAGGGTTTAGAAACTTATGTTGAAGAAGCGTTCGGCACGGTGCCAGAATTGGTTTTTCTTCAAGAAAATGATGTGTTGTTTCAAGCGCCTGTGTGGGATGGACAGAAAACGGGTTGGTTCTATGACCACCGCGAAAACCGTAAAACCATGCAGGGATTTTGTGATGGCAAACGTGTTCTAGACGTTTTTTCTTATATTGGTGGTTGGGGCGTTCAGGCGGCCTCTGCAGGTGCAACAGATGTGACCTTTATTGATGCGTCTGAAAGTGCATTAAGTCATGTCGATGAAAACCTAAAATTGAATCAATATGAAGGTGGCTCTACCTTGATGCATGGCGATGCTTTTGAAGCTATGCAATCGTTAATTGAAGACAAAGAGCGTTTCGATGTCGTGGTTATGGACCCGCCAGCGTTTATTGCTCGTCGTAAAGACATCAAAGCAGGCGAGGGAGCCTATCATCGCGCCAATCAACTGGCTATGCGTTTGGTTGCAAAGGGCGGTGTCTTGGTGTCTGGTTCTTGTTCAATGCACCTAGAGACTGCTCGATTACACGATATTATCCGCAGTAATAGTCGTCAATTAGAGCGTTTCTCGCAATTGATTTATCGTGGCACGCAAGCCCCGGATCATCCTGTGCATCCGGCGATTGAAGAGACGGAATACCTTAAAGCGATGTTTTACCGCATTCACAATAATATGGGCTTGTAAGCTTTTTACTGTGATGCGTTGCTAACAAAAAAAGCGCTGTCAGATTGGATCTGACAGCGCTTTTTTTTGATGCTCTGTAAGCTTCTTTTAGTCTCTTAATGAAATGTGTTGCCAGTTGCGCTCCTGGGCAATCTTGGTCAGTGTCTCATCTGCATCAACGGCAATGGGATGAGAGACTAGCTCTAATAGCGGTAAGTCATTACGGGAATCGCTATAAAAATAACTGCCTTCCATGGAGTGTCCCGTTTCAGCAAGCCAATCATTTAAACGTGTGACTTTGCCCTCTTGGAAGCTGGGAACGCCAACAACTTTTCCTGTGTAGTGACCGTCAATCACTTCGGGAACTGGGGCAATAATGTGATCCATTCCCAAAGCATCTCCAATAGGACCCGTAACGAACTGGTTGGTCGCCGTGATCATTAATAAGAAATGACCTTGGTCTTTATGATGTTTTAGCAAAGCGTTGGCTTTTCTCTGCATCATTGGCTGAATTTTTTCTTGCATGAAGGTGTTGTGTAGTTCAGCTAGCTCTTCTTTAGAAAATTTCGTTAGGGGAGCTAAACTAAACGCAAGGTATTCATGAATGTCTAGGGTGCCAGATTGATACTGAATAAAGAACTTGTCGTTAGCTTCTTTGTAGACCTGTGTGTCGACTAAGCCTTTCTCAACGAGAAACTGTCCCCAAGTGTAATCACTGTCACCATTTAATAATGTGCCATCTAAGTCAAATATTGCGAGTGTCACAAGCTGCCCTTAATTCTTCAAAAGTGCCTGAATTATAGCCTCGCAGACAATAAATAACAGTAGTCTTAATTGTGCAGATGGGGGAATTATGGAACAATGAATCTAATTTATTCTTATATTAGAAGGTGATGGCTCGTGATTGATGCAGACGGATACAGACCGAATGTGGGCATCATATTGATGAACGAGCGTGGCCAGCTTCTTTGGGCGAGACGAGTTGGGCAAAATGCTTGGCAGTTTCCTCAAGGAGGTATCAAATCCAACGAGACACCTGAAGAGGCTTTATTTCGAGAGCTTAAAGAAGAAGTAGGGCTAGATCCCCATCAGGTGGAGATAATAGGCAAGACTCGAGGATGGTTACGTTATCGTCTTCCTAAGCGCATGCTAAGACACAATAGTAAACCTTTATGTATCGGGCAAAAACAGAAATGGTTTTTACTTTCTATTCGTTGCGCCGATGCATCTGTGTGCGTGGATGGAACAGAAACACCAGAATTCGATGGCTGGCGCTGGGTAAGCTATTGGTACCCGCTGGGTCAGGTGGTGGCATTCAAAAAAGATGTGTATCGCCGAGCGCTGAAGGAGCTGATTCCAAGTGCGCTTCGCAGCTTAGAAAAAAATAAGTCTATGTCTTAATGATGGAGATTATATAGATTGATGGGAGAGCTATGTTAAGTTTATTAAGGCGAATTACCCAAGAGGTGACTGCTGCACAGTCTTTGTCTGCCGCACTCGACATTATCGTTCGACGTGTTCGTAGAGCGATGCGTGCAGAAGTGTGTTCGATATATTTAGTCGACACCAACACCCAAGAATATGTCTTAATGGCAACGCGTGGTTTGAATGCCGATATGGCCGGCAATATAAGCTTGAAAGCGGATGAGGGCTTGGTCAGTTTGGTTGGTCGAAGAGCAGAGCCTGTTAACCTTGAAGATGCGCATATTCACCCTTCATTCCATTATTTAAAAGGCACAGGTGAAGAACGTTATCGCTCTTTTCTAGGTGTTCCTATTATACATCACCGTCAAGTATTAGGCGTGCTGGTGGTACAGCATGAAGATAAGCGGCGTTTTGACGAAGGTGAAGAAGCCTTTCTGATTACGTTGTCCGCTCAACTTGCGGGTGTTATCGCTCACGCAGAAGCGACAGGCGCGATTACTAATCTTAGTCCCAACGCTATTCCGAGTGGTTCCGACTTCCGTTATAAAGGCATTCCAGGGAGTTCTGGGGTGGCTATTGGCCGCGGTGTGGTGGTTTTCCCGCCTGCGGATTTAGACGTTATCCCTGATCGTATTTCTACTGATCCTGAAGAGGATATTCAGGACTTCTATCAAGCGCTTGATGCGGTTCGACAGGATATTCGCCGTGCCAGTAATCGAATTAGTCAGCATCTTTCCGCTGATGAAAAAGCACTTTTCGATGTGTATTTGAAGATTCTGGACGATAACTCCATTGCCGGTGAAGTGGTTCGTAAAATCCAAGAAGGCAACTGGGCTCAAGGTGCGTTAAGACAAGTTATTCAGGCGCATATCCAGCAGTTTAACCGCATGGATGACCCTTATTTACGCGAGCGAGCATCAGACCTTCGAGATCTTGGGCGTCGCATATTATCGCATCTACAAGAGAAAGCGCCGAATTTATCAGAGCGCTTTAGTGAACCTTCTATCATTATTGGCGAAGAGCTGACTGCGTCCATGTTGGGTGAAATCCCCATTGATAAGATCAAAGGGTTAGTCTCTGTGATGGGGTCTGGTAACTCGCATGTTGCTATTTTAGCTCGTGCGATGGGCATTCCAACGGTTATGGGCGCATTAGATTTGCCTTATGCCCAGTTAGATAAAGTCGATCTGATTGTCGATGGGTATTTGGGCAAAGTTTACACCTATCCATCGGAAGCGCTTATTGAAAACTATCAACAAATTGTTGATGAAGAGCGCCAGCTCGAAGAAGAATATGAAACGTTAAAAGATTTACCTTGTGAAACCTTAGATGGCCGACGTCTATCTTTGTATGTAAATACCGGCTTGTCCGCAGATATTGCTCGCTCCTTGGATCGTGGCGCGGAAGGCATTGGGCTATATCGTACAGAAGTGCCTTTCATGGTACGTGATCGTTTCCCAACAGAAGCAGAGCAGGTGGTTATTTATCGCCAGCAATTAGAAGGTTTTGCTCCAGCGCCTGTCACGGTTCGTACTTTAGATATTGGTGGTGATAAAGCGTTACCTTATTTTCCTATTAATGAAGCCAACCCTTTCTTGGGTTGGCGTGGCATCCGAGTCACCTTGGATCATTTGGAAATTTTTATGGCGCAAATTCGTGCCATGATAAAAGCCAGCGCGGGTCTACATAACCTGAAGATCATGTTGCCAATGATTTCGAATGTGGCTGAGGTTGAAGAGGCGCTTGCGCTTATTCGCCGTGCTTATGCCGAAGTAAAAGAAGAAGGTTACGACGTTAAAATGCCTCAGGTAGGCGTGATGATTGAGATTCCCGCTGCCGTTTATCAGGTTAATGAATTGGCTGAACTGGTCGACTTTTTGTCAGTGGGAAGCAATGATTTAACCCAGTATTTGCTGGCCGTAGATCGTAACAATCCTCGTGTAGCGGATCTATATAACTCATTTCACCCGTCTGTTTTGCGTGCTTTATATAGCATTGTTGATCAAGTGCGAGACGAGGGCGTGGGGCTGAGTGTGTGTGGTGAAATGGCGGGTGATCCTATGGGAGCCATTTTATTAATGGCCATGGGATACGATGTATTGTCCATGAGCTCGACCAGCCTTCCAAAAGTGAAAGCGGTGATTCGCAATATTTCTATGGGGCAGGCTCAAGCAATGCTTGATGAGGTGATGAAACTATCTCATGCTGAGGCAGTCACACAAACCATGACTCGACTTATGCGCGAAGCCAATATTGAGCGTTTGATTCGACCTTCCAAAACTAACAATGTAGATTAATTCCTACCAGAGGTTCGCTTCACTATTATGATTTCATACCCAGATATTGATCCTATCGCTGTATCCATAGGGCCAATTTCCGTACATTGGTACGGCATAATGTATCTAGTCGGTTTTGCCGGAGCCTACTTATGCGGCATGTATCGTGCTAAACGTTCTAATGGACTTTGGACGCCAGAAATGGTCAGCGACGCTATTTTTTATGGCGCGCTTGGTGTTATTTTAGGTGGCCGAGTTGGTTATATTCTGTTTTACCAATTCCCCGCGTTTGTTGATAACCCGCTGATTTTAATTCGTATTTGGGAAGGCGGTATGTCTTTCCATGGCGGATTATTAGGGGTTATCGCCGCTATGTACCTTTTCGCGCGCCGTTACAATAAACACCTTGTTGATGTGACGGATTTTCTTGCCCCCTTCGTTCCTATAGGCTTAGGTGCTGGACGATTAGGTAACTTTATTGGCGGCGAGCTATGGGGCAAACCAACAGATGTTTCCTGGGCGATGATTTTCCCAAATGACCCGTTGCAGCTTGCTCGCCATCCTTCGCAGCTCTATCAATTTGCGTTAGAAGGTGTCGTGTTGTTTTGTATATTGTGGTTCTTCTCTCAAAGGCCAAAACCACGTTACTGTGTCTCCGGTATGTTCTTGCTCTGCTATGGCATTTTTCGAATTCTTGTCGAATTTGTCCGTGAGCCAGACATCCAAATTGGTTACCTAGCTTTTGGTTGGCTGACACAAGGGCAGCTCCTGTCTTTACCTATGGTGATTATCGGTGCTGGTTTAATTATTGCTGGCTTTAAACTGAAAATCTTCCCGCAAGCCAGTGCTGCAAAGTAGCTAAAAAGGTTTAGCGTCAGATTAAAACCAGCCATAGGGCTGGTTTTTTTGTACCGGTAATTTTAACCTTGTCAGTAGATATCATGCACAGGGATAACTTATGAATCGTACCGGAATGCTTACTTTTTTCTGTGGAAAAATGGGAGCAGGTAAATCGACCAAATCCAAAGTTTTATCTGTTGAAAAAAACGCAGTACTGGTGTCGGAGGATGATTGGCTTGCCGCACATTATCCCAATCAAATTCACTCTTTCGAAGATTACTTAACTTTCTCTGGGTTGATAAAACCGTTTGTGAAAGCGCATGTGCAGAATATTTTGCAGACGGGAACCAATGTGGTGATGGATTTCCCCGCAAATACTGTTAACCAGCGGGCATGGTTTAAACAATTGTGTTCTGAAATTCAAAGCCAGCATGAGCTTATTTTTCTCGATTTAAGTGACGAGCAATGCCTTATTCAAATTGCGAAGCGTCGCGCTGAGCAGCCTGAACGAGCTCAGTTTGATAACGAAACAGTCTTTTATCATGTAACTCAATATTTTCAGGCTCCATCCGAAGATGAAGGCCTCAACGTCATCAGCAATTAGCTAGTATAAGGACTCATAGAGAATGGAACTGCGTCTATTATCTCGGTCTGACTTTAGACCTTTACTGCTGTTTGAAACAGAAAACAGAGCGTGGTTTGAATCGCATATTAATCCGCGGGACGTTAGTTTTTACACTGACGATGGCGTAAAAAAGCATATTGAAGAGTTTCTTTCGCAACATCAAAGAAAAACCATGCTGCCGATGCTTATTATTGACGACAGTGGAGAGATTGCTGGACGTATCAATTTAACGGATATTAATTTGGTGTTGAGCGAGGCTTATTTAGGCTATCGATTGGGCGAGAAATTTACAGGGCGTGGCATCGCCAAGGGTGCCGTTAAAGAAATAATTCAACTCGCTTACGAGCTTAATCTACACACCTTAATCGCCCTTGTCTCTGTGAACAACATTGCCTCGCAGAAAGTACTGGCACACAGCGGATTTGTTGAAACCAAGATCCATGAAAACTTCGCGGAAGTGAAGGGTAAAAACATTGATTGTATTGAATACCATAAAAGTACTTTAGAAAAAAATGAGCAGTAGATTAGTGTGAAGAGATATCCACAAAGGTGACTTCAATAAAAACGGCGAACCAATATTGGTTCGCCGTTTTGCTTTTAGGTCTCTTGAATCGAGAGTCGCTTACACAGAGAAAGGGTAGGCGATAGGCTCGTGGAATTGATAACCTTCGACTTCGAAGTCGTCCATGGTCACCCAAGTTTCTATATCTTTTAGAGACTTAATTTCTGGGTTGATTTTTAATGTTGGCAGAGGATAAGGCTCACGTTTTAGTTGTACGTCACGCATTAGTTCGAGCTGATCTTCATAGATGTGAGCGTTTACTATCTTGTGAAAGGCTTTGCCCGGTTTTTTGCCTGTAATTTGCGCAACGATGGCAAGCAATACGTACACCTGAACCATGTTGAAGTTAAGTCCAAGTGGCACATCACAGCTGCGTTGGGTGCTGTTCAAGTAAAGTGTATCGCCAAGCAGTGAAAAATGATGGCTGTACATGCAAGGGCGAAGGCACGCCATGTGAAACGCACCAGGGTGATAAAATGTGAGGATTTCCCCACGGTTATCCACACCACGGCTTAGGTCATCAATAATTTGTTTCAATAAGTCGATATGACCGCCGTCTGGCTTAGGGAAGTTACGGCCAATGGCACCGTAACAAAGTCCCATATCGTCTTCGCCTTTACGGTAAGGGTTGTTTAACCACACTGCGTTTTCGTTGGCGTTGGCATCCCATGTTTTTGTTCCCAATGCTCGAAAATCGGCGGCGCTATCGTAACCTCTTAAATAACCGATAATTTCCGCAATGGCCGATTTCCAGTAGCTTTTGCGGGTGGTGACGAGAGGGAATTCACCTTTGCTTACATCATAAGTAAGGTCGGCATTAATAACGGTCAGGCAGCGTTTGCCTGTTCGCTCGTTACTAACCCATTCACCTTCATTGATAATGCGATGGCAGAGGTCTAGATATTGTTTCATATAAATGCCTTGTCTGTTTTGCCTGATGACCTTCCCTTAAGAAATGCAATCTGGTTCGTCATGGGTATAATAAATGCTATTGATTATATCAGAAGCCTTTGCTCTTGGATTGCCGGAGTAAAGAAGAGCTAAGATTTTTACGCAGGTTGTTTTATGTTGTCACTTATTGTTGCTATGTCTACGAACCGCACCATCGGTATTAATAACTCGCTGCCTTGGCATTTGCCGAACGACCTGAAATATTTCAAGCAGGCTACCATGGGCAAACCTATTGTTATGGGTCGTAAAACCTTTGAATCAATTGGTAAGCCATTGCCTGGCCGTCGTAATATTGTGATCAGCCGAGATCCTGCTTATCAAGCAGAAGGCATTGATGTGGTGACGACATTGGAAGATGCCATTTCACTTGGCGAAGATATTTGCTTGGTGAATGGACAAGAAGAAGTCATGGTGATTGGCGGTGCACAAATTTATCAACTGGCGCTTGAACGCGCGGACCGTTTGTACATTACTCATGTTGATGCCGAAGTAAAAGGCGATGCTTTTTTCCCAGAAGTTGATTGGCCATCTTTTACTCTAATAGGAGAAGAAGCGTTCGCAGCGGAAGGGCCGAACCCTTATGACTATCGTTTTTCTGTATATCAAAGAACCAGCGCAGAGTAATTCGTTATGTGGCAGCAAGTTGAAATTCAATTGTCAGTGATGCGTCGAGGCTTTCATTTGATTACCGATCAGGTAGAAGCGGCTTTGTCTAAACTCTCACCAGTGTCGGTTGGTTTGTTGCATGTTCAGTTGCTGCACACTTCAGCGTCTTTGACGATCAATGAAAACGCCGACCCTTCGGTGCGCCGTGATATGGAGAAACACTTTTCTTATATGGTGCCAGAAGATCAGCCTTATTATGAGCATATCTATGAGGGAAGCGACGACATGCCTGCGCATATAAAAGCCAGTATGTTGGGGTCATCCTTAACGATTCCTATTAAAGATAAAAGGCTATATTTGGGGATTTGGCAGGGGATTTACTTAGGCGAGCATCGAGATCATGGTGGTTCAAGAAAACTTGTTTTAACCTTGCAAGGTGAGCCTTGTTAAAGAAGCTGAAAATGAAAACGCCGTATTTCCAATACGGCGTTTTTTTTATGCTTCTAACTTTAGTTGACCACTATCTGTTTGCTGGTCGCTTGGCCGTTCTCGACAGCTTGGTTTGCGCTAAGGGCCAGCTCTTCAATGGTTTCGCCATCCTCTGGGAAAGCGGCAATACCAACACAGAAGTCCATTGGATCTGAATTGCCTTCGAATAAAGCGGATTTTTCTTCTTCAGTTGGGTCAATCATGTTGTTAAGCAGACGTTTTGCATCACGAACACTGGTATTGGGCAATAATAGTAGCAATTTGTCGGGCTCTACTCTTGCCAACACATCGGCTTCGCGGATCTTTTTGTAGATATAGCGGGCCGAAGTTTGGATGGCAATATTACGTGCTTCCATCGGCAATTTGCTGAGGCGCTCGTTAGCATCAAGGTTGATTTTCGCCATGGTTAATGGCGTATATTGACGTTTTGCTAAGCCTAGCTGTTTTTTGAAATGCGTCAGTGCGGCGCCACGTGTTAATAACCCTGTTAATTCGTCAAAGGTTGCTTGATTACGTAGATGTTCTTCTAGCGCTTTCTGGTGGCTAATGTCGACCATAAAACCAATGATCTTTTTGATACTACCATCTGGGCCTTTGGTATAGCTTCTGCCGCGTTCTTTTACCCAAAGGTAACGCTGATCACTCGTCAGAATACGATATTCTACCTCGTAATAATCTTGGTTTAGTGCCACATGCTCATTGACGACGGTCGCTAATCGTTTTACATCATCAGGGTGAACAAGGGCGTGCCATTCTGTTGTTGAGCGTGGTGTTTGCTCTAGAGGGTAGCCTAACAAGGTGGCAATGGATTTAGAGCAAGATACGAGATCCGATTCTGTTTCCCAGATCCACAACCCAGCTGAAGACTCCGTCAACGCGTATTTTAGTAAGGTATTTTCTGCAGCAGAAAGGTCCATATGATCGGTATTGTAGATACAGACTAAGACTGATTCTCCAAGGTGCTGCATTTCAAGCTGCATATTGATGAGCTTATCACCAACGCGAATTAGGCTTTCACAGCGCTCGATGCTTCCACTTTTAATTTTGTTATTCAGGTTTTCCCAGTCTTCAGAAGACGCGGCATCTTCACACAGCTCCTGCCAATTACCGGCTGGTGTCGTGTTAAAATTTTCAAACAAAATTTCAAAATTGCGATTGTAAGACAGTAATTTGCCTGTGCTGCTTTCTATTATAAAAGCAGGCGTTGGCATGTATTTAAACGCGAGTTCGAAGGGGGTGTTCATGACGCGCTCCTATAAAATTGGGTTATTCTGGGGTGATCCAAGTAACTTGGAAGTCAGCCTCATTATCTTCTGCAAGCAGCTTACTCAAAATGGGTAAAAATTCCTTGGCCTCTTTTTCTAAAGTCCAAGGTGGATTGACAATGATCATGCCGCTGCCGGCCATGCCTCGTTCTTGTTCTGTGTTGCGAATACACAGTTCAAGTAAAAGCACATTGCGGATATGAGTGGCTTTGACTGATTTTAGTAATTCGTTCGCCTGTTGGCGGTTTAGCACCGGGTACCAGATTGCATAAGTACCTTGAGGAAAGCGTTTGTATCCTTCTTCTAATGCTTGAACCACATATTGATAGTCTTTTTTTACTTCATAAGGTGGATCCATTAAAACGAAGCCACGTTTTTGTGGTGGCGGCAGCATCGCTTTTACTGCGGCAAATCCGTTGTCTTTCACTACATTGGCTTTACGTTTATTTGGAAAAAGCGCCGCTAAAAGTGGGTAATCGTTTGGGTGTAGCTCACATAAGTGTAGTTTGTCTTTTTGGCGAACGTAATAATCGACAATTTTGGGGCTGCCAGGGTAGTACTCCAGCGTGTCCGTTGGGTTCATGTCTCGGACGATATCCAACAGGCCTTCTAGAGGTTCGGGAAGATTCTCTTCTTTTAATAGTCGTGCAATACCTGAATGAAATTCTTTGTTTTTTTGTGCCTGTTCAGAGTTTAGCGAATATTGACCAATGCCAGCATGCGTATCTAAATAGAAAAAGGGCGCCTCTTTTTTTATAAGATGGCGACATATTTGACTAACCGTCAAATGTTTTAAAATATCAGCGTGGTTGCCTGCATGATAAATATGGCGATAGCTGAGCATGGTCTTTCCTGTAGTGAATTATTAAATAGAGACTCTTGCCTAGTCTTGGCTTCGTGCAAAGGTCTCAAGTTGTTTATAAAAAAGGCCGCAGCACCTATGTTAGGCAGAGCGGCCTTTTGCGTATTACTCTTTAGATATTAGTCGATTTGACTAATATCACGTACTGCCCCTTTGTCTGCACTGGTTGCAAAGTGAGCGTACACTTTTAGCGCTGGAGAAACTTTACGTGGACGTTCTTCAACAGGCTTCCAAGCGTTTGCGCCTTTTGCTTCCATGGCGGCACGACGGTGAGCTAACTCTTCGTCAGACAGTAAGACGTTGATGGAACGGTTTGGAATGTCGATCAAAATACGGTCGCCATTTTCAACCAAGCCGATTGCACCGCCGGCAGCCGCTTCTGGAGAAACGTGGCCGATAGACAAACCGGATGTACCACCAGAGAAACGTCCGTCCGTTAATAGTGCACAGGCTTTACCTAACCCTTTAGACTTAATATAAGATGTTGGGTAAAGCATTTCCTGCATACCTGGGCCGCCTTTAGGGCCCTCGTAGCGAACAATGACAATATCACCCGCTTCTACTTTATCCTCAAGAATGTTTTTCACAGCTTCGTCTTGCGACTCAGTTACGTGAGCACGACCTTCAAACACAAGAATTGATTCGTCTACACCGGCACTTTTTACAACACAACCATCAAGAGCGATGTTGCCATAAAGAACCGCTAAGCCACCTTCGAGGGAAAAAGCGTTTTCGATTGAACGAATACAGCCTTCTGCACGATCACCATCTAGAGAAGGCCAGCGAGTAGATTGGCTAAATGCGGTTTGCGTTGGAATACCTGCAGGGCCTGCTTTGAAGAATTCGATAACCTCAGGAGTTGGTGAACGCATGATGTCCCAAGTATCTAGCGCTTCAAGCATAGTTTTGGAATGCACGGTATGACATTGATTATGTAAAATACCAGCGCGATCTAGTTCACCTAGCAAAGCAAAGATGCCACCGGCACGGTGTACATCTTCTACGTGGTATTTAGGTGAGTTTGGTGCAACTTTACAAAGTTGAGGTACTCTACGAGACAAGCGATCGATGTCTTCCATCGTAAATTCCACACCAGCTTCACGGGCAATCGCCAATAAATGCAGGATAGTGTTGGTTGATCCGCCCATTGCGATGTCTAGTGTCATAGCATTTTCAAACGCTTCGAAGCTTGCAATAGAGCGTGGTGCCCAGTTTGCTTCATCGTTTTCGTAGAAACGTTTAGTGATGTCTACAATACGACGACCGGCATCTAGAAATAAGCGGCGACGGTCAGAGTGAGTGGCTAATGTTGTGCCATTGCCTGGCAAGCTTAAACCAAGCGCTTCGGTTAGACAGTTCATTGAGTTTGCAGTGAACATGCCAGAGCAAGAGCCACATGTAGGGCAAGCGGAGCGTTCGTATTCCGCTACTTTTTCATCGGTTGCCGTTGGGTCTGCAGCGATAACCATGGCATCCACTAAATCCAGTTTGTTTTCGGACAGCTTAGTTTTGCCCGCTTCCATTGGACCACCAGACACAAAAATCACTGGAATGTTGATGCGCATAGCCGCCATTAGCATTCCAGGTGTGATTTTGTCACAGTTTGAAATACAGACCATAGCGTCGGCACAATGGGCATTTACCATGTATTCAACAGAGTCTGCGATTAGGTCGCGAGATGGAAGACTGTAAAGCATGCCATCATGGCCCATGGCGATACCGTCGTCGACAGCGATGGTGTTGAATTCCTTCGCTACACCGCCAGCGGCTTCAATTTCACGAGCAACCAGTTGCCCCATGTCTTTAAGGTGGACATGCCCTGGTACAAATTGAGTGAAAGAGTTAACCACCGCAATGATTGGCTTTTGAAAATCATCGTCTGTCATTCCGGTTGCACGCCATAGCGCACGAGCTCCGGCCATATTACGGCCCGATGTAGTTGTTTTGGAGCGATATACTGGCATTGTTTTCCCCACAGGTTTTTTGCTTTATTTTGTTTTATATAGTTGTCTACATTTAATGGCTCCATGTTATCAAGAATATTGTCTATGCCCAATGGCAATTTTTAGGCAATATTGAGACACTGTACAAATCGTTCTGATACTTTTATTGAAATGGAAACAATATGGTTGAAAATTCACTATCAGCTTATTCAAATATCGCACTGGCAAGACAGCCAATTGTAGATAGCCGTCTTGCAGTAATGGGCTACGAGCTTTTTTATCGTAAGAATATGATGGCAGTGCAAGCTGATATTATGGATGAGGTTGGTGCGACTGCGCAGGTGATTTCAGCCGGCTTATTTGAGTTTGGTATGGAAAATTTGGTTGGCTCAAGTAAGGCTTTTATTAATTTTTCAAGAGCGTATCTACTAAGCCCTAGCGGCATGCCAATCGACAAAGAAAATATTGTTATTGAAGTATCGGAAGACTCTGGTTTTGATGCGATATTGCTCGCCTCTTTACGCCGCTGGACGAATTCTGGCTGTATCATTGCGCTGGATGATTTTGTTTTTGATAGTAAATTAACGCCTTTTGTCGAATTGGCGGACTATATCAAGCTAGATATTTTAGCGCTTGGCCATGATGGCTTTCATCAACAGGTTGAATTGTTGAAAGGGTTCAAAGCTCAAATTATTGCTGAAAAAGTCGAAACTTGGGAAGACTACCAGTTTTGTCGTTTGCTGGGAGTGGAGTTCTTCCAAGGTTATTTTTTTGAAAAGCCTGAATTGGTATCGAGCAAAGCATCAAAAGTAAACAGTATGACGTTACTTCAATTAATGTCTTCGCTGTTGAACCCATCAACGCTTAGCATTGATGACCTAGACAGAATTGTTAGCCAAGATGCTGGCTTGGTTCATAAATTATTACGTTATCTAAATTCCCCTTCTACGGGTCTTATTGCTTCAGTTGACTCTGTGCGATTGGCCATCATGTTGATTGGCGCTGAAAAACTGAAATCATTGACAAACCTGTTGTTGATGTCAGAAATGGTTGGTGAACGTCATGTGTTGTTAGAGCAAATCATGATTCGAGCGAAACATGCGGAGCTATTTGCTCAAAGCCGTGGCTACAACAATCAGGACAAGTATTTTCTTGCTGGAATGTTGTCGATGATCGATGTTTGTACTGGTATGAAGCTGGATGAAGTGCTTGGTGAACTGCCTTTACCTAGTGAGTTTATTAACGCTATTGTTCATCGCTCTGGAAGAGTAGGAAATGCGTTGGATCTTGTAGAAAGCTACAGTAATGGGCATACCATCAAGGATGTTCAGGATTTTGAGGATCTAAAAACCACCTACTTGGAAGCCGTAAAATGGGCTGATGAGTTTCTTGTTGCTATCTGACCTTGCTGTATTTTGTGTCAGAAAAAGGTTGGCTTGTAGTCTTTTTCTGACATGTCTGTAAGCCTTTCCCGTTTGTTGTGTGGCTAAAGGCGAAATTTCTTTGTAGTTTTTTGTTATCTACTTGATTTAAAAAAGAAAAATTCCATTTTTGCTTATCGTGCCGAAATTTGATTAATGCTCAAAAGCTGGTAAATTGTTCATTAACCAAACGGAGTTCATGGATGAGAAGCGCTGTAAGCGTTTAATCGGTCACCAAAGATGGTGTGAGGATTGAACTAGGATGTTCAGAACGATGGATTGTTCATATGGATGTTATGGTTTGATGGATTACACCATGCAATAAGGACAGTTTGGACGCTTCAGGATGGAGCAAACAGTGATGTTTTACTCAATGGAAGAGTCGCTTAACGGATGTAAGCAGAAAGTAGGGGTGCCTTTGGTGCCCTTTTTTTTGGCTTAAAATATGTCACGATTTCATTGTTGATAACGTTGAGCATAAAAAAAGCGACTATCGAGTCGCTTTTTTTATTTTGAGCTTTTAAGCAGTGCTAAATTAGCGTTCTAGATGCTCTAATTTATCTTCAACGCCGTCCCATTGTGCCGCGTCAGGAAGCGCGTCTTTTTTCTCTGCAATGTTTGGCCAGATCAAAGACAGGTCACGGTTTAATTCAACGAATACTTCTTGGTCTTCAGGCAATTCGTCTTCAGAGAAGATGGCATTGGCTGGACATTCAGGCTCACACAATGCGCAGTCGATACACTCGTCAGGATTGATTGCTAAAAAGTTAGGGCCTTCGTAGAAGCAGTCCACAGGACAAACTTCAACACAGTCAGTGTATTTGCAGCGAATGCAGTTATCGGTAACGATGAAAGCCATTCGACTTCTCCTTACAAGCTATAAAAATGATTGCGCACTATTTTAGAGGTATAGGCTATTTCGCGGCAAGCGACAATCGTAAATAGTCTACATTTATCTGCTATTAGCTTATATCGACAGTCGCTTATTACGACAACTGAGATTTCAGCTTATACAGGGCATTGATAGCCTCTAACGGCGTCATATTGTCTAAATCTAGTTCTTCAAGCGTATTTTTCAAGACATTCTGCTCGGCCTGGGCAAACATATCGACTTGCAGAGGTTGGTAGTCTTTGTTGTTTTCCTCAATAGTGCGTTGTTTGGTTTTCGCTTTCGTTGAGGGTGCGCTTGCTGGCGTTTCTATAGAATGACTATCAAGGTCTATGCCCGTTACGACTTCAAGCTCTTTTAACTTTTGTTTGGCATGTCCAATAACCCCACGAGGAACGCCTGCCAATTGCGCAACTTGTAAACCGTATGATTGGCTTGCTGGGCCTTCATGAACTTTATGCAAAAAGACGATCTCGTCTTCGTATTCTGTTGCAGTCAAATGAACGTTGGCGGCGTTGTCTAATTGATCGGCTAGTGTTGTAAGTTCAAAGTAATGGGTAGCGAACAGGACATAACATTTTAGCTCTTTGGCTAAGTAGTCGACAGCCGCCCAAGCGAGTGATAAGCCATCGAAAGTACTGGTGCCGCGCCCAACTTCATCCATTAGTACCAAGCTGTTTTTGCTGGCATTATTTAATATATTTGCTGTTTCTGTCATTTCTACCATGAAGGTTGATCGACCGCCTGCAAGGTCATCTGATGAACCCATGCGCGTAAATATTCGATCAACAATTGAGATAGACGCCGATTCAGCAGGCACAAAACAACCTGTGTGTGCTAGCAAAGTGATTAGAGCGATTTGACGCATATAGGTGGATTTACCACCCATGTTCGGACCGGTAATCATCAGTAATGAACGCTTGTCATTCAAATCAAGATCGTTTGGCACGAAGGGTTCTGAAATCACTGATTCCACAACAGGGTGACGACCTCCGATAATCTGAATGCCGCCGCGATTGTGTAATTCCGGGCAGTTAAAATTAAGTGTGTTCGCGCGTTCGGCGAAGTTGTTTAATACATCTAACTGCGCCAGAGCTTGGCTGGTGGTTTGCAATTCGCCTAGTACTTCATTTAGCTGATCGAGCAGCGCTTCATAAAGTTCTTTTTCACGAGCAAGAGATTTGGATTTCGCACTGAGTGCTTTATCTTCGAAGGCTTTTAGTTCTGGGGTAATAAAGCGTTCGGCATTTTTCAGTGTTTGGCGACGAATGTATTCTACTGGTGCTTGATCGGAATGCAGACGACTAATCTCGATGTAATAGCCGTGAACGCGGTTAAAACCAACTTTTAGTGAAGTGATCCCTGTGCGAGCCTTTTCTGTACGTTCCATTTCTGCAAGAAAGTCTGTGGCATTGGTTGATAAGGCTAACAGCTCATCTAATTCTTCATCGTAGCCTTGGGCAAAGACACCGCCATCACGAACCACAGAAGGTGGGTTTTCAACCAGAGCTTTTGCCAATGTTTCTGTAATGGCTGGCTGGGCGATAATGCGTTGGCTCAGTTCCGTAAGGCGTTGTGATTGGACGCTTGCGAGTAGTTGAGTAATTTCTGGCGCAGCTTCAAGAGCAAACCTTAGGCGTAATAAGTCTCTAGGACGTGCAGAGCGTAAAGCAACACGGGATAAGATACGCTCTAAATCACCCACTTTTTTTAGTGGCGCTTCAAAAGTGTCGTAAGTCAGGTTGTTTTTTAATTCGGAGACAACTTGCTGGCGAGCCTGAATTTCATTCAAATCACGAATTGGCGTGTGTAACCAGCGTTTTAATAAACGACTGCCCATTGGTGTTGAGCATTTGTCTAATACTTCCACAACTGTATTGCTTGTGCCGCCAGTTAGATTTATATCAATTTCTAAGTTGCGTCGTGTTGCTCCATCAATTAAAACGGAATCGTCTTTGTGTTCAACCATGATGGATTGAATGTGCGGTAAAGCGGAGCGTTGTGTGTCTTTGGCGTATTGAAGTAGAGCGCCAGCAGAAGAAATGGCTGCGGTGAGTGCCTCACAGCCAAACCCCGATAAATCTTTGGTGTTGAATTGCTGGATTAGCTGGCGATAGCTTGACTCATAATCGAAATGCCAAGGGCCAAGTTCTGCAATGCCTTTTTCTAGTTTGAGCGTGTCGCGCGCTGGGAAATCTTCGGAGATCAAAATCTCTCTTGGAGATAGGCGTTGTAATTCGCTAGAAAGCGCTTCATGGCCATCCACTTCAAATAGACAAAAACGGCCACTGGCCATGTCTAAATAAGAAAACCCAAAAACATCGAGACCTTTTCGAGATTGATGGGCGAGTGACAGCAAAAGGTTCTCGCGCTTTTCTTCTAAGAAGGCTTCATCACTAATTGTGCCTGGCGTGACAATACGAGCAATTTGTCTTTCAACAGGACCTTTGCTGGTGGCAGGGTCGCCTGTTTGTTCGGCAACCACAACGGATTCACCCATACGCACCAAGCGTGCAATGTAGTTTTCAGCGGCGTGGAATGGGATGCCTGCCATTGGAATCGGCATGCCGCCGGAGTGACCACGAGCGGTAAGTGTAATATCCAGTAGCTGGGAAGCGCGCTTGGCGTCGTCGTAAAAGAGCTCGTAGAAATCTCCCATGCGATAAAATAGCAGTTGGTTTGGGTGCTGTGATTTTAGGCCGAAGTACTGGCGCATCATAGGCGTGTGATTGTCTGCTGTTGTTTTACTCATTCGGGAAGCTCGATTGTGATCCAAAAAATAGAGGGGTATTCTACGGGATATTTTCCTAGGATTTAAGGGATTAAGGTAATGAATCAAATGCAAGAAATGACACGGGCAGCAGAAGAGGCTGGCCATGTATTGTTAGAGAAAGGTTGCATGCTTGTTACCGCTGAATCTTGTACTGGTGGATTGATTGGTGCGGTGTGTACGCAAGTACCTGGTAGTTCGTCATGGTTTTTTGGTGGTGTGATCAGTTACGCCAATGAAGCGAAAATGCAAGGCTTGTCTGTAGCAGAAGAAACCTTATTAACCTTTGGCGCTGTATCGGAGCAAACCGTAAGAGAGATGTGTGCTGGTGCTTTGCAACTTGGCGGAAATATTTCTGTTGCTGTTAGTGGTGTGGCAGGCCCTGGAGGCGGCTCGGAAGAAAAGCCTGTTGGCTGTGTTTATATCGGCTGGCAATTGCTCGGACAGGAAGCCAAAGTCGAGCGCTTTCAGTTTTCTGGGGATCGTCAGGCGGTAAGAGAAGCAACGGTTTTTGCAGCGCTTCGTGGTGTAAAAGCGCTGCTTAATGACGCACTTAAATAATACTGTTTTTATATACAGTATTTCTTGAGATTCCCTAAAAAAAGCGATAGAGTTACCCTCAACGACAATTAATCACAACGAACAGTAGTTACAAGGAATTCATTATGTCATCTATTGCAGACAACAAGAAAAAAGCGCTGGACGCGGCGCTGTCTCAAATTGAGCGTCAATTTGGTAAAGGTGCCATCATGAAGATGGGTGAAGGTGCCAAGCTTGATATTGATACTGTTTCTACTGGGTCGTTAGGCTTAGATATTGCGTTAGGTGCTGGTGGACTTCCTTATGGCCGTATTTGCGAAATTTACGGGCCTGAGTCTTCAGGTAAAACAACCTTAACGCTAAGTGTGATTGCTGAAGCGCAAAAACAAGGTAAAACGTGTGCCTTTATTGATGCCGAGCATGCGCTTGATCCTTCTTATGCTGAAAAGCTGGGCGTTAATATTGAAGATCTTTTAATCTCTCAACCAGATACTGGTGAGCAGGCGCTTGAAATTGTCGATATGTTGGTGCGCTCTAACAGTGTAGATGTGGTAATTGTCGACTCGGTAGCGGCTTTGGTTCCTAAGTCTGAAATTGAAGGCGAAATGGGGAGCTCTTCTGTTGGTGTTCAAGCGCGCTTGCTTTCTCAAGCAATGCGTAAATTGACAGGCTCTATTAAGAACGCTAACTGTTTGGTTGTATTTATTAACCAGATTCGTATGAAAATTGGTGTGATGTTTGGTTCACCAGAAACGACAACCGGTGGTAATGCGCTTAAGTTCTACTCTTCTGTTCGTTTGGATATCCGTCGAATCGGCTCTGTGAAGCAAGGCGATGAAGTAATCGGTAACGAAACTCGCGTTAAAGTAGTGAAAAACAAAATTGCGCCGCCATTCAAACAAACTGAATTCCAAATCATGTACGGTGCTGGTATCTACCGCATGGGCGAAGTGATTGATTTGGGTGTTAAGCAAGGCTTTGTTGATAAAGCTGGTGCTTGGTACGCTTATAACGGTAACAAGATTGGTCAAGGTAAGGCTAATGCCGCGCAATACTTGGCGGATAACCCTGAAATTGCACAAGAAATTGAAGCGAAAATTCGTGAAGATTTATTGCCTAAAAAAGCAGATGCAAAGGCAAATGTTGCTGCAAAAGAGGCAGAGGAAGAAGTTGAACAATTAGACTTTTAATTGTTTTTCGGTTGCTATATTGAGAAAGCAGGCTTCGGCCTGCTTTTTTTGTTTTTGTGGGAAGTGCTTTAAAAAAGATAGGTCTTATGGTTTCTTTGAGTCTAACCTTTGAAGATATTTCTCTTAATGATTAAAGAGGCTGTTGTTATGCAAATCTGGCATTGGGCATTAGTCGCATCAAGCGTGGTGCTATTGATCGTCTTGTTATTTGTTGCCCACCGTTATTTTGCTTTGAAGAAAGTATTGGCAGGCTCTGATGAGGCGTTGAGTGGTGCCGCTCATCCCTTAGGTGAGGACTTTGTTTCCGCGGATAAAAAAGCGCAATGGTTAGCACTTTTGAAACAGCAGCGGAATATTTGTAAGGACTTGCTAGAAAAGTCGCCAAAAGTGGACTCGCAAGGACGATCAGCGTTGTCTTGCTGGGCGATTTTTTTAGATGTTGAGATGCACGTTATTGAGCGTTCTGTACCTAATGAAAAAATAGTTATGTTATTGGGGGTGTTTAAAGGTCTGTTAGATCGAGTAGATCAGGCTCAAGAAATCGATGCTCTCCTTAAGTCCCTTAAAGTAAATCAATCTTTGTTGTATGAACTAAATAAAGTCATTCAAAAGGCGGGAGACAAGGTTTTTGCTCAGGATAATATAACAGCCGATTTGAATAATCAGCTTACTAAATTACAAGCAGAGTTGTCGGTTGAATCCGACCTAGACGATGCGCTCGCTGCTTTGCGAGCAGAAATGGCCAGTATGCATGAGTTTTCTGAAAGATTGGCTGTTCATATGGAAGAACTGAAAGATATTGAAGAGCATGAAGCCTATGTTGCTGCGTTGGAAGGTTTTATCAATGATGTTAGTGAGGCTGTTTTTTTAGATCCAATGAAAACTGAGCTAGATGATAAGGTTGCGGATCTTAAGGCATTAGCGGCTTATCAGAAGAATATAATTGAAGAGTTAAAAGAAGGCGTTCATAAGGTTAAAACGGATAACGAGGGGGAAGGGAAGTATTTAAGTGCGTATGACGTATCTATTGTAAGGCTAGAAAAGTCACTGCTTGAAAGTGGCCGAGTTGTTAAGAGTTTAGAGGCTAAGTTATTGAGTTTACAGACAATCCAATACAACTTAAACATAGATGCGGCTAAGCGTGATGAGGCCTTGAAGAAGGCAACTGCCTTGCTGAGCCAGAAAAAGCAGTCGAGTTCTGGGGCAATGGATATATATGGCGTTATGGAGGAAGAACGTAGCACTATGAAAAATATAGAGGATTTGCTTTATCAGGGCTCGTTTACAGAGCAGTCCGATGCCTATGTCAGTGAGCAGTCCATGAAATTGAATTCGCTACGCCAGATGGTCGATGAATCTGAATTGT
Organism: Marinomonas sp. FW-1; assembly: GCF_005222245.1. Taxonomy (NCBI): domain Bacteria; kingdom Pseudomonadati; phylum Pseudomonadota; class Gammaproteobacteria; order Oceanospirillales; family Oceanospirillaceae; genus Marinomonas; species Marinomonas sp. FW-1. Next base: position 3,225,186 of record NZ_CP025987.1, on the reverse strand, counting down.
ATGTAGAAATGCTTGAGCGAGATTTAGAAGACGCAAGGGTGTTGCATGAAACGCTCATGAATAGAAAACTTTACCCAGAGGATTATATAGATTCAGCGCATGGTGACGAGGATTTGCTGAATAACCAAGATTTAGAAGAGATCGAGAACCTTCAAGAGATTAACAACGAACTGGAAGAAGAGAAAAGGCGTCTGGAGGCTGAAATATACGATGGTCAGGAGTTGTCTGATGAGGCCGTGAAATTACAGAAAAAAATTACGGAGTTAGATGCAAAGATTGAAGCCATTCAAGAAAAATATGTTGAAATGGAGGAGCGCTATTTGGCGGCCTTGATGGCAAAAGAACATAAACTGTAAGTGAGCTTAGGTTCATATATCGAGGTTTGATTTTCTTGCATTAGTCGTCTTCGTTTGACGATGTTGCGTATTTTATTTGCTCGAAGTCAAACCCTCGGTATTGCAAGTAGCGAGATTGTTTGGCCCTTTCTTTATAATCTGTGCAAAACTCTTTTCCAAATCGTCTTTCTTTTAATTGTCTTGCTAACTCAAACCAATCGGCATTTGCGTTTGAAATGGCTTCTTTTGCCAATTCACTACGGATGCCTTTTTGTATCAACTCTTGTTGTATTCGGCTTGCGCCAAGAGGTTTGCTTAGTCGGCTTCTAACAAAAATCTCTGCAAAACGCTCGTCATTAAGATAGTTCATTTCTTCAAGACGCTCGATGGTAGCAGTAATTTCCTCTTCCTCATGTCCTCTGGTTTTTAATTTTGTTGCAAGCTCTTTTGTGCTGTGTTCTCTGTGGCTTAGCAGTGACAAGGCTTGGTCAAATATAGATGTTTGCTGTTCTTTCATGTCTGTGTCCCTGCTTGCTTTGATTGAACGGCTATTTTATCAGTTGAATAAAGGTTTTACATTTCGTTTCTAATATACTTTAAAATGGATATTTTAAAGTTTATTATTCTTTTAAATATCATAAAATAAGATGATAAAACTGGATTTGTTGTGTGATTATAGGTGATATGACTTTATTTGTTTTTTGAGGTTTTCTATGCGTGTTTGCGTGCTGGGTGCGGGTGTTGTTGGTTTAACGTCAGCGTATTATTTGGCGAAAAAAGGGTATGAAGTGACAGTGATTGACCGTCAAGAGGGGGTTGCACTTGAAACAAGCTTCGCTAATGCTGGTCAAATTTCTCCTGGTTATTCAGCACCTTGGGCGGCGCCGGGGATTCCTCTTAAGGCGATTAAGTGGCTGATGCAAAAGCATGCGCCTTTAAAGGTTAGTGCTGATCCAGAGTTCAAAAAAATAGCTTGGATGGGCAAGATGTTGGCTAATTGCACAGAAAAGGCTTATGACGTTAATAAGTCTCGTATGGTGGCGTTAGCCGAATACAGTCGTGATCAATTTATCGCTATGCGTAAAGAGATCGGCATTAAGTATGATGATGGTCAAGGCGGACTGACGCAGCTATTCCGTAAAGACGAGCAGGTTGAGGCATCCGAAAAAGACATCAAGGTATTAAAGGCCCTAAATGTTCCCCATCAAGTTTTAACACCGGCACAAATTTTAGACGTTGAGCCAGGACTGGCGCCTGTAATTGATAAGTTTAAGGGTGGGCTTCGTTTAGTCGGAGACGAAACGGGAGATTGTTTTGTTTTTTGTCAGGAGCTTAAAAAACACTGTGATGAATTAGGTGTTACGTTTAAATTTGGTGTGTCGATTGAGCGCTTGGTCGTAGAAAGTGGTAAAATTCGCGCCGTAAAAACCGATCAGGGTGATTTTGAGTTTAATCATGTTTTGGTTTCCATGGGAAGCTACTCAAAAGAATTGCTTTCAGATATTGATATTTCTATTCCGGTTTATCCAGTGAAAGGCTATTCCTTAACTGTGCCGATCACAGACTCAAAGTTCGCCCCTGTTTCAACTGTAATGGATGAAACCTATAAAGTCGCAGTGACTCGATTAGGTAGTCGTATTCGTGCAGCAGGAACAGCGGAATTAAACGGATATAATCTTGATTTACCAAAAGTTCGCACTGAGACCATTACTCATGTTGTGCACGATTTGTTTGATCAGGGCTGTGACCTATCGGAAGCAGATTATTGGACAGGGCTTCGTCCAATGACACCTGATGGCACGCCAGTTGTTGGTCGCACACACATTGATGGTTTGTATTTGAATACAGGGCACGGAACATTGGGTTGGACTATGTGTTGTGGCTCTGCCGCTGTCATTGCGGATATTATGTCAGGCGATAAAACTGAGATCGATTCTCAAGATCTTTCTGTACAACGTTATAAGTAAGAAAACGCTTTAAAAATTTAAGGGGCGAAAATGGCACGGCCACTCACGGCAACGGTAGATTTGGAGGCAATCTTACAAAACTACCGCTATGCAAAAAAATTACAGCCAACTTGTAAGGCGTTCGCTGTTGTTAAAAGCAATGCGTACGGGCATGGTGCGGTCGAAGTATCGCGTTACTTGGATAAAGAGGTGGATGCTTTTGCTGTGGCGGCTATTGAGGAAGCCATTGCTTTGCGTGACGCTGGCGTTGTTTCCCCTATTTTGCTGTTGGAAGGTGTGTTTGAGGGTGAGGAGTGGGCGCTGTGTGAAAAGCATGGCTTCTGGGCCGCTATCGAAAACACTCAGCAGCTTGATGAGTTGCGTGCTAGTCATGCCAAAATCGAAAAGGTTTTTTTGAAATTAGACTCTGGCATGCATCGCCTTGGTGTTGATAAAGAGGCTGCACCGTCATTCGTAACTGCTCTAAAAGAGAGTGGTCAAGTGGGTGAAGTGGTGCTTATGACGCACTTTGCTTGTGCCGATGATTTGTCTGATCTTACGACAATGAAGCAGTTGGCGTATTTTGAACAAACTCGGCAGTTAATTGGTGACATTGAATCCAGTGTCGCTAACTCGGCTGCCATAATGAAATGGAGTGTGCCTGAAGGTGGTTGGATTCGTCCCGGCATTATGTTGTACGGAATTTCACCTTTTGCAGAGGTGAGTGGGCGTGCAATGGGGCTACGACCTGCCATGACATTGTCGTCAAAAGTGATTTCGACACGTAAAGTCAGTAAAGGCGATAAAGTGGGTTATGGATTGGGTTATGTCGCCGCAGAAGACCATATGTTGGCGACGGTTGCAGTGGGTTATGGTGATGGTTACCCACGCCATGCTGAAAACGGTACGCCCATGTTAGTGGGGGGGGAGCCCGCTTGTTTGGCTGGTCGAGTCTCGATGGATATGATTACTGTGCGTATGCAGGATTATTCTGCTGAACTTGCCATGGGCGAAGAGGTGGTTCTATGGGGTGGGGATGTTCCTGTCGAGGAGGTTGCCGACTACGCTGGTACTATAGGTTATGAATTGGTAACTAGAATGACAGCGCGACCTCATTATCGTTATACCCGCGGTGATCATTCTCAGTAGTCCTTTCTTAGAAAACCTTAGGTGAAAGTCGGTTTGTGTCAGCAAATTGGGCTTTTGCTTAAGGTTTGCACAAAATAAGCGTTAAATTACTATAGTTTCTTTTGAAAACACCTATCCTTTGCGTGTACTATTTTGTGCTTTTCATTGCATCGAGTAGGCATGTGTTAATCTGCCATTCACGCAATCCAATTCGTCCAGAAAATAGAGATAGAGACTCATCCCATTATGAAGAGTTCTGAGTTACGCCAGTCATTTTTATCGTACTTTGAAAGTAAGCAGCATCAAATCGTGGAATCCAGCTCTTTGGTACCAGGAAATGATCCGACTTTGTTGTTCACCAATGCTGGCATGGTCCAGTTTAAAGACGTGTTTTTGGGAGAGGATCTTCGTCCATACTCACGAGCAACAACGTCTCAGCGTTGTGTGCGAGCGGGTGGCAAGCACAATGACCTAGAAAACGTTGGTTACACGGCGCGTCATCATACTTTCTTTGAAATGCTAGGTAACTTCAGCTTTGGTGATTACTTTAAAAAAGATGCCATTCATTATGCTTGGGAGTTTCTAACCGTTGTGTTGAAGTTGCCAACAGAGAAACTCTTGGTAACGGTTTATGCTGAAGACGATGAAGCCTACGATATTTGGAATAAAGATATAGGTCTGCCTGCAGAAAAAATCGTTCGCATTGGCGATAACAAAGGTGGCCGTTACCAGTCTGATAACTTCTGGGCAATGGGCGACACAGGGCCATGCGGTCCTTGTACTGAAGTATTTTATGATCATGGTGAGCATATTTGGGGTGGGCCTCCAGGTTCTCCGGAAGAAGATGGTGACCGTTTTATCGAAATCTGGAACGTGGTCTTCATGCAGTTTAATCGTTCTGCTGATGGTGAGATGGCGCCTTTGCCTAAGCCTTCTGTTGATACTGGCATGGGCTTAGAACGTATTGCTGCAATTCTGCAAGGTGTTCACAGTAACTATGAAATCGATTTGTTTCAGAATCTAATCAAAGCTGCGGCAAAAGTTGTTGGTACTCAGGATCTGAGTGCGCAGTCTCTTCGCGTTATTGCAGACCATATTCGTTCTTGTTCCTTCATGATCGTCGATGGTGTGATTCCGTCGAATGAAGGTCGTGGTTATGTCTTGCGTCGTATTATTCGTCGTGCCATTCGTCACGGTAATAAGCTGGGTCAAAAAGGTGTCTTTTTCCATAAGTTGGTAGAAGCGCTTGATGTTGAAATGGGTGAAGCTTACCCAGAGCTAACTAAGTTAAAAGAGCGTGTTGCTTCTATTCTGTTAAAAGAAGAAGAGCAGTTTGCTAAGACGCTTGATCAAGGGATGAAAATCCTTGAGGAAGCGATTTCTGAACTAGGCGATAAAAAAGTTATTCCTGGCGAGACAGTGTTTAAACTTTATGACACTTATGGTTTTCCAGCAGATTTAACCAATGATGTCGCTCGTGAGAATGATCTAGAGATTGATGAAGCTGGATTTGAAGTTGCAATGGATGCACAACGTGCTCGTGCTCGCTCAGCAAGCAATTTCTCTATGGATATGTCCGGCAGTATAAAGCTGGACTCTGTTACTGAGTTCACTGGTTATGACAATCTGGCTGGTGCTTGCGAAATTGAAATGATCCTTGTTGACGGTGAATCTGTTCAGTCTATTGAGGCAGGTCAAGTTGCCGCTGTCGTTTTGAAATCGACTCCGTTTTACGCTGAGTCTGGTGGTCAAGTTGGTGACCAAGGTTGGTTGCGTGGCGCAGGAGCGTTCAAAGTTTCTAACACAACAAAACAAGCTAAGGCACACCTGCATTATGGTGAGTTAAAAGAAGGTAGTTTGACTGTTGGAGATCAAGTGACGGGTGAGGTAGATCGTACTTTGCGTATGGCTACAACATTGAATCACTCTGCGACTCACTTAATGCATGAAGCGTTACGTCGTATTTTGGGGGATCATGTTCTGCAGAAAGGCTCTTTGGTAAACGCGGAGCGTTTGCGTTTCGATTTTTCGCATTTTGAAGGTGTGACAGCGACCGAAATTGAGCAAATCGAAGATATGGTAAACGAACAGATTCGTTTAAACCGTGTTGTAGAAACAGACATTATGGATGTCGAGTCCGCTAAAGCGAAAGGCGCTATGGCGTTATTTGGCGAAAAGTATGACAGCGAAGTGCGTGTGTTGACGATGGGCGCTGATTACTCGATTGAGTTATGTGGTGGTACTCACGTAAGCCGCACAGGTGACATTGGTTTCTTTAAAATTGTTTCAGAGAGCGGTATTGCAGCCGGTGTTCGTCGTATAGAAGCGGTGACGGGTAAAGTTGCGATTGATACAACGCGTCAAACAGAGTCAATTCTTGACGGTATTGCCAGTCTTGTTAAAGGCAATCAAGACAGTGTTCTAGATAAAGTTGTGGCCTTAAATGATCATGCTCGTAGCTTGCAAAAAGAGCTGGATGCAGTGAAAAGCAAAATGGCAGCTTTGGCTGGTGCTGATTTGGCTTCTCAGGCAGTGGATATCAATGGCGGTAAGTTGTTGGTCGCTCAAGTTGAAGTGGAAGATCCAAAAGCATTGCGCGATTTGCTTGATGAGTTGAAGAGCAAGCTTGAATCTGCCGTTATTCTTTTGGCAGCGGTGAATGATGGTAAGGTAAGTTTGATTGCTGGTGTAACAAAAGAACTGACTAAAAACGTGAAAGCGGGTGACCTGATTAAGATGGTTGCACCTTTGGTTGATGGTAAGGGCGGTGGTCGTCCTGATATGGCTCAGGCTGGTGGTAATAATCCAGATGGTTTGCCTGCTGCGCTTGCGTTAGTGCCTGATTGGGTTGCTGAACGAGTATAACTTGATACGCTCTGTTTGAGCTTTGATTTGGGTGATAGAAAGATTATGGCGTTGTTAGTTCAAAAATACGGCGGCACTTCGGTAGGTACTATAGAGCGTATCGAAGCGGTTGCAGATCGAGTGTTAAAGCATAAGCAACAAGGCGATGATATTGTCGTAGTTGTTTCGGCTATGAGTGGTGAGACCAATAGACTGATTGATCTTGCTAAAAGCATCAGTGCTTCACCTAATGCGCGGGAGATGGATGTTCTTTTGTCGACAGGGGAGCAGGTTACCATCGCTCTTTTGTCAATGGCGTTGATGAAGCGTGGGCTTGATGCTCGTTCTTATACGGGATCTCAAATTCGTATTACAACTGACAACGCACATGGTAAGGCTAGAATCCAAAAAATTGACACCGAAGCGATGCGTGCAGACTTAGATGCTGGACGAGTGATTGTAGCGGCCGGTTTTCAAGGGGCGGATGAGTTTGGCAATATTACGACTCTGGGGCGAGGTGGCTCAGATACGACTGGTGTGGCTTTGGCGGCGGCTTTAAAGGCGGATGAATGCCAGATCTACACGGACGTTGATGGCGTTTATACGACAGATCCTAGGGTTGTGGACAGTGCTCGACGTTTGGAAAAGATTACCTTTGAAGAAATGTTGGAGATGGCCAGTCTTGGTTCTAAAGTGTTGCAGATTCGCTCTGTAGAGTTTGCTGGTAAATATCAAGTGCCACTGAGGGTACTGTCTAGTTTTGTTGAAGGTGAAGGTACATTGATTACAACTGAGGGGGTTAAGGGTATGGAGCAACCAGCGGTTTCTGGGATTGCATTCAATAGAGATGAGGCAAAGTTAACCCTGAAAGGTGTGCCTGATATACCTGGTATCGCTTCTCGTATTCTTGGCCCTATTAGCGATGCCAACATAGAAGTAGATATGATTGTTCAAAACGTATCTGTGGATGGTACGACTGACTTTACCTTTACTGTTCATCGCAATGAATATGATCAGGCGCTTGCAACATTGAATACGATTGCGAGTGAGCTTGGTGCGAAAGCCGTGTTGTCTGATGCTAAGATCGCTAAGGTGTCTATTGTGGGGGTGGGGATGCGCTCTCATGCCGGCGTGGCGAGCACAATGTTCAAGGCTTTGGCTGCTGAGTCGATAAATATTCAGCTGATTTCGACATCAGAAATTAAAGTTTCAGTCATTATTGATGAAAAATACATGGAGTTGGCTGTTCGAGCTTTACATTCAGCATTCAAATTAAACGAAGCGACACCAGGCGTGAGCGAAGCGTAACAATTGGATACATAAAACCCTGTACGAATGGATGGTTTAATTTTTAGAGAGGGGCTACAATAGCCCTTGTAGGAATTGCCCTACACCATGTGTAAGGCAATTCGACTAAAAACATTTAAAAGCTATTACAGGGAGATTGCTCAAATGCTTATTCTTACTAGACGTGTTGGTGAAACTTTAATGGTTGGTGACGAGGTTTCTGTCACTGTATTAGGCGTAAAAGGTAATCAGGTTCGTATTGGTATTAATGCACCTAAAGATGTTTCTGTTCATCGTGAAGAGATTTATCTACGCATTCAAAAAGAACAAGACGATCAAGATTTAGAAGATTAATTTTAAAAAAAGCCTTTACAAGACAAATGTGTCGTATATAATGCGCCCCACTTGTTACGGAGAGTTGGCCGAGTGGCCGAAGGCGCGCCCCTGCTAAGGGTGTATGGGTTAACACTCATCGAGGGTTCGAATCCCTCACTCTCCGCCATTTCAAGTTTTATTTAGAGACTATCCTTTCTAAATAAAAAGAGAAAAGAAATTGCAGTGCACCCGTAGCTCAGCTGGATAGAGTACTCGGCTACGAACCGAGCGGTCAGAGGTTCGAATCCTCTCGGGTGCACCATTTCAAAAATACATTTTGTTTTATCCAGAATAAAATGTAGGAATAAATTGCTATGCACCCGTAGCTCAGCTGGATAGAGTACTCGGCTACGAACCGAGCGGTCAGAGGTTCGAATCCTCTCGGGTGCACCATTCATTCCCCAATGCATTTTTTATTTATCCACATTTAAAATGTACTAAAAAATTGCTATGCACCCGTAGCTCAGCTGGATAGAGTACTCGGCTACGAACCGAGCGGTCAGAGGTTCGAATCCTCTCGGGTGCACCATTTCCTTTTCTTATTTATCTCCCCAAATATTTATATCCTCCCAATATTTTTTACCTCCTTTGTTATTTCATTATTTCTTCAAAGCACGTTGTTATTTCGTCTGTATTTTTGCTACGACGTAGTGCCTGCAGGTTTTCTTTGATTTCTACAAAATTGAAGCGTAAGTGTCCGCACCATTGTTTTAACCTGCCAAGTGTTGCAACCTCATCATAGTGCTGTTTCAGTTCCTTAGTGTAAGTGCTGAATAGCTTTATAAAAGTGGATTTATCAATGCTGCTTATTTCACAGTTTAGCTCGGCTCTTAGTTGTTGAAAAATAAATGGGTTATTAAGAGAGCCTCTTCCAATCATAAAATGTTGGCAGCCTGTGATGGCTTGACAGCGCAGTAGGGACTCTGTGTCTATGATGTCGCCATTTGCGACAACGATCATTTTTGTCTTATCCTGAATTGCGCCAATTTTTTCCCAGCGAGCCGGTGGCTTGTAGCCATCTTTTTTGGTCCGCCCATGGATTGTCAGTGTACCTACTCCAGCGGCTTCAATTGCTGCCACATTTTCAAATAATAGGTCTTCATTCTCAAAGCCTAAGCGAATTTTTGCAGAGACAGGGATTTCGTTTGGTAGGCTTTTGCGAATGGCGCTCATGATCTCGTGCAATGTATCTGGCGTTTGCAGTAGCACTGAGCCACCGCCATGACCATTTACACGTTTTGCTGGGCAGCCAAAATTTACATCGATATGTGTGGCACCAGCCTCAACAGCATTTAACGCACTTTGTGCCATGAGTTCAGCATTGCTGCCTAGTAATTGTGTGTGGACTGGGTGATTGTATTGTGTTTTTGCTGCCTGTTGGTTTTCAGGAATAAGGCGTTTAAATGTGCTTGAAGGGATGGGGTATTGCGTAACCCTAATGAATTCGGAAACTAAATAGTCCATTCCACCAATTCTGGAAAGTAATGCTCTCATTGTGTGATCCATAACACCCTCCATTGGGGCTACGGCCAGTACAATATTATTCTTGTGTGCTCTTTTAATGGGAAAAGGTGCTTTTTCTAGGGAATTGTTCACGAAATAAGTCTAACTGTTATGCGAAAAAAATATGAAACTGTTCTGGTTTATGATAAAAACTATCTATAACAAATAAACAGTGCTGCTGTGTGTGCATCTGATCACATTAGGTCTGTACAAACAAGGCAAGATAAATAAGGTGTTAATGCTATGAATGGGCTGATAGAAGATGGTTTTGGGCTGATGGTCTTGGGAATGGGGTTTGTTTTCCTGTTTCTGGTTGTCTTGATATATGCGACTAAGTTCATGTCGCGTCTGCTTAATAATTGGTTCCCTGAGCAAGCTGTTGTTGCTCCAAATTCTGCGCCAAAGGTTTTGACCCCCTCTGGTGTCGATGCGCAACTGACAGCCGTTATTACCGCAGCAGTTCACCAGCATCAAAAAAGTAAAAAATCCTAATCTCATATTAATAACTTTACTCTCTACGAGGCAGAAACATGACAACAACAAAGCAACCTCTTGGCATTACTGATGTCGTTTTGCGTGATGCTCACCAATCTTTGTTTGCTACGCGTATGCGTATTGACGATATGCTTCCTATTGCTGAAAAGCTTGATCAAGTTGGCTTTTGGTCGCTTGAGTCTTGGGGCGGGGCGACGTTTGATGCTTGTATTCGCTTTATTGGTGAGGATCCATGGGAGCGTATTCGTGAGCTTAAAAAGGCAATGCCTAATACGCCTCAGCAAATGTTGTTGCGCGGGCAAAACTTGCTTGGTTACCGTCACTATGCCGATGATGTAGTTAATAAATTTGTGGAGCGGGCTGCGTTTAATGGCGTAGATGTTTTTCGAATTTTTGATGCAATGAATGATCCTCGTAACTTGGAAACGGCGATTAAGGCGGTTAAGCAGCAGGGTAAGCATGCACAAGGCACTATTTCTTATACTAAGAGTCGAGTACATACAACTCAGAACTGGGTTGATTATGCCAAAACGCTTGAGGATATGGGTGCGGACTCTATTGCCATCAAGGATATGTCGGGGATTTTAACTCCATATGATGCTTTTGAGTTGGTGAGTTTGCTTAAAGCTCAAACTCAATTAGAAGTTCAATTGCATGCACACGCAACTTCTGGCTTGTCAGATATGACGATACTAAAAGCGGTTGAGGCTGGCGTGGATCGTGTTGATACTGCGATTTCTTCTATGTCGATGACATACGGTCATAGCGCAACAGAATCTGTAGTTGCAGCTTTGCAGGGTACAGATAGAGATACAGGCTTGGATTTAGAGTTGCTAGAAGAAATTGCTTCGTATTTCCGAGATGTAAGGAAAAAGTATGCGAAGTTTGAAGGGTCTCTTCGTGGTACAGATTCTCGTATTTTGATAGCTCAAGTTCCTGGTGGCATGTTAACGAACATGGAAAGTCAGTTGAAAGAGCAAGGTGCTGCAGATAAGTTTGATGAAGTGTTAAAAGAGATACCAAAAGTTCGTGAAGATCTAGGTTTGATTCCACTTGTTACGCCTACTTCTCAGATTGTTGGTACTCAGGCTGTTTTGAATGTCCTAACAGGTGAGCGTTATAAATCAATTTCAAAAGAGACAGCAGGTATTTTGAAAGGGGAATACGGTGCTGCGCCAGCTGAGTTTAATCGTGAATTGCAGGCGAGAGTGTTGGATGGTTCCGAGGCGATCACTTGCCGACCAGCTGATTTGTTGTCACCAGAAATGGAGAAATTGACCGATGAATTGGTTGCTCTTGCCAAGGAAAAGAGTATTTCCCTATCAAGTGATCAGATTGATGATGTTTTAACGTATGCTTTGTTTCCTCAAATCGGGCTGAAATTCTTGCAAAATCGCGGGGATTCTAGTGCTTTTGAGCCAGCTCCTTCCATTGAAGATGCCGTTGAAAGTACGTCAGTAGCGGCGAGCGCCCCTTCGAGCGAGGCGAGTGTTTATACTGTTTCAGTTTCAGGGCAGAGCTTTGTTGTTCAGGTGTCGGAAGGTGGTGATGTAAGTAATATTCAGCCAGTAGCAAGTGCTCAAACTTCTCCGGTACCGGTATCAGCGCCAGCACAAGCTTCTGGCGAGGATGTGCCTTCTCCATTAGCAGGCAATATATTCAAAGTGCTCGTGTCTTCAGGGCAGCAAGTGAATGAAGGCGATACCGTCATGATTCTAGAGGCGATGAAAATGGAGACTGAGATCTCTGCGCCTAAGTCAGGTGTCGTGGGTTCCATTAATGTAAAAGAAGGTGACTCCGTACAGGTCGGTCAGTCGCTTCTCACTTTGTAGTTAAAGGAACAAGTTTAAAATGGAAAATAAATTATTAAACCTTTACCACGATACTGGGATTTATCAGCTCGAATTTGGCCAGTTTGTGATGATCTGTGTCGGTTTGTTGTTGGTCTTTTTGGCGATAAAGAAAGGCTTTGAGCCGTTATTGCTGTTGCCTATCGGTATTGGGGCGGTGCTTGTCAATATTCCTGGTGCAGGATTTATGGCGGCTCCTGTCTATGATGCCGCTGGTCACATGGTGTCGCCAGGTGGGCTGCAATATTATATCTACCATGGAGGAATTGAGACGGGCTTGTTTCCGTTGCTCATTTTCATGGGGGTTGGAGCCATGACGGATTTCGGTCCTATGTTGGCGAACCCTAAAACCTTGCTTCTTGGGGCTGCTGCACAGTTTGGTATTTTTGCTACCGTAATTGGGGCGGTGCTTCTTGGTGCTTCAGGTATTATGGATTTCTCATTAGCGGATGCTGCTGCAATTGGTATTATCGGTGGTGCAGATGGTCCGACAGCTATTTTTGTTGCTAGCCGATTAGCTCCTGATTTATTGGGTGCCATTGCTGTTGCTGCTTATTCTTACATGGCGTTAGTTCCGCTTATTCAACCGCCAATAATGCGAGCGCTAACAACCAAAGAAGAGCGCTCTATTAAAATGGAGCAGCTTAGACCTGTTACTAAAAAAGAGAAGATTGTCTTCCCTATTGTTGTGACTATTCTTGTCGCTATGTTTTTGCCATCTGCAGCGCCTCTATTAGGGATGTTTTGTTTTGGTAACTTGATGCGAGAGTGTGGCGTTGTTAATCGCTTAAGCGATACGGCTCAAAATGCGTTGATTAATATTGTTACTATCTTCTTAGGTTTAGGGGTAGGGTCAAAGCTGAGTTCTGAGGCTTTCTTAAATTTAGAAACACTTGGAATATTAGGTTTGGGTTTGGTTGCTTTTTCTATTGGTACAGCTGCTGGCGTATTAATGGCGAAGGTAATGAATCGATTCTCCAATGAAGCTATAAACCCACTTATTGGCGCGGCAGGTGTTTCAGCTGTTCCCATGGCTGCGCGTGTCGCTAATAAAGTCGGGCTTGAAGCCAATAAACAAAACTTCCTTTTGATGCATGCGATGGGGCCGAACGTTGCAGGTGTAATTGGTTCTGCTGTCGCGGCAGGCGTAATGTTGAGTTACGTTGGTGGTTAGCGTTTAGTTCCGTTCCAACAAAAAGACACTTAGGTGTCTTTTTGTTTATGTGGGGCTTAGAGAAGAAAAATAAAAACTTTTCATAAAAAGTGAAAAAAGAGCTTGCGCTAAAAAATTCAGAATGTATTATACGCCCCCACTGACACGGAGAACAACGCAAGCGAAGGTTTGCACTTACCAAGGTAAGTAAGTTGAACAAGGTGTCAAACGCTCTTTAAAATAGATAATCAGATAATTTGTGTGGGCGCTCGCTGGAGGCTTCAGAAGATCCTTTTAGGATCAAAAAAATTGAAGTCTTGCGAAACGTCTAACACGTCAATTCGCTTTATGTTGGCTTATTGTTTTTAGGAACGGTGAGTCGATTAAGTTATTGTTAGTGTAATAGATTTTGAGTAAGCAAACTTTTTAACTGAAGAGTTTGATCATGGCTCAGATTGAACGCTGGCGGCAGGCTTAACACATGCAAGTCGAGCGGTAACAGGGGAGCTTGCTCCTGCTGACGAGCGGCGGACGGGTGAGTAACGCGTAGGAATCTGCCTAGTAGAGGGGGACAACATGTGGAAACGCATGCTAATACCGCATACGCCCTGAGGGGGAAAGGAGGGGACTTTTCGGAGCCTTCCGCTATTAGATGAGCCTGCGTGAGATTAGCTAGTTGGTAGGGTAAAGGCCTACCAAGGCGACGATCTCTAACTGGTCTGAGAGGATGACCAGTCACACTGGGACTGAGACACGGCCCAGACTCCTACGGGAGGCAGCAGTGGGGAATATTGGACAATGGGCGGAAGCCTGATCCAGCCATGCCGCGTGTGTGAAGAAGGCCTTAGGGTTGTAAAGCACTTTCAGGAGTGAGGAAGGGCGTTTGGTTAATACCCAAGTGTTTTGACGTTAGCTCCAGAAGAAGCACCGGCTAACTCTGTGCCAGCAGCCGCGGTAATACAGAGGGTGCAAGCGTTAATCGGAATTACTGGGCGTAAAGCGCGCGTAGGTGGTTTGTTAAGTCGGATGTGAAATCCCAGGGCTCAACCTTGGAATGGCACCCGATACTGGCAGGCTAGAGTACGGTAGAGGGGTGTGGAATTTCCTGTGTAGCGGTGAAATGCGTAGATATAGGAAGGAACATCAGTGGCGAAGGCGACACCCTGGACTGATACTGACACTGAGGTGCGAAAGCGTGGGGAGCAAACAGGATTAGATACCCTGGTAGTCCACGCCGTAAACGATGTCTACTAGCCGTTGGGTTGTAATGACTTAGTGGCGCAGCTAACGCAATAAGTAGACCGCCTGGGGAGTACGGCCGCAAGGTTAAAACTCAAATGAATTGACGGGGGCCCGCACAAGCGGTGGAGCATGTGGTTTAATTCGAAGCAACGCGAAGAACCTTACCTACTCTTGACATCCAGTGAACTTAGCAGAGATGCTTTGGTGCCTTCGGGAACACTGAGACAGGTGCTGCATGGCTGTCGTCAGCTCGTGTTGTGAAATGTTGGGTTAAGTCCCGTAACGAGCGCAACCCTTATCCTTATTTGCCAGCACTTCGGGTGGGAACTTTAAGGAGACTGCCGGTGACAAACCGGAGGAAGGTGGGGACGACGTCAAGTCATCATGGCCCTTACGAGTAGGGCTACACACGTGCTACAATGGCGTATACAGAGGGCTGCGAACTTGCGAGAGTAAGCGAATCCCAGAAAGTACGTCGTAGTCCGGATTGGAGTCTGCAACTCGACTCCATGAAGTCGGAATCGCTAGTAATCGTGAATCAGAATGTCACGGTGAATACGTTCCCGGGCCTTGTACACACCGCCCGTCACACCATGGGAGTTGATTGCTCCAGAAGTAGCTAGCTTAACCTTCGGGATGGCGGTTACCACGGAGTGGTCAATGACTGGGGTGAAGTCGTAACAAGGTAGCCCTAGGGGAACCTGGGGCTGGATCACCTCCTTAAACGATAGAAACCTCTGGTGAGCGTTCACACAAATTATCTGATGTCTAATTTATGAGAAGCACAGAAGTGTTTTAATCTGTTGTTCTGTTGGTTAGAGCGTACCCCCTTATTTTGGTAAAGAGTAGGGTGAGGTCGACCGAACTAAAACAAACAGCAAGTTATATTGTATTTGGGTCTGTAGCTCAGTTGGTTAGAGCGCACCCCTGATAAGGGTGAGGTCGGCCGTTCAAATCGGCCCAGACCCACCAGAATTCCAATAACATCGTTATTTAAGCTCTCGTTTAGCAAGCTAAACGTCGACCTTAAAAGCCTTGTTCTTGAAAACCTGGTATTTGATTAGAGATATGTTCTTCAATCCACCAAATACAATCTAGTAAATAATGGGGCTATAGCTCAGCTGGGAGAGCGCCTGCTTTGCACGCAGGAGGTCTGCGGTTCGATCCCGCATAGCTCCACCATTTACTTAAGATACTGTGTGAAAGATTAGAAGAGAGTTCTAAGCAAGACGCTAAACATCTTACGCATTCGTGTGTTGGGTGATTTTTAGTCTCTGACTTAGTGCTTTGCACTAAACTTGCTCTTTAACAATTCAAATTTTGAAATAGACGATAATCAAGCGTCAAACCGGTGGAAAGCACCTTTAACCTAGGTGACTTTCTAAATCGTAAATCCAGAGGGGGACAAAAGCCCTTTGGTATGTGATCCGAAACTATTTTGGGTTATATGGTCAAGTGACCAAGCGTGCACGGTGGATGCCTTGGCAGTCAGAGGCGATGAAGGACGTGGTAATCTGCGAAAAGGTTCGGGGAGTTGATAAACAAGCTTTGATCCGAACATGTCCGAATGGGGAAACCCACCCGCTTGCGGGTATCGTATGGTGAATACATAGCCATACGAGGCGAACCCGGGGAACTGAAACATCTAAGTACCCGGAGGAAAAGAAATCAACCGAGATTCCCTAAGTAGCGGCGAGCGAAAGGGGATTAGCCCTTAAGTGATTTTGGTGTTAGTAGAAGGCTCTGGAAAGGGCCGCCGTAGAGGGTGATAGCCCCGTATACGAAAACACCTTAATCATGAAAACGAGTAGGACGGGACACGTGTTATCCTGTCTGAATATGGGGGGACCATCCTCCAAGGCTAAATACTCCTGACTGACCGATAGTGAACCAGTACCGTGAGGGAAAGGCGAAAAGAACCCCTGTGAGGGGAGTGAAATAGATCCTGAAACCGTGTACGTACAAGCAGTGGGAGCGGACTTGTTCCGTGACTGCGTACCTTTTGTATAATGGGTCAACGACTTATTTTCAGTAGCAAGGTTAAGCACATAGTGGAGCCGTAGGGAAACCGAGTCTTAATAGGGCGTTTAGTTGCTGGGAATAGACCCGAAACCGGGCGATCTATCCATGAGCAGGTTGAAGGTTGAGTAACATCAACTGGAGGACCGAACCCACATCCGTTGAAAAGGCTGGGGATGACTTGTGGATAGGAGTGAAAGGCTAATCAAGCTCGGAGATAGCTGGTTCTCCTCGAAAGCTATTTAGGTAGCGCCTCGTATCTCACCATTGGGGGTAGAGCACTGTTTGGGCTAGGGGGTCATCCCGACTTACCAACCCCATGCAAACTCCGAATACCAATGAGTGCAATTACGGGAGACACACGGCGGGTGCTAACGTCCGTCGTGGAAAGGGAAACAACCCAGACCGTCAGCTAAGGTCCCAAAGTTACAGTTAAGTGGGAAACGATGTGGGAAGGCTTAGACAGCTAGGAGGTTGGCTTAGAAGCAGCCATCCTTTAAAGAAAGCGTAATAGCTCACTAGTCGAGTCGGCCTGCGCGGAAGATATAACGGGGCTCAAACTGTACACCGAAGCTACGGATGCTTAGTTTACTAGGCATGGTAGAGGAGCGTTCTGTAAGCCGTTGAAGGTCAAGCTGTAAGGCAGGCTGGAGGTATCAGAAGTGCGAATGTTGACATGAGTAACGATAAGGGGAGTGAAAAACTCCCCCGCCGGAAGACCAAGGTTTCCTGTCCCATGTTAATCAGGGCAGGGTGAGTCGGCCCCTAAGGCGAGGCAGAAATGCGTAGTCGATGGGAAACAGGTTAATATTCCTGTACTCGTGCATATTGCGATGGAGAGACGGAGAAGGCTAGGCCAGCACAGCGATGGTTGTCTGTGTTTAAGGCGGTAGGTTTAGGGCTTAGGCAAATCCGGGCCCTTTTAAGACCGAGAACTGATGACGAGCCCTCTTTTGGGCGAAGTGGTTGATGCCATGCTTCCAGGAAAAACTTCTAAGCTTCAGATATGCAGGAACCGTACCCCAAACCGACACAGGTGGTCAGGTAGAGAATACCAAGGCGCTTGAGAGAACTCGGGTGAAGGAACTAGGCAAAATGGTACCGTAACTTCGGGAGAAGGTACGCCGGCCGGTGTGAAGGACTTGCTCCGTAAGCACTAGTCGGTCGAAGATACCAGGTGGCTGCGACTGTTTATTAAAAACACAGCACTCTGCAAACACGAAAGTGGACGTATAGGGTGTGACGCCTGCCCGGTGCTTGAAGGTTAATTGATGGGGTTAGCGCAAGCGAAGCTCTTGATCGAAGCCCAAGTAAACGGCGGCCGTAACTATAACGGTCCTAAGGTAGCGAAATTCCTTGTCGGGTAAGTTCCGACCTGCACGAATGGCGTAACGATGGCCACACTGTCTCCACCCGAGACTCAGTGAAATTGAAATCGCAGTGAAGATGCTGTGTATCCGCGGCTAGACGGAAAGACCCCGTGAACCTTTACTATAGCTTCACAGTGAACTTTGAACCTACTTGTGTAGGATAGGTGGGAGGCTTTGAAGCGGTGACGCCAGTTACCGTGGAGCCACTCTTGAAATACCACCCTGGTATGTTTGAGGTTCTAACTCAGGTCCGTAATCCGGATCGAGGACACTGTGTGGTGGGTAGTTTGACTGGGGCGGTCTCCTCCCAAAGAGTAACGGAGGAGCACGAAGGTGTGCTCAGCATGGTCGGAAATCATGCATAGAGTGTAAAGGCAAAAGCACGCTTAACTGCGAGACAGACACGTCGAGCAGGTACGAAAGTAGGTCTTAGTGATCCGGTGGTTCTGTATGGAAGGGCCATCGCTCAACGGATAAAAGGTACTCCGGGGATAACAGGCTGATACCGCCCAAGAGTTCACATCGACGGCGGTGTTTGGCACCTCGATGTCGGCTCATCACATCCTGGGGCTGAAGCCGGTCCCAAGGGTATGGCTGTTCGCCATTTAAAGTGGTACGCGAGCTGGGTTTAGAACGTCGTGAGACAGTTCGGTCCCTATCTGCCGTGGACGTTTGAGATTTGAGAGGAGCTGCTCCTAGTACGAGAGGACCGGAGTGGACGAACCTCTGGTGTTCCGGTTGTCACGCCAGTGGCATTGCCGGGTAGCTATGTTCGGACGGGATAACCGCTGAAAGCATCTAAGCGGGAAGCCTCCCTTAAGATAAGATCTCACTGGGACCTAAGTCCCCTAAAGAGCCGTTCGAGACTAGGACGTTGATAGGTTGGGTGTGTAAGTGCTGTGAGGCATTGAGCTAACCAATACTAATTGCTCGTGAGGCTTGACCATATAACACCAAAGTGGTTTTAGAAACACAAAAGACACAGATTACGATAAAGCATCAGCAATGATGAGCATCGGTTTGATACTTGGTTATCACTATTTCAAAATGAATTGTTAAAGATCCAAGCACGTATTCGCGTGTTGTGGTGAGACGAAAAAAGTCCAGCCAGAACAAAACGCAAAACGAATTGCTTGACGATCATAGAGGCGTTGAACCACCTGATCCCATCCCGAACTCAGAAGTGAAAAGCGCCATCGCCGATGGTAGTGTGGGAGATCCCATGTGAGAGTAGGTCGTCGTCAAGCTTTAAAATGAAAAGAACCTCGTCCTGCGAAGCAGGGCGGGGTTTTTTCGTTTTGGAATATCGTCATCTATCTCTTTACTACTTTTGGATACATGTGATCACACGATGCACCGAAGGTGCTAGTGGAAGACATCCGCAGGATGCCCGAAGGTGATGAAGCACCGCTTCAGATCATTGTGGTCGTCGTATCGTGCTCCAAAGTCAGGTTTTTTCGTTATGGGGAATTAATAGGCTAAGCTGTAATGGCTTACTCTTTTGTGCCCCGCTTGCGCCTGTCTCATTCTTCGACGCGTCTGCTCGGGTCATCAAAAGAGAACGCCTTAAATCGTCTATCTGAACTCATGCCACGTAGTAATGGCTTACCCTCTGTATCCAGTTTGCGCTTGTCTTATCCTTCGGTGCGTCAGTGCGGGATATTAAGCGCGCCTTGTGTCATTTAGTGGGCATCAGTACACGATGTGATCGTTGATGTTATTCTGACGAAGGTGGGAGTCTACGGGGGAGTCTTTGCAGATTAGTCTGTCCGGTAGTTTACTTTGCTATCCGATTCGCTTTTGTTTGCTGTACAAGCTGTTGGTGTAGCAAATACACTTAATAGAATTACATTAAAAATGTGTGCTTGGACTGTACTAATTTTCAAAATGGATTTGTCTAACTGTATCAATATTAGTGAAAATGGTAGGGGAAAAGTTGTGTTTTATGGGGGGTAAAAAAAAATTATGCTTCTATTCAGCTTGAGCATCCTACCTAAAATACTGACGTCAATGCGTGTTATTTTACAAAAAATGTATGGATGTTGGGGGGCTTGGTAAAAAATATTTTATTCTTCATTTGTTTTTTTTGATGTTAGATTTTTATAAATATTCTTAAAAAACATGAAGTTAAAATATATCCGGTGATAATTTGAGGTTTGTATTATGAAGTACTGTAATTTTTTTTTAAAACTTCATTGACCCAACGCTTGAAAGCGGACTACAATCAGTTTCGTTTAAAAGAGTTGGCAATATTTATGTCCAGAGTTGCGAATAATACGTCATGTATGTTCGGTCCTGTTAAGTCATAAGTAATACCGAGTTTTTTTAGCACTATAACGTAGATGATTTACATCTTCGTATAAATTAACTTAACCTACAGGATAAACAGACATGTCTGACGTAGTAACTGGTACAGTAAAATTTTTCAACGAAACTAAAGGTTTCGGTTTCATCACTCAGGATTCTGGTCCTGATGTTTTTGTTCACTTCTCTGCAATCAACACTTCTGGTTTCAAAACTTTGGCTGAAGGCCAAAAAGTTGAATTCCAAGTAGCTCAAGGCAAAAAAGGCCCTGAAGCTCAAAACGTTACTCCTCTATAATTAAGAGTAAACGTTGCTGAGGTTTTGCTCAGCAGTGCGAATGCTAAAAAGCGACTTTATAAGTCGCTTTTTTTGTTTTTGTTGTTTATGGTGCTTTAAAGTCCCATAGCGAAGTCGGCAGACTTGTTGGTATAAGAGGAGAAATGGAATGGCTGCAAAATCACTGCAAGAGCAATTACTAGGTGTTGGGCTTGTAGATAAAAAGAAAGTAAAGAAGCTAAAGGCTGAATCTTTACAGCATAAGCAAAAAGTTAAAAAGGGTAAGGTCTCTGCAACCGAAGTAGATGACCGACAAGAGCTTTTAAAGCGTCAACGTGATGAGAAAGCTGAAAAAGATCGACTGTTAAACTTAGAGCGCCAAAGGCTTATAGAAGAAAAGGCTGTTCATGGGCAAATACGACAGATGATAGAGCAAAATCGTATTAAACGAGAGAGTGGTGATATTTCTTATCACTTCACTGATAATAAAAAAGTTAAGAAATTGTATGTTACCCAATCTATTCATAATGACTTGAGTTGCGGACGCTTAGCGATAGTAAAACTTGATGAAAATTATGAACTTATCGCTGAGCCTGTTGCGGTTAAAATAACCGAGCGTGATCCTTCTTATGTTCTCGTGTGCAATAACCGTACAGAAAGTATTGAAGATGATCCTTATGCAGACTTTCAAATACCTGATGACTTAATGTGGTAGCTGCATTTTACCCTGCACTGTATGCGTATTTTTTAAGTAAAATGTAAATTATCGCTTGCATAATCCAGATTAGCAGGATAGTTTATTAGATAGACAGAGAGTAAAGGAATTACTCATGCCTCCAGGATGGAGGCTCTGTCACTTCTCAGGAAGAGTTTAGCTGCAAGGATGCAGCGGAAATTTCATTTCATACAAGACCCACCCCCATTTCAATAAATTTTCATATAATTGTTTTACTCTTGTATGTGTAACCTATGCGTACCACGCCTTAAAGGTTGTTATTTTAGCGCCTTCATTTTTTGATTTAATTGGAGTATGAAATAGGCTTTGCCATCATCTCCTCCTATGCTTTTGTCTAAATTTCGCTCATCTTTGCACATAAAATCTTATTTGATGTTTAAAAATTCACTTATTGTAGTTTTTATATGCACATTATTTTCAGTGTTTATCTTTGTTTTTTATTAACATTTTGATTTTTAAGGTTTTTTGTTTTTTTCTTTTGCTCTTCTTTCAACTTTAGTCCTTTATTGGTGAATTATTTCATATAAAAAGCACTCAGAGTGGATTGTTTGTGCATGCAAGCCGCGCCTACTTGTCAATTTCTGCAGAATCTTTAGATTAATTGACTGTTGCTTGCAATATTCAAGCGCCTACAAGAAAGCTATATATTTAAAGGGAAACGAGAATGAAAAAATCGATTATTGCTATCGCAGTATCTAGCGCTGCTTTTGCTGCTGTATCTGTTCATGCTGCTGAAGGTTCTACAGTAGACGTTTACGGTAACATCCAATACGCATACACAGACAACGATGCTGGTTCTGACTTTGAAGACAACGGTTCGACTTTTGGTTTCAAGGGCGAAACAACAATCAATGAAGATTTGACTGCTTTCTTCAAGTACGAGCTTGAAGCTAATGCTGATGAGAAGAACACTGTTTCAACTCGTCTTGATCAAGCTTTTGTTGGTTTGAAAGGTAACTTCGGTAAAGTACAAGTTGGCTCTTTCGATTCTATCTACAACAATGCTATTCAAGATTCTGTAGATCAGTTTGAGAACCTAGGATTTAACAACAACTCTACTACAACTGAAGGCGACACTATCGCTTATTTCTCACCTTCTTTTGGTGGTCTAGAGATTCAAGCTTCTGCACAAGTTAAAGGTAGTGATAACGCAAATGATGGCACTGCAGTTACACTTGTAGGTAAATACAGTGTTGATGCTTTGACTGTTGCTCTAGGTTTCGATTCTCTTGAGAATGATCAAGCTGATGACGAAAACACTATCGGTTTGAATGTTGGCTACCAAGTGATGCCAGCTTTGAATGTAAGCGCAAAATTTGAGACGACTAAAGACATCGAAGACACTTTCGGTTTAGCTGCTCGTTACGGTTACGGTGCTGGTGACATTTATGCTTCTGCACAGGTTATCTCTCCAGATTCTGGTGATGACTACAACGAGTTCGGTGCAGGTGTAACTTACAGCCTAGCATCAAATGTTTATGTATACGGCGAAGTAGCTAGCATTGAAGCTAACTCTACTGCTGATTCCGACACTCAAACAGCTGTTGGTGTTTACTACGGTTTCTAAGATCTTCTCCTAGAAGATTTTATTTACTCTAAGGCTCCCTAGCTTTTAATAAGGTGGGAGCCTTATGTTAAGTACGATCATTCAAGGTTCCATATTTCTTCTCTTGTAGGCGATTGTTGGAACATTTTGGCACTTGGTGGAAACACTAAGTGCCTTTTTTATGTAAAAAAGTGCCCAGCCTTGGCATTACAAATACTTGATTGTTATTTGACCAAACCGTTACACTGGATTTTTACTTTGATTGGCGGTTGTTATGCTTAATATGGACTTTACCCAAGCTGTATTGATCGATACAAATAAACTTGATTGGGTAGCAAGTCCAATGTCGGGTGTGTTTAGGAAGCCTTTGGCGCGAGAAGAGGCTGAACGAGGTCACGCAACTAGCCTTGTACAGTACGAGGCAGGGTCAGTTTTTCGCCCACACCCACATCCTTTGGGTGAGGAAATATTGGTGCTATCAGGTGTTTTTTCCGATCAGCAAGGCGACTTCGAGGCCGGTAGTTATTTTAGGAACCCCCCTGGCACTAGTCATGCGCCCCATAGTGAAAAAGGGTGCTTATTGCTCGTCAAGCTGCACCAGTTTCAGTCGTCCGACTTAAATCAAGTTTCTGTAAATACCCCTAAAATCTGGTCGTCTAATGAATCCGAGATTTTGCCGCTGTATACATTGGGTATGGAGCGTGTTTGGCTTGTTAGGATTCAGAATGGTGACAATTTATTAGGTGAATTAGACTTACCTGATGCGGTTGAGTTATTTATTATCTCAGGGCAAGCTCGTTACGGTGAGCTTTTATTGTCATCTGGCATGTGGTTGCGAGAGCCGCAATTTTTGTCAAAGGAGTGGAGTGTAGAATCGAGCTGTTTTATTTGGCTAAAATCGGGGCACTTCTAAATCGTCTGTTAATGAAAATATTGAGGCATTAGTGAAATATATTGTACCAGAGCAAAAAAGAGTGGTTCTGCCGATAGTTGAAAGCGATGAGTGCTTCCCTGTAGGCCGAGTTTTCTGTGTCGGCCGTAATTATGCTGAGCACTCAAGAGAAATGGGTGATGACCCTGAAAGAGATCCGCCATTTTTCTTTGCTAAAGGTGCAGCTGATGTTGTGCCTGTTGGTTTTTCTGAAGCGGTGTCTATTCGTTATCCCATGGCTTCTAAGCAGTTTGAGTATGAGGTTGAATTAGTTGTGGCGATTGGTCGTGGAGGGCGTAACCTAACGCTGGAGCAAGCTGCTGATGCTGTTCTTGGTTACGCTGTTGGCTTAGACATGACTCGACGAGATCTTCAGGCGCAGGCTAAGAAGAAAGGCCGTCCATGGGAGGTTGGAAAATCATTTGATGAATCTGCGCCAATCAGTCCAATTCTCCTGAAAACAGATCTGTTGACTAAACAAATATTGAATGCTGAGATTGGGTTAAAGGTGAATGATGATTTGAAGCAGATTAGTCATATCTCCAATCTAACTTGGTCAATAGAAGAAGTTATCTGTAAATTGTCTGAGGTATTTGAGTTGCGACCTGGAGACTTAATCATGACAGGTACGCCTGAGAATGTTGGGCCTGTTATTTCTGGTGATGAAATGACAGCTTGGGTTGATTCCATCGGTGAAATTCGAGTCCGCGTTACTGATTAAATTCTGTGAATCTGTTCTGTAAGGCCGGTGCTAATGGGTGGCCGTATTCGTTTAAAAGATGAATCGCCACTTCTGCTGTACAAAGACCGGTTGTCTTTTGATTTCTGCGTTTACTAAAAACGGACTTCATGTCTTTGATTTCATAGTGGGTAAACTTTTTTAGATATGGAGACTGGTTGTACATTTTTTGTGCTTGCTGCCAAGTGCCGTCAATGACAATAATGTTCTCTATGTTGAGTGGGAGTTGGTTGCTTTGTGCTGAGTCTGTATTGTTGTCTGGGAAGATAAGCAAGCTATTATTCAGAGGTAGGTTGATTATGTCTGGGTTAGGCGCAACACGGGACCAGATAATGACTTTGCAATCAGTCCCCATTATCTCTTCTACTAATTTCCCTGTTCCAGTTTTCTTTTTGAGCTCTTCACTGTGTGTCAGCAGCCAAATAATCATGTATCTCTTTTACCTAGGTAGACGTTTGTTGTGGGATTGTAATCATAGCGGGCTCTATTATGCACTAAAAAGCCCCTCTTGTTTTGTGTAGGTAGCACACTGACAAGAAGAGCTCTTTAAGATTGGTTGAGTAGAAAAAATGGGTTACTCTTTTCCTATCGAACCTATTTTATGAATAGATAAGTCCGCGCCATTAAATTCATCTTCCTCATTTAGACGTAGTCCGCTGATGGCTTTTATTGCGCCATAAACAGCAAAGCCACCTAGGCTGGCTACAGCAATACCTGCCAAGCTTCCAATGAGCTGTGAGATAAAGCTAACACCACCTAGACCGCCAAATGATTCAGCGCCAAATATACCCGCTGCAATACCTCCCCATGCACCACAAACTCCGTGTAATGGCCATACACCGAGTACATCGTCTGTATTCTTGAAGTTTTGTTGAACATAGGTAAATAGCAAGGTAAATATAGCACCCGCAAATGCGCCTGTTGCTAGCGCCCCTATTGGGTGCATTATGTCTGATCCAGCACAAATGGCCACCAATCCGGCCAGTGGGCCGTTATGTATGAAGCCTGGGTCGTTTTTGCCAAATATCATCGCGGTAATGATACCACCCACCATCGCCATTAAAGAATTTACGGCGACGAGTCCGCTGATGCCATCCAGCGTTTGTGCTGACATAACATTAAAGCCAAACCAGCCGATACAAAGGATCCAAGCCCCAAGGGCAAGAAAAGGTATGTTGGAAGGGGCGAAGGCAACGAGCTTTCCTTGTTTGAATCGACCACGTCGAGTGCCGAGTAAAACAATTGCTGCAAGAGCGACCCAGCCCCCAAACGCGTGCACAACAACGGAGCCAGCAAAATCATGAAATGGGGCTCCAAATTGGCTTTCTAATAGACCTTGAAAGCCATAGTTACCATTCCAGACAATACCCTCAAAGAATGGGTACACAACACCAACTATCATCGCTGAAGATATTAGCATAGGGTAGAACTTGGCTCGTTCAGCAACGCCACCAGAGATGATAGCGGGGATTGCAGCAGCAAATGTCATTAAAAAGAAGAACTTAACCAGGCTATATCCATTATTTTGAGATAAAACGACCGCACTATCAAAAAAAGTAATGCCATAAGCGATTTGATAGCCAACAAAGAAGTAGACAAGCGCAGATATGGCAAAGTCAGTCATGATTTTAACCAGAGCATTGACTTGATTCTTGTGACGTACGGTTCCTACTTCAAGAAAAGCAAAGCCAGCATGCATAGCAAAGACCATAACAGCCCCAAGTAGAATAAAAAGAGTGTTTGAGCTGGATACCAACATTTCGACTGCACTATTTATGGGTGACACGGAGTAACTCCTATTGTTTTTTGCACTTATATGGTTGCCCGTTCTCTTTTTTTGCCCTTGTTTAGGGCTTTTTTAAAAGAAAATGGCGTGTTTTTTTATCATCTAGTGCTTTTTAAGCAAATTCTATTCCATTCTGCATTTCTTTGGTGCTTTATCGTTTCTTTTTATTTCTTAGTGTTCTCTTTTGGTGCTTGTCGATTTTGCATGCTGTCAATGTCCGTCATTTTATGACTAGGGAGGTTAGTTATGTGATGCCTCCAAAATCTCGACTTATATGTGCTTCCTATTTTATTTCTAACAACTTATTATCAATATGTGGCTATATTTATTAGTACTAATGTACTTATGAATTAGCTGGATATTGTCTTTTTTAAGACGAGTAGAGTTTTAATTTAGTTAAAAAGATTGCTCATTAAGAGCAGCATAAAATGAGGTTATTATGTCAGATCAGTTAGTTTCAGGAATTGTTAAGTGGTTTAATGACGAAAAAGGGTTTGGTTTTATTGAGCGTGAAGGCGGTGCAGATGTTTTTGTTCACTTTCGTGCTATAAATGGTACTGGTCGTCGTACTTTACAAGAAGGTCAAAGTGTTACTTTTGAAGTGACTCAAGGTCAAAAAGGTCCTCAAGCTGAAAATGTAACTATTGTATAATTAATTTAGTTCCATTTTTAAAAAGCCATGTATCCATTGCGCTCCATTTCAATTATTTAGCGTACTGGTAACATGGCTTTTTTACGCTTCAAATTTCAGATATAGGTTTTATAGGAGGAGGAGTTGTTTCCTGTTTTATACTCATTTAGGCGCTGCCCTTATGCCATTCGAGCAAGGTATACCCTTTCACTGTTGGGAGTGAATGTCTATTTAAGGGAAGTTGATCTAAAACGTAAGCCACAGGCTTTGTTGTCGTTGGGGGGGAGGTCTAGCGTTCCTCAACTGGTTGATACTGAAGGAAACCGTTACCCGGAAAGCTTGGATATTATATTCTGGGCACTATCAAGGGTCGAGCATGGGCTAGATATAGAGCGTATATGGCCGAATGAATCGACGAAAAAAAACAACATGATGGCGTGGGTTCGATACAATGATCATATTTTTAAGATATGGCTTGATCGCTATAAATATGCCGATCGTCATCCTGAATACAGTCAAAACTACTATTATGAAAAAGGTGAAGTGTTCTTGAAGCGCTTGAATCAGCGTTTGGCGAATAAGACTTACTTATTTGGTGAAAATGTGAGTGTTGCTGATATTGCAGTATTCCCTTTTGTTCGCCAATTTGCAGGTGTAGATCAAAAGCGTTTTGATGAATCACCTTATCATCACCTTAAGTTATGGCTAGCAAGGTTTTTAGACTCATCACTCTTTAAAGATATTGTGATGAAAAAGTATTCTACTTGGGAGATCGGGCAGGAAGAAGTTGTGTTCCCACCCAATCAGTAGCCTAGATTATTGTCTAGCCGATTAAGCCAAACGTTATCCAATATAGAAAGCTAGGATCTGCGTCACTTGGTAGTTCAAGCTGAATGAATTTACCTTCTTCATCTAGATACTTGGATTCAGGAAAGTTTTGTTTTAATACAGCTAAATTCGTATTTGCTAAATCCGTTTGCTCTAAGTCCATATAAGACTGAATACTGATAGCAAGTGCTTCTTCGACAGATCGGGTGCTAGGATAGTGTAAAATCACTTCTTGGCTTCTACGTAATGCAGAAAGAGGTGCCTTTCTTTTTAAATAGTAATTCGCTACTTTCAGTTCATGTCGCGAAATCATTTCACGTAAATGCAACATGCGGGCTTTTGCATCTGGCGCATACTGGCTGTTTGGAAAGCGTGATGTGAAGTCTGCAAGTTCATTAAAGGCTTTGGATAATTCTTTTGAGTCTCTTTCGCTTGGGTCTAAATCCAAGTAGCGAGACATAAAGGTTTCAGCGCCTTTGTAGGTGGATAGAGCGCGCATGTAGTACGCGTAATCGATAGAATCATGTTCGGGGTGATTTTTGATGAAACGCTCGGTAGTAGAGTGCGCAGCAATGAAATCGCCTGCTTCCATTTGGGCATAGATCAAGTCCAGTTCTGCACGAGTACTGAATTCGCCAAATGGGTAACGTGAGTCTAAGTCTTTCAGATGTTTTATCGCCGTGGACGGAAGGTTGTCTTCCAATGCTTGTTGCGCTTTGTCGTAATAAACGCGTTCAGGCAAGTCTGGTTCCTGTACTTGAGTGCTTGAACAGGCAGCAATGAATAAAGAAAAACTAACTATTCCAGAGAATCGGAGCAACGAGTGATGAAATCCCATGTATAATCAAAACCTTGATATGGTAGTAGATTGGCCTCAATCGGCATTTTGTAGCGTTATACTGCGAAAGATGAAGAAGAGCAAGGCGCTACACGTTTTTTCACATTTAGCCCAATGATAAGTTTATTGGGCTGATAACAACAGATTAAAGTACATTGTATGGCAGAGCGAATAGTAAAAGAAGCCTTAGTTCCTTTCGATTTGGGAGGAAGTCGGTTTGATCAAATTGCAACAGAATTGTTTAGCGACTATTCCCGTTCTCGTATCCAGTCATGGATTAAGGAAGGGGTTTTAAAAGTTGACGGAAAAATCACGAAGCCTAAAGAGAAGTTGTTTGGTGGTGAAACGGTGTCTCTGGATATTGTTATTGAGGCTCAAGAGGACCATGAAGCCCAAGAGATGGATCTTGATATTGTCTATGAAGACGATGATATTATGATCGTTAATAAGCCTGCTGGTTTGGTGGTTCACCCTGCTGTCGGTAACAGAGATGGCACCTTGATGAACGCTATTCTTCATCACGCCCCCGAAACAGCGCACATTCCTCGAGCTGGTATTGTGCACCGTTTAGACAAAGAAACAACGGGCTTGATGGTGGTTGCAAAAACACTGGCGGCTCAAACGGACCTAGTTGCTCAATTGCAAGAGCGCAGTATGGGCCGAGAGTATGAAGCGATTTCTATTGGTGTGATGACTGGTGGTGGTGTTGTAGATGAGCCTATTGGTCGCCATCCACATAATCGCCAAAAGCAGGCGGTAGAGCCTGTAAATGGGAAAGATGCTGTAACGCATTACCGTTTGGTTGAACGCTTTAAAAATCACACACATATCCGCTTAAAGCTTGAAACAGGACGAACTCATCAAATTCGAGTTCATATGGCGTTTATTCAATATCCATTGGTGGGAGACCCTCAATATGGTGGCCGTTTAAAAATGCCAAAAGCTTGCTCTCCAGAATTGCAGGATGAGCTACGTCATTTCCGCCGCCAAGCTCTGCATGCGAAAAAGCTAGAGCTTTCCCATCCTATTACAGGGGAATGGATGCAATGGGAAATTGATTTGCCTGAAGATATGCAAAAATTGCTAGAGGCGTTAAAGAAAGATATGGTGGAATCAGGCAGTAACGATTCTGAGTATTTTTAATAGAATGATGTATTCTCTAAAGGCAGCTTCGAGCTGCCTTTTTGTTATTTGCTTGCGAGGGATTTGATGGCTTCTCAATTTTCTTCATATATTTTGCCAACTTGGCCTGCGCCTGTGTCAGTTTGTGCTTATGTGTCGACACGTGTTGGTGGTGTTAGTAATCCGCCTTTTGATGGGCTTAACTTGGGCTTGCATGTAGATGATGATCCTGCAGCGGTTAAGCAAAATCGACAATTGTTTGCTTCATATATTGATATGCCGGACTCTGCGGTTTGGCTAAATCAAGTTCATGGTACAGAGGTTGTTCAGTTGCCATGTGGTCTACCTCTAAAAAGTGCCGATGCCGCAACTTCTCGGACTGTTAATCAAGTTTGTGCTGTGCTCACCGCTGATTGTTTGCCTGTGTTTTTTTGTAATCTGTCAGGAACTCAAGTGGCCGTCGCGCATGCAGGCTGGCGTGGATTGTGTTCAGGTGTTTTGGAATCGACATTGGCTCAATTTGATGAGAAAGACGATGTGATTGCTTGGTTGGGGCCGTCTATTGGGCCGAGTGCATTTGAAGTAGGTGATGAGGTGAAAGAGGCTTTTATGTCGGTTGATCCTCAGGCTGAATTAGCATTTGGCTCTTCTATGCGAGCGGGAAAGTGGTTTGCCGA
The DNA here is from genome assembly GCF_005222245.1 of Marinomonas sp. FW-1. Taxonomy (NCBI): domain Bacteria; kingdom Pseudomonadati; phylum Pseudomonadota; class Gammaproteobacteria; order Oceanospirillales; family Oceanospirillaceae; genus Marinomonas; species Marinomonas sp. FW-1. Next base: position 3,195,225 of record NZ_CP025987.1, on the reverse strand, counting down.
CTTGTATCTGCTAGCTCGACAGCGTCTATTATCTGCAGGTGTTAAGCAAATTTATGGCGGTGACTATTGTACTTTTACAGACAGTGAGCGCTTTTTTTCTTATCGTCGAGAAGGAATGACTGGGCGAATGGCCTCTGTTATTTGGCTAAAAGAATAAGATATTTTCAATTAATGTGACCAGTGTCAAAAAAATGACACCTATCATCTTGAAAAGCTGGTTTTCGGGATTATTAAGATCGTAATTGAATATTTCATCTTATGTTTATAAAGGATGTCAGATTATGCGTATAGATCGTTTAACCAGTAAATTACAGTTAGCGCTTTCCGATGCTCAATCGATTGCGCTTGGACAAGATCATTCCTATATCGAACCACTTCATTTAATGATGGCTTTGCTTGATCAGCAGGGCGGTAGTACGCGCCCGATTCTTCAGCAAGCTGGTATTCCCGTTGCTAAATTTCGTGAAAGTTTGAATGAGCTTTTATCCCGTCTTCCTAAAGTGAATGACCATGATGGCAATGTGCAGATGTCTCCAGAGTTGGGGCGATTGCTTAACCTTGCTGATAAAGAAGCGCAGAAACGAAAAGACCAATATATCTCTTCCGAATTGGTTTTGATGGCAATGTTTGATGGCAAGGACGATCTTGCCAAAAGCCTAAAGGCCAGTGGCGTTACTAAATCCGATATTGCCGTTGTTATTGATGGTATTCGAGGTGGCGATTCGGTGAATGATCCTGATGCAGAAGAAAATCGACAAGCGTTAGATAAATATACAGTTGATCTTACAGCGAGAGCGGCCGAAGGTAAGCTGGATCCAGTCATTGGGCGTGATGATGAAATTCGCCGTACGGTTCAGGTGCTACAGCGTCGACGTAAAAATAACCCTGTCTTAATTGGTGAGCCAGGTGTTGGTAAGACCGCTATTGTTGAAGGTTTGGCGCAACGAATTATTAATGGTGAGGTGCCGGAAGGTTTAAAGAATAAGCGTGTTTTGTCCCTTGATATGGCGGCGTTAATTGCTGGGGCTAAATATCGTGGTGAGTTTGAAGAGCGCCTAAAAGCTTTGTTGAATGAACTGGCGAAGCAAGAAGGGCAGGTGATCTTATTTATTGACGAAATTCACACCATGGTGGGGGCGGGTAAATCTGAGGGCTCAATGGACGCAGGTAATATGCTTAAACCTGCGCTTGCTCGTGGTGAGTTACACTGTGTTGGTGCCACTACGTTGAATGAATATCGTCAGTTTATTGAGAAAGATGCGGCATTGGAAAGACGTTTCCAGAAAGTATTGGTAGAAGAACCGAGTGTGTTGGATTCTATCGCTATTCTGCGGGGCTTAAAGGAGCGTTATGAGGTTCACCATGGCGTAGACATCACTGACTCCGCGATTATCGCTGCAGCGAAGCTCTCGCAGCGTTACATAACGGATCGACAGTTGCCGGATAAGGCAATTGACCTTATTGATGAAGCGGGCAGTCGTATTCGTATGGAGATGGATTCAAAACCAGAGGATATGGATCGTTTGGAGCGTCGTCTAATTCAGTTGAAAATTGAAAAAGAGGCTTTGAAGAAAGAGAAAGACAAAGCCTCCAAATTACGATTAGAGGAATTGGGTGTAGAAATAGATAACCTGCAGAAACAATTTTCGGATTTAGAAGAAATTTGGAATGCGGAGAAAGCGGCTGTTCAAGGGGCTCAGAAGCTCAAAGAGGAGTTAGAGTCAGTACGCCACGAAATGGAAGAGGCCCGTCGAAGCGGAAATTTAGCCAAAATGTCAGAGCTTCAGTATGGCGTCATTCCAATGTTGGAGGCTGAAATCGAAAAAGCGAGCAAGGCCGAGGAAACAACGGAAACACGGCTGCTAAAAAGGCGTGTGACTGAAGAGGAGATCGCCACGGTCGTTTCTAGATGGACAGGCATCCCAGTCGATAAAATGTTGGAAGGTGAGCGTGACAAGCTGCTGCGAATGGAAGAAGCATTGCATGAGTCTGTAATGGGACAAGATGAGGCGATTCGGGCGGTTTCAAATGCGGTTCGTCGTTCAAGGTCAGGTCTAGCCGATCCGAATCGTCCAAACGGCTCGTTTTTGTTCTTGGGGCCGACAGGTGTTGGTAAAACGGAATTATGTAAATCCCTTGCGAAATTCCTTTTTGATACCGAACAGGCGATGGTTCGGATCGATATGTCAGAGTTTATGGAGAAGCATTCGGTCGCACGCTTGATAGGAGCGCCTCCAGGTTATGTAGGTTACGAGGAGGGTGGTTATCTTACAGAAGCTGTGAGACGTCGCCCGTACTCTGTGTTGCTACTTGACGAGGTCGAGAAAGCTCATCCAGATGTTTTTAATATTCTATTGCAGGTTTTGGATGATGGACGACTAACTGATGGACAGGGGCGCACTGTTGATTTTAGAAATACGGTGATTGTCATGACCTCTAACCTTGGGTCGGATTTAATTCAGGAATATCAGTCGGCTGACCAATACGATGAGATTAAAGCGAAAGTAATGGAGGTAGTAGGAATGCACTTCCGTCCAGAGTTTATTAACCGTATTGATGAAACTGTCGTCTTCCATCCTCTGATGAGGTCTCAAATCAAAGGTATTGCGACAGTGCAGCTTGCTCATCTTAATGAGAGATTGGCTGAGATGGGGATGTCTTTGACTCTTACTGATGCTGCAGCAGATCAGCTTGCTGAGGTTGGATACGACCCAGTTTATGGCGCTAGGCCATTAAAGCGGGCAATACAGAAATTGATAGAAAATCCATTGGCTAATGAATTGTTATCTGGGAATTTTGTAGTGGGTGATAGTATTGTTGCTGGATTATCTGATGATGGTCTTATTGGTTTTTCAAAAGCGAATTAGCAGGTCTCTGAAATGAAAAATCCCGCTGAGGCATAACAGACCTCAGCGGGATTTTTTTATTTAAGAGACTTAGAAGTCTACAAATGCACCAATGAAAAGACCTTTTGGCTCAACCTTTCCGTTAGATTTAAAGTCTTCTTTGATCGTTCTGTAACCTAGCTCTAGTCCGGCAAAGACCAGTGGTTGGAATTTAACTTTGAAGGTCGTGTCGGTAATATCTGCATCACTATTGCCACCTGTTTTCACTTCGGCGCCAACTGATAAAACAGTGCCTGGGATGTCTAAGAAAGCAGACGCATATAGTAATGGGTAAGTGCCACCGATGTCTGAGTTATCATGATCGATTTTTCTGAACGTTGCACCTACATCCAAATGTACTAATGTTAACCCATCCAAAAGCTCGTAATAGAGAGTGTAATCATTAAAAGGGAGGTCGTAAGAGTTGTTGCTATCTTTACTTTCTAATGATTGATGTTGTATGCGAAGGTTTGGAATAAGTGGGATAGGGTGCTCTAGAGCGATGCCGAAGTATGAGTTAAAATCATCACCATCATTGATAAGGTAAGATCCAGCTTCAGCAGTAACACCAAGAACGTCAGCGTTTGCCGTACTTGCTAATAAAGCAGTTGATAAGATTAGGGCCGATTTCTTCATGAGTATTGTCCATAGATCGAGAGGATAAATTTAGGCTAATTATAGGAGGAAGAAAGCCAAAATCCAATGAAATAAGGAAAAGATATGAGGAATTGTGGAGAATATTTACATAGATGGCTGGGGTAGAAGGATTCGAACCTACGCATGACGGGATCAAAACCCGTTGCCTTACCGCTTGGCTATACCCCAATAAAAAAGTGCTTTTACTGGTGGCTATGACTAGATTCGAACTAGTGACCCCATCATTATGAGTGATGTGCTCTAACCAACTGAGCTACATAGCCTTAATTGTATTGTCTATTACTAATGGTAAATCGATGGCTGGGGTAGAAGGATTCGAACCTACGCATGACGGGATCAAAACCCGTTGCCTTACCGCTTGGCTATACCCCAATTTATCGAATTACTGGTGGCTATGACTAGATTCGAACTAGTGACCCCATCATTATGAGTGATGTGCTCTAACCAACTGAGCTACATAGCCGTTTGTCTGTTGGCTGGGGTAGAAGGATTCGAACCTACGCATGACGGGATCAAAACCCGTTGCCTTACCGCTTGGCTATACCCCAACAGACTGACACAAAAACAGTTCACATGAATTGATCTACTGCCTCTGTGGCGCGATATTATTCATATAACCTGTTAATGGGTCAAGTGTTTTTCTAAAAATGTTTCATTATTCGTTATACGTTAAAACGGAAGTGCATGACATCGCCATCTTTTACGATGTAATCTTTGCCCTCAAGACGCCATTTTCCAGCTTCTTTGGCACCGCTTTCGCCTTTATATTGGATGAAATCGTTGTAACTGATGACTTCAGCACGAATAAAGCCTTTTTCAAAGTCTGTGTGGATCACACCAGCGGCCTGTGGGCCTGTTGCGCCTTGTTTGACTGTCCAGGCACGTACTTCCTTTACGCCTGCTGTGAAGTAGGTCTGAAGGCCTAGCAATTCATAGCCTGCACGGATGACTCGATCTAAGCCTGGCTCTTCCATTCCCATCTCATCAAGGAACTCTTGCATCTCTTCTGCATCTAGTTCAGAAATTTCTGCTTCAAGCTGGTTGCAGATAGGAACCACCATAGCGCCTTCGGCTTCTGCGATTTCACGTACTTGGTCAAGATATGGATTATTTTCAAAACCGTCTTCAGCCACGTTGGCAATGTACATAGTTGGTTTGGTCGTTAGCAGGTGCAAAGAGCGGACTTCTTTTTTCTGCTCGTCTGACAATGTCATAGAACGAACTGGCAAGCCGTCTTCTAGGTGTGCTTTGATGCTTTCTAGAAACGCTTTATGGGCTATGGCTTCTTTGTTACCGCTTTTGGCATTTTTTGCTGTGCGGAAAAGTTGTTTGTCGATGGACTCGATATCCGCAAAGATTAGCTCAAGGTTGATAACTTCGATGTCTAGTTTTGGGTTAACGTGATTTGAAACGTGAATAACGTTTTCGTCTTCAAAGCAACGAACAACATGAGCAATCGCATCCGTTTCACGAATGTTGGCAAGAAATTTATTGCCAAGACCTTCGCCTTTTGATGCGCCTTCTACTAAGCCTGCAATATCAACGAATTCCATTGTTGTTGCTAGAACTCGTTCAGGTTTAACTATTTCGGCCAATGCATCCAAGCGCGGATCTGGCATAGCAACAACACCTGCGTTTGGCTCGATCGTACAGAATGGAAAGTTTTCTGCGCCAATACCGGCTTTAGTTAATGCATTAAATAGAGTTGATTTACCAACGTTAGGTAGCCCAACGATGCCGCAATTAAAACCCATAGTGAGATTCCTAATAATTAAGTGGTTATGCTTTGAAGCTGTGTAGCTGATTCATCACGGCGTTAAGGTTGCCGCGGACGATGTCATCAACATAGCGCAGTGATTCGTCGATTGTTTGTTCTATTTTTGTGTAATCGTCTGGAGCGGCTTTCTTAAGAACGTAATTAGCGACTTGGCTGGCGTGACCAGGGTGCCCAATACCAATTCTTAGGCGGCCAAATTCTCGATTATTTGCCAGCTTTGAAATAATGTCTTTTAACCCGTTGTGACCACCATGCCCACCGCCTTGCTTTAGTTTGACGGTACCTGGGGGAATATCTAATTCATCGTGAATAACAAGGATTTCTTCAGGAGGGATTTTATAAAACTGGCACACGGCCTGAACCGCTTTACCGCTTAAATTCATATAGGTGGTGGGAATAAGGAGATAGCACTCTTCACCAGCTATATAAACTTTGCCAAATTGGCCAAAAAACTTTTTCTCAGAACGAAGAGGGCATTGGCTCTGACGAGCCAATGCCTCAATCCACTGAGCGCCTGCATTGTGGCGAGTGTTCTCGTATTCGCTACCTGGATTTCCCAAGCCTACTAATAATTTGAAACCTGCCACAATACTGCCTTCAATTAGATCTTAACGTTTAGACTTACCGATACGAGCGATAGGTTGGTCGTGATCTTCGCCTTTAAGCAAAGATACAAGCTCTACGCCTTCAGGAAGGATAACATCAGACAAGTGGAAGATCTGGTCAAGTTGACCTTTGATCACGTCTACTGTTAGTGCTTCAGGTAGGTTCGCTGGCAAGCAACGAACTTCAGCCAATTTAGACTCAACAGTCAAACGACCACCTTGCTTACTAACACCTTCACTTTGAGCAGCGTTGATGAAGTTTAAAGGAACGCGAGTTGTGATTGGCTTATCAGCTTGTGCGCGCTGAAGGTCCATGTGCATAACGTCGCCAGTAGATGGGTGGCGTTGTAGTGCTTTAACAAGGACTTGCTCAGTTTTGCCTTCTACAGATACTTCAACTAGACCAGTTAAGAAACCTGGAGTGCCAACAGCTTTAAGTAGCTCGTTGTTTTTGAAAGAGATAGATACTGGAGCAGCTTCACCGCCATAAATAACAGCTGGCACTAGGCCTTCGTTACGAAGGCGGCGGCTCGCACCTTTACCTTCTTGAGTACGTGCTACGGCATTAATAGATAATGACATGGTATTTTCCTAATAATTAATAAAGTTTGTGCCCAGAAATGCGACCCGTTCCGAGCGTTAGTGTTTGGCTTAGGCCCCAAACATGGCACTGATAGACTCTTCGTTGCATACGCGACGAACAGCCTCCGCCATAATGTCAGACATCGACAATTGGCGTATTTGAGGGCAATTAAGCGCCTCTTGTGTCAATGGGATGGTATCAGTCACGACCAACTCATCAAGCACGGAATTTTTAATGTTTTCAATGGCTTTGCCAGACAGTACAGGGTGAGTACAGTAAGCAAGCACTTTTGCGGCGCCATGTTCTTTTAAGGCTTTTGCCGCTGCGCACAATGTGCCGCCTGTGTCACACATGTCATCTACTAAGACGCATGTTTTTCCTTCTACATCACCAATCAAATGCATGATCTGAGCTTCGTTAGCACGAGGGCGACGCTTATCGATAATAGCCAAGTCGGCATCATCAAGTAATTTTGCAAAAGCACGAGCACGAACCACACCGCCCACATCAGGAGAAACAACCGTGATGTTCTCATGGCCTTGACGTTGTAGGTCGTCTAGCAATAACGGTGTTGCATAAACGTTATCAACCGGAATGTCGAAGAATCCCTGAATTTGATCTGCATGAAGGTCAACCGTTAAGACGCGGTTAATGCCTACTGCTGAAATCATATCTGCAACGACTTTTGCGGTAATAGGCACGCGAGCAGAGCGCACTCGGCGGTCTTGTCGAGCGTAGCCAAAATATGGAATAACCGCTGTCACTCGGGTAGCAGATGCACGACGCAGCGCATCAGCCATGACAATGAGTTCCATTAAATTGTCGTTACTTGGTGCACAGGTGGATTGGATAATAAAAACGTCTTTACCACGAACATTTTCATTGATCTCGACCGTAATCTCTCCGTCGCTAAATTTACCTACGGTTGCGTTTCCGATAGGTAGCCCTAGGCGGCGTACCACCCTGCGAGCGAGTTCAGGGTTTGCATTACCGGTAAAAACCATCAACTTGGACACTGTGTATACCTTTGTATTTTGTAGCGATGACTATTTATTAGCCAATAAAAGACTGGCTGAGGAGTGCTGTTTCAGATGCACTAACCTCTATTTTGCTCAATCCACTGGTTTAACGCGGTGTGCGTCGGAGATGTATTACAACCGCGGCAAACCCAACTCTGCCATTTTGTCGGTGTAGACGATCTCACTCGTTCAGCGTCGTGTAAATTATCAAATGCTAAAAAGAGGCAAGCCCCTGTTCCCGTTAGCTTTGCGTCGCCATGATTTTTCAACCATAAATAGGCTTCTTCGACCTCGGGATTGTGCGCTATTACCACGTTTAAGCAATCATTATGCCCACCCAGCTTCAAGGCGTGCGATATTCTGATGGGAGGGGTGTCTCTTGTCAAATATTTATCGGTAAAAATTTGACCAGTTGAGACGTGACAGTTGGGCTTGATAAGCAAAAAATAGGGGGTATCCAGCTCGACTTGTTGTAGCTTTTCACCGACGCCTTCTGCAAAGGCGGCAAACCCCATTATGAAAACAGGGATGTCTGCGCCTAACTGCACGCCTAATTCAGCCAGTTTTTCCAAAGAAAGGTGGCATTCCCATAATACGTTTAGAGCAAGTAAAGTCGTTGCTGCATTTGAGCTGCCACCACCGATTCCACCACCCATAGGTAATTGTTTTGTTAGGATTATATCGATCCCGAAAGAGGAGTCTTTCTTAAACGGGGTAAGCAATTTTGCCGCTTTGTAAATAAGGTTATCTTCGATAGGCAGCTGTTCAATAATAGGGGTAATTGTGATCCGATTATTGCGTGTGAGTGCAAAGTCTAGGGTGTCACATAAATCGATAAACTGAAACAAAGTTTGCAGTTCATGGTAGCCGTCTTCTCGTCGGCCAGTAATGTGTAAAAATAAATTTAATTTTGCAGGAGAAGGTAATTGCATCTTAGTTACTGAATAGTCCATTGGTTAATAATTAAATTCACTCTAAATGGCGGGTTCGATACCTGCATTTTTTGAGGTAGTGATAGGCCTTCGACTTCGGTGAAATTGCTATAAGTTATTTTCCATCCGTCTTGCTCTATGGTGTTAGGCAATTGGCTTTCAGGGTCTTTCGTTATTTTTGAGGCTGAATTTGGATAGGCAAGCCCTCTCATCCAATAAGTTACTTGCTCGACAGGAAATGCCCAACCCAGCTCTTGCTGCAATAAAATAGCCGGATTGTTACCCGTAACAACTTTGTCTTCGTATTCAAGAGTCACGACACCGTTGCTCGACTGGTTCATATATGTGGCGCCTTGGCCAAAGGGGCCTACGATGCTTAAGGCGAATGTGTTTGGGTCTTTTTGCCAGTTGAAGTTTCCTGACACTGCGTCATTTTGTGTTCTAATGCCGACTCTGCCCGAGGTTTCCCATTTTGAAATGGCATCTACGCTTTCTGGTGGTGGCGTTATGGGGCCTGTTGGTCTAGAACTACAGGCACTAATGATGGCAGTTAAGGCTAGAATACTGAGTACACGATAATTCATGATGATGAGTCCTGTTTGTGTTCTTCAAGTAACGACGGTGACAGTCGTTCAATGGTATCTATTAAAAGTGGTGTATCAGGCGATGTTTCTAAGGCGCTTTTCCAAATAGAGATCGCTTCTTCGTAATGGCGTTGTTTCCATAGAGATTCACCGTAGTGAGCGCCTATCTCCGCATCGGGTAAAATAGACCAAGCTTTCTTTAAATAGTAAGACGATTGCTCGAACTCCCCCTTTAAAAAGAATCCCCAGCCTAAACTATCAATAATGGCTGGGTCATTGTCTGCTTTTTCGTAAGCGGCTTCTATGTAAGCCATTGCTTCATCAATTCGTGAGGTCCGAATGAGTAAGGTGTAACCTAATGCATTTAGATATTGTGGATTGTCAGCGTCTTTTTGTAATAAGGTTTTAAGCTCTGTTTCGGTTACTTTCCAGTTGCCAAGCGTTTCTGCGAGTAATGCTTTTCGATAACGCAACGAGTCAGATTCAGGAAACTTGTCTAAAGCGGTACTGACTAGTTCAAAGGAAAGCTCCGGGTGGCCTTTTTCTTCGTGCAGTAGACTGATTGTCGTTATTTGTTCAGGGATATTTTCGCGCGGTGTTCTAGTTAGCACCATGTTGTTGATGCTGTTCTCCATCCCGTCTTCATAAAACCAAAGGGCCAACTGATTGGTGGCATTCGAGCGTAGGGCGCCTTCAACATTTTTCATGGCTTTTATTGCTTGGTCTTTTTTATCCAGTTGGAAAAAAGCCAGCGCAGTTAAATACTGTATTTGATCAGAAAGCCCCAGCTGTTTTTGTGGCAGGCTATTGGCTATATTTAAGGCTAGCTCTGCTTGATCATGCTCTAAAAGAGAGCGCATCAAATTGATGCCTACTTGGAGCTTCTCAGGGGTCTCTAAGTTAGCATTTAGATAAATGTCTGTTCCTTGTTGGGCTTGTTTATTTTCAACAAGAAAATCAATCAAGGGAGTGAGTATTCTTGTGTTTTTAGGATAGTGAGTTAGAGCTGAATTCAGTGTTTTGATCGCGTCATCGAGTAGTCCAAGGTTTTTCTGACTGAAGGCTAAAATAAGATAGAGAGATTCGCTTTTGTCTGCAGACGATTTTTCTAAAAGCTTTTTCGAGGTAGTGATGGCGAGTTGATACTCTCCTGAGAGTAATAACAAATGAGCGTAGCTTAACTGAATGTATTGATTGGCTTTCCGCTCTGGAGGTAAGGCTGAGATGGCTTCCTCTATAGTGGAAACTTGTTCATTTTCTCGAATGTTTTCTTCTAGATAAATGGGCAAGAAACGCACAGAGACATTATGTCTCATGGCGTTTGTTAGCAAGGTAGTGACTTCTTCTGTGCGATTGCCTTGTATTAGAACTTGCATCTTTAGTGCGTAGGCTGCTTCTGCAGTAGAGTCGACAGAAAGCCATAAGTTAGAGCTTCTTTCTATCAGCATAGGATTTTGAGAAGCAACGGCAATCTGTGTGAGCCTTTTTATAAGAGCGAGATCCTTTGATTTGTTCGCTAACTCATAAAACGATTCAAAGGCTTTGTTAGGGCCTTCTCTTTGTAGCATAAATTCGGCGTTCAGAAGAGATTCGATGTCATCGTTGCTTGCTTTAATGACGAGGGATCGTTCTTCAGGCGTTAGTGATTCAATGTCTTCCGATATCGTATTATGACTGCACGCACTGAGAAGAGTGACGCTAAGCGTAGCCACTAGGGTTAGTAGCCCTTTTTTATAAGGCGTATGTTGTACTTTTTGTGTCAGCCTAAAAACAGCAGGCATATTTTTTCTCGATGCTAAATTCATATAGCCCTTATGGTATCGTTAGCGGATCGTTATGTCAGTCATAACTATAAACTAATCCTATTACTTTTATTGATCATATGGGGTGCGAAAAAAAGCGAATTTCTCGTATAATGTGTCTTCTTTATGTAAAGAGTCATGTTGGAGCAATGCTTGCTTCTGTCATTACCTTAAGATCTCGATCTTTGATAAGAGTCCTGAATGCCGCTAATTACTGTAGGTGTAAATCACAAAACAGCGCCAGTTTCGATACGTGAGCGCGTCGCCTTTGCGCCCGAGAAAATGATTGATGCTTTGTCTTCTCTTATCTCTGAAAGAAAAGCCAGTGAAGCCGTTATTGTCTCGACTTGTAATCGTACAGAACTATACTGTTCTGTTGAAGATTTCACCAAAGCAAGTGACGTTATTGCTTGGTTGGGGGAATACCACGGTATCGCCTTGTCTGATCTTCAGCAGTATTGTTATACGCACACAGATGACGATAGTGTTCGTCATGTGATGCGAGTTGCATCTGGCTTGGACTCTTTGATTCTTGGTGAACCTCAAATTTTAGGGCAAGTTAAGTCTGCTTACGCGGTGTCTCAGGAAGGTTCTTGTATTGGCCCAGAGTTAGAATCATTATTTCAGCGCACCTTTTCTGTAGCCAAACGTGTTCGAACCGATACGGCTATAGGCGAAAACCCAGTTTCGATTGCGTTTGCAGCGGTCAGTCTTGCGCAGCGAATTTTTGCCGATATTAGAAACAGCACAGCCTTGCTGATTGGTGCAGGCCAAACGATTGAGTTGGTTGCCAGACACCTCAAAGAAAATGGTATCAAGCGCATTATTGTTGCGAACCGAACATTAGCGAGAGCCGAGGCGTTAGCGACAGAGCTGAAGGCAGAGGCAATCATGTTGGGTGAGGTCGGTGACTATTTGTCTCAAGCCGATATTGTCATTTCTTCGACCGCGAGTCAGCTGCCTATTATCGGTAAAGGCATGGTTGAGCGTGCCACGGCAAAACGTCGTCATTCTCCGATGTTACTGATCGACATTGCGGTACCTCGTGATATTGAGCCTGAAGTCGACGAAGTTAGTGATGCTTACTTATATACTGTTGACGATCTTCATTCAGTGATTGAAGAAAATGTTAGAGCAAGGCAAGATGCGGCGAAAGCCGCTGAGCAAATGATTGAAGAAGGGGTAGACTCTTACCGACGAGTGATTGAGTCGAGAAAAGTCTCAGACCTGATAGTCGCCTTTAGGCAGTCTGCCGAGGCGATAAAAAATACCGAATTGGAAAAAGCGCTTAAAGGCCTAGAGATGGGACAGTCTCCAGAGCAAGTGGTTAATAAACTTGCTCATAGTCTAATGAATAAGCTAATTCACTCGCCAACGCGTTACTTACGCGATGCCGGAGCTGACGCTGACCAACATGCATTAACCATTGCCTCAAATGTATTGGGCATCTACGAAGAAAAAGATAATTAAAAAATGAAAGAATCGATAAAGTTAAAATTAGAAAGCTTATCTGATCGTTATGATGAATTGGCGGCGCTACTCGGTGTTGCTGAAGTCATCATGGATCAAGAATTGTTTCGTGCTTATTCGAAAGAGTATGCTGAGCTTGAGCCTGTTGTTAAATGTTTTAATGAGTTTCAGCAAATAGATGAAAATATCGCTGAGGCTGAATTGATGATGACAGATGCCGACCCTGATATTAAAGAAATGGGGGTTGAGGAATACAAAGCAGGTCAAGCGCAAAAAGAAGAGCTTCAGTTGGTATTGCAGAAATTGTTACTACCAAAAGATCCGAATGATTCCCGCAACGTGTTTTTGGAAGTGCGTGCCGGAACTGGTGGCGATGAAGCGTCTATTTTCTCCGGCGATTTATTCCGTATGTACTCTCGTTATGCCGAGGCGCAACGTTGGAAAGTAGAAATTGTCAGCGCGAGTGAAGGCGAGCATGGTGGTTATAAAGAAGTCATAGCGCGAATCGTCGGTGACGGAGCGTATTCAAAGTTGAAGTTTGAATCTGGCGCGCACCGAGTTCAGCGAGTACCTGCGACAGAATCTCAAGGCCGTATTCATACCTCGGCTTGTACTGTGGCTGTCATGCCTGAAATGGATGAAATTGATGACATCATCATCAATAAAGCTGATCTGCGTATTGATACGTTCCGCGCGTCTGGTGCGGGTGGTCAGCACGTTAACAAAACAGACTCTGCTATCCGTCTTACTCACATTCCAACGGGTGTCGTTGTAGAGTGTCAGGAAGAACGATCTCAACATAAGAACCGTGCTAAAGCCATGTCATTACTGGCGTCTCGTTTGCAAGCTGCAGAGCAAGAGAAAGCAGCCAGCGAACAATCAGAAACGCGTAAGTCTTTGGTTGGTAGTGGTGATCGATCAGAGCGTATCCGAACATATAACTACCCGCAAGGGCGTGTTACAGATCATCGTATTAACCTGACTTTGTATAAGTTAGATGAAATCGTAACCGGTGATTTGGATGTCCTGATTAATCCGTTGGTGAATGAGTTCCAAGCTGAGCAATTGGCAGCACTGAGTGGCGATAACTAATTATTAAAGGTAATCATCGCACATGCGAATTGATGAACTATTAAAAGGCGCCTCTGAGCGCCTTTCTTCTGTTTCAGAGACGGCCTTATTGGACGCACAGCTGTTGCTTGCTCATGTCTTGGCTGTGTCGACTTCTTATTTTTATACTTGGCCTGAAAAAAAGGTCAGTGTGAGAGATAGTGAAAGGTTTAATGTCCTGTTGTCTCGTCGAGAGTTAGGGGAGCCAGTTGCTTACTTATTGGGAGAGCAGTCATTTTGGAGCTTGGATCTGGAAGTGGCGCCCTGCACATTAATTCCTCGAGCCGATACTGAGCGGCTGGTGGAAGTGGCTTTGTCTGTGCTGGATATAAGCAAAGTAAATCGCATTCTAGATCTTGGTACTGGAACAGGCGCAATAGCCTTGTCGCTGGCGTCAGAGCATCCTAGGTCGATTATCGTTGGTGTCGATTTGGTTGAAGAGGCAGTTGCTCTTGCTAAGAGAAATGCTGTGCGTAATCAATTGAGTAATGCAACGTTTATGCAAAGCAGTTGGTTTGAATCATTAGAAGGTGGTGAGTTATTTGACCTTATAGTATCTAACCCTCCTTATATTGATCCAGAGGACGCGCACTTGTCTCAGGGGGATGTGCGTTTCGAGCCTAAAAGTGCTTTAGTTGCTGAAAATCATGGCATGGCAGATATTGAGCATATTATTCAAGTTGCACCTCGTTTTATGAAGCAAGGCGCCTATTTGATGTTTGAGCATGGCTATGATCAAGCTATCGCTGTGCAAAAATGTTTTGTAGAAGCGGGTTTTATTGCGGTCGAGAGCTTTCAAGATTTAGGTGGCAATGATCGAGTGACGATTGGCCAGTATGTTTAGGAGTTAGAAGCAAGCGCCATCGTTAGCGCTTGCTTCCATAGGTCCTTCTATTTTTTCGGTTGAGCACTTTCTGGGCGGATGAATACGGGGTTGTTCTTGGTAGATTGCTGGGCATCGTATCGATATCCTGCAAGATCAAACGCCTTGAGTTCATCCAGTGTTTCGCAGCGATTTTCTATCAGATAGCGCGCCATTAAGCCGCGAGCTTTTTTTGCGTAAAAACTGATGACTTTAAACTTACCATTTTTTTCATCTAGAAAGTTTGGCGTAATCAACTGCGAAGTAAGTTTTTTCTTATTCACGGCTTTAAAGTATTCATTTGACGCTAGGTTGACCAACAATTCACCTTCCTCAAGCGTGTCGTTAATCTTGTTTACTATGATGTCTCCCCAGAATTGATAAAGGTTAGTGCCTCTGTCGTTTTTAAGGCTAGTACCCATTTCTAGCCGATAAGCCTGCATTAGATCTAATGGCTTTAGTAACCCGTAGAGTCCGCTTAAAATGCGCAGAGATGTTTGGGCGTATTTCATATCGCTTTCATTTAATGTGTAAGCATCCAACCCAGTGTAAACATCGCCCATAAAGGTATAAATGGCTGGGCGGCTGTTGCTGACTGTGTGTTCTTTTTGCCATTCTTGATAACGTGACACATTGAGCGTGGCGAGTTTGTCACTCAGCTTCATGAGAGACGCTATTTCTGCGGGAGAGTATGGTTTGATCGTATTGATGAGTTGTTGAGACTCATCCAAAAGTTCTGGTTCACTAACGATATCAATACTAGGAGTGGAGGTTAGGTCCAGTGTTTTTGCTGGTGATATTAAAAACTTCATAAGGATTCCATCTGCTTCATCATTGCGTTTGCTAAAGATTATCCATAGAGTGCCGATAGATATCCAGACAATGCTTTAATAGAGATAGTTTATGAAGAATAATCTGATACAATTTCCTAAGGCTCGTCAAGCTGCCTTTAAAAAGGAGGGCGCACTTGTTACGAGTGATGAGCTCAATGCTCTTCGGGCTGCATTTGATCAAGCACGTGCCGGATGGGTCGTGGAACTTGCAGAATTACCTGAAAATAATAAAATTTGTTGTGGTTCTAAAAAATAATTAGATAACTTCTGATATTTATAATGGACTATTTTATCTAAGGTTATCGCTCCATGTTGCTGTTCCTCGTTCGAAATTCTCTTCCTTTCATGTTTGTGTTTGCCGTGCTCGGCTTTTTATTACCTTCTATTTCGCTCGCTTTTTTCCCTTTCTTGCCTATTGTTTTATTTACCCTAATGTCGCTGACGTTGCTGGGAATGAAACAGAGTGAATTAATTAAACGAATAAGCAGTAAAGAAATCTGGTTTTATGCGGTTTTGCATTCGGCTGTATTTATGGTTGTAGTCAGTCTTATTGGCTGGTGGCTATCATTTGATTCCGATCTTCTGCTTGCGGTTGTTGCTGTGGCTGCAACGGGTTCTTTGTTTGCTACTCCTGCCATTGTACGTGCGTTAGGTTTTGATAGCTTGCAAGCTATGGCGATGACGATAGCCACTACATTGATTTTGCCAGTCTCTATTTTCATCACTCTAATCATTTTTCAAACAGAACATGTTGAGCTTGATTGGTCTGGCTATTTTGTTCGGTTAATGGTGTTTATTTTTGGACCAATGTTGTTTTCATTTTTGGTTCACCGCTTGTTTCCTGAAGAGGCACTAAGCCGATTTTTGATGAAAATATCGCCTTACACTATTTTATTGGTGTTTGCTTTTCCGTTTGGGTTGGTCGGTAGCTTTCGACTTTTGTTTGATCAGGACCCGCTGATTGCGTTGAATTACTTTCTAATTGCCACGGGGTTGTGTTGCCTGTTTTTTGCATTGTCATACCTTTTTTATCGTAAGCAAGGTAAGGCGATCGCCCTTACTGCTGCCATTACTTCCGGTAATCGAAATGTCTTATTAACATACAGTATTGCCGGAGTCTTATTAGGACCCGCGTTTTTACCTCTCGCTGGTGCTTTACAAATACCTACATATTTATTGCCCGTTTTTACTCGCTGGTTAAATAAAGTCTTACTAAAGTGATAAATGAGAATTCGGGTGAGTTTACTATAAGCTTATTTTATGATGCTCAACTGAAGGTTAGTTAATGCCCCCCATGTAAAGTTTTAAGGATAGCTTTCTATGCGTCAAAATTTGCCTGTTACGAAGCAAGAGAAAACGTTTTCTCAGAATGAAAAATTGATCACAACGACAGACTTAAAAGGTCAAATAATCCACTGCAATGATGCTTTTGTAAAAATTAGCGGCTTTGATAAAAGTGAGTTAATTGGTAGTCATCATAATATTGTACGTCATCCAGATATGCCGAAAGAGGCGTTCCAAATCATGTGGGAAACCCTTAAGCAAGGGAAGGCCTGGATGGGGTTGGTAAAAAACCGCTGCAAGAACGGTGATTATTATTGGGTAGATGCTTATGTGACGCCTGTCACTGATTCAGGAAAAGTCATTGGGTATGAGTCTGTTAGAACGGTGCCCAAACGAGAAGATGTAGTACGAGCTGAAAAGGTGTATCAGCGCATTGTTAGCGGTAAAAATGTGTTGCCGCGCCCCTTTATGTCATGGAAAGTATTGCTGCCTATTGGTGGTCTTATTTTGGCTGCGGCGGCAGGAAGCGTCAATATTCTTTATGGCTTGGGGGTTCTAGCTGGAACAAGTTTGTTGGTAAATGGCCTGTTTGTACTAAACAGTGTTCAATTGCAGTCGACATTAAGGAAGCGCTTATCTACGTCCTTCCTTCATCCATTGGCTGGTATTACCTACTCTGATCGAAGCTTAGAGGTTGCTACGCTAGATGTTGGTATAAAGAGCTTGATATCAAGGATGGATGCGGTATTAACGCGTTTTGAAGATGAATCTTTAAAGGTTTCCGAGCAGTCTAAAATAGGGCTGGCATTGACTCTTGAAACGACGAAAGGCATGGCTAGCCAGCAACATGAAACTCAAGATGTTGCTGCCGCAATGCAACAAATGACAACAACGATTAATGATGTTGCCGAGCATGTTCAAATGACGGCGGATAGCGCTAAGTCTTCTTCTAAATCTGCTGAAAGTGGGCAGAAGATCGTTGAAGAGACTCGACACTCAATACGTAAGTTGAGTGACACGGTTGATGATATTGGGGCTACGGTACAAGAATTGGCCGACCGTTCTGAGCAAATTGCACAAGTTGCGCAGATGATTGATCAGATTGCAGAACAAACCAATCTTTTGGCTTTGAATGCGGCTATTGAAGCTGCCCGAGCGGGTGAGCATGGTCGAGGTTTTGCGGTGGTTGCAGACGAAGTTCGACAACTGGCGCAAAGAACACAAGGGTCAACCAAAGACATTCACCATATTATAGAGACCCTTCGAAGTGGCGCAAAAAGCTCAGTATCTATTGCTAACCAAGGCAAACAAGATGCAGCGCAAGGTTTGGAAAAAATCATCGAGATGGAAAACTCGTTTGCAAACATTGTAAGCGCTGTTTCAAATATCTCAGAGATGGCGATGCAAATGTCGGCTGCAGTCGAAGAGCAAGCTCATGTGTCAGAAGATATTAACAGGCAAGTTGTACGTATTTCTGATTTGTCCGTGGCAAGCTCTGAAAAATCGAACCAATCGAGTGATAGTATTCGTTCGTTGCAAAGTGTTGCAGATAACATGCATGAGTTGGTAGTTCGATTCAAATAACCTGATGTGGTAATAAAAAAAGCGCCGTTGTGTACAACGGCGCTTTTTTTTATGCCTTATTTCTAAGGTAGGGGCAGTGGTTTTAAGTTATGGCTAGCCTGATTTAAATTAATCATCATCAGTTCTTGGCTTGCTTTGGTGTCACCCATGGCGTTAAGGAGACGGCTAAGTTCCGCAAGCGCTTCATTTTGGCTATCCAGTGAAAGCGCCTGTTCGTAGTAATCTCGCGCTTTGCCCCATAGCATCATAGCTTGGCTTAAACGACCACAAGCCAGGTAAAGGTTGGCGCTTGCAGGCTCTTTTTTTAGCCAGTTTTCGCAGTGGTTTAATAACTTCTTAGGGTTATCCTGTTTTATATTGCTGTATTCATAGATAAGCTCCTCAGACCAGCTTTCATTTAAACTTGATCTAATAAAGCTTTCTGCTTTGTCATCATCACCAAAATGGATAAGTGTTTGTGCGTAAAGCTGTCTCATTCTATCGTCTTGAGACAGTGTATCTAGCTTGTTCCATAGGCTTTCCACTTCAGACACGAGCTCTTTTTTATTCTGGCCAAGCTTATTCCGAAATTTAATTTTATCCAGCATGGCTAAAAAAGCATTTTTTTCTAGCTCGAGCATATTGTCGCCATCAAAAATGCCTTCTTTTTTGAGTGTTGGGGTTAGAGCTAATAAAGCATCCCAATCTTTCAGGCGAGTGTAGACACTGACCAGCATTTTTAAGGTTTGTCTGTGTTTAGGTTTTAGTTTTTGCAAACGTAATAATGAGGCTAGGGCGCCTTCGTAGTGTTCTTGCTTAATTTGTATCTGGCTCTGAGCAAAGCCAATAGCGAACTCTGCTTCCGGTGTGGATTTATGGGCTAAACGAAGTAGGGCTTTTGAGCGTTCATGTTCATCTTGCTCACTGGCTGCGTATGCCGCACCAATGTAGTTTATTAATGGATAAGGAACTTTCTCAGCGCTATTGGTAAGCAGTTTCTCTGCTTTGTTCCAGTTGCCACCAACAAGCTCCAGCATACCGCGGATGGTGTTCCGAGAGGCTCTTTTTTGTGCGAGATTCCCTGTTACTTTTGCTAGAGAGTTGCTTGGTCTTAGTGTGATGAATAGTATGCGCTTTACCCAGCTAAGCACATACAGGGCAATAATCATGACAACGATCAGTACCCATAAACTGGTTTCAATAGTGACGCCATTGTAGGCGACCAAAACGTAGCCACTGTCTTGGCGCATAAGCAAGCCCAAGACACCACCGACGGCCATCATAATGACAAGTAAGAAGAGGAGCTTTCTCATGCATTATCTCCTTCGTCGGTCTGAGGTGTCGCCATATCTAAACTTTTAACTTTGTTTTCGCTTTCTGTTTGAGATTGTTCCGTATTATTAGACGAATCTGCTTTATTGAAGCCACGATTATTCCATTCTTTCATTAATGATTTCATCGACATTAATGATTCTCTAGGGAGTGGTAATTCTGGTGATGGATTCAACTGTTGTAAGGCCGTGAGGCTGGCTAAGAATGTTGTAACCGTATTTGACTGAGTTTCAAAGTGCTCTGTTGTCGCTTTGGCGACGCGAGATAACGCTTGTTGATAAATGGCTGGCTCACCTTTTATTAACGCGACTTGGGCCACTTCTAGCTGTAATTGTAGACCTGTAATGAGTTGTTGGTACTCCGCTGGTGGCAGCAAGGCTTTGATTGGTTTGTGATTGTAATTAATGACGACCAACGAACGTATTGATGCCCAAAAACTGTCGAGTGCTGATTTAACGCTGCTAACAGATGTGCTTTCACTGTCTGTGTTTTCAGGTAATGTTTCTGATGTATTGGTCTGCCACTCTTTCGATGGCTCTCGCTGAGGTAGAGAGGCGACACTGTCATAAAGAGCATTCAGTTGCAGGTATGCGCCTTCTAAATCAAATTGATTAATCGATTTTAGGGCTTGAATGTCCTTGGCGAGCGCTTTTCGTGTTGCAAATACAATAGGGTCTTCTAATTCGTTTAGAATATCGTCTGCATTTGACAACAGAGAGGCGGCTCCACTGCTATCGGCTTCTAGTAATAGTCGCTGATTTGCAAGGCGAATTAAATATTCTGCTTCCGCTAACTTCCAATCTTCTTTGGTGGTATTGCTTAGGCGATTAAGTTTGGCTTGAAGTGATTGCAGCTTTTCATTTTGCAGAGTTTGTTGGGCAATTAACTGCTCTTTTTGCGACTGAATCATTTGTTCGGATAAGCTTACTTTTTTGGTGAGCTCGCTTAGCTGAGATTGATTCAGTGTATTACTCGAAAGTTTACTGCTTAGCGTATTTTGCTGCGCAATCAGTTGTTGGACGTCTTGTGGAAGAGTGGTCTGAGTGCTTTGGAAATAAAGCCAACCGCTGGTCGCTACGGCAATAGTTGATAGACCTAATGCAAGAGAGCCTAATAGATTGCTTGTTGACGTAGGTTCGTTTTTTGATTTTGGAGAACTTGACTGATCGGCGTTATCTTTTTTTGCCGTGACAGGAGTGGCTTCAATCGCATCTTTTGGGTGTTTCTCTTGCTGGTTGCTCTCAGTCATTCTGTTGTCCTGTATGAAGTTCCGTCGCTTTGATTAAGCTGTTATCGTCTGCACCATTTGCGCATGTGGCGTTTACCCAACCCATATCTATTGCTTGTTGGTTCACTCTGCTACTCGGCGTGAGTATGGGGAGTGACTTCCAGTGTGGCATATGGCGTGTTACGTATTCTGAAAGATTGGCTAAGCTTTCACCACTGGTAACCCATATTAAATTAATATCGGGTAACATGACGAAAGTTTGAGCAGAATAACGTGGTTTTTTTCTATCGTATAGTGAAAGATAGCTGACTTTTGCGCCTCGTTCTTCTAATTTATTGCCAAGCTCTGGTCGTCCGCCTTCCCCTCGAATGATCAGAATTTTCTGGTCTTTCATTCTGGCAGGTTTTAACCATTCAAGTAAGGCTTCTGTGGTGTGTCCTGGATTAGACAAAGCGGGGACGCCTTCATCTATCAATGTTTGAGTGGTGCCTTGTCCAATTCCGATCCAATGAACATTGGCGGGCAACATTGGCCAACAGTCATCTAGCCAGTCACAAGCGATTCGAGCTGCATTTTTGCTAACAAATATGACGTAGTCGAATGTGTCGATATCAAATATTTGAGCTCGAATAGCCGCTTTTCTGTCGTTCTCTTCGATTGGCGCTATCTCAAGCATGGGGAGGGGGATCGCAGACCAACCATGATGGCGAACACGTTCGCAGCTAAGCGTGTTTTCAGGCTCTGGTCGAGTAATAAGAATATGACAGTCTTGCACCAATGTTTCGCCTATTTTATTTGTACAAAGCATCGAGGATGACGTCAGCACCACGAGCAAGTAAATCATCGGCTAATTGCACACCGAGTGCTTTCGCATCGTCTTTATGGCCTCGGATTTCTCCTTCAATCATGGTTTTACCGTCTGGGCTGCCAACCAATCCTCTTAGCCAAATCGTGTCGTCATTTAGTGTTGCAAAGCAAGCGATAGGAGCCTGACAACCACCATTAAGACGCTCATTGACTGCTCGTTCAGCGATCACGCGAATAGCGGTTTCTTCATGTTGTAATGGGGCTAGTAGTTGAATGGTTTGCACATCATCAGAGCGACATTCTATTCCCATCGCGCCTTGTCCGCCTGCGGGTAAACTGGTTTCGGCAGGAATTCTCTGGCGGATACGGTCAAACATTTCTAAACGCACTAATCCTGCTGTTGCCAAAATAATTGCGTCGTATTCACCATCGTCCATTTTTCTTAAGCGTGTATTCACATTGCCGCGTAGGTCTTTGATGATCAAGTCAGGGCGATTCATTTTTAGTTGGCAGGAGCGTCGTAAGCTGGAGGTTCCCACGACAGAGCCACTGGGTAATTGATCTAGAGAGTCTACTTTGTTGGAAACAAAAGCATCGCTGGGGTCCTCTCGTTCACAAATCACGGCAAGACCTAGCCCTTCAGGGAAGGCCATTGGCACATCTTTCATGGAGTGAACAGCAATGTCTGCTCGACCATCCATAAGCGCACTTTCTAATTCTTTAACAAAAAGACCTTTTCCACCGATTTTAGAAAGGGGTGAATCTAAAATTTGATCGCCTTTTGTTGTCATGCCCAGCAACTCTACTGTCATGTCTGGGTAGAGGCTTTCTAGTTGCGCTTTGACATTGTTGGCTTGCCAAAGGGCTAACTGACTTTCTCTGGTTGCGATCACAATTTTATCTTTCACTTCATCTCCTAATAGCTTGTAGATGGATAAATGCCTTCCAATTTTCTGACTCAATGATACTCGCTAAGAAGGACTCCGTCATCTTTCAATGCTTTATAAGTCGAGGCGCTTAATGTACTCTTGGCAGCTGTTTGAATTTGTGTGGGAACCAACCGAATGACTGATACTAATAAAACCACGAACCAGCAATGGGGTGGTCGTTTTTCTGAGCCTGTCGATGCGTTTGTTGCGCGTTTTACCGCGTCTGTTGAGTTTGATCAACGTATGGCAAAACAGGATATTCAAGGATCAATTGCGCATGGCAAAATGCTTGCTAGCGTTGGTGTTTTGACGGCAGAAGAACGAGATCAGATTATTCAGGGTCTGACTGAAATAGAGGGTGAAATTGAGCGCGGTGAGTTTGAGTGGTCTGTTGAATTAGAAGATGTTCACATGAACATCGAGGCTCGCTTGACGCAGAAGATCGGCATTACTGGCAAAAAACTGCACACTGGCCGCTCTCGTAATGACCAAGTAGCGACGGATATACGTCTTTATATGCGTGACGAAGTGGACTTCTTGATGGAAGAAGTGACTCGTCTACAACAAGGTATTTTGAGTTTGGCGGAAAAAGAAGCCGATACTATTATGCCTGGCTTTACGCATTTACAAACGGCTCAGCCTGTCACTTTTGGCCACCATTTAATGGCTTGGTACGAAATGATGCAGCGTGATTACGAGCGCTTAGCTGATTGTCGTAAACGCATTAATATTCTGCCGCTTGGTGCTGCGGCACTTGCTGGCACAACGTATCCGATTGATCGTCACATGACGGCAGAGTTGCTAGGGTTTGAACGTCCGACTTATAACTCTTTGGATTCTGTGAGTGATCGCGATTTTGCCATCGAATTTACAGCAACTGCTTCTATCATCATGATGCACATGTCTCGTTGGGCGGAAGAGATGGTGATGTGGGTGTCTGCTCAGTTTAACTTTATTTATCTGCCTGACCGTTTCTGCACTGGCTCATCTATTATGCCGCAGAAGAAAAACCCTGATGTACCAGAATTGGTACGTGGTAAAACGGGTCGCGTCTATGGTCATTTGATGGGCTTGTTAACTTTGATGAAGTCGCAATGTTTGGCGTATAACAAAGATAACCAAGAAGACAAAGAGCCATTGTTTGATACCGTGGATACGTTGAAAGGTTCATTGCGCGCCTTCGCAGATATGATTCCTGCGATTGAGTCTCGTAAAGAACATATGTATGAAGCGGCTCGTCGCGGCTTCTCTACGGCGACGGATTTGGCAGATTACTTAGTTCGCCACGGTGTGGCTTTTCGTGATGCTCATGAAATTGTGGGTAAAGCAGTAGGTTACGGAGTTAAGGAAGGTAAAGATTTATCTGAAATGACATTGGAAGAGCTCCAATCTTTTGGCGACATGATCGAAGCGGATGTTTTTGATGTCTTGACGCTTGAAGGTTCGGTTGCAGCGCGTAATCATATTGGTGGAACCGCTCCAGCTCAAGTGTTAGAAGCCGTTGAGCGTGCTAAAGCGGATCTTGCAAAACGGTAAACTGTGTAAAATCGTGAAATGAAATGATTAAAAACGGCTGCCTTCTGGGAGCCGTTTTTTTTGAGAGTAAATAGTTCAGACCAATTACTGAACTGGCTGGTTAAGATTGAATGGTGAGTCTGGTCCTAACAGCTCATTGGTAAAGACGCTTGGTGAAATATTTAACTCAAAGTGAAAAAGCTTAGATTTAACTCCGCAACCGTCAAACACAATTGCCCAGCTTTCATTGCTGCCTTCTTTAGGCAGTCGCCAGCATACGCCTTTTATATTAACGTAGCGTGTGCCATCGGCATCTTTGGTAACGGGGTAGTCCGTTTCTTTTGTTAAACCTTTTAAATACTCTTTCTGTGCTTTTTTAGATTCTTCAATTTTCTCTCGTAGTTCTGCGGAGAAAACACCGCTTAACGATTCATTGCTTGCTTCTGGTGATAAAGATACTTTTGATAAATCAAGAAGTTCTGGTTTATCTAAGTTCAGCTGTTGCTGGGCGAAAATGGAGTCCTGTTCAGTACTCTGTAATCCGTCTTCCTGTAATTCGCCACTTGAATCTTCAGGCGGATTATCCATGTTGCTAATGATCTCTTCAGGATCAAATGCTGTTGTTCTTTCACTGAGTTCTTTGCCTGTTGGAGCTCCAGAATTATCGATTGATGCAGGTTCAACCTGTTCCGCGTTTGCGGGTTGGGGCTCTTCTGGCATATCAGGCAATGCCATTTCTTGATCTTGTGCAAACGTATCGCTTTCTTCGGGTTGATCGTTTTCGTTGTTTTGTGCCGGTAAGAGCAATAATTGAAAGTTTGAGGGTTGTGTGTCGATATCAAACCAATGTTGGTTTTCTGATATTTCGAGTATGAGTATGTGTATTGCGATGGCACAGACAAGTGCAGCCATCCATGGGGCAATCTTGTTTCTCATAGCGCTTCTTGCTGTTGGCGTTTTATTGATGTTGGGAATATTTGAGTCCAAGTTAATCCAGTACCTTTTATAGCTTGAGGTTAATATACCAAATTCAAGCTCGCGCGCATGTTAAATCCGATGAAAGAGTGCTTTGAAAAGATTATCACGGTAATTAACTCGCTGGGGTTGGGAAACGAACTGGCTGCAAGGTATACTGTCTTAATCAAAAATAGAAGAGATAAGATGATGTCTAAGTGGGCTTTAGTATGTGTTTTGGCTGTTGTTTTGGCCTCTTGTGGAAATAAAGGTGCTCTTTATTTGCCAAATGATGCTGCTGTGTCGCAACAAGAATCGTCTTTATAGCTGAGGATTCCCCTTTGGATTTTTTTAATTATACAAATCAAACTCTGCATGCAGAGGATGTTGCTTTATCAGAGATCGCTAATCAGTACGGTACGCCTTGTTATGTCTATTCTCGTGCTACGTTAGAACGACATTACAAAGCCTATGCAGATGCGTTTGCATCGCACCCGACGTTAATTTGTTATGCCGTAAAAGCTTGCTCTAATATTGCGATATTGAATGTATTAGCTCGACTTGGATCAGGTTTTGACATCGTTTCTGTTGGTGAGTTGGAGCGAGTTTTAAAAGCTGGTGGTGATCCATCAAAAGTGATGTTTTCAGGTTTAGGTAAGCAAGCCGTTGAAATGCGTCGAGCGCTTGAAGTCGGTATTCATTGCTTCAATGTTGAATCTGAAGCGGAACTGTATCGGCTGGATCAGGTTGCGGGTGAAATGGGCAAAATAGCCCCCGTTTCTTTGCGCGTTAATCCAGATGTGGATGCCAAAACGCACCCTTATATTTCTACTGGATTAAAAGAAAACAAATTTGGTATTGATATACAAGACGCAGTACGTATTTATAAAATTGCACATGAATTACCTAACCTAAATGTTATGGGGGTCGATTGTCACATTGGTTCTCAGTTAACAGAGCTTAAGCCTTTTTTGGATACCTTTGATCGTTTAATCGGTCTGGTGGATGAGCTTTCTGCCGAAGGGATTAAGATCAAGCATCTTGATCTTGGTGGTGGCCTGGGTGTTCGTTACCGTGATGAAGTGCCACCAGAACCTGCAGAATACGCCAAACTTTTATTAGATAAAGTAAAAGGCATGGATTTCCAATTGGCCTTCGAGCCGGGTCGCTCTATCGCTGCAAATGCGGGTGTTTTATTAACGCAAGTTGAGTTTTTAAAATGCACGCCGCATAAAAACTTTGCCATTATTGATGGCGCAATGAACGACCTTATTCGACCTTCTTTATATGGCGCATGGATGAATATTGTTCCAGTGTCTTTGCTACCGACTCCTGAAGGTAAACGCAGTTATGACCTTGTTGGTCCTATTTGTGAAACAGGGGACTTTTTAGGTAAAGACCGTGAATTAGATATTCAGGCCGGTGATCTTTTGGTTGTCCGCTCTGCTGGGGCGTACGGATTTACTATGGCGTCAAACTACAACAGCCGTAATCGCGCAGCAGAGGTGATGGTTGATGGTGACACAACGCATTTAATTCGTGCTCGTGAAACGATTGAGCATCAGCTAGCTGGTGAGCAAGTTTTGCCAGACTGAGGAGTGCGCCGTGTTATTGAAATTTACCAAAATGCATGGTCTAGGTAATGACTTTGTTGTTGTTGATGCTGTGTCTCGTAAAGTGTTTTTTAATAAACAACAAATCGAAAGATTGAGTGATCGTAATTGGGGGATCGGTTTTGACCAGCTTCTAGTTGTCGAGCCTCCGATGAATCCAGATATGGATTTTCGTTACCGCATTTATAACTCTGATGGCAGTGAAGTGGAGCATTGTGGAAACGGTGCTCGTTGCTTTGCTAAGTTTGTTTTAGATCGTGAATTAACCAATAAACGTATCATTAACGTCGAGACAAAGCGTGGCGCTATTCAGTTACGTGTGCTGGATGGTGGTCTTGTTACGGTAGATATGGGCGAGCCAAGCTTTGCACCAGAAGATTTGCCATTTACTGCGGAGCCTTGTGATGGGCTTTATAGTGTCATGGCTGGTGATACGGAATATTTCATTACACCTGTCTCTGTTGGTAATCCTCATGCTGTGATT
The DNA here is from genome assembly GCF_005222245.1 of Marinomonas sp. FW-1. Taxonomy (NCBI): domain Bacteria; kingdom Pseudomonadati; phylum Pseudomonadota; class Gammaproteobacteria; order Oceanospirillales; family Oceanospirillaceae; genus Marinomonas; species Marinomonas sp. FW-1. The sequence goes on along the minus strand of NZ_CP025987.1, from coordinate 3,168,397 downwards.
AAAGTGGATCAGCTCATTGACAGTGAGGTCGCCAATATTGGTGCCTTAATAGAGTGTCATGAACGTTTTCCTCGTAAAGTGAATGTAGGTTTTATGCAGGTTGTTAGCCCTGATGAAATCAATTTACGTGTATTTGAACGTGGCGTGGGTGAAACTCAAGCCTGCGGCACTGGTGCTTGTGCTGCTGTAGTTGCTGGAATTAAGCAAGGTTGGTTGTCACCTAAAGTCACTGCACACCTACGTGGTGGTGATTTGCATATTGAATGGCAGGGTGAGGGGCTGCCTATTCTGATGACAGGCCCTGCAGAGAAAGTATTCGAAGGTCAAATTTACCTATAGAGGAATTATGAGCGAAGACGATGTTGTTCAATATTTGTCACAAAAACCGGACTTTTTTAGCCGGCATACTGATTTGTTGGAGAGCCTGACGCTTCCTCATCCAGTTAATGGAAAAGTGATTTCGTTGCTTGAGTATCAAGTGAATTTATTGCGAAAGACGACTGCGGATTACCGCAGTCAGTTTGAGCGTTTAGTTGAAGTTGCTCGCGATAATGAAGCGACTATGCAAAAGAGTCGTCGCCTCGTTTTAGCAGGTCTTAATTGCAGCTCTTTAGACGATCTTGCTGTTGTTATTGATGACATGGTGCGCGATGATTTTGAAGTGTCTCACCATGCGCTTATCTTGTATGGTGAGTTTCCTGATAGTGCTATTAGGACTCATCAGCTAGTGGAAGATGATGCATTTTTGTCTCATACCGCAGGTTTCTCTGATTGTTTTTGTGGCGTACTGCCAGCTAATGAAATGAACTACCTTTTTGCTGATGATGCCTCTTCGATCAAGTCTGTTGCTGTTTTGCCATTACTGTCTAGAGCGGGTGGTGAAATCAAAAGGTGTGGTGTTCTTGTGTTGGGGGCGGAAAGTAAATCTGCTTTTGATAAAGAGAAGGGGGCTTTGTTTCTTCAATACGTTGCTGATTTGTTAAGTGCAATTTTATTGAGGCTACTGCCATGAGTGTGTTGATTACCTTCGATTTAGATAACACTTTGTGGGATGTTTCTCCTGTTATTACCCGTGCTGAATATGCAATGGAGTCTTGGTTTGAAACTCGCTTCCCTGGTTTCTCCCGTCAGTTCCCTTTTTCTGTTCGAGAAGAGCTGAAAGGCCAAGTTATACTGTCAAATCCTGAGATTGCACCGAATTTAACGGCAATACGTTTGGCTATTTATAAACTTGCTTTAAAACAATTCGGCTTGCCATCAGAGGAAGCGGATTCTGTAGCAAGTGCTGCCTTGGCGCACTTTTGTGAATGGCGGCAGAAAGTGGATCTTTATCCACATGCTGTTGATGTTTTGGAAGCCTTGAGCCAAGAATACTCAATGGCTGTTATTACGAATGGCAATGCCGATGTGTTTCATCCTTATGTTGGTCTAGGGCAATATTTTGATTTTGCTGTTCGTGCCGATCAACTAGGTGTTGCTAAACCTTCTGTAGATGTCTTTTCTATGGCAGCGAAACAGGCGGGTGTTGACCTGACGGATATCATCCATATCGGTGATCACCCAGTTGATGATGTGTTTGGAGCATCAAATGCTGGAGCGAGAAGTGTTTGGTTTAATCGTCATGGTGCTCAACGCTGGGAGGATGAATGGGGGGCTCGCTCGCATGCGGAAGTCCATTCACTGTTGGAGTTACCAACGGCTATTCGTTCTTTGTTATTATAGTTTTTTTCTATTATTTTAATTTGTTTGAACACATTTTTACCCTCATGATTTAGTGGTACACTAGCCCCATTCATTAGGTAAAGAGATTTTTTAAGGAACTTATATATGAGTGAAAATACAGTTCAGATTACTGACGCGCAATTTGCAGAAGAGGTTTTGAATTCAGATATCCCAGTTCTTGTGGATTTTTGGGCTCCTTGGTGTGGACCTTGCAAAATGATCGCACCTGTTCTAGAAGACGTAGCGGCTGAATACGCGGGCAAAATTAAAGTGGTTAAGCTGAATGTTGATGAAAACCAAGAGACAGCGCCAAAATACAATGTTCGTGGTATTCCTACTTTGCTGATTGTTAAGGGCGGTGAAGTGGCTGCAACTAAAGTTGGTGCGGTTTCTAAATCTCAGTTGATCGAGTTTGTTAACAGCGCAATTTAATCTTGTTGTGACATGTAAAAAGCAGCCATATGGCTGCTTTTTTTATGCCTGCGTTAATCTTTTAATGAAGCTAGCTTTTGTGCAAAGGTAGGGGAGTGCGAGTTCGCTAGCGTCGCAACGACTTGCTTTGCATAAGGAAGATACTTTTGTAAGTCCTTCTTAGGCATAGGATCATCGTTAGGTAGTTTAACGGTGACAGGATTTTTGTGAGTGCCGTTGATCCTAAATTCATAATGTAGATGAGGCCCTGTTGCCCAACCGGTTTGTCCTACATAGGCAATAAATTGTCCTTGTTTTACTCTTGCACCACGTTTAGTGCCTCTGGCGAATCCTTTTAGGTGTGCATAAAGTGTCTGGTACCCTTTGCCATGATCGATGATGACGACATTTCCATAGCCATTTTGTTTGCCTGCAAATGACACTTTACCATCGCCAGCAGCTTTAACCGGTGTTCCGCTTGCGGCGGCGTAGTCAACACCTCTGTGTGGTCGACTTGTCTTGAAAATTGGGTGTAAACGATTTGGGTTGAATTTTGATGAAATCCTAGTGAAGTCAACAGGCGTTCTTATGAACGCTTTTCTCATCGCTAAACCATCTGGAGTATAGTAGCTGGCTCCTTTCTCGGTTTGGAATCTAATTGCCTGATAGGTTCGGCCATTGTTGATAAATTGGGCTGCGATAATGTTGCCATTTCCAATTTTTTCACCATCAAGAAACTTCTCTTCATAGAGCACGCTTAGGCTATCTCCTTTGCGAATATCTAACGCAAAGTCGATATCCCAGCCGAAGATATTGGCTAGTTCAATTAAAAGAGGCTGGTCTATGCCTGCTTTTAAACCATCTACAAATAAAGAGCTATTGATTTCCGCTTCTTTATACGTCTGGTTAACCTCTGGTGTTCTTGATGCTTCAGATCTAGAAAATTTGTCATCATTCCTTTCAAAGGTAACGCTATCTAACCTATTTAGAACGAGAGTTAAGTGAGTAAGCTCGCCAGAAACTTCGTTTGTTGTAAAGTTGATCTCTTGGCCGGGTCTCATTTGAAGGAGTGTTTTTTGTTTTTTATCTGCTTGAGAGACTTTGTATATATCCTGTGCAGATATACCGGCCTTAGATAGAATTTTTGATAAAGAGTCGCCCGATTTGACTTCAACCGCTTGTGTTTTAAACGTTGGTGGACTGACTTTTTTTACTAGGGCCTCTGGTGCAGGAATTTCGTAGTTTGTATCGCTAAGCTGTTGTT